>CAVWRM010000001.1:3220000-3727537 GCA_963757525.1 uncultured Gemmatimonadales bacterium
AGGGCGCTGTGCGACATTGAGATTGAGATCAAACGCAATAAGGCACACGGTGGATGCCTTGGCATCGAGAGGCGATGAAGGACGTGATAAGCTGCGATAAGCCTGGGGGAGCTGCAAATGAGCCGTGATCCCAGGATGTCCGAATGGGGAAACCCGGCGGGTCGCGAGGCCCGTCACCGCGCAAGCGGAGCCAACCCGGGGAACTGAAACATCTCAGTACCCGGAGGAAGAGAAATCAACCGAGATTCTCCTAGTAGCGGTGAGCGAACGGGGAACAGGCCAAACCGTGGGAGCATGCTCCCGCGGGGTTGTGGGACCACGACATGGGATGCACGACGCCAGGGTGAAGCGGCCTGGAATGGCCCGCCAGAGACGGTGAAAGCCCGGTAACCAGACGCGTACGGCCCCTAGTGGGATCCCGAGTAGCGCGAAGCACGTGGAATTTTGCGCGAAGCCGGGGGGACCACCCTCCAAGCCTAAATACTCCTCGATGACCGATAGTGCACGAGTACCGTGAGGGAAAGGTGAAAAGCACGCCAGGTGGCGAGTGAAAGAGATCCTGAAACCGTGTGCCGACAAGCGGTGGGAGGGTGGTCTTCGGACTGCCTGACCGCGTGCCTTTTGCATTATGATCCGGCGAGTTACTGATCACGTGCAGGTTAAGGCCTTCAGGGCCGGAGCCAGAGCGAAAGCGAGTCTGATAAGGGCGATCTCGTACGTGGTCGTAGACCCGAAGCCGTGGCGATCTACCCTTGAGCAGGTTGAAGCCGCCGTAACAGGCGGTGGAGGACCGAACCCGTGTGGGTTGAAAACCGCTGGGATGACTTGAGGGTAGGGGTGAAAGGCCAATCAAGCTCGGAGATAGCTGGTTCTCCCCGAAATATATTTTGGTATAGCCTCGGGAAATGAGTTCACAGGAGGTAGAGCACTGGATGGGTCCGGGTCGTGAATAACGATACCTCCCCCAACCAAACTCCGAATGCCTGTTGAATGCTGCCCGGGAGGCAGTCGCGGTGCGCTAATGTACCGTGGCGAGAGGGAAAGAACCCAGAACGTCTGCTAAGGCCCCGGAGTGGCGGCTCAGTGTAGCAAAGGATGTGGGTATGCTGTGACAACTGGGAGGTTGGCTTAGAAGCAGCCATTCCTTTAAAGAGTGCGTAATAGCTCACCAGTCCAGCGTAGCCGCGCCGATAATGGTCGGGACTCGAAGCCGCCCGCCGAAGCAACGTCTTCATGCGCAAGCATGAGGGGTAGGGGAGCGTTCCCATAGCGGTGAAGCCGGGGCGGAAGCCTTCCGGTGGAGCGGTGGGAAGTGAGGATGCCGGATTAAGTACGCGAGAAACAGGGTGAAAACCCCTGTCCCCGTAAGCCTAAGGGTTCCTGAGCCATGTCGATCAGCTCAGGGTCAGTCGGTCCCTAAGTCGAGGCCGAGAGGCGTAGACGATGGGAAACGGGTCAACATTCCCGTACCAACTGCAAGCCGTTACGAGTCTGAGGAGGGACGCAGGAGCAGGGTTACCGGCGGACGGTGGATTATCCGCTGCAAGGTGGTAGGCGTTTCCCGGTAGGCAAATCCGCTGGGATAGCCGAGAACCGATGCCGAAGGGGCCGTCAGGCCCCGCCAAGGGTGGCTGACGCACACTGCCAAGAAAAGCTTCGCAGACCAGGACTGCAGTTGACCGTACCGTAATCCGACACAGGTGGGCGAGGCGAGCAGCCTAAGGGGCTCGAGTGATTTACGGAAAAGGAACTCGGCAAAATGACCCCGTAACTTCGGGATAAGGGGTGCCGGTTGTAGGTGACTCCGCACAGGAGAAGCCCAAGCCGGCCGCAGAGAATCGTCCCAAGCGACTGTTTAGCAAAAACACAGGAGCGTGCTAAGGCATTGTCCAAGCCGACGTATACGCTCTGACTCCTGCCCGGTGCCGGAAGGTTAAGGTGAGCGGTTAGCCGCAAGGCGAAGCTGCGAACCGAAGCCCCGGTAAACGGCGGCCGTAACTATAACGGTCCTAAGGTAGCGAAATTCCTTGTCGGGTAAGTTCCGACCTGCACGAATGGAGTAACGACTTGGGAGCTGTCTCTTCCGTAAGCTCGGCGAAATAGCAGTATCGGTGAGGATTCCGATTACCCGCGACAGGACAAAAAGACCCCGTGCACCTTTACTACAACCTGTCATTGAACGTCGGTATGACCTGCGTAGCATAGGTGGGAGCCGTCGAGGCGCCGGTTTCGGCTGGCGCGGAGGCAACAGTGAAATACCACCCTTGTTTTACTAACGTTCTCACTCAGGCGGCAACCCCGCCGAGGACCGTGGCAGGTGGGTAGTTTGACTGGGGCGGTCGCCTCCTAAAGAGTACCGGAGGCGCGCTATGGTGGGCTCAGTGCGGTCGGTAATCGCACGACGAGTGTATAAGCAGAAGCCCGCCTGACTGCGAGCGCGACGGCGCGAGCAGGGACGAAAGTCGGCTTAAGTGATCCGGTGATCCCGTGTGGATGGGTCATCGCTCATCGGATAAAAGGTACGCTGGGGATAACAGGCTTATCGCGCCCGAGAGTTCACATCGACGGCGCGGTTTGGCACCTCGATGTCGGCTTATCACATCCTGGGGCTGGAGAAGGTCCCAAGGGTCCGGCTGTTCGCCGGTTAAAGTGGTACATGAGCTGGGTTCAGAACGTCGTGAGACAGTTCGGTCTGTATCCGTCGTGGGCGTGGGAGTGTTGAGGGACGTCGTCTCTAGTACGAGAGGACCGAGACGAAGCGACCGCTCGTGTACGGGCTGTCCCGCCAGGGGCAGCGCCCGGTAGCGATGTCGCGCGGAGATAACCGCTGAAAGCATCTAAGTGGGAAACTCTTCCCAAGATGAACACTCCTGGAGCGTAAGCTCCCTGAAGGGCCCTGGGAGACTACCAGGTTGATAGGGCGCAGATGTACGGGCCGCAAGGTCTTCAGTCGAGCGCTACTAATCGCCCGTGAAGTTTGATCTCTCCCGATTCCACGCACCTCCAATCATCCGTCCTTCTCCTTTTGGCTGAAGGCTTAAGGCTAAACGCTGAAAGAGTCATCAACCTGACCTTCCAGCCTTCAGCCTTTAGCCTTTAGCTGCAGCTAACGGCTGACGACTAGCGCGCAGGGGCCACACCCGTTCCCATTCCGAACACGGCAGTTAAGCCCTGCAGCGCCGATGGTACTGCCATTGCGAGATGGTGGGAGAGTAGGCCGTCGCCAGCCTCTTCTACGAGCCCGAACGTTCTCACAGCGTTCGGGCTTTCGTTTTGCCGGACGCCAAGATACCGTAACGCAAAGACGCAGGGGCCGGAACGGAACGGCACCCCTGCGTCATTGCGTCTGCGTGTTGCATCATCCCGCGAGCCTGCCTCGCTTTTCAGCCTCAGCGAATCACGGCGCAGATCTGGGGCACCGTCCCCACGAACACATGGCAGAGCCGGTCGCCCTTGAACACCTTGATGTTCAGCGGCTGGATGTTCGCGAACAGCTGGTCGCCCCGGAAGTTCGGCCCGAACTTGCCCGACTTGGTGATGATCACGCCGTCCAGGACCAGCTTGGAGAAGGTGGTCGCCTTGGCCGTCTTCACGATGCCATCGGCCCGCACCGCCTTGAGCCGGCCGTTGCGGATGTCGGCGCAGATCTGTGCCCAGTTGTTATGCACGCAAGAGACGGTCTGCGCGCTCACGTCCTGGGTCTTGCCCTTGCCGGCCACCGACAGCGTGGCGCCGCCGGCCTGCTCCGGGGCGCTCTCGTCGTCAGCCGCCGCGCTCGGATCGAGCTGCAGCGTCAGCACGGCGTCGCTGCCGCCAGTGGGATCGGAAGGAGCCGACGGAGAAGAGGTGTCCGAACAGGCGTTCAGGGTCAGGACCACGGCCAGGGCCGTCGCGACTCCAAGACGGGACATGCGAGCCTCCGTGAGAAGATGTGGCGGGATAGAGGGGATCTGACCCGTATGCGAGTTTCCCCGCCCAACCTGCTCACCCACCGCCGGAGACCGAGACACGCCCGTGACCCGCTGGCCAGTAGGCGACCGCCAAGCCGGTCCATATATTGCTGTGACCATTGCATTTGGGCCCAGTCCCGGCCCTGACCCCCCAAACCATAGTCTTTGCGGCCGCTCTCATGGCGCACGCACAACAACATGATGTCACCGGGCTGTTGCAGAGCCTCAGCCGGGGAGATCCGACCGCTTTCGATCGGCTCTTTCCCATGGTCTACGGCGAGCTCCGACGCGTCGCGCACGGGCAACTGGCCCGCGAGCGGTCCGATCATACGCTCGATTCCGTGGCCTTGGTGAACGAAGCGTACCTGAGGCTGGTCGACTCCCCGGTCGAATGCCAGAACCGGGCGCACTTTTTCGCTGTCGCCGCCCGCGCCATGCGGACCATCCTGATCGACTATGCGAGGGCGCGGCTGGCCGCCAAACGCGGCAGCGGAGTGGCGCCGGTGCCGCTCGACGACGCCACGGCCGTCTTCTCGGATGACCAGGCGAGCCACCTCCTCGCCCTCGACGAGGCACTCAACCGGCTGGAGGCCGTGAACCGCGAGGCCAGCCGCACCGTGGAGTGCCGCTACTTCGGCGGCCTCTCCCTCGAGGAGGCCGCCGAGGCGCTGGACATGTCCGTGGCCACCGTCCGCCGGCGCTGGAGCTTCGCCAAAGCGTGGCTCCGCCGCGAGCTCGACGAGGCGTCATGACGCGGGGCCGGGCCACCACCGCGCACGCGCTCTTCGAGGTCGCGCTGGATCTCTCTCCTGAGCAGCGCGCGGCGTTCCTCGACGAGGCCTGTCACGGCGACCCGGCGCTGCGCCAGGAGGTCGCCTCGCTGCTGGCGTTCCTCGACGACGCCAGCACCAGCGACCTGTTCCCCCCGCTCATGCGCAATGCCGGTGCGCCCCTCACGCTCGGTGAGCGGACCGGGCCCTATCGGGTGATCCGGGAGCTGGGAGCCGGTGGCATGGGTGTGGTGTTCCTGGCCGAGCGGGAGGACGTGGGCAAGCGCGTCGCGCTCAAGCTGCTGCGCGAGGGCGGGATGGCCTCCGGCGAGCGGGTGCGACGGTTTCTGCTCGAACGGCGTGTGCTCGCGCGGCTGGAGCATCCCAACATCGCCCGGCTCCTCGATGCCGGCGCCACCGAGCATCGCACACCTTACCTCGTCATGGAATACGTGGAGGGCACGCCGATCGACCGGTTCTGCGACGAGCACCGCCTACCGATCGCCGACCGCCTGGAGCTGTTTCGAACGGTCTGCCAGGCCGTCCACTACGCGCACCAAAGCCTCGTGATCCACCGGGATCTCAAGCCCTCCAACATCCTGGTGACCGAAAACGGGCAGGTGAAGCTTCTCGATTTCGGGATCGCCAAGCTCCTGGCCGATCACACGTCGCTGGCCCTCGCCGAGGCCCGGACCGGGCTCCTGATGCTCACGCCCGAATACGCGTCGCCGGAGCAGGTAAGAGGCGAGTCCGTCACCACTGCCAGCGACGTCTACTCCCTCGGCGTGGTCCTCTACCAGCTCCTGACCGGCTCACGGCCGTACCAGTTGGCCTCGCGCACGCCGGCTGAGGTCGAGCGGGTGGTCTGCGAGGCGATGCCGGCGCGGCCTTCCGACGCCATCGTGCGCGAGGACCCCGGCGGCGTTGCCGCGGCGAGAAACACATCCATCGAGCGATTGCGCCGCGGTCTGCGCGGCGACCTCGACACCATCGTGCTCAAGGCGCTCAGCAAGGAGCCGGGCCGCAGGTATCTCTCGGCGTACCAATTGTCGGACGATCTTCGCCGGCATCTCGACCGGCTGCCGGTGCTGGCCCGGAAGGACACGGCCGCATACCTCATGGGGAAGTTTCTCCGGCGCCACTGGATTGGCGCCGGCGCGGCGGCGCTCATCATCCTGAGCCTCGTCGCCGGGATCGCGGCGACCGCCTGGCAGGCGCAGCGTGCCGAGGCCCAGCGCATCGTGGCGGAGGAACGCTTCCGTGACGTCCGCTCGCTCGCCACGACGGTGCTGTTCGAGATCCACGATGCCGTGGCCGAGCTTCCCGGTGCCACCCGGGCGCGCGCGCTGCTCATGGGGAGAGGCCTCGAGTACCTGAACCGCCTCTCGCGACAGAGTCACGGCGACCCGGGTCTCCAAGGGGAGATCGCCCAGGCATACATCAGGCTCGGCGTCGCGCAGGGCAATCCGACCGGCGCCAATCTCGGGGACCTCGGGGCCGCTCGCGTGAGCCTTACCAAGGCCCTGATGATGGCGAGCGAGCTGGTCGACAACGACTCCACCAACCGAGCCGCCCGCCGCTCGTTGGCTTTGGCCCACGAAAAGCTCGGCGATGTCAAAGCCTGGAGCGGTGACGTCCCCGGCGCTGTCGCCGATGCCCGCGAGGCGCTGCGGCACTGGGAGTACCTCTCGCGGACCGATCCCGACAATGCCGGCGCCCGGCTCCCCGTCGCCATCAGCACCACCAAGCTGGGCGATCTGCTCGGCCATCCGGCGTTCCCGAACCTCGGCGACCGCGCCGGCGCGGAACTGCAGTACCGGCGAACCCTCGCGCTGCTGCAGACGCCGATCGTCGACAGCGTGGCCGAGCGACGGCGCCGCCGGCACATCGCACTGAGTCACGAGCGGCTCGGCATGATGTTCAAGCTCGAGGGCCGGTACGACGAGGCCCTCGATGCGCTCGAGCGATCCCTCGCGCTCCGCGAAGAGCTCTCCCGGGAGGACCTCACGACCGCCGATGCCACACGCGACGTCGCCGTGTCCCGGGAGAATCTGTGCCAGGTGCATCTTGCCCGGGGAAACGTCGCTGCGGCCTCGGAGGACTGCGGAAAGGCGGTCGAGCTATACCGGGGACTCCACGCGGCCGACCCCGGCAACGCACAGGGTCTCACCGATCTGGCCGTGGCCGAGAGCGAGACCGCGGAGGTACTCGAGGCGCGAGGACAATGGACGGCGGCGCTCTCGGCCCTCGATCGGAGTACCCGGCTGCTTCAGGAATTTCTGCGCACCAATCCGGGGAACTTGCCGGCGGAGCGCCAGCTGGCCCGCAATCCGCTCCATGGGAGCGTGCTCCAAGCCCGGATCGCAGGCACCTTGCGCGGCGCCGATCGCGCCCGGCACGAGAGCGAGGCTCGGAGCCTGTTCGAGCGCGGTCGCGAGGCGCTCCTCATCTCCCTGACGAAGGGTACCACGAGCGAGGACGAGGCCGACAAGAGCCTCCGGACCGAAGCGGAGCGGGTGATCTCGCGGATGCCTGCCGGGAAATGACCCCCCTCAAATTGAGCACCGCGACGTGATGGCCGGTTCTGAGGCCACGACGTTCGGACATGTCGCACTGGCCGGCGCTCCCAACGCCGGCAAGTCCTCGCTGCTCAATGCGCTCGTCGGCCAGCGGTTGGCGATCGTCAGTCCCCGAGCTCAGACTACACGGCTTCCGGTGATCGGACTGCGGACCGACGATCGCCGGCAGATCGTGTTCCACGATCTCCCCGGCCTGCTGGATCCCGCCTATCTCCTCCAGGTCCGCATGCAGAGCGCGGCGGTGAGCGCGCTCGCCGACGTGGACCTGATTCTGCATCTTCATCCAGCGTCCGATGCACCCGCGCCGTCGTTCACGAGCCTGGCCCGGCTGGATCCGCCGCCATCGGCTCCGGTGCTCGTGGTATACACCAAGAGGGATCTCGTGAGCGAGCGGCACGCTCTCGACCTGGAGCGGAGCGATCTCGTCGTCTCGGCCAGAACCGGAGCCGGCCTCGACCGTCTGATCGCGCGGACCAGCGGCTATCTGCCGCCCGGCGAGCATCGGTTCGATGGCGAAGACGTGGGGACGCAGCCGGTGCGGTTCTTTGCGGGCGAGTACGTACGCGAAGCCGCGTTCGCCCTGCTTCAGGACGAGGTGCCCTACGCCGTATCGGCCGAGGTGGAGGAGTTTCGCGAAGCCGAACGGCCCGTGTACATTCGGGTCACTCTGTACGTCGAGCGTGAGTCGCAAAAGCGGATCGTGATCGGCGCCGGAGGGCGCACCATCAAAGCCATCGGCGCCCAGGCGCGCGAGCAGATGGAATCCCTTCTCGGCGCTCCGGTGTACCTCGATCTCTGGGTCAAGGTGCTGCCCCACTGGAGGGCCGACGCGGCGGCGCTCGCACGGCTCGGATTTCCGGACCCCATTCGGAGGGAGGTTCCGTGACCCTGGCGCCTGAGCTCTTGCAGATCCTGGTCTGCCCGAAATGCAAGGGCGACCTCGAGTACCGTCCCGCCCCCGCCCCCGCCCCCGCCCCCGAGGCGTTGATCTGCCACGCCTGCCGGCTGGTCTACCCGGTGGAGGATGGCATTCCCATCATGCTGATCGAAGAGGCCAAGCCCCTCTGACCGACCGCTCCAGCCCCTCACCGAGCGGGCGGGGGATTCCCTGGCGGTTGGTCCTTCTCACCGCCCTCCCCGTCAGCATCGTCCTCGGCTACGTCGTTCACGCCTCCGCCCTTTGGGTGTTCATCACCGCATGCCTGGGCGTTCTGCCACTCGCGGGGGCCATGGGAGAGGCCACCGAGCACCTGGCCCATCATACGGGCCCTACCGTCGGGGGCCTCCTCAACGCGACGTTCGGCAATGCCGCCGAGCTGATCATCGCGATCGTGGCGCTCCGGGCCGGGCTGACGGACCTGGTCAAGGCGTCCATCACCGGGAGCATCCTTGGCAACCTCTTGCTCATTATGGGGTTAGCTATCATAGCCGGAGGGATCAATCGGCGGGAGCTCCGCTTCGATCGGACCAACGCGGGAATAAGCGCCGGCATGCTCTGCTGCGCCGTCGTCGCCCTCGTTTTTCCCGCGCTTTATCACAACCTCCACACGGGCGGGGCGGCGCGGTTGTCCGAGCTCAGGATGTCGGAGGCCGTGGCCGTAATCCTGCTGATTACGTACGCCTGCTCGTTGTTCTTCACGCTGCGGACGCACCGACGGCTCTTCGGGACGGAGGCGCACCCGACTGACGGCCCGGTCTGGGGGAAGGGGAAGGCGGTGGCGGTGTTGGCCGCGGCGACCGTCGGCGTGGCCGTGGAGTCGGAGCTGCTCGTGCACGCGGCGAGTGAGGCGACCGAGGCCGTGGGGCTGCCATCCGTGTTCCTCGGTCTCATCGTGATTCCCATCATCGGCAACGCGGCGGAGCACGCGGCGGCGGTGATGCTGGCGAGGAAGGGACAGATCGATCTGGGGCTGCAGATTGCGCTCGGATCCAGCACTCAAATCGCCCTGCTGGTCGCGCCGATATTAGTGTTCGCGGGCCTGACCCTGGGCACCAATATGGATCTGGTATTCAGGCCGTTCGAGGTCGTCGCGCTGGGGCTGGCGACGCTGCTGACGGCGATCATCCTGCTGGATGGGGAGACGCACTGGTTCGAGGGAGTGCAACTTCTTGCAGTGTATGGGATGGTAGCGGTCGGCGCCTATTTTCTATGACCGTCTTGGCCCCAGCGGGCGGCCAAGCTAGCTTGTGATAACCCCTTACGAAAGGTCATGGGTTGCGAACTCGCCCGACGATACTCTTCTATTCGCCGGACGGCTCGCCGGTGCCAGCGCTGGTGCGCCAGTGGGCATCTACTAACGCCTTTCCGCTCCTGGTCTTCATCCAGCCCGACGAGGTCGAAGCGATCGTCCTGCGCGGGCATCCGTGCCTGCTGTTCGTGGATGGCAACGGGGCGCGCGAGGAAGCCGTCGGGCTCGTCACGCGGCTGAAGAGCGATGCCTTCACGGCGATCGTGCCGGTGACCGCGCTGGCCCCGGATCACCACTCCGACCAGGTGCAGGCGTGGTTCGCGGCCGGCGCCGACGAGGTGGTCACCGGACTCTTCACCCCGGCAGAGCAGCGCGCACGCCTCGATGCCATGCTCGTGCGCACCGAGCGTGACGTTTCGGTGCATCCGTCCACCCGGCTGCCCGGCACCACCGAAATCGAGCGCGAGATTCGCCGCCGGCTGGAGTCCGACCAGGACTTCGCGGTGTGCTACGCCGACCTCGATCACTTCAAGGAGTTCAACGACCGGTACAGCTATTACGATGGCGACCGTGTCATCTATCTTCTCTCCCGGATCCTGCACGACGTGGTCAAGGGACTCATGGGGGCGCGAGGCTTCGTCGGTCATATCGGCGGCGACGACTTCATTTTCGTGATCCCGGCGACCGAGATCAGTCAGGTGTGCGGCGAGATTCTCGACGTATTCGACACGCTGATCCCGCTGCAGTACAACGAGCAGGACCGGCGCGCCGGTTACTTCTTCGGGAAGGATCGCCGGGGCCAGCTGCACCGGGTGCCGCTCATGACCCTGTCGATCGGCATCGTGACCAACCGGCACCGCCGGTTTGCGCATCCGGCGCAGGTGAGCGAGCTTGCGACGGAAATGAAGAGTTACGCCAAGACCCTCCCCGGCTCGGTGTTCGTGGTGGACCGCCGGCAGGGCGCCAACGGCGAGGAACGCCCGGGCTCGGCGTTCCGCGAACAGCCGTGAGGATCAGATGAACGTCACGTGTCCCAACTGCGCAACCATCTACCGCGTGGACCCGGCAAAGGTGCCGGAGTCCGGCGTGCGCGCACGCTGCAACGTGTGCAGCGCGGTGTTCGCCGTGCGGGTGGAGGCGCCCGCGGTGCCGGCACCGAGAGCCGCGACGCCGCCCCCCGCGGCCCCGGCACCGTCGCTGCACCCACGCGCTGAGGCGCCGCGACCGGCTCCAACGGCAGTGGCGGCTCCGCCTGCCCCCACGCCTGCACCGGCTCCGCAGCCCGTGCCGGCCGTTCCACGCCCTGGGGCTTTCCCCGTAGTCACGGCCCCGCCGGCACCTCAGGCCCCCGCAGGTCCGGCCGCCAGCCCGGCTCGTCCCGCCGCTCCGGCTCGGCCGTTCGCGCCGGTCGCTGCGCCGGTCACGTCCCCGGCGCCGGCCGTGCCCCAATCACCGATGGCACAGCCGCCGGCGTTCGCGCCCGCAACACCATCGCCGGCGCCCGCACCGATGGCAGCTCCGCGCCCCGCGTCCCCGGCGGCACCAGCCTCCACGCCCGCGCCCAGGGCGGTGAACCCGTTCCTGTCTCAGGATCCCTCGCTCAAGGCTCGCCGGCTCGCGCGCGCGCTCATCTCCGACATGGTGGTGTACCACCCGGCCAAGCGACAGGACGGGTTGCGCGACGGGACCCTGAGGGAGCTGTTCGCGGAGGAGATCAAGAAGAGCTGGGAGGAATACGCCGACCAGGTCGGCCGCGAGATCGCCGACTCGACGCCCTACTTCAAAGAGGCGCTCAACGAGATCCTGGCCGGCGGGAGGCAGATGTTCTAGAGGGCGGAACGGCGGAACGGCGGAGCGCACGATGGGCTCAGTAAGAGGTCCAGCGTCTCGCCGATCGCGACACCTGCCGCCGTTCCGCCCTTCCGTCTTTCCCGTCCTTCCCGTCTATCTTTCCACTGACTCCAGAACCCACGGGTACCCCGAATGGCCGATCTCGTCGACCGCCTGACGGAGCTGCAGCACCGGATCCTCGAGCTCCGAGACTTCCTTTGACCTGCCGGCTAAATCCGCCCGCCTGATCAGCCTCGAATCCCAGCAGGCCGAAGCCGGCTTCTGGAACAATCCGGAGTCGGCCCGGGCGTCCGTCCAGGAGCTCAAGCGTCTCAAGGCCTGGGTCACGCCCTACGAAGGCCTGCGCCAGCGTCTCGACGGCGCGGTCGAGATGGCGCAGCTTCTCGAGCAAGAGCCCGACCAGTCCATGGAGGCGGAGGTCGTGCGAGAGGCCGAGGAGCTCTCCGCGGCGGTCGAGGCCTTCGAGCTCCAGGCGATGCTGCAGGGCCCGGAGGATGCTCGCGACGCGCTGCTCACCATTCACCCCGGCGCCGGCGGCACCGAATCGCAGGACTGGGCCGAGATGTTGATGCGGATGTATGTCCGCTGGGCCGAGCGTCACGGCTTCGAGGTCGCGATCCTCGACCTGCTCCCCGGCGAAGAGGCGGGGATCAAGTCGGTCTCCATCCAGATCAAGGGCGAATACGCCTACGGCTATCTCAAGGCGGAGAAGGGTGTCCACCGCCTGGTCCGCATCTCGCCGTACGACAGCCAGGCCCGGCGACATACCTCGTTCGCCTCGGTGTTCGTCTACCCCGACATCGACGATACGATCGAGATCGATCTCCGGGAGGAGGACATCAAGATGGATGTGTTCCGCGCGTCGGGCGCCGGGGGCCAGCACGTCAACAAGACCTCGTCGGCGGTCCGCCTGACCCACGTGCCCACCGGCGTCGTGGTATCCTGCCAGCAGGAGCGGAGCCAGACGAAGAACCGCGCCACGGCGATGAAGATGTTGCGGGCCGCCCTGTACCAGCGAAAGTTGGAGGAGCAGGAAGCGGCGCGCGCCGCGGTGGAGGCCACCAAGACCGACAACTCGTGGGGCAATCAGATCCGCTCGTACGTCTTCCAGCCGTACACGATGGTCAATGACCACCGGACCGAGGTCAAGGTCGGCGACGTCCAGCGCGTGATGGACGGAGATCTGGACACGTTCATCCAGGCGTACCTCAAGCGGTTCGGAGGCAAGGCCGCGTGAGCACGGTGGACGAGCGCACCTACCTCGAAACGGCGCGTCGCGACAAGCGGACGGCACTCGAGGCCGCCGGTGTGCCGCCCTTCGCCTATCGCTACGAGCGGAGTCATCTGGCGGCGGACGCGGTCGCGCTCTATCAGGATGCCATGGGCGAGAACGGACCTCCCGTCGCGGTGGCCGGACGGATCGTTGCCCTGCGGTCGCAGGGCAAGACGACGTTCATGCATTTGGAGGACGCGAGCGGGCGGGTGCAGGTCTACTTCAAGCGCGACCTGTTGGGCGCGGCATGGGACATCATCGAGCTGCTCGATCTCGACGATCACGTCGGTGTGAAGGGAGCCCTCTTCAGGACCCGGACCGGTGAGGTGACCGTCCGCGCCGGCGAGGTCACGCTGCTGGCCAAGTCGCTCCGCCCCCTCCCCCGCGGCAAAACGCAAGCCGGGGCGGACGGGGCGACCACCTTCGGCGGGCTCACCGATCCCGAGGTGCGCTACCGCCAACGGTACGCCGATCTCGCGGTGCATCCCGACGTTCGGGAGGTCTTTCGCCTCCGCGCCAGGGCGGTCAGCTATCTCCGCCGGCGGCTCGACGCGCTCGGGTTCCTCGAGGTGGAGACACCCATCCTCCAGCCGTTGTATGGGGGCGCGGCGGCGCGGCCCTTCATGACCCATCACAACGCGCTCGACATGCCGCTCTACCTCCGGATCGCCGACGAGCTCTACCTCAAGCGCCTGCTGGTCGGCGGTCTCGAGCGGGTGTACGAGATCGGTCACGATTTCCGGAACGAAGGGATGGACCGGACGCACAATCCCGAGTTCACCATGCTCGAGCTGTACCAGGCATACGCCGACTACACCGACATGATGGATCTGACCGAGTCCCTGGTCGTCGGCGTGCTCGACGACTGTCTCGGGACCCGGGTCATCGGGCGTCAGGGGACCACCCTAGACTTCACGCCGCCCTTCGCCAGGGTCCGCTTCGTCGAGGCCGTGCAGGAGCGCTGCGGGCTCGACCTCCGCACCGCGAGCGACGAGGAGATGCGGGCGGTGCTGCGCGCACGGGGGGTGGAAGCCGACGAGGTGAGGGATCTCCTCGGCGGGAGGCTGCAGGACGAAGTCTTCAAGACCGTCCTCGAGCCGGAGCTGGTGCAGCCCACCTTCGTGATGGACTACCCGCGGGCGCTCTCCCCCCTCGCCAAGGTCCACCGGACCGATCCCGAGCTCACCGAGCGGTTCGAGCTGTTCGTGGGCGGGCGGGAGCTGGCCAACGCATTCAGCGAGCTCAACGACCCGGACGATCAGCGGCGCCGCTTCGAGGAACAGGCGCGCCAGCGGGCCGCGGGCGACGAGGAGGCTCACGCCTTCGATGCCGACTATATCCGCGCGCTGGAGTACGGCATGCCGCCGGCCGGTGGCATGGGCATGGGCGTCGACCGGCTGCTCATGCTCGTGGCCGACCAGCCCTCGATCCGCGACGTGATTCTCTTTCCCGCGATGAGGCCGGAGGCCTAGGTGGCGACAGGCGAGCGGGCGGATGAGCGCGGAATCCTCCGGTGGCCGAGCCGCCTGGAGTGGCGGATCGCCAAGCGGTACCTGAGGAGCCGGCGAGGCTCCCGGGCGGCGTCGCTCAACACGGTCATCTCCACCGGAGGCGTGGCGGTCGGCGTGATGGCGCTGATCGTGGTGCTGGGCGTGATGAACGGGCTGCGGAACGACCTTCGCGAGCGCATCCTGATCGCCAATCCCCACCTCCGGATCCTGACCTACGGCGCCGGTCTCAGGATGGACGACTGGCAGAGCGTCCTGACCCGGGTGCGCAAGGCGCCCGGAGTGGTCGCCGCGGCGCCGGAGGTGATCAGTCAGGCGGGGATCACCGCCGGCCAGGATTATGGCGAGGGGGTCAACCTCCTCGGCTTCGATCCCGACACCGGCAAGGCCTCCGTCACGTCGTTCCCGCAATCGATCAAGAAAGGCGATCTCTCCTTCCGCCCGACGAAGCCCGGTGTGGATGGCGGCATTCTCATCGGTAACAGACTGGCCTCGCGCCTCTCGGTGGAGATCGGTGATGTCGTCACCCTCGTGCCGGTGACGCAGGCCAAGATGAACGCCGCGATCGGCGTCGCGGTCCCGAGATTCTGGAAATTCGAGGTCACCGGCCTGTTCGAGACCGGAATGTTCCAGTATGACAACCAGTTCGTCGTGGTGAAGCGGGAGATCGCTCAACAGTTCACAGGCCTGGGCAATGCCGTGTCGGGGTTGGCGGTCCGGGTCGCCGATCCCAGCCGGGCGCCGGAGATCGGTAAGGCGCTCGAGAAGCGGCTGGGCTACCCCTACCGGGCCCTCGACTGGCAGACCCAGAACGTGAGCCTCTTCAGCGCGCTCGAGCTCGAGAAGATCGCGATGGGCCTCATTATCTTTTTCATCATGGTCGTCGCCGCGTTCAACATCGTCGGCACGCTGACCATGGTGGTGGCCGATAAGACCCGTGAGATCGGCATCCTGAGGGCGATGGGCCTGACCTCCCCGAGTGTCGCGCGGATCTTCCTGCTCCAGGGCGGAGTGATCGGTATCGTGGGAACCGGCCTGGGGCTCATTGGCGGGCTGGTCGTGGCGTACGTCGTGGACAAGTCCGGGTGGATCCGGATCAATCCCGCGGTCTATTTCATCGACCACCTGCCGGTGCATGTCGAGGCGCTCGACGTCTCGGTGGTGGTGCTCGCGAGCCTGGCCGTAGCGCTGCTGGCGACCCTGTATCCGTCCCGCTCGGCGGGCGCGCTGACTCCGGTGGAAGCGATCCGGCACGAATGAGCGCCATTCTCGAGGCCACCGGGCTCCGCAAAGTGTACCAGAGCGGGGACGGGTCCGTGATCGAGGTGCTCACCGGTGTCAGCCTCGAGGTGAGCCGCGGCGAGTTCGTGGCCATCGTGGGTGCCAGCGGGTCGGGCAAGAGCACGCTGCTTCACCTGCTGGGCGCGCTCGACGCCCCCTCCGGCGGTACGGTGCAGCTCGATGGGCGGCCCTACGGCGAGCAGAGCCCCGCGGAGCTGGCCGCCATCCGTAACCGGAAGATCGGATTCGTGTTTCAGTTTCACCACTTGTTGCGGGAGTTCACGGCGCTCGAAAACGTCATGATGCCGCTCCTGATCGCCGGTGAAAGCGAGTCGAGGGCCAGGTCACGCGCGGAGGAGCTCCTCGCGGTGGTCGGGCTGGCGGGACGCATGACCCATCGGCCGGCCGAGCTGTCCGGCGGGGAGCAACAGCGGGCAGCGGTGGCCCGCGCGCTCGCGCCCGACCCCGTGCTGGTGCTCGCCGACGAGCCGTCGGGCAACCTGGATTACGCCAACAGCGAGCGGCTGCACGCGCTGTTCGCGCGGCTGAGCCGGGAGTTCGAGACCGCGCTGGTGGTCGTGACGCACAACCGGCTGCTCGCGGGCCGAGCCGATCGGGTCCTGTCGCTCGAGGGCGGCCACCTCGTGCCGCTTTCCGGCGTGGAGTCGATGCCCTGATGCCCTGCGACCAGTGCCACACGCGCGAGGCCATCATTCACCTGACTCAGATCGTGAACGAGCAGGTGACCACGCTCCATCTGTGCGAGCGTTGCGCCGCGGAAAAGGGCGTCGAGAGCCCCGGTGCGGTCGCCAAAACCCCGCTCGGCACCTTTCTCGCCGCGATGGGGAAGGGCCTGCCCGAAACCACGCCGGCGCCGCGGTCGTCGGAAACCTGCGGACGCTGCGGGGCCTCGCTCAAGGATTTCAACGAGAGTGGACGGCTGGGCTGCTCCGAGTGCTGGCGGACGTTCGAGACGCCGCTGCGCGACTTGCTGCGCCGGCTGCATGGCTCGACCCACCATCTGGGTGAGCGGTACGCCGAGACCCTGCCCGCCCCGGTGGGCGGGCGGGCCGAGGCCGCCGAGCTGCGCGAACAGCTGCGGGTGGCCGTGGAGACGGAGAACTTCGAGCTGGCGGCCGAGCTGCGCGACCGTCTCCGGGTGATCGAATGATCGACCTGAGCCTCCTCACCGACGGCGGCGTCGGCTGGCTCGATGCCAGCGGCCCGGCCAGTCACCTGGTGCTGTCCACCCGGATCCGGCTGGCCAGAAACCTGTCGGGGCACGTGTTCCAAGGACGCAACTCGGAGACGGAGCGGGAGGAGATCCTGACCACGGTCGAGCAGGCCGCGCGGGAGACGGTCCTGCTCAGGCGGGCCACCAAGTTCCGGCTCGACCGTCTCGATCGTGTCGACCGCCAGTTACTGCACGAGCGCCATCTGGTGAGCAAGGAATTGGCAGGGCTCGATGCCGACGGCCGGGTCCGCTCGGGAGCGACGCTCCTGGTGCAGGACCGGATCGGCGTCATGCTGAACGAGGAGGACCACCTCCGGATTCAGGGGATGCATTCGGGATTCGCCCTGGACGCGACCTACGCCGAGGCCGACCGGCTGGACGCCGAACTGGGACAACGACTTGCTTTCGCATTTCACCCCGAGTTCGGTTATCTTACCTCGTGTCCGACCAACGTCGGGACCGGGTTGCGGGCATCGGTCCTGATCCACCTGCCGGGCCTGGTTCTCACCAAGGAAATCTCGAAGGTCCTGCAGGGGCTCGCGCAGGTCGGGTTGACGTTCCGTGGCCTGTACGGTGAGGGCAGCGAGGTCGTCGGCAACTTTTTCCAGTTGTCCAATCAGACGACACTGGGGAGTTCCGAGCACGAGCTGCTCGACCATCTGGCGAAGATGGTCCGCCAAGTCATGGACTACGAGGAGCAGGCCCGGCAGGTCCTGCTCCGCGACGCGCCCGCCGTCATCGAGGACAAGGTCTGGCGGGCCTACGGGCTTCTCCGGTACGCCCGATCGCTGTCCTTCGAAGAGGCGATGAACCTGTTGAGCGGCGTGCGGTTGGGCGTGGGGGTCGAGTTGATTCCCGACGTGGCGATGTACACGCTGAACAAACTGCTGGTCTACACCCAGCCGGCCCACCTCGCGGTGGCCGAGGGAGTGGCCCCAGATGAAGCCGACCTGCCGATCAGGCGGGCACGGTTCGTGCGCAAAGTGTTGGAATCCGAAGTAGGGCGCCGTGGATGAGCCGCGACGACGGCCTTCGGAGCTACGCAGGAAACCGCAATGAACGGCTATAACTTCACCGACCGCGTTCGGAAAGTCCTCCAGATGGCCCGCGAAGAGGCCGCCCGTCTCCACCATGAATACGTGGGCACGGAGCACATTCTCCTGGGTCTCATCCGGGAGGGTGAGGGCGTTGCCGCCGCCGTGCTGACCAACCTGAACGTCGACCTCGAAGACATCCAGCAGAAGATCGAGGAGACGGTCAAGAAGGGCAAAGCGGCCGCCGCCGCGGGTCCCGATCTGCCCTACACCTCGCGCGCCAAGAAGGTGCTCGAGCTGGCGATGACGGAGGCCCGCGAGCTCAACCACTCGTACGTGGGCACCGAGCACCTGCTGCTCGGCCTGCTGCGCGAGGAGAAGGGCATCGCCGCCCAGGTCCTCACCGACGCCGGCGTGAACCTCGAGCAGTCGCGCGCCGAAACGCTGCGGCTGCTCGGCAGCGACATGCCGCAGGCGTCCACCACCGGTGGGGCCACCGGCCAGCCTGCCTCGGCGCCCAAGTCCGAGAAGAAGTCCAAGACCCCGGCGCTCGACCACTTCTGCCGCGATCTCACCCAGCTCGCCGCCGAAGGCCAGCTCGATCCGACCATCGGGCGGGCCAAGGAGATCGAGCGGGTCATGGAGATCCTCGCCCGCCGGAAGAAGAACAACCCGGTCCTGATCGGGGAGCCCGGCGTCGGCAAGACCGCCATCGTCGAGGGGCTGGCGCTGCTCATCGCCAATGGGCTCTGCCCGGACGTCCTCCGCGATCACCGCGTGCTGTCGCTCGACATGGCGGCCGTCATCGCCGGCACCAAGTACCGGGGGCAGTTCGAGGAGCGGCTCAAGGCGGTCATGAACGAGATCGCCCAGAACAAGCAGATCATCCTCTTCATCGACGAGCTGCACACTCTGGTGGGCGCCGGCGCGGCCGAAGGGGCCATCGACGCCTCCAACATGCTCAAGCCCGCGCTCGCTCGAGGCGAGCTGCAGTGCGTGGGCGCCTCCACGCTGAACGAGTACCGGAAGTACATCGAGAAGGACGGCGCGCTCGAGCGTCGCTTCCAGACGGTGGTGGTGGAGCCGCCCAGCGTCCCCGAGACCGTGGAGATCCTGAAGGGTCTTCGCAAGAAGTACGAGGACCATCACCGGATCAGCATTCCCGACGCCACCCTCACGGCGGCGGCGGAGCTCTCGGAGCGCTACATCACCGACCGGTTCCTGCCCGACAAGGCCATCGACGTGATCGACGAGGCGGGGGCACGGGCGCGTCTGGCGTCGCAGGTGCCCCCGGCGGAAGTGGCCGAGCTCAAGGCGGCGCTCGAGAAGGTCAACCTGCAGAAGGAAGACGCGGTGCGCGACCAGAACTTCGAGCGCGCGGCCTCGCTCCGCGATCAGGAGCGTGATCTGCAGAACCAGATCCGGCTGAAGAACGAGGAGTGGGAAAAGGACCGGCAGACCCGGCGGCCGGTCATCGACGAGGAGGCCATCGCCTTCATCGTCTCCCGCTGGACCGGTATTCCGGTAACCCGGCTACAGGAGGCGGAGACGGCGCGGCTCCTCAGGATGGAAGACGAGATCCACGCGTCGGTGGTGGGCCAGGACGAGGCCATCAAGGCCGTGTCGCGCGCCATCCGGCGCTCGCGGGCCGGCCTCAAGGATCCCAACCGGCCGATCGGCTCGTTCGTCTTCTCGGGTCCCACCGGAGTCGGCAAGACCGAGTTGGCCCGCGCGCTGGCCAAGTTCCTGTTCGCCGACGCGCAGGCCCTGATCCGGGTGGACATGTCGGAGTACATGGAGAAGTTCTCGGTGTCGCGCCTCATCGGCGCGCCTCCCGGCTACGTCGGATACGAAGACAGCGGCACGCTCACCAAGGCTGTGCGGCGGAAGCCCTATTCGGTCGTCCTTCTGGATGAGATCGAGAAGGCGCACCCGGACGTCTTCAACATCCTGCTGCAGGTGCTGGACGAAGGGCACCTGACGGACAACTACGGGCGGGTCATCGATTTCAAGAACACCGTGGTGATCATGACTTCGAACGTGGGCGCCCGCGACATCATGCAGGGCAAGTCGCTCGGCTTCCACGGCGCCGACGTCAAGAGCAGCTTCGACAAGATGCAGGAGAAGGTGAAGGACGAGATGAACAAGGTGTTCAATCCCGAATTCCTCAACCGGCTGGACGACGTCATCGTCTTCCATCCGCTGACCAAGGAGCATATCGCCCAGATCGTCACCATCCTGCTGCGCGAGGTGCAGCGCCGCCTGGGTGACGAGGTGAAGCTGACCCCGGCCGCGGTCGATTTCCTGGTCGAGCACGGCTACGACCAGAGCTACGGCGCCCGCCCGCTGAAGCGCTCCATCCAGCGCTACATCGAGGATCCCCTCAGCGAGAAGATCCTCATGGGCGATTTCGGCCGCGGCGACGAGATCGAGGTCGACGTCGCGCCGGATGGCGAGAAGCTCGTGTTCCGGGCCCTGACAGGGACCCAGGCGTAAGCTCGCCGAGCGCCGGCCCACCCGGGCCGGCGCTCTCACCTTCCACCCTGTGCGGATGCAGCGACTCCCATCGATCGTCGCGGCCGTTAGCCTCCTGTTCGGGGCGCCGGCCGCGCTCATGGCTCAAGACTCCGCCTCGGCTACCGTCGACAGCATCGTCGTCGAGGGGAACTCCCGGCTCACCGCCGCGCAGATCATCGGGACCGCGGGTGTCGTGGTCCATCAACCCATCAACTACCGCGATATCCAGCGCGCCATCACGGCCCTGTTCCGCACCGGCCAGTTCGACGATGTCGTGGCCGAGCAGCGCGCCGCGGGCGAAACCCTGATCCTGGCGCTCAAGGTCAAGGAGCGGCCGGTGCTCCGGAAGTGGGCGGTGCGCGGCGTCGAGAAGCTGTCCGAGGGCGAGGTCAAGGGACGGGTCAAGCTCAGCGAGGCGAGGCCGATCGATCGCAACGCGGTGGAGCAGTCGCGCGCGGCAATCGATTCGCTCTACAAACGGGCGGGCTACTACGCGGCCCAGGTGAAGACCATCGAGATTCCGGCCGACTCGGCCGGGGTGCGGCTCGTCTTCGACGTGCAGGAAGGCGCCCGGGTGGCGATCGGGCAGGTGACGATCGAGGGCAACAAGAAGTTCGACGACAAGGCCGTGGTCAAGCACATGGCCACCCGCCCAGAAGGGTTCTGGTGGTTCCAGAACGGCGAATACGACGAGCGCAAGGTCGACGGGGACGTGCGCGAGCGTCTGCCCCGCTGGTACGCGGACCAGGGCTTCGTCGATTTCCAGGTCACTCACGACTCCCTGATTCCGGATTCCAGCGGGGGCAGGGCCGTGCTGCGACTCTCCGTGGACGAGGGGCAGGAGTACCAGGTCGGCACGTTCGACATCGAGGGCAACCGGCGGTTTTCGAGCGAGGAGCTGCAGGCCTTCTATCCCTTTGCGCCCATCAAGGCCGACGGGACGCCTGTGGGCGGACCTCGTCCGTACAACAGGTCGGACTGGGAATCGGCCACCGAGAAGGTCCAGAACCTCTACGCCAACAACGGCTATCTGTACGCCCAGATCGAGCCCACCGAGGTCCGGCGGACCACGGCCGACGGCCGTCACTGGATCGATCTTCGGTGGACCATCCGGGAGGGCTCCCCCGCCACGATCAACAAGATCGAGATCGTGGGGAACGACGTCACTCACGAGCGGGTGATCCGCGAAGCGATCGTGATGCTGCCTGGCGACTTGTTCAGCCGCGAGCGGCTGATCCGCTCGTACCAGAACGTCTCCAACCTCGGGTTTTTCCAGCAGCCGCTCCCCTCGCCCGACGTGAAGCCATCGGCGAACGGGGTGGACGTGGACATCGTGTTCCGGGTGGAGGAGCGTCGGACCGGGAATATCAACTTCGGCGCGTCGCTGGGGCAGGGCACCGGTGTCGGCGGCTTCCTGGGGCTCGAGGAGCCGAACCTCTTCGGCCGGGGCAAGCGGGGCAAGCTCCAGTGGCAGTTCGGGTCGAACATCAACGACTTCACCTTGAGTTACACCGATCCGGCCATCAAGGAGAGCCGGATCTCGGGTACGGTCTCGCTGTTCGACTCGCGGGCGCGCTACACCATCGGCGATCTGGGGCAGCAGAAGCGCACCGGCGGTTCGGTCCAGCTCGGCTTCCCGTTCCTCGGGTCGCGATACACCCGTCTGTTCACCTCGTATTCCTTCCAGCGGATCCGCTACAGCGGTGGCTCGGAGGACCTGCGGACCCGGTTCAACTGCAGCGCCTGCACCCGCTCGTCGGTAGGAGTCAGCATTCTGCGCGATACGCGGTACGGTCTGCCGTTCGCCACCGGCGGGTCGTCGGCCAGCGTGAGCGGCGAGCTGAACGGCGGCATTCTGGGCGGCACGGGCAACTACCGGAAGGTGGATCTCGAGGGCAAGTGGTACGCCCCCCTTGGGTCGCTCGGTGGCGGCGCCCAGCTCGGGGCCGGCGGGGTCCAGTTCGTCCTGGGGCTGACCACCAAGTCCGGCTTCATCTTCGGCGACGCGGGACCCTTCTACTCGGAACTCTACACCCTGGGCGGCGTACAGTATGGTATCCCCCTCAGGGGCTACGATGAGTTCTCGATCACGCCCAACGGGTTCGATCCCAATGCCAGCAGCAATACGGCGAGCGCCGACGCCTTCGGGAAGTCCTACGCGGCATTCACCATCGAGGCGGGGGCGCGCATCAGCCAGTCGCTCTATGTGGATGCGTTCTTCGACGCCGGTAATGTCTATCGCACGGCGCGCCAGTGGGATCCCACCCGGCTCTTCCGGGGCGCGGGCTTCGGGGCCGCCGTGGTCTCGCCGCTCGGGCCGATCGGGGTTGATCTGGGATACGGCTTCGACAAGGTGGACGGGCTCGGCCGTCCGGCGCCGGGGTGGCAGCTGCATTTCAAGCTGGGCAATTTCTTCTAAGTGTCACGTACCTTTCATCGGGAGCAGAGCATGAAGCTGTTGTCCGTCGTGGGAAGCTCGGTCCTCGCCATCGCCTTTCTCGCGATCGCCTCTCCAGCGGAGGCCCAGGGAGGTGGAGCGGCCGGCAAGATCGGCTACGTGAACACGCAGGCGATCCTGAAGCAGACGCCGGGCTACGCGCAGGCCGAATCGACTTTCGCGAAGGAGCTCGAGTCCTATCGCGCGGAGGTGCAGAAGCTGCAGGCCAGCCTCGACTCGGCGGCCTCGGACTTCGAGCAGAAGTCCGTGATGCTGAGCGCCACTGCGCGCCAGACCAAGCGGAAGGACCTCGAGGCCCAGCAGAAGAAGCTGGAGGAGCGGACCCAGGAGCTGCAGCAGAACGCGTCGAAGCGGGAACGCGAGCTTCTCGACCCGATTCAGACCAAGGTCAACAGCATCATCGAGGGTATCCGCGCCGCCGGCAACTACGCGATGATCTTCGATGTCAGCGCGCCGAACAGCGGCATCGTCACCGCCGACAAATCGCTGGACCTGACGCCCAAGGTCATTCAGCAGTTGAAGTCGGGTACCTGAGCCGGTGACATCATCCGGCATGACTGCGCAGGCGGTCGCCGATCTGGTCGGCGGCCGCCTGCTTGGCAATGGAGGGGTGGTGCTCCACGCCGTGCGGCCTCTCGATTCCGCCGGCCCGGACGCGCTCTCGCTCGCGGTCTCGCCCCGGTACGCCGACCAGCTGAAGGCCTCGCACGCCGGCGCCGTCCTGGTGCCCGACGCGCTGGCGTCGGTCGGCGGCCCCACCAGGATCGTGGTGCGCGATCCCTACCGCGCCCTGGTGCAGGTGATGAGCGCCCTGTTTCCGTCGCACGCCCCCGCGCCCGATATCGACCCGTCGGTCCGCCTCGGCGCGGGTTGCATCGTGGGCAGCGACGTCAGCATCGGCCCATTCACGGTGCTCGGACGGAACGTGCGGCTTGGCGACCGCTGCCGGCTCGCCGAAGGAGTATCGCTCGGCGATGAGGTCACCATCGGGGAGGACACCGTGATCGGCCCGCGGGTGGTGTGCTACCAGGGGAGCCGGATCGGGCGGAGGGTGGTGCTCAAGGCGGGGGCGGTGATCGGGGGCGACGGATTCGGGTATCTTCCCGGCCCGGACGGGCACCGCCGCATCCCCCACGTGGGTGTCTGTATCATCGAGGACGACGTGGAGATCGGCTCCAATTCGACCGTCGATCGGGGGAGCGTTGATGATACCGTGGTGGGGACGGGGACCAAGCTCGACAATCTCGTGCACGTCGGGCACAACGTGCGGATCGGAGAGCGATGCCTTCTCATGGCCGGGGTCGGAGTCGCGGGCAGCACCCGGCTCGGCAACGATGTGATCCTCGCCGGGCACGTGGGCGTCACCGATCACCTCCTGATCGGGGACGGCGCCCGGATCGCGGCCAAGAGCGCCGTGTTCGGCGACGTGCCCCCCGGGGCGGCCTACAGCGGCCACCCGGCCCGGGCGCATCGCCAGTTTCTCCGCGCCCAGGCGGCGCTCTACCGGCTGAGTCCGATCCTGTCCGACATCGAGAAGCTCATTCCCGGGCGGGGCGGCGATGAGTAGGCGGACGCTCGCGGGCCCGGCCGAGGTTCGGGGGAAGGGACTGCATACCGGCCGCACGGTGACGGCGCGCTGCCTGCCGGGCCCCGCGCCCCACGGCATCGTGTTCCGCCGCACGGACCTTCCCGGCGCGCCGTCGATTCCGGCCCGGCTGAGCGAGGTGCAGTCCACCGAGCGCCGCACCATGCTCGGGAGCCCCGAGGCGGGCGTGCAGACTGTGGAGCATCTGCTGGCCGCGGCCGCCGCGCTCGAGCTCGACGATCTCGTGGTGGAGATCGACGGCCCGGAGCCCCCCATCGGTGACGGATCGTTCTCCCCCTATCTCCAGGCGCTCGAGGCCGCGGGCGTCGCAGAGCAGCCGGGCGAGCCGGTGGTCTATCGCGTGCTCGCCCCGTTCCAGCTGGTCGAGGCGGATTCGAGCTACGTCGTGGCGCCGGCCAAATCACTCCGGCTCACCACGACGATCGAATGGCCGCACCCGCTGATCGGGCGGCAGTCGGGGAGCTTCGACATCACGCCGGAGGCCTTCGGGCGCGAGCTGGCCGGCGCCCGAACCTTCGGGTTCCTGAACGAGGCTGAGGCCCTCCGGTCTCGGGGCCTCGCATTGGGTGCCGCGCTCGATTCGACCCTGGTGCTCTCGGACGAGGGCCTCGTGGGCGGGGAGCTGCGCTGGGCCGACGAGTTCGTGCGCCACAAGGCCGCGGACATTCTGGGCGACCTGGCGCTCTCCGGCGGCCGGGTGCAGGCCCATGTGATCGCGACGAGACCGAGTCATCAGGGCAACATCGCGCTGGCCCGATGGCTCACCCGTACCGGACAGCGCGACGGAGGCGTGGCGATGGACATCGGCCGGATCCTGGACGTGATCCCCCATCGATACCCGTTCCTGCTGGTGGACCGGATCCTCGAGGTGGAGGGTACGAAACGGATCGTCGGGATCAAGAACGTCACGATCAACGAGCCGTTCTTCCAGGGCCATTTTCCCGGTCATCCGATCATGCCCGGCGTGCTGATCATCGAAGCGATGGCGCAGGTCGGCGGGATGCTCCTCCTCGGCACGATCGAGGATCCCGAGCAGAAGGTCGTGTACTTCATGTCGCTCGACAACGTGAAGTTCCGCCGGCCGGTGCTTCCCGGCGATCAGCTCCGCTGCGAGCTGGAGATGATCCAGAACCGGGGACGCACCTGCCGCATGAAGGGGGTCGCCTACGTGGACGGGAACATCGTCGCTGAGGCTGAGATGATGGCGAGGGTCGTCGACCGGTGACGGCGCGCGTGCACCCGACGGCCATGATCGACCCCTCCGCCAGGATGGGCGACGGAGTGGAGATCGGGCCGTGGGTGCTGGTTGGCGAGCAGGTGACGGTCGGCGATCGCTGCCGGATCGGGCCCCGCGCGCGGCTCCAGTGCAACGTGAAGCTCGCCGAAGACGTGAGCGTCGGCGACGGCACCATCATCGGCGGCGACCCGCAGGATCTGAAGTATCGCGGCGAGGAGACCTGGGTCGAGATCGGGCCCGGCACGATTATCCGGGAGTACAGCACGATCAACCGGGGGACCTCCGCGAGCTACAAGACGACGGTCGGTGCGCGCTGCTTCATCATGAGCTACGTTCATCTCGCCCACGACTGCCACGTGGGCGACGAGGTGGTCATCGCCAACGCCACCCAGTTCGCCGGCCACGTCACCGTGCACGACCGGGCCGTGCTGAGCGGGCTCAATGCGGTGCACCAGTTCGTGACCATCGGCACCCACGCCTTCGTCGGAGGCGGCTCCCGGGTGAACCAGGACATTCCGCCGTACGTCAAGGCGGTGGGCAACCCGATGGAGCTGTACGGGCTCAACTCCATCGGTCTGCAGCGGGCCGGGTTTGGAGCCGACACCATCTCGGCGCTCAAGCGGGCCTACCGGCTGTTCTTCAACTCGGAGCTCAATCTGTCCCAGGCACTGGAGCGAGCTCGGGCCGATCTGCCACCGTTCCCCGAGGTGGAGCACTTCCTCGAGTTCGTCGCGTCGTCGGAGCGCGGCGTCCCGGCGTGACCACACTCCTTCCGGTCGGTGTCGTGGGCGTGGGCGCGCTCGGTCGGCATCACGCGCGCCACCTTGCCCAGCTCGAGGGCGCCCGCCTGGCCGGCATCTACGACATCGATCCGGTCCGCGGCGCGGCCATCGCCTCGGAGTACGGCACCCGGAGCTTCGGAGATCTCGACGAGCTGCTCCGCGAGGTGGAGGCCGTGACCGTTGCGGTGCCGACGCCCGCGCATATGGAGGTGGGGCTGCAGGCGCTGGCGGCCGGCGTGCCGGTGCTGATGGAGAAGCCGCTGGCCGAGTCCCTCGCCGCCGCCGATGCGCTGATCGAACGCGCGCGCACGCGTGGGGTGCAACTCCAGGTGGGACACATCGAGCGCTACAACCGGGCGCTTCGCGCGGCCGAGCCGTACCTCGATGGTCCCCGCTACATCGAGAGCCAGCGACTCGCGCCCTTCCAGCCCCGCGGCACCGACGTCGCCGTGGTGCTCGACCTCATGATCCACGATCTCGATCTGGTGCTGCACCTGACGGGTGGCGCCGAGGCCACCGAGGTCCGCGCCTCGGGGCTCCCGCTCCTCTCCTCCCATCTCGATCTCGCCAACGCCAGGGTGGAGTTCGCCAACGGCGCCGTGGCCACGGCGACGGCTTCCCGAGTGTCGCGGGAGCGGATCCGCCGGCTGCGCCTCTTTCAGCCGAACGGCTACTTTTCGCTCGACCTGGCGAGCGGCGGCGGCGAGTTCATGCGGGTGCGGCCGGGCTGGCAGCCGGGCACCGGCGAGGCCCTGTCGGACGTCGTGGAGCGGATCGCCCTCGAGGCGCCCGAGGCCGACGCGCTGGCGCTCGAGCTGCAGAGCTTCGTGCATGCGGTGCGCGGAGGGCGGGACGTCGTCGTGCGAGGGGAAGAGGGGCGTGCCGCGCTCGCCCTCGCGTTGCGGGTGGCGGACGCGATTCGTACGTCGCCCCTGGCCGCCACCACGGTCGGATGATCGCGCGAGCCTCTCCGCGCATCTTCCTGTCCGCCGGCGAGCCATCGGGAGATCTCCACGGCGCCGGCGTCGTGCGTGCGTTGCGAGCCCGCCACCCCGACGCAGTCATCGAAGCACTCGGCGGCCCCCGCATGGCCGAAGCCGGCGCCACCATCCGCTACCCCATCGAAGGACTGTCCGCCTTCGGCCTGGTGGAAGTGATCACCAAGCTCGGCGCCCACCTGCGCCTGCTGCACGCGCTCCGTGACGACTTCCGCGCCGGACGCTACGACCTCGTGATCCTGATCGACTATCCCGGCTTTCATCTCCGGGTGGCAGAAGCGGCCCGCCGGGCGGGCACCAAGGTGCTCTACTACATTGCGCCGCAACTGTGGGCCTGGCGTCCCGGTCGCGCCCGCCGGTTCGCGGCCGCCGTGGATCGTCTGGCTGTGGTCCTGCCGTTCGAGCAGCGGTTCTTCGGCGACCTCGGTCTTCGGAGCGAGTACGTGGGACATCCCCTCGTCGATCGCGAGCCGTGGCCCACGCGTGAGCTGGCGCGCACGCGACTCGGCATCGCGCCCGAGAGCAGGGTCCTCGGCATCTTTCCCGGGAGCCGGAGTCAGGAGGTGGGCCGGCTCTGGATTCCGTTCCGCGACGCCGCCCTCAAGCTCAAGGCCGAAGGCCGCTGCGACCGGATCCTGGTGGCCGGCACGGCGGACGGAGAGTATCCCGATCCCGGACCCATCGAGATCGTGCGGGACGATCCGCGGTCGCTCTTCGCGGCGGCCGATGCGGCGCTCGCCAAGTCGGGCACGACCACCCTCGAGGCCGCGCTGGCCGATACGCCGATGGTCGTCGCCTACAAGGTGCATCCCTTTACCTGGTTCATGTTCCAGCGCCTCCGCACCGTCCGCTGGGTCAGCCTGGTAAACCTGGTCGCGGAACGGGAGGTCGTTCCCGAGATGCTCCAGGAGAACGCGGAGACCGGTCCGCTCGCCGACGCCCTCCGCCCGCTGCTCGATCCCCGCGATCCACGGACCATCGCGCAGCGCGAAGGTCTCGCGCTGGTGCGCCGGCGACTCGGCGCTCCGGGAGCGACGACGCGGGTGGTCGCCCTCGCGGATGAGTTGCTCGGTGCGGCCGGGTGAGGGCCTCGCCGGCCAACATCCGGCGGTTCGCCGCACCGGCCATCAAACTGCTGGCGTCCACGTGGCGGATCAGCACCGAGAACGAAGAACGGTGGCGCCCGCTGTACGAGGCGCGGCGTCCCCACGTCTTTCTCCTCTGGCACGAGGCCTTGCTTCCGCTTCTCTGGCAACATCGGCATCAGGCGATCACGATCATCGTGAGCACCGCGCGTGACGGCCAGTATCTGGCCGATTTTGCCGGCTCGCTGGGGTATGGGGCGGTGCGCGGATCAAGTCACAAGGGAGCCGCCCGCGCCCTCCTCGGCGCGGTCCGCGAGCTGCGGAGCGGCCGGACCGTGGCCTTTACTCCCGACGGACCCCGGGGGCCGCGGCGGGAGCTCAAGCCGGGCGTCGTGGCCGCCGCGCAGCGGGGCAGAGGCGTCGTCGTGCCGCTGCATGCCGAGGCAAACCGGGCATGGCGTTTACATTCGTGGGACCGACTTATGATTCCCAAGCCTGCCGCCCGGGTTCGCATCATCTACGGCCGACCGTTCGAGGTCGCCGAAGGGGACGATGGCCTGTCGCGGGGAGTGGCCGACGCCCTCGAGCGGCTCCAAGAGATCGCGGGAGCGGCCGAGTGACGCGTCGGGGGGACAGCCATCGGGTGCTGCGCTGGCTGTGGACCAGCCGCCGGCCGGACGCGCGGCTTGCCAGGCTCGCCTTGCTCCCGGTCTCCGGACTCTGGCGGGGCGCGATGGCGGCGCGGGGACTGGCCTATCGCCGCGGCTGGATGACGGTCCAGGACCTCCCGCTGCCCGCCGTGGCCGTCGGGAACCTGACGGTGGGCGGATCGGGAAAGACCCCGGTCGCCATCTGGGCGGCACGCCACTACGTGAGCCGCGGCCTCCGTCCCGGCATTCTGCTACGGGGCTACGGCGGCGACGAGACGCTGGTTCACCAGCATGACGTCCCCGAGGCGGTCGTGGTGGCCGACCCCGATCGCGCCGCGGGCGCCGAGCGGGCGCTGGCGCGGGGCGCCGAAGTCCTGGTGCTGGACGACGCGTATCAGCGCCTCGATGTCCGCCGCGATCTCAACATCGCGGTCATCAGCGCGGAGACCAGTCGCGCCGTCCGCTGGTCGCTGCCCGCCGGGCCTTGGCGCGAGGGCTGGGAGGCGCTCGATCGGGCCGATGCTCTGATCGTCACCCGGAAGCGCGCCACCTGGGAGGCCGCCCGCACGCTGGCTGAGGACTTGGCCGACCGGACCGGACGTCCCGTCGCCGTGGCGCATCTTGGTCTCCGCCACCTCGAGGGGCTCGTGTCCGGTACGCACCACCCGGCGGAGAGTCTCGCGGGCAAGCGAGTGGTGGCGGCTTCCGGCATCGCTGACCCGGATGCCTTCGTGGCACAGACCAAAGCCACCGGAGCCGCCGTGCAGGTCGCCACGTGGAAGGACCATCACGCGTATCGCGACGAAGATGTGGCCTGGCTGGCCCACGCGGCCCGGCGCGCCGACTACGTGGTGATCACGCAGAAGGACGCGGTCAAGCTGCGTGACCGGTGGCCGAATGTCGCGCCGGAGCCGCTGGTGGCCGTGCTCGATCTCGTCTGGGAGGAAGGCGGCGAGCAGATCGCCGCCGCGCTGGATGCCGTCGTCGCCCCGGTGGAAGGCCTGTAATTCACCCTGGAGATCCCGAAAACTCTATGAGCGCTACCGCACCCCGTCCCACCCAAGCCCTCATCCGGCCCGATAAGGACCGTTTTCTCAGCGAGGAGAATCCCTTCGAGGCGATGATGTCCCGCTTCGATTACGCCGCCCAGCGCCTGAGTCTGGACCCGGGGCTCTACAAGGTTCTGCGGACGCCGGAGAAGCAGATCATCGTGGCCGTGCCGTTCATGCGCGACACGGGAGAGACCGAGGTCTACACCGGGTACCGGGTCCTGTACAACACGTCGCGCGGCCCGGCGAAAGGCGGCATCCGGTTCGATCTGAACGTGACGCTCGACGAGGTGAAGGCGCTGGCCGCGTGGATGACCTGGAAGTGCGCCGTGGTCAATATTCCCTTCGGGGGCGCCAAGGGGGGCGTCATCTGCGACCCCGCGGCTCTCTCCAATGCCGAGCTCGAGCGCATCACCCGCCGCTATACCTCCGCCATCATCGAAACCCTGGGCCCCGACTCCGACGTTCCCGCGCCCGACGTCAACACCAACGAGCGGATGATGGCGTGGATCATGGACACCTACTCCATGCACAAGCGCCACACCGTGACCGCCGTCGTCACCGGCAAGCCGGTCGAGATGGGGGGATCACTCGGACGGCGCGAGGCGACGGGACGCGGATGCACGATCGTCACCCGGCAGGCCCTCAAGCGGTTGCGCATGCCGGTCGAGGGGGCCCGCGTCGCGGTGCAGGGCTTCGGCAACGTCGGCTCCATCGCCGCCCAGCTGATGGAGGAGTCGGGGCTCACCGTCGTGGCGGTAAGCGACAAGTCGGGCGGGGTCTACAATCCGAAGGGGCTCGATATCCGCGAGCTCCAGCAGCACGTGCGGCAGCACCGATACCTGAGCGAGTACAAGGAGGCCGAGCACATCGCCAACGACCAGGTGCTCACGCTGGACTGCGAAGTGCTGGTGCCGGCGGCGATGGAGAACGTGATCACGAGCACCAACGCCTCCGACATCAGGGCGCGCATCATCTGCGAGGGCGCCAATGGGCCGACCACCGCCGGCGCCGACAAGATCCTCGAGGAGAACGGCGTCTTCGTGATTCCCGACATCCTGGCCAACGCCGGCGGTGTCACCGTGAGCTACTTCGAGTGGGTGCAGGATCGGGGCGGCTATTTCTGGGACGAGGAGACGGTCAACAACCGGCTCGAGCGCATCATGGTGGAGTCGTTCGGCGAAGTGGCCCAGATGGCCGCGCGGCACGGCATCAACATGCGCATCGGGGCCTACATGCAGGCGATCCAGCGGGTCGCCACGGTCCACCGGCTGCGCGGTATGTACGCCTAGGTGGAGATCACCCTCCTCGCTGTCGGAAAGCTGAGGCCGGCGCTGCGGGAGGTCGCGGACGACTACGCCCGGAGGCTCGGCCGGTACTTCAAGCTCCGGGAGGTCGAGGTGAAGGAGGCGAGTCGCGCTCCCACCGTCGAACGCCAGCTCGAGGAAGAGGCACGCCGCCTCGGCGGCCGGCTGACGCGCGGCGCGCTGATGGTCGCGCTGTCGCGCCAGGGCTCCCCGCTGGGAAGCCGCGATCTGGCCGCTGAGGTGGGCCGATGGCGGGTGGCCGCGAGGCCAGTGGATCTCATCGTCGGCGGCTCCAACGGCCTGGGCCGGGACCTGCTGAAGCGCGCAGCGCTCCGCTGGAGTCTCGGTCCGGCGACGCTGCCTCACGAGCTGGCCCGCGTCGTCGTCCTCGAGCAGCTCTATCGGGCCTGCACGATTCTGGGGGGAGAGAAGTATCACAAGGGCGGATGAAGGCTCAAGGCTCAAGGCTGAAGGCTCAAGGCCGAAGGCTGCAGGCTCTAGGCTGCCGGCTAGGACCCCCGGCTTTCAGCCTTTAGCCTTGAGCCTTTAGCCGTATGCCCGAATGGTATGAAGAGTGGTTCGGCGAAGAATACCTCCAGCTCTACCCTCATCGTGACGACGCCGACGCCGAGCGGATGGTGTCGCTCATCCTCGCTACGGTGCCGTTCGAGCCCGGATGGCGCGTGCTCGACGTGGCCTGCGGGGCCGGGCGCCACGCCCGCGCCTTCCGGGAGGCCGGCGCCATGTGCTTCGGGGTCGACCTTTCCGCCAGCCTTCTGCGCGTGGCGCGCGGCGCAACCGACGCGCCGCTCATCCGGGCCGACATGCGCGTTCTCCCGATCCGGCCCGCCTCGATGGCGCTCACCGTCAATCTCTTTACCAGCTTCGGCTATTTCGAGCACGACGCCGAGCACGGCCACGCGCTCCAGGAAATGGTGGGGACCGTCCGGCAGGGTGGGTGGTTCGTGATCGACGTCCTCAATCCCTCCGCGGTGAGGGCCGGACTGGTCCCGCACGAAACGGTGCGGACGGGAAGCGTCTCGGCGAATGTCACGCGAACCATTTCGAAGGACCGCCGGTTTGTGTGCAAGACCATCAAATGGTCTACCGGACGCAAGTTCGTCGAGCGGGTCAGACTTTTCGAGCCCGGGGACATGATCGCCATGCTGACCAGGGCTGGCGTACGTATCGAGCACCGCTTCGGTGACTACGACGGTCACCCCATGACCGCCTCGTCGGCGCGCACGATCCTGATAGGTCGGACCGCATGACGCTCCGGCTGGTTGCCACGCCGCTCGACGTATCCCTCGAGCGGCCCGGTGAACGCGAGGGTGGCCTGGACCCCGCCCTCACGGAGGCGTTCTGGCCATCGCCCGCGGTGGAGGAAGGGCTCCGCCGTCTCCGTCTTCCCGGCGCCGTGGCCGTGACTTCCGGCCAGCAACCGGGACTCTTCACCGGGCCGCTGTACACGGTCTACAAGGCTCTCTCGACCGCTGCTCTCGCTCGGCGGCTCGAGCAGATGTGGCAGAGACCCGTGGTCCCGATCTTCTGGCTCGCCGGAGACGACCACGACTTCGCTGAGGCCAGCGAGGCGTCCTGGATCGGAGCCGATGGATCCCTCAAGACCGTGTCGCTCGCGCCGCGGCTCCCGGACGCACCGCTCACCCCGATGTACCGCGAGCCGCTCGGCGAGTCGGTGGTGCCCGCCACGCAGGCCCTGCTCGAGGGGCTCCCACCATCCGAGTTCCGCGAGGAGACGGCGGACTGGATCGCCCGGCACTATCACCCCGACCGGACAGTGGCGGCGAGCTTCGCCGGGGCGATGGCCGAGCTGCTCGCGCCGTTCGGCATCGTCTGTTTCGACTCCACCCACGCGGCCTCCAAGCGGGCTGCTGCCCCTCTGCTCGTGCGCGCGCTTCGACAGGCGCGGGCGCTCGACGACGATCTCGATCGATTTGCCGAATCGCAGGGCGCCACGGCTCGCACCTCCGGTGTCACGGTCGGTGACGGGGCATCCCTCGTCATGCTGGAGGCGTCGCAGGGGAGGGACCGCCTCATCCTCGATGGCGAAGTGTTCGTTACCCGCCGCAGCAAGGAGCGGTTCGGCCTTTCGGCCCTCGAGCGGATCGCGCGCGAGGAGCCGGCTCGGCTCTCCCCGAATGTCCTGCTCCGGCCCGTGGTCGAGAGCGCACTCCTTCCGACGGTGGCGTACCTCGGCGGCCCGGGTGAGCTTCGCTACCTCTCGCTTACGCCGCCGGTTTACCAGCGCCTGGAGGTAGTCCGGCAGCGCCCGCTGCCCCGCTGGTCGGGCATCCTGGTCGAGGCGCGGGTGGACCGGGTGCTCGAGAAGTTCGGCATCACCCTCGACGACCTGTCCGCGCCGCCGGGCGCGCTCGAGTCGAGGCTGGTTCGATCGCAGCTTCCCCCGGAGGCCTCCGAGGCGCTCTCGAGCCTCCGCGCGGCGCTCGAGACCGGGTACCGTGCGCTGGCCACCGTGGCCCGGGAGATCGATCCCACGCTCGAGCGGTCGATCCAGGGCACGCTGCAGCAGGCGCTCGGCGGCAGCCAGGACGCCGAGCGGAAGCTGGTCCAGCACCTGAAGCGGAGACAGGAGACCGAGCTTTCCCAGCTCGCGCGCGCCCGGACGACGATTCTCCCGAACGGCAAGCCGCAGGAGCGCGTGCTGACCATCGCGCCGTTCCTCGCCCGCTACGGCCGCGACCTGCTCGTCCGGCTTTCGAGCGCCATGGATCACTGGTATGCGGACGGTCTTGTAGGGCCGTCCAAACCCGCGTAGACTCGACCCATGTCGGTCATCGCGCTCATTCTCCTCGTGGCGCTTCTCATCCCCATCATGGGCATCGTGCTGGACTCGCCGATCGGGCGTGCGCTCGCCCGGCGGCTCGAGGGTTCACCCGCCGCGCCGCCGGCCGTCGGAGATCTGCTGAAGAAGGTGGAGACGTTGGAGGCGGAGGTCGAGCAGCTCAGCCGTACCGTGGACTCGCTGCAGGAAGAAACCGCCTTTCTCCATCGCCTGCTGGCCGATCCCTCCGCGCCGTCCCGCTCCACCCTGCCACCGCCCCCGGGAACCTGAGCGCTCCCCGGGCTCGAGCCGCGCGACCGGCGGTGATGGTTGCCGCGGGCATCCTCGCCAGCCGCATCCTCGGCCTGGTCAGAAATCGGGTCTTCGCCCATTTCTTCGGGACGTCCGACGCCGCGGACGCCTTCAACGCCGCCTTCCGGATTCCCAATTTTCTGCAGAACCTCTTTGGCGAAGGGGTGCTCTCCGCATCGTTCATTCCCGTCTATGCCGGGCTCCGCGCCCGGGGCGATGACGCGGAGGCCAGACGAGTCGCCGGCGCCGTCGCCGCCCTGCTGGCGCTCGTCACGTCGGTGCTGGTCCTGCTCGGAGTCCTGCTCACGCCGTGGCTCATCTCGATCATCGCCCCAGGATTCCATGGGGAGAAACGGCTGGAAACGGTCCGTCTCGTACGGATCCTCTTTCCCGGAGCGGGGCTGCTGGCAATGTCGGCCTGGTGCCTCGGCGTACTCAACAGTCACCGGAAGTTCCTGCTCTCCTACTCGGCCCCGGTCATCTGGAATCTCGCCATCATCGTCGCCCTGGTTTGGCTCGGTCCCGGGCAGGCGCAGTATCCCCTCGCCGAGATCGCGGCCTGGGGCGCGGTGGTGGGAAGCTTTCTCCAGTTCGTCGTGCAGTACCCGACCGTCTACCGGATCCTGGAGGGGACCTGGCCACGGCTGGTGCGGGGGTCGGCGGCCGTGGCCACCGTGATCAGGAACTTCTTCCCGGTATTCGTCGGCCGGGGCGTGGTCCAGATCAGTGCCTATGTGGACACCGTGCTCGCGAGCCTGCTGCCCACCGGCGCGGTCGCCGGTCTCTCCTACGCCCAGGTGATCTACACGCTTCCGGTGAGCCTTTTCGGCATGTCCGTCTCTGCGGCCGAGCTTCCGGAGATGGCGAGCGCGACGGGCAGCGAGGCCGAGCGCGCGACGTATCTCCGGGGCCGGCTCGACGCCGGGCTGCGCCAGATCGCCTTCATGGTCGTGCCGTCGGGCGTGGCCTTCATCGCGCTGGGCGACATCGTCATCGGGGCCTTGTATCAGTCCGGCGAGTTCACTCCGGCCATGACGCTGTACGTCTGGGGCATCCTGGCCGGGTCGGCGGTCGGCCTGCTCGCGTCGACGCTGGGACGCCTGTACGCCTCGACGTTCTGGGCACTCCACGACACCAGGACTCCGCTGCGCACCGCTACGATCCGGGTCGGCCTCACCATCGGACTGGGCTATCTCTTCGCCCTGCCGCTCCCCCGTGCGCTGGGCATCGAGCCCCGTTGGGGCGCGGCCGGCCTCACCGCCTCCGCCGGAATCGCGGGCTGGGTGGAGTTCCTGCTTCTCCGACACCGGCTCACCCCGCGGATCGGGCGAACCGGCCTCCCGCTGGGGCTCTCGGCCCGCCTCTGGGGAAGCGCCGTGCTGGCGGCGGCGGCCGCGCTCGGGCTGCGCCGGCTGCTTCCGGTGCAGCACCCGATCGTCCTGGCGATATTTCTCCTCGGGACATACGGCGCGGCGTATCTCGCGCTGACCGCCGGCCTCGGGGTGGCCGAGGCCAGAGGGCTCCTCCGACGACTGAGGCGATGACGGGTCCAGCGATTTCCGACGCACTGCAGCGCAAGCTCGATACACTCCCTGAGGGTCCCGGCGTCTATCTCTGGAAGGACGCGAACGGGGACGTGCTCTACGTGGGCAAGGCCAAGCGCCTCAAGAGCCGGGTCCGCAGCTATTTCGCCGGCGATGTGGACCCGAGCCCCATGCACCGCGCTCTCCAGCGGGTGATCGCCGATGTCGAGACGATCGTGGTGTCGTCCGAGCCCCAGTCCCTGATTCTCGAGAACAATCTCATCAAGGAGTACCGTCCCCGGTTCAACATCCGGCTCAAGGACGACAAGAGCTATCCCTCCATCGCGGTCACCCTCGTCGATCCGTTCCCTCGCGTCATCGTCACCCGCAAACGCGACATTCCCGGGGCGCGCTACTTCGGTCCCTATACCGACGTTGCCCAGCTCCGGCGGACGCTGGCGATCATCCGCCGGCTGTACACGGTTCGCAGCTGTGCCGACGACTTGCCGCGCGAGACCCGGGAGCGTCCATGCCTCGATTACCATATCGGCCGTTGTCTCGCGCCCTGCGTGGGGTGGCAGTCGGAAGAGGACTACGGGCGCATGGTCCGGGACGTCCTCGACTTCCTCGAGGGGCGGACCCAGGACGTGCGCGTCAAGGTGAGGGAGGCCATGCTCGCGGCCAGTGCCCACCAGGACTTCGAGCGAGCCCAGGAGCACCGGGACGCATTGCGCTGGCTCGACCGTCTCGACCAGCCGCTGGCTGTCGAGGTGATGGGGACGGGAGATGCCGATGTGGTCGGCTACGCGCGGGACGGCAACGATGCGGTAGGCGCCCTGTTCAGGGTTCGCGAAGGCCGGATCGTCGGCCGGGAGCACCGGTTCCTGGAAGGGGTCGAGGAGGAGGAGGACGCGGCAGTGCTCGAGGCCTTCCTCGTACGTTATTACGTGCCGGCCGAGGCGCGAGTGAAACGTCTGGTCATCCCCTTTCCACCGGCGGAATGGGACACCCTGCGGGAGCTCTTGCCGCAGACCGACTGGATCATCCCCCAACGCGGCACGGCAGCCCGCTGGCTCGAACTGGCCGATCATAACGCCAGGCATCTCCTCGAGAGCCTGCGCATCGAGTCGTTCGAGACCGAGGAGCGCGCGGAGGATCCGGTGTACGCGTTGGGTCGCGACCTCGGCCTCAATGCCGTGCCCCGCAGCTTCATCTGCGTCGACATCTCGCACAACCAGGGGCGGGACACCGTCGGGTCGCTCGTCTGGTTCGAGGCGGGTCGGCCGCGGAAGAGCGAGTACCGCAAATTCAAGATTCAGGGCCCGGGCCAGCAGGACGACTTCGCCGCCATCGACGAGGTGATCACCCGATATCTCACCCGCAGGCGCGACGAAGGGCTGGCGCTGCCCGATCTGGTCGTGATCGACGGCGGCAAGGGCCAGCTCAGCGCCGCGCTCACCGCCGCGGAGCGGCTCGGGTATGGCCACCTGCCGATGGTGAGTCTGGCGAAGCGGGAAGAAGAGGTCTTTCTCCCTGGGAGGTCGGAGAGCCTTCGCCTGTCGCGACGGAGTCCGTCACTTCGATTGCTGCAACGGGCCCGCGACGAGGCGCACCGGTTCGGCGTCGCGTACAACCGAAAGCGGCGCACCACGCGCACGATTACCTCCGAGCTGCTCAACATTCCCGGCGTCGGTCCCAACCGGCGGCGCCTCCTGCTCGAGCGGTTCGGCAGCCTCGCGGGGGTCCGCTCGGCGTCGGTATCGGAGCTGGCGACCGTGCCCGGGTTCTCGACCAGGCTGGCCGAACGGATTCTGATCCATCTTCAGGAACGAACCTAGCCCGTGCCCGAGCTACCCGATGTCGTGGTCTACCTCGAGGCGCTCGCGCCCCGGGTGCAGGGACAACCGCTCGACGCGATCCGGGTGCAGAGTCCGTTCGTCACGCGGACGGTCGATCCCCCCATTGCCACGGCAGTCGGCCGGCGCGTGGTCGAGCTTCGGCGGATCGGCAAGCGGCTCGTTCTCGGTCTCGAGGGGGAGCTGTACCTGATCATCCATCTCATGATTGCGGGACGCCTCCGCTGGCGGCCCCGCGGCGCCAAGCCGCCGGGACGGGCCGGGCTCGCTGCCTTCGACTTCCCGACCGGCACACTGCTGCTCACCGAGGCTGGAAGCAAGCGGCGCGCCTCGATTCATCTGGTACAGGGCAAGGCGGCTCTGGCGGATGTGAACCGTGGCGGGCTCGAGCCGCTCGAAATCGATGCGGCGGCGTTCGGCCGGCGGCTCCGGAGCGAGAACCACACGCTCAAGCGCGCGCTCACCGATCCCAGATTGTTCAGCGGGATCGGCAATGCCTACTCTGACGAGATCCTGCATCGCGCGCGCCTCTCGCCGTTGCAGCTCACCTCGAGGCTGAACGCGCCCGAAGTTGCCCGGTTGTACCAGGCGGTGAAGGATGTTTTGACCGAGTGGACCGAGCGATTGCGCCGGGAGACGGGAGAGGGCTTTCCCGAAAAAGTCACCGCCTTCCGGGAGGGGATGGCGGTACACGGCCGCTATCGCGAGCCGTGTCCGGTGTGCGGGACCCCGGTGCAGCGGATCCGCTATGCGGACAACGAAACCAACTACTGTCCGACTTGTCAGACCGAGGGGAGACTCCTGGCCGACCGAGGCCTGTCACGGCTGTTGCGGGAGGACTGGCCCCGGAATCTCGACGAGATGGAGGAACGACTGGCCCGATGACCGTCACCTCGGTACTCGACTGGAAGCTTCACTGCTCCGGCTGCGGGACGGTGGCCGACCCGGATGGGCTCCCCACGGTGTGCGAGGCGTGCGGGCAGCCGTGGCTGGTCCGCTATCCGGGCCGAGTGCTCACGCTCACGGACAGGGCCGAGACTCATCGCGGTCACGGCATGTGGCGTTTCCGGCGGTTCCTGCCGCTCGCGCCCGGCGAAGAGCCGGTTACGCTGGGCGAGGGTGACACGCCGCTGCTCCGGGCCGGCCGTACGGGCAACGAGATCGGACTCGCGGATCTGTGGATCAAGGACGAGGGGACCAATCCGACGGGCTCCTTCAAATCCCGCGGGATGGCGATGGCGGTCACCCGAGCGACACTGGCCGGCGCGGAGTCGCTCGTGGTTCCCACCGCCGGCAACGCCGGTGTCGCACTGGCTGCCTACGCCGCGAGGGCGGGGAAGCACGCGAAGATCTTCGCCCCCGACACCACGCCCAACACCATCCTGTCCCAGATTCGCTGGTTCGGCGGTGACCTGTCGCTTCTCGACGGTCACATCGGCGATTGCGGAAGGGCGGCGCTCGAGTACGCCCGCGACACCGGCGCGTTTCCCATGTCGACGCTGCGAGAGCCGTATCGCATCGAGGGGAAGAAAACCCTGGGCCTCGAGCTCGCACGGCAGCTCGGATGGAAGCTGCCCGACGTCGTGATCTATCCCGCGGGCGGAGGCACCGGCCTCATCGGCATGTGGCTCGCCTTCGCGGTGCTGCTCCGGATCGGATGGGCGTCGGGCACCCCGCCGCGTCTCTTTGCCGTCCAGTCCTCGGGATGTGCGCCCGTGGTGCGTGCCGTGGCCGAAGGGGGGGAGCGATGCGAGCCCTGGGCCGACGCCTGGACCGTGGCCAGCGGGCTACGGGTGCCTGCGCCGCTCGGCGGCACCTTGATGCTCCGCGCTATCCGCGATACCGGCGGGGGCGCAGTAGCGGTGCCCGATGACGATCTGGTCGAACGGGCCCGGGCGGTCTCGGCCTGGGAGGGAGTGGACATGTCGCCCGAGGGAGGGGCGACCGTGGCGGCCGCGGCGGCCCTGCGCGAATCGGGGGCCATTCGCGAGGCCGAGCGGGTGGTCCTGTTCAACACCGGCGCGGGATGGCTGTACCGAGGGTGAGATTGCCTTGCACGGCGAACCCGGCGATATTCTTAAGTCTATGTCGGAAAGCCGCTTTGCCATTCTGGACCCGGCCGCGGGGATCAGCGGCGACATGGTACTCGGCGCTCTGGTCTCGGCGGGCGCGGAGCGAGGGTGGCTGCGCGGCATTCCAGCTAGACTCGGCCTGCCGGACGTCACGGTAGACGTCGAGCGGGTCGATCGGGGCGGGGTAAGCTGTCTCAAGGTCAACGTCCGACTTCCGGGCGGCAGGATGGAGCACCCTACCGAGCCCCACGCCCACCCGCACCATCATCCCCATCAGCAGCCCGATCCCTCCCCGGCCGATCACGACGGGTCGCACCGGCACGTCGGCGAGCTGCTCGACGTGATCGACCGGGCGCCGCTCTCGCCCTGGGTGCGCGAGCGGGCATCGCGCGCCTTTCGTCTCCTCGGAGAAGCGGAAGGCAGAGTGCACGGCGTGGCGCCCGAGCGTGTGGCGCTGCACGAGGTCGGCGCCGCGGACGCGCTGGTGGATATCGTCGGTGCGGTAGAGGGGTTCGAACGGCTCGGTATCAGCAGGGTCTACAACCGGCCCGTCGCCATCGGGAGCGGGTGGGTACGGTCGGCGCACGGTATCATTCCGGTCCCCGCGCCGGCCACGGCCATTCTGCTCGAGGGCATCGACGTCGAGTCCAGCGGCCCGGCGACCGGAGAAGCGACCACCCCGACAGGCGCGGTGCTGCTGCGGGTGCTCTCGTCGGGCGCGCCTCCTCGGCGCTGGCGCCCGGTCCAGGCCGGCGCGTGGGGAGCCGGAGGGCGGAACCCCTCGGGGTATGCCAACGCGCTGCGCCTCGTGATCGCGGAGCCCGCGGCCGAGGCCGGCGAGGTGGTGCTCCTGTCCACCGATCTCGACGACCTGAGCCCGGAGTATATCGACCCGCTCCGCGAAGCCCTGTTCACGGCCGGGGCGCTGGATGTCCAGGTCTGGGCCACCCAGTCCAAGAAGGGACGCACCGGTTTCCGTTTGGAGACAACGGTGTCTCCCGGAGTGGCCGATGCCGTCGCGGATGCGCTCTTCCGACACAGCACCACCGCGGGGATTCGCCGCCAGTCGGCCGAGCGGATAACGCTCGCGCGGCGGGAGCTGCAGGTTGATGCAGGCGACGGAACACAGGTGCGGGTCAAGGTGCTCGACGCACCTGATGGCCCTCGCGTCAAGCCGGAATACGATGACGTAGCGGCAGTGGCCCGCCGGACCGGCCGGCCCGCCCATGAGGTGGCAAGGGACTTGCATGAGCGGGCACTCCGCCAGGTCAGTCCGGACGGAGCCGCCCGACCTCTGACCCCGAACAAGGAGTCGTGACGAGTGAACGCCAAGATCGCGTCGGCCATTCTCGTGCTCGTGACGGTGGTAGCGAAGGCCGCCCCGGCACAGCAGCGCGTGATCGATGACCGCATCGCCAAGAGCATGCCCACGAGCTATCGGGGTGCCGACTGCGGCATCAAGCCGGGCCATTTCAAGGTGAGCAGCGGCGCGAGCTACTTGAAGTCGGCCATCGAGACCGACGTGCCCGAGAACCGAACCCGCATTCTGGGTCAGGGACAGAAGGTCCTGACGGAGGCCATTCAGGACAACGGGCAGGAGAAGAATCCAGCCGCCTGGTACTACCTGGGCCGGATCTACCTGCACCAGGGCGACCTTTACGGCGCTGATTCGGCGCTCAAGCGGTCGGCGGCGCTGGCCCCCAACTGCGCGCAGGAGATCGACAATTACCGCCGCAATGCCTGGGTGGGGCTGGTCAAGGCCGGCAGCAAGTTCGAAGAGGAAAAGAATGCCGACTCGGCGCTCGCGCTGTACCGGGAGGCCGGGGCCATTTATCAGGGCTCGCCGGTGACGTACTACCAGATCGCTTCGATCCTGAACGACAAGGGTGAGGCCGACAGCGCCGCGATGTATTTCGGTCGCGCCGCCGACGCGGGCGCCAACGCCAAGGACACCATCGAGATCAAGATTCGCGATCGCTCGGCGTTCAATCAGGCCGCGCTACTGCTCAACAAGCAGGACTACGCGGGCGCGGCGGCGGCGTTCGAGAGGTACCTCAAGTGGCAGCCCAACGACAACGAAGCCAAGCGTGGTCTCGCCTCGGCCTACCGCGCTCAGGGGCAGAACGACAAGGCCCAGGCGCTGGAGAAGGACCTGGTTGCCTCCGGTGGGACGCCCGGGGGAGCCGGCGGCGGCGCGGGTGCGGGAACGCAGGACCTCATGGGCGCGGGCGTCAATCTCTACAACGACAAGAAGTACGCGGAGGCCGCCGCGGCCTTCGAGAAGGCGGTCGCCGCGGAGCCGTACAATCGCGACGCCCTGTCCAATCTGAGCAATACGTATCTGGCCCTCAAGAACGGACCCAAGCTGCTCGCGACAGCCTCCAAGCTGGTCGCGATCGAGCCGATGAGCGAGACCGCGCTCAAGCTTCAGGGCGAGGGTTATAAGCAGAGCGGAAAAGTGAACGACGCGGTCAAGACCGCGGAGCAGGTCCTGGCGTTGCCGGTCGACGTCAAGGTCGCGGACTTCACGACCAAGCCCCAGGGGGCGGATCTCGCGGCCACGGCCACCGGCCGCGACGCGCAGACTCCCTCGGGCAAGGCGATCGCACCGGCGCCGGTCTCGCTGGTATTCGAGTTCCTCGATGCGGGCGGTGGTGTAGTCGCCACACAGGAAGCCCAGGTGCCCGCCCTCAAGGCGGGAGCCTCGCAGGATCTCAAGGTCACGGCGCAAGGCGCCGGCATCACAGCCTGGCGCTACAAGCGCAAGTAACGCGGGAGACGGCTATGGCAGCCCCGGCACGCCGGCAACCCGAACACCCGGAACGCGGCCTCACCACCACACGCGCGCCCTTCATCGAGCAGGCGCAGCGGGAAGGCCGGCTGTATATCCACCAGCCGTACGAGCTGTACTCCGAGGCCAACCACGAGGCCTGGCGGCGGCTGTTCACCCGGATGGAAGACCGGTGGCGCCGCTACGCCAACGCGCGCTTCCTGCAGGGCATCGACAATCTCTGTCTCGACCCCGACCGGGTGCCGAAGCTGGAGGACGTCAACCGATTTCTGAGCCCGCTGACCGGATTCCAGGCCAAGCCGGTCAGCGGGTACGTCCCCTCGTTCATCTTCTTCGATTGTCTCCGCAACCGGGCCTTTCCGACGACGATCACCATCCGCGACGGCGCGACGCTCGACTATCTGCCCGAGCCCGACATCTTCCACGACATCGCCGGCCACGTGCCGATGCACACCGATCGGGCCTTCGCCGATACGCTGGTCCGTTTCGGCGATTGCGCCCACACGGCGGCGGAGATCGTGAGCGGCATCAAGGACGAAGGGGAGCGGATTCGCCGGGTCACAAGCATCTTCAAGGCGCTGGCCCGGTTCTTCTGGTTCACCATCGAGTTCGGGCTGATGCGGGACTCGGACGGGCTCAAGGTCTACGGCAGCGGCCTGCTCAGCTCGTATGGCGAGATCGCGAACGCCATCGACTCCCCCCAGGTGCAGCGGTACCCGCTCCAGCTCGAGTGGGTCATCAACCAGTACTTCGAGATCGATCACTACCAACCGTTACTCTTCATCGTGGACGGCTTCGACCACTTGTTCGAGCTGGTCGGCCGGCTTGAGCAGTGGATGCGGGAGGGCAAGCTGGACAACGTCTCACCGGGAGAGCCGGCGGTCAGCGAGCCGGACCTGCGGAGCTTTCTGGAGGCCGCGGGGAGTCGGTAGGAGAACGAGCATGTCCTCGTCAATTCGTGAGGCCCGAGTTCTTCCCGAGCACGCCCATTTATACCCCGACCTCGACCCTGCCGAATGGGTCCCGGCGTGTACGCTGGCCGAGTATGTGCTCGAGCGGGGCCTGTACCAGCGGAGAACGAGAGTGCGTGTCCATCCCCGTCTGCTCGATGAGTCTCACTTCGCGTTCCGGGGAGGCGATCCCAGGGACGACGGGTGGACCGGCCGGACGCAACGCCTGACCGACACGGGCACGTTTGAGGCGCCCTAGGGTGGTGGGCCATCACCTTGATGTCGCGGAGATGAGGCGTCATCTTTCCCCGCGGACAGCCTGAACGCCACGGCACACGCGGGCGTAATTCAGTGGTAGAATGCCAGCTTCCCAAGCTGGACGTCGCCGGTTCGAGTCCGGTCGCCCGCTCTGCTGACCTCTCATCCCCCGCTTCGAGCTTCCTCGAGGCGGGGGTTTTCTTGATCGCCGGCCTGCCGGCCCACCCGCCACTTCACGAGCCATTCCGCCCTGAGCAATACGAGCACCAGCGGAGGGATGAGGCCGAACCAGAGCACCACTATCCCGTTGTACCACATCTGATGAGCCAGCGTCTCGAAACCGGGGCCTCCCGTGAGGCGCAGCCCCTGCCAGCCGACCAGGGTAAACAGCATCAGCATCATCGCCTGCACCCGCGTTCTGGCCACCAGGATGGCGGGCAGGATATCGTAGAAGAGACCATTGACCGGGATCAGCGCCAGCGCGAGCAGCAACCGAGCATCAGGATCGCGCCAGCGGAGGAGCGCCAGAAGCATCAGGAATCCTCCCGGGCGAAGTCCCAGCGGTCGGATGTGGGTCGCTTCCTGGAGCGCGTGACGCCACTCGAGCGGCCACCTGGGGTTGAACACGAGGCTCACCAGCACCAGCGCGAGCCCGCCCACCACGATCACGAGCGCATCGCGCCTGGTGCGCGACCCGGCGAGCACCACGACTCCGAGATTTGGCTTCGCCGGGGCCAGCCAGCCGAGCGACGGCAGCAGAATCGCCGCCGTCATAAGCGGCGCCCACTGAGTATTGCGGAGGCCGATGAGAAAGGGCGCGCCCAGGAAGACGGCCCACAGCTCCGGCCGCTTTTTTCCGATCGCGTAGCCGAACAGGCCGGCCGTGGCCACCGCCCAAGTGAAGCGGGCGACCTCGAGCGGCAGCATGGCAAACGGGAGCAAGACCACCGCGGCGGTCAGCGGGTAGTACAACAGGAAGCCGAATCCATTGGCGGGCCCCACCGTCACATAGGGATCTTCTCCGGCCAGAAGGCTCCGGGCGGCAAACCAGGATTGATCGATGTCGGGGCCGGGTGAGCCGAGCGGGGTGTGGAGCACGTAGAGCACGACCATGATCGCGGCCAGTGCCGCGCCGATCACGGCGTAGAGAAGAGGGAGGCGGCGTCTCAATGCATCAGGAACCATGAACCGCGGCTCGGATACCTTCGTCTGGGGAGTGCGCTGGGAGACGGTCGAGCGCCGGGATGACATTCCGCTCTACGGCGCCCTCCTGCCCGAGATCTATCCCTCGCTCGGCGACGCGCAGCGAGCCCAGCACCGATTCGACCGGGAGCTCCCGCTCCGGGCCGACCCCGAAAGCGGCGGCGAGCCCCGGCGCGTCCGCTATGTGGTCTACGCCCGACAGCCCGACGCGCCGGACGGCTGACCCTTGGCCCGGGCTCTCGAATCAGCTGCTGGCGGGAAAGCGGCCCGACTCGATGAGGATCTGCCGCACCCGATCGAGCAGCTCCTCGGGGCGAAACGGCTTGGCCAGGACGGGGCCCAGCGCCGCAGGCTCGCCGTAAGCGGAGATGAGGAGGACGGGAATCGCTGGAGTCAGAGCGGCAAGATAAGCAGCCAGGGCTCGGCCATCCATATTGGGCATCCGGATGTCGGAGACGACCACGTCCACCGGCCCATGGTTCTCCGCCAGCGCGAGGGCCTGCAATCCGTCGCCGGCCTCCAGGATCTCGTAGTCGGCGTCGCCGAGGATCCGGCGCAGGTATCGCCGAACCATCGTTTCGTCGTCGACGACCATCACGCGGGCGCGCCGAGGGACCCGAGACATGGCGCGAATGTACGTTTCAACGGTGATCCCCGCCAATCGGGGTTGCATGGTCGGGCTCACTGCGCATGGTTCGGTGGACCTTCTACCGTGGGCCAGGGAGGAGCCGTGAGCGAGCAGAAACGACAGGGGCGAGCCAAGTCCGATACCGTCGATGATCTCGAGCGTCAGGCCGACGAGGTCCGCCGGCACGTCGCTGACCTGCAACACGAGGCCGAGAAGACCCTGGAGCGGGCCGAGGAGCTGGAGCAGAAAGGCCGAGAGCTCGACGCGGAGGACAAGGAGATCCGGCGTAAGGCGCACGAGCCGATGGGATTCCCGCCGCCGCCACCCAAGAAAGGGAAGGGCAAGGGGTAGCGGCCGGGCGCGGAGCCCCAGCAGGCGTACCTGGTGGCAGACCCGAGCAAGGGTTGCAAAAATCAAGAAATCTTGATATAATTACACCATGGCCATTCGAACCGATGCCGACCTCGCTCGTGCCGCCGAGTTGTTTCACGCCCTCTCGGACCAGACCAGGCTGTCGATTCTCCAGCGCCTTCGCCTGGGTGAACGCTGCGTCTGCGAGCTGACCGACGCGCTCGAGGCCGCCCAGTCCCGGCTCTCGTTTCACTTGAAGGTGCTCAAGGATGCCGGCCTGGTGACGGACCGGCGGGAAGGTCGGTGGATGTACTACACGCTATCCGCCGATGCCATGAACGAGCTGGGAGAATTGGTCGAGGGCCTGGGTTCCACGCCGACGGCGGCTGAGCGCCGGAGCGGCTGTTGCTGAGGTCAACCTGTTTTTTTGACTGACATATCAACCTTTTTTGATGAGGGTCAGAATGAGCAGCCAGGATATCAAGACCATCGTGCGGGAGCGGTACGGCCAAGCGGCGCTCCGGGCCTCGAGCGGGGCCACATCCGGATGTTGTGGCGGATCGTGCGGCGCCGCGACCGACGACCCGATCACCTCGAATCTGTACACTCAGGCGGAGACCGCGCTCGTTCCGGCCGAGGCGGTGTTCGCCTCGCTCGGCTGCGGCAACCCGACGGCCCTCGCCGAGCTCCGCCCGGGCGAGGTTGTTCTCGACCTCGGCTCCGGCGGCGGTATCGACGTGCTCCTCTCGGCGCGGCGCGTCGGACCCACCGGCAAGGCGTACGGCCTCGACATGACCGACGAGATGCTTGCCCTCGCGCGCGACAATCAGCGGAAGGCCGGACTCGCGAATGTCGAGTTTCTGAAGGGCGACATCGAAGCGATCCCGCTCCCGGACGCTTCCGTGGACGTGATCATCTCCAACTGCGTGATCAATCTCTCCGCCGACAAGCGAAAGGTGATTGCCGAGGCCTTCCGGGTGCTTGCACCAGGCGGCCGGCTCGCCGTCTCCGACGTGGTGGTCCGCGGCCACGTTCCCGCCGAGGTCCGTTCCAGCATGGAGCTGTGGGTCGGCTGCATCGCGGGCGCACTCGCCGAGGAGGAGTTCCGGGCGCTTCTCCGGGAGACAGGGTTCGACGACATCTCCATCGAGCCCACTCGCATCTACGAGTTGGACGACGCCCGGGCATTCCTCTCCGCCTCGGGACTGGATAGCGAGGTACTGGCGCGGGAGGTCGGCGGCTGCGTCATGGGTGCGTTCGTTCGGGCGCGGAAACCCGGACCGGCTTCGTGATCGTGCCGGGAAGGGCGCCAGGGAAGTTCACGATCCGCCAGGCGACGAGGGACGACTACGCGGCGGTCGAGCGCCTGCTCAACGCCGCCTCCCTGCCGGTCGAGGGACTGGACCCGACACTCGATGACTTCTTCGTGGCGGAACAGGCGGACCAGCAGGTGGTGGGAACCATCGGTCTGGAGCCGTATGGCGAGGCAGCCCTCCTGCGGTCCGCCGCCGTCGCGCCGGCCGCGCAAGGCGTGGGCGTCGGCGAGGCACTGGTCAACCGGCTCTCGGATCATGCGCGGACGCGCGGGATCCGGGAGCTGTACCTCCTCACGACCACGGCGCTCGGCTACTTCACCCGATTCGGCTTCATGCGGATCGATCGCGCCGATGTGCCGCCGGCGGTTCGGGAGTCGGTCGAGTTCCGCGAGTCCTGTCCTGCTTCGGCGGCGGCGATGCGGAAGCCGTTGTCGTCCCCCCGGGTGCTCTTTCTCTGCACCGGGAACAGCGCGAGGAGCCGGATGGCGGAAACGATCCTGAATCGCAAGGCCGGGGGACGCTTCGTCGCGGAGAGCGCGGGATCCCGGCCGGCCGCGCGGGTGAATCCGCACGCCATCGCGGCCCTGGAACGCCACGGGTATTCGTGGACCGGGGGCCCGCCTCGGTCCGTGGATCGTGTACTGGGCGGCCAGTGGGACTTCGTGATCACGGTGTGCGACCGGGCCAAGGAATCATGTCCTGTTTTTCCCGGCCAGCCGGTGCAAGCGCACTGGGGCATGCCTGACCCGGCCGAGGTTGAGGGAACGGACCAGGAGATTCGCCGGGCGTTCGATGACGCCCTGATCGCGATCAGCCGCCGGCTCGATCTGTTTTTGGCCCTGCCCCTCGAAAAGCTGTCGGCAATGGCGCTGGCAAGCCGCGTCCAGGCCATCGGTCATCTCCCCACGTCGCCGGCTGAGGACGCAATCAGTCTGAATCACGGCGGGTGAAGACCACCCGGGCGGGATTCCCCTGGACGATCGAACGGTCGGGGATGCGGCCGCCAACCACCGAGCCGGCCGCGACGATGACGTCATCGCCCAGCTCCGAGCCGTCGAGGATCACGGAATTGGCCCCGACCCAGACCCGGTGGCCGATGCGTACACCCTGACTGGAGAAACGCTGAGCCTGAAGAGGAACTCCGAGCTGGTCGTAGTGATAGCTGGTGGTGAGGATGGTGCAGTTGGGACTGATGAGGACGTCGTCACCGAGCGTGAGGCCGCCGGGACCGGCGCCGATGAAGCTGTTGCTGCCGATCTGGACTCCCCGGCCCATGGTGAATGGGCCGAAGATCTTCACCTTGGCAAAGGCCGAGATCACGCATCCAGGCCCCCAGGCGGTGGACGAGGCGAGGTCCACTTCCGACCGTCCGCTGATGACCGTTCCATGGCGGACGAAGTAGTACAGCCGCACCATGAACATCGGGACGAGGGCCCGCCGGACCGAATTCCAGAATGGCATCGTGCGTTGCCCGATGGTGATGGGCTAGCGGACCGCGGCGATCAGGAAGCGCGCGGCGGCCTGGCTCTGGTTATGCCACCGGCGGGAGTCGCCGGCGTGGATGGTGGCCGTCTGCCCGGTCTCCAGAATGTGTTCGCCGCGGTCCGTCGTCAGGACCACGGTACCCTCCAAAATCAGGGCGAACTCCTCGGACGGCGCGGGGAAGGGGCGCGATCCGCTGCTTCCTCCGGGATCGAGCGTCACCAGAAGCGGCAGGATCCGGGCGCCAAGATTTTCCGCCGAGAGGTACGCGATGCGTGCCTTGGACCATTCGCTCCGAACGCCGCCCTCCGCCGCCGCCTCCGTCCGCCCGGCCGGTGCCTTCGATCCGTCGAGCTCGCGGAAGAACTCCGCGAGGGTCAGCCCGAAGGCGCCCGCGATACGCTCCATCGAGGCGATCGAGGGTGAGGCCTGATCATTCTCGACCTGGGATATGAAGCTGGCCGAAAAACCCGACTTCTCCGCGACAGCGCGCAGCGTGAGCCCGGTGGCTTCACGAAGCCGGCGGACCGTGCCGCCTAGCCTGAGCTCGGACATCCCTCTCCCCCCGCCAGCGCCACCGCCACCACCAGTCGTCCCATCAGTCGCCACGCGACCCGCGCTTCGGCCGGCCCGGCTGGCGCCGTCCATGCGGCGCGGCCAGCAGCCGGCCCCCCTCCCATGCGCACGGCGAGCTCCGGCACGAGGGGGGCGCCCCGGCAGGCCTTGAAGACGGCTTCCCGGCAGCACAGCACGATCGTGAGGGCGCGCCGCAGCGACGGCTGCCCGTCGCACCACTCCCGTTCCGCGGGCGAGAGGAAACGGTCGGCGACCCGCCTCACGGCAACCTCGCCCAGCCGATTCAGCATGGCGGGCTCCTCGATATCGATCCCGATACCGGCGATCCCGTCGCTCCCACGGCGCGTCGGGACGACGGCCGACATCAGGCCGCGCCCTCCTGGCGATGCAGCCGCTCCACGATGCGATCGAAGGATGTGAGGGCGCGGATCTCCTCATTGGTGAGCGTCGTCCCGAACTCGTGCTCGATCTGCGACACCAGCATGAGATGAACGAGCGAGGTCCACGCAGGCGCCGTATCCTGGGAAAACCCGGGGCCGATCGCGTCGGCCGGCGTCCCGGTGACCTGCGCGAGCAACTCGCGAACCCGGGCCGCGACGGCGTCGGCGCCGGTCATGAGCTTCGCCCTGAGCCCGCGTGGGTCGCGGCGTCGCGCCCCGCCTCTTCGATCCACGCCGGCCACTCCGGCCCCGGTCGATCGAGTCGCCGAACCCAGCGTCCCCCGCCGTCCTCCTCAAACCCATGGTTCGGCAGGAACGTCGCCGCTACCTGATTGCGGCCCGAATCGATGAATTCGGCGGACAGCGCGGTGGCACCCGTCGCCCTTGCGTCCGCGGCGATTCGTGCGATCAGGGCACTTTCGACCGACTTCCCGATCACGCGACAGCTCATGAGAAACGAATCCAGCAGCCAGTCCCCCGGCCCGGGCACCGCGACCGCGACGCCGGTGAGGCCGAAGTCTCCGAAGCGGTCCGCCACCCGCATGGTGTAGACCCGCCAGTCGCCACGGCTGACGTTCCGCCGGATGGTCGTCTCGTCGTGCCGCCTCGTCGTCAGATTGAACTGGTTGGTCTTCAGGAAAAGCTGCACCACCCGGCTCATGGAATCATCCCCCACCAGCTCGATGCTTACTCGCAGCTCGAGCCCGCGGAGGAAGTCCTCCACCGAGCCGACCCGCGAGCGGTAGGCGTCGCGCTCCCTGGTCTCCTGATACTGTGCCGTACGGCGCGCGTCTTCCGAGGTCTGCCCCAGCACCAGCAGCGAAGGCAGCGACCCGATCCAGTCGGCGTAGAGGGAGGAGTCCGTCGGCAGGTCCGGCACGATGAGCTGGGGGATCTGCTCGTGCACCCAGGCCCGCTCGTGCGGACTGTCGTCGATCAGGAGCATATGATCGAGCCCGATGTTCAGCTCGGCGGCGATGGAGCGGATGCTGCTGGCCTTGTCTTCCCAGTTGACCCGGAGTGCGGCGAGGTGCTGCTCACGGATCAACATATGGGGATGCTCCCGCAGCACGTGCAGCACCTCGTCTTCGTTGTTCTTGCTTGAAAGGGCCAACAAGATGCCCTGGCGCTGGAGATCGAGCAGCTCGCGCTGGAAATCGAGAAACTGCTGGCCCGGCCACTGGGGGCCGAGGGCGATGCCGGACGCGCCGTCCTCGCCCAGCACGCCGCCCCAAAGCGTGTTGTCGAGGTCGAGCACGATACACTTCGTCGCCTTGCCGAGCGCCGCGAGGGCGAAGCCGACATAACGTCGCGCCACCGCCGACATGAGCGCGTCCGACCAGGTCACGTGCCCGCGATAGTGCGAGGGCCAGTTGAACGCGACGGTCCGGCCGATCTGGGAGACGACGTCGGCCAACGGAAACAGGAAGCTCTGCTGACGGGCCGCAAGCCTCAGACGGAGGTGCTTGTTCGCATGGGCCACCGTATGAGCGAACGTGCCTTTGTCGCGGAAGGCATTGACGCCCTCCGTGCTTCGGCGCGGCAGGGGAAAGTCGTTGACGACGACCAGGCCGCTGCCGGCATGCTGGAACGTCTCCAGTCCCGCGAAGAGCGGCGTGAGCAGACCGCCCACCACCTGTTCGCTTCCGAGCGGAGGCGCTTCGGCCCACCGCTGATTCCAGAGGACGTCGCTGTCGATCGCGAGGAACGTGACGTCCGGCCGAAACCGGTACAGACCGGACCCCTGATCGAGCAACTCCGGCAGATATTGGCCGTAGGCGCCGAGGTATGGCTCGATCCAGATTCCCACCCGGGCGCCTTCCACCCGCAGTACCGGGATGAAGGGCTCCAGGGTGAACGATCCGAGCAGGGCGACCCGGGCCCGCAGGTGCTGCGGAACGGCCTCCCCGGCCACGCGGTCGAGCTCACGCGCGGCCGCGACGTACGAGGCCCACGAGCTTCCCTCCCGCACCCCGATGGCCAGGTTCTTCAGTGTTAGGCTGTCGATCATCGCCACCTGAGCGTAGAGTTATACTGGACGGCGTCCTGTAAAGTAGCACTGAACGAGCGTGCGCGTTGTGATTCGAGTCCCCAGGCCCGATCGGGCCCCGGGACCCCCGTCTCGTCTGCATACAGACTTGTTCGACAATCAGTTAGCCCACTCGGTGGGGAGGCCGGCTCTGAAGCCCTGCATCCTATCGTTGTCCCTGGCTGTGTTCTGGGTGGGGTGCGGGGGAGGGGACACATCAGCCGGCCCTGGCGGCGAGAGACAGCCGGCGGCGCTCGAGGTCCTCGAAGGGAACGACCAGGTCGGACAGCCAGACCAGGCGCTTGCGCTCCCCGTGAAAGTCCTCGTCACGGATGCGAGCGGAGACCCTGTGCCCAGGGTGAGCGTGGCGTTCGGGACGGACGAGGGCGACGGAGACCTCTCGCCCCCGACCGTCGAGACGGACGCCGACGGGATCGCCGAGTCCGCGTGGACTCTCGGCCCGATGCCTGGCGCGAACACGGCGACCGCAACGGTTCAGGGACTGCCGGCGGTCGTGCTCTCAGCGACGGCGGTGAGTCCGCCCCCCACGACTCTGGTGATGATCGCCGGGAACGGACAGGAGGCCGTGGCCGGTGCCGATGTGCCCGCCCCACCGACGGTCGAGGTCCGGGACGGAGCCGGACATCCGACCGCCGGAGTCGAGGTGCGGTTCGACGCGACGGGCGGCGGCTCGGTATCGCCGGAGGCGGTGGTGACAGGCCAGGATGGCCGGGCCTCACCCGATCGCTGGACTCTCGGCACGACGGCGGGGGAGGACACCCTCCGGGCATCGTCACCTGCGGTGTCCGGCGCCGTCGTCGAGTTCGTGGCCGGCGCGATCCCCGGCCCCGTGAGCGCCTCGACCTCGTCCATCTCCATTGCACCAGACCGACCGGTGACCGGCGAGACCGCCGACATCCGTGTCGTAGCCCGGGACTCCTACGGCAACCCGGTGAGCGAGGTCGCTGTCACGCTCGACGCGACCGGTTCCGGTCACACGATCGGACAGCCGGCACAGCCGACCGGTCCGGATGGAGTCGCCACCGGGACGATGGTGTCCTCGCAGGCGGGATCGACCACCATTTCAGCAGAGGCCGGCAGCGTCCCGCTCGAGCACACGGTCACCCTCACGGTGGCGTTCGGTGAAGCCACGCTGGTCGGCCGCACCTATTGCACCATCGGTGGGGTGACCTCGGTCATGGATGTGTACGTACCCGACACCTCACATCCGCGTCCACTCCCTGTCGCCGTCCATGTCCATGGTGGCGGCTACACCGGCGGAAGCCGGTCAACGGGGTTCTACTTCTCGGACATCGAGCCCGTTCTGCTCGACCGCGGCTATCTGGTCGTGAGCCTCGACTACCGGTTGGCGCCGGCCCATAAATATCCCGCGCAGATCGAAGACGTGAAGTGCGCCATCCGGCATCTGCGGGCCAAGGCCGACCTCTATGGATTGGACACGGCTCGAATCGGCGTGTGGGGATCGAGCGCGGGGGCGCAGCTCGCCGGCCTCATGGGCACAACCGGCGGCCACTCGACCTTCGACGATGCCGGAGGGTTTCAAGGGCAGTCGAGCGAGGTCCAGGCGGTGATCGCGATGTCGGCCATCACCGATTTTACCCGCACGGCGGAGCTGAACGACAACTACAAGCCCGAGTTCCCCTCATGGCCCGACCCGGACTCTCCGGACCTCATCGAAGCGAGTCCGGCATCGCACGTGACCCCGGACGATAGTCCCTTCTTGTTCATCGCCGGCGAGGACGACGATCTCGTCCTGCCGGCCCAGTCTCAGCACATGGACGCGCTGCTCCACGGCAGCGGGGTGGCGTCCGAGCTGTTGCTCGTCTCCCACGCCGACCATGCTCTCATGAGCACCGACGCCCCGATTTCCCCCACCGTGACGGCCATCGTTCAGCGGATGGCCAATTTCTTCGATCAGCACCTGCGCTGAGCCCGCGGTGCCAGTGGGGACCATCCGGCGCGCCGTTGCGGCACCGTTGGTCGGAATGACCCAACAACCCGACCCTGAAGGAATCATTAAGTGACGGAGGGACAATCACTTCCTGGGATTGTCCCCAGGTAGGCCATGGCGCGGAACCTGCGGCAAGGGGCAAGGCTACCTATACTTCGCCCGCTGAGCTTTTGCACCACCGAACCCCAACGACGCGTATACATGACCCGCTCCCCCCGACTCGCCACTCGTCTCGGCACGATCCTTCTCGCCGTCGGCGCCCTCACCTGCGGCGGTGATGGCACCGACCCCAATCCTGCCGATCCGACGAAGCTTGCAGTGACCACCCAGCCGTCGAGCTCCGCGCAGAACGGACAGGCCCTTGCGGTGCAACCCGTGGTGCAGGTCCAGGACGCCAACGGTGAAGACGTAGCCGCGCCGAGCGGCACAACGATCACGGCATCGGTGACCGGCGGAGGCGCCACGGTTCAGGGCACGGCCACCGTGACGCCCGATGCCACCGGCAAGGCGACGTTCACCGACCTGGCTCTCACCGGCGCCGGCGGCACGTATACGCTCCAGTTCAGCGGCAACGGACTTTCCGGCGCGACCTCGTCCAACATCGTGCTCGCGGGCGGGCCGCCGTCGACCATCACGGTCACCATTCAGCCCACCAGCGCACTCGACGAGGAAGTCTTCGACCCGTCACAACAGCCCGTGGTGACCGTGACCGACGCCGGCGGCAACCCCGCGGCCGACGTGTTGGTCACCGCGTCGATCGCGTCGGGCACCGGAACGCTGCAGGGCAGGGACACGGCCACCACGGACGCCTCCGGCGTCGCGCGGTTCACCGACCTCGGGATCGGCGGCGCCGGCTCGCAGACGCTCGGCTTCAGCGGCGGCGGCGCCACCGGCACCTCCGCGCCGATCAACATCGCCACCCTCTCGGCGCAGGCGACGGCGGGCCAGTGGGACGCGCCGGTGGCGTGGGACATCGTGCCGCTGCACATGCACCTGCTGCCCACGGGCAAGATTCTCGCCTGGGGGCGGTTCGAGAATGGTACGATGATGATGGCCAATCCACGCCTCTGGGATCCGGCGGCAGGACCGCCCACGACCGCCATAACCGTACCCGCGGATACCATGCTCTTCTGCGCCGGTCATGGGTTCATGGCCGATGGGACACTAATGGTGTCAGGGGGGCACAAACTGGACGATCGCGGGCTCGATGTGACCAATTTCTTCAACCCGGCAACCCAACAGTGGACGGCCGGGCCCAAGATGGCCAAAGGGCGCTGGTATCCCACCGTCACCGAGCTGCCCGATGGCCGGATGATCACTGTGGCGGGCAAGGACACGAGTAAGACCACGGTGCTCATTCCGGAGATCTGGGAGAATAACCATTGGGTTCAGCTCCCCGGTGCACCTCTCAGCTTCCCTACTATCCGCGTGACTTCGTCTCACCCGACGGGCGCATCTTCATGGCAGGCGAGCGCACGATGTCACGCTGGCTGAGCGTTGACGCCATGGGGGCGGGCGGGCGGGGAACTTGGGTCAACGGACCCGCACACATCTGGCCGTTCAACCGCGACTATGGGTCGGCGGTCATGTACGAGGCGGGGAAGATCCTGTATGTCGGTGGAGGCGGCGACCTGACCTGGGACACCCCGGATCCGAAGAACGGGACGCCCACCGCAACGGCAGAGAAGATCGATCTCACGCAGGTGTCGCCGACATGGGAAAGCGCTGGATCGTTACCGACGCCGCGGCGGCACCTCAACGCCACGGTGCTCCCCGACGGCAAAGTGCTTGTGACCGGCGGCGTCAGCGGGGCCGGCTTCAACAACATCGGCACGGCTCAACACGCCGCGGAGATCTGGGACCCTGCCACCAATAACTGGACCGGTCTCGCAAGCAATGCGGTGAACCGAGGGTATCACTCGGTTTCGCTCCTCCTCCCCGACGCCACAGTGCTGCACGGCGCCAGCGGAAATGCGAACATTCCCGGGACGTCTACCCCGTACCCCGACGAGGAGAGTCACGAGATCTACCATCCGCCCTACCTCTTCAAGGGTGCCCGGCCGACGATCACGAACGTCGCCTCCCCCGTGAGCTACGGCGGCGATTTCACCGTGACGACACCCAACGCCGCCCAGATCACGACGGTGCGTATCACCCGGCTGGGCTCGGTGACCCACGCGTTCGACCAGAACGGCCGCACGATGAGGCTATCCTTCACGGCCGGGGCCGGCAGCATCAGCGTCACCGCGCCGGCCAACGCCAACGCCGCGCCGCCGGGCGATTACCTGCTCTTCGTGCTCAATCGGAATGGGGTGCCGTCGGCGGCAAAGGTGGTGCGGATTCAGTAGGCCACGTCGAGCATGATCGTGGGCTCGCTGGCGGAGGGCGAAGGCTTGCCCTCCGCCAGGTTGTTTTCCCACCATGCGCGCGCGTGGCCTGCAGTCCACGGATCGCCCGCGTCCACCCGCACCAGCGCCTCCGCCAGCTCGCCGGCAGACGCCGGCCGGCCTGCAGGCTCCTTGGCCAGACAACGAAGAATGATCTCGTCGAGCGCGCGGGGGATGGCGAGTCCCGACCTGTCCGACGGCGGTACCGGCCGGCCCTGCAGGTGCTGGAGGATCATCCTGAGCGCGTTGTCCGCCTCGAAGACCAGCGTGCCCGTGAGCAGGAAGTAACCGACGCACCCCAGCGAATAGAGATCCACCCGCGCGTCGATCGCTTCGCCCGACGCCATCTCCGGTGGCATGTATGCCGGGGTCCCGGTCGTGGCCTGGGGAGCGGTGAGCAGGGTCTGCCGGCCCGCCTCCTGATCCCGCTTGGCGAGCCCGAAATCCAGCACCTTGATGAAGTCGTAATCGAGACCGAGCCGGCAAAGATGCAGGTTGGCCGGCTTGATGTCCCGGTGTATCAAACCGGACGCGTGGGCTTCGGCGAGGGACGCACACGCCTGCAGGAGCAGGTGGACCACGCGAGCCGGTGGCTGCGGCCCGAAGCGACGGACCAGCGTCTCGAGGTCCATCCCGTCCAGCAGCTCCATCACGATGTAGAAGCGCCCGTCACGCGTCACGCCGAAGTCGTAGAGCTGGATGCTGTGGGGCGAGCGCAGGCTCGCGGCCGCCTGGGCCTCCCGCCGGAACCTCGCCACCGCGGTGGCGCTGTCCTCGTCGTCCCGACGCGGACGGATCAGTTTGATGGCGGCGGGGCGCGCCAGCAGGCGGTGGTGCGCCCGCCACACCTCGCCCATTCCGCCCTCGCCGATCCGGTCCGCCAGCCGGTAGCTGCCCATCTCTCTCGCGCGGCTCACCTGTCGCCCCATCCGCAGGATGATCTTCGACGGAAGGACCGCCAGCAGCGCACAGACGTAGTTGGGCGTGTAGGCCCAGACGAGGAGTGGGAGACTCGGGAGCTCCACGCCGCGGAGATGCGCCACGATGAGACCGACCGGGTCCATACTGGCCGCGAGGAGCGATGCGATGAGCGTCTTCCTGGGCGGTGCCGGCACGATCAGCGGCTGAATCAGGATCAGCACGCACAGCCACGAGAGCCGTCCGCCCAGCACCGCCGGATTCCACTGGTTCACGAGCCCGACTCCGAAGGCGAGTACGACTTCGTAGGCCAGCCCGACGTTGACGAGCTTGTGACCCTGGCTCCGGCAGGTGGGCGCCCACCGGTAGAGGGCCACCGACAGGAGGATGAACACCACCGCGAAGACGTCGGCGAGCGGCGGCCACGCCAGCACCGCGTCCCGGGGCAGATCGAGCAGCGGGCGGATCAGGTGGTTCATCACCAGGCCGATGGTCCACAGCCCGATCCAGACGGCCGCCGCGATGCGGAGCCGCTGGACGATCTCGCCGACCAGCTCGTCGGGCAGCGAGGCGTCGGCTCCCCCGGTGGTCGAGGGCGTCGTGTTGACCTGGGGCTCCACTCGTGAGTGGCTGGGCATGGGGACGGGTAGGTGGGGGTTGGTGGAATCTCATGCCTGGGACGGACTTTGCCAATGGCCCGGCGGAGCTATTCTTCTACAAATTGCCTCACACCAACGGCATCCGGGCATCAGCCCGAGGGGGTCGGCCGTGCCGCAGCCCGCCAGGGGCAGCTTCGCCAGGCTCAGCGAAAATCCCGTCACCCGTGTCGTGGCCTACTACGTCCTGCTGGCTGCGGGCACGGCCCTTCTCTGGCAGATCTTTCCCGGTCTCCACACCGTCTTCTCCGCCGAGCGGCTGGATGCGCTGACCGCCGGGAAGGACCACCTCGGCAATGATCCGCTCTTCGAGTCGCTGAGCGGCACTGCCGGGCAGCATCTGCCGCCGCCCGTCGCCCTGGCCGTCACCACGGCACTCTGCATGACCGGCGCCTTCCTGCTGATGATCCCGGTCGCGTGGGTGTACATCATGACCCGCCAGAAGAAGGGCTACCGCCAGTCGGTGGTGCAGACCCTCGTCATCCTGCCGATCGTCGTTGCGGGCGTCGTCCTGCTGGTCAAGAACAGCGTCGCGCTGGCGTTCAGCCTCGGCGGCATCGTCGCCGCGGTGAGCTTCCGCAACACGCTGCGCGATACGAAAGACGCCGTCTGCATCTTCCTTGCGACCGCCGTGGGCCTCGCGGCGGGTGTGCAGGTGATGTCGGCCGCCGCGGTCATGTCGCTGCTCTTCAACGTCGTCATCCTGATCTTCTGGTATACCGACTTCGGCCGGGCGCCGGCCCATCTCGAGGGGCCGGCCGCGGCCCGCCGGCTGGCGCGGTCGCGGGCCAACGCCAATCGGAGCGGGGCCTTCGTCTCGATGCTCGATCGGGAGATCCTGCGGTCCATGACGCCGGAACAACTCCAGGCGATCGTGGCCCGGGCCCAGAAACGCGGCTCGGGCAAGGTGCCCAAGCCGCTCGAGACCTCGGTGAGGATCCGCACGTCGCAGGCCGAATCCGTGCAGCGGGCGGTCGAGGCGCTGCTCACCGAGCAGGTGAAGGAATGGAAGCACACCCACACCTCGCGCGACGGTGGGGGCATCGCCGTGCTGGAGTATCGGGTGCGCCTCAAGAAGAGCCTGCCGGGTGACGCACTGCTCCAGGTGATACGCAACCGGCTGGGCAACCAGATCGCCGATGCCGAAGTCAAGTAAAGCCCGGCCGGCGTGAGCGACCTCCTTCCCGAGCTCCAACGCCTCCTCAAGGACCGATACGCGGTCGAGCGCGAGGTGGGCCGAGGCGGCATGGCGCAGGTATTTCTCGCGCGGGACAAGAAATACGGGAGACGGGTCGCCATCAAGATCATGGACCCGGACATCTCCAGCGCCGTCGGGCCCGAGCGCTTTCTCCGCGAAGTCCAGATCACCGCCCAGCTCCAGCACACCAACATCGTCCCTCTCCTCGACTCGGGCGAAGCCGAAGGCCTCCTGTACGCCGTGATGCCGTACATCGAAGGCGAGTCGCTCCGCGACCGGATGATGTGCTGCGGCAGGGTGTCCGTCGCCGAGGCCGCCTCGATCGCCTGCGAGGTAGCCGACGCCCTCGAGTACGCCCATCGCCACGGGGTGGTGCACCGCGACGTCAAGCCCGAGAACATCCTGCTCTCGAATGGTCACGCCGTCGTGGCGGACTTCGGCGTCGCCCGCGCCGTGGAGCTGTCGGGCGGAGCGACGCTGACCGGCATCGGGCTGCCCATCGGCACGGTGGCCTACATGAGCCCGGAACAGGCGACGTCCGCAGCGGGCGTCGATGGCCGCAGCGACATCTACAGCCTCGGATGCGTACTCTACGAGATGCTGGCGGGGCGGATGGCCTTCAGCGGTCCGACCCTCAAGAGCGTGCTCACCCAGCAGCTCACCAGCGACCCGCCGCTGGAGCATCTGGAGGCCGCCGAGGTGCCGCCCGGTCTCATCACGACGGTGCGCCGAAGCATGGAGAAGGCGCCGGAGGATCGCTTCCAGACCGCCGGCGCCCTTGCTGAGGCGTTACGCGAGACGCTCGGCGCCCTTCCGCGACTCTCGACCCCGGTCCCGGCAGTAACTCCGGAGTCGGTCCGATCCGGCGAGCCCGAGCGGGGATCAGCCGGGCGCTGGTTGATCCCCGCCGCGCTGCTCGCCGCGATCGCGCTCGTCTTCCTCGTATGGCATCCCTTCGAGTCCCATCGCCCGACCGTCCCCAAGCCGCCCACGGCGAGCCGCTACGCGGCCTCGGTGGCGGTGCTCCCCTTCGACAACCTGAGCGGTGACTCCTCCAACGAGTACTTCAGCGAGGGCATCACCGAAGAGATCATCGGCCAGCTCGCGCAGGTCGAGGGTCTCAAGGTGATCTCGCGAACCTCGGTCATGGCTCTCAAGGGCAGTTCGCTCACGCTGCCGCAGATCGGCGAGACCCTGGGCGTCCAGCACGTGGTCGAGGGGGCGGTCCGAAGACAGGGAAACCGGGTCCGGGTGTCGGCCGAGCTGATCGAGGCCAGGTCCGAGGAGCACCTCTGGGCCGGCATCTTCGAGGGCGACCTGTCCGACCGGTTCCGGGTGCAGGAGGAGATCGCCCGCAAGGTGACGGAAAAGCTGGCCAGCGGGCTGACCGGCATGCGAACGATGGCCGAGGGCGCGATGGCCACGCAAAGCGCGGCGTTCGACGCGGTATTGCGCGGCCGGTACATCATGAATCGCCGGGATCCCCAGGCGCTCGAGTCGGCGATCGGGCTGTTCAACGAAGCGGTGAAGCTCGACAGCGCCTACGCTATGGGATACGCCGGGATGAGCTCGGCATACTCGACGTGGGTGTTCTACGGCTACCGAGGGAATTTCAGCCAGTATCAGGCGGCCGCCCGGGCGAAATCGCTGGCGCTTCGTGCCGTGGCGCTCGATTCCGGCCTCGCGGAGGCGCATCACGCCCTGGCCGACGCCCTGGTGGTGAACGAGGCTCCGCTGGACTCCGCGCTCGCGGAGCTGCGGCGGGCGCTCCAGCTCAAGCCGAACGACGCAGCGATCCGGATGTCGGCCGCGTTCTCGCTCGCGGCGAGTCACCGATACAACGGCGCGATCCGCCAGGCCCAGGCCGCGGTCGGGTTGGACCCGCTCGCCACCGGGCTGCGCCACGGTCTCATCGTGCTGGCCCTCGGGGGGCGGGAATACAACACCGCCCTCGAGGAGGCCCGGCGAGTGCAGGCGCTGGCGCCGGCCGATCCGGTGACGGCCGTGCTCCAGAGCTACGCGCTGCTCTTGAGCGGCAACGCGAGCGGCTGCCTGGCGCTGGACCTGGGCCCCTGGCTCGCGGCCCGGTCCATGTGTCTGTACCGCGCCGGACGCCGCGAGGAGGCGCGCGAGCTCATCGACTCGCTCGAGCAGCAGCTTCGTGCCGGCAAGTTCACCAATGCCCACCAGTATTCGGATCTCGCCGCCTACTTCGCCTGGACCGGTGACGTGGACCGCTCCCTCGAATGGTTCGAGCGCTCGGTGCGGGTGACACCGGTGATCGCCTACTGGCAGATCGACTCGGGACTCTTCGACCGCATCAGGCAGGACCCGAAGTTCATCCAGGGACTGGCGCGAATCTCCGAGGACGCCCGCACCCGCGCCGCGGCCGCCAGCCCCCGATGACCGGCCCGCCCGATCGCCAGCTCAAGTGGGATGTTCCCACTCCGGAGCGTCTTCGGGATCTGGCCTCGGGTCCGCTCCCGCTTCGCCTCCCGTCCACTCCCGTCACGCGCGCTCTGTACCGCGACATCTACTTCGACACGGCCGATGGCGCGCTGTCGCGCCGGGGCGTGGTGTGCCGCTGGCGGATCGGGGCGGATGATCGTCGCGCGCTCAAGGTGCGCTTCTCCGCAGGCGACGCCGTCGTCTCGGAGACACCGGAGACCGAAGCGTCCGCCGCTCTCGCGGGCGCGAGCGAGGCCGCCCGGCGACTCCGCGGCGTGGTGAACCAGGCCGACCTCCAGCCGCTGGTGGAGCTCGAGGTCGAGCGGCTGACCCGGGAGTCGAAATCGCCATGGCCGTGGCGCGGGCAGTTCACCTTCTTCTACGACGCGGTCTCGGTGCGTCGCGCCGGCATCGCCCGCACCTTCCAGGAAATGAAGGTCCGCCGCCTTCGTGGCGGCTCACCGACGCTCGAAGCTATCGGCGCCGCGATGCCCGAGGTCCGCCCCATTCTCGAGGGCAAGCTGGCTCGGGCCCAGCGGCTGTCGGCGGGACTCGAGCGGGAGGCGCTCGCCCGGTCGCTCGCCTCGGGCCGGACCACCGCGCTCCTCGTGCTCGACCGTGGCCGGGTAGCGCTCCGGCGCGGGGAGGGCCGGCACCGACTCCCGGTCGGCGCGGGGCAGGGGGAGGCGGCATGCCGGCATCTGCTGCAGCAGACGCTCGGCAGCTCCGTGGGCGACCTCGCGTTCCTCGGCACCGTGGCCGGGATCGGCGCGGTCCACCTGCTCGACGTCTGGCTCGCGCGCCGGGTGCGCACCGATCAGGAGGCCTCGGCCGACATCGACTGGCTCCCGCTGGACGACGTGATCGCCACCGCCGGCGGGCCGGGCCTCGGCGATCCCGAGACACTTACGGCGATCGCCTTCGCGCTGCGCTCGGGTGTCAGTCCCGAGCCAGCGACGACGGCGCCGGTGATCCAACCAGCTCCAGCCTCCGGTGGGCCGGTCGCCGTCGACGATTCCGAGGCGACCCCGCTCCTCGATCCCGACATCAGTGTCGTCGAGTTCAACGCCCGGGTGCTCGCGCTCGCGGAAGACGCCCGGATACCGATCGTCGAACGCCTCGGCTTTCTGTCGATCGTGAGCTCGAATGTCGACGAGTTCTTCATGGTGAACGTCGGCGCCTTGAAGCAGGAAGCGCAGGACGGCCGGCTCGACGCGGTGGGCCTCCGGCTCCGCGGGCTCCTGGAGCGGCAGACGCGCACGGCGGAGACCTGTCTCGAGAAGCTCCGCTCTTACGGCGTGACGATTCGTTCATGGGACGGCCTGAGCGACATGGCCCGCGCGCGGATGATCGAGCGCTTCCAGCGCGAGATCTATCCTCTCGTCACGCCCCGGGCGATCACGATGAGCCCGGGATTTCCCGTTCCGCTCCTGCCCCATCTCACGCTCTGCATGGCGGTGTCCCTGATGGACGCGGACGAGGGGTCGACCCACTTCGCCTATCTGAGGATGCCCGAGCGCCTGCCGCGCTTTCTCCCCACCGGCGAAGGCGGCGAGGTCATCCCCATCGAGGAGGTGGTGCGCGCCAACGTCGCGGCGTTCTACCCCGGCCGCACCATCGACGGCGCCTTCCTCTTCCGGCTCACCCGCGCGGCGGAGATCGAACTCGACGATCGCGAGGCGGGCGACCTGCTGCAAGCCGTGCGCGAGGCCGTGGGGGGCCGGGCGTCGAACGCGGTGGTCCGGCTCGAGGTGGAGCGGCCGATGCCGCGAGTGATCCGCGACCGGATCCGCTGGGAGCTCCGGTTCGAGCGCGACGCCGAGGGCACCGGCGTTTCCGACGCCGACGTGTACGAGGTGGGCGGCCTGCTCGATCTGCGGGCCTTGCGCGAGCTCGGCGCGGCCGCAGTTCCCGCGGGCGGCGGCCGGTTTCCTGCCCTGGCCGCGCGGGATCCTTTCGCGCAGGACACGGACCTCTGGACCCGTCTCGATGCCGGCGACGTGCTCCTGTTTCATCCGTACGAGGACTACTCGGCGAGCATCGTGCGGTTCTTCTCCGAGGCGGCCGAGGATCCGCAGGTCGCCTCGATCCGACTCACGCTCTACCGTGTGGGCGAGCAGTCGCCGATCGTGGATGCGCTGCTTCGAGCCCGCGCGGCGGGCAAGGAAGTGATCCTGTTCGTCGAGCTGAAGGCGCGGTTCGACGAGGCGCGGAACGTGGCCTGGGTGCAGCGCCTCGAGGACGCGGGCGCCACGGTCGTGTACGGCGTAGTGGGACTCAAGAATCACGCGAAGGTCGGGCTCGTGCTGCGGCGCACCGGCACGGCCGGCGAGCTCCGGCGCTACGTGCACATCGCCACGGGCAACTACAACGTCGCGACCGCGCGCCAGTACACCGACCTCGGCCTCCTCTCCGCCGACCAGCGACTGGGCAATGACGTGCACGAGCTCTTCAACGAGCTGACCGGGTCGAGCCAGCCCCCGGGGGGGAGGCACGATCGGATCGTCGTCGCCCCGACGCATCTCCTGCCGCACGTGCTGGCGGCGATCGAGAACGAGATCGGCCACGCCCGCGCGGGCCGCGAGGCGAGAATCCGGGCCAAGCTCAACGGGCTTGCTGATACCGAGGTGATCCGCGCACTCTATCGCGCCTCCGAGGCGGGCGTGGACATCCAGCTGGTGGTGCGCGGACTCTGCACGCTCAGGCCCGGACTTCCGGGCATCTCCAGCCGCATCCGGGTGGTAAGCCTCCTCGGCCGCCTCCTCGAGCACGGCCGGATCTACCACTTCGCCAACGGCGGCGACGATCGCTATTACATCGGCTCGGCCGACTGGCGTCCCCGCAACCTCCGCCGCCGGGTCGAGGTGATCGTCTCGATTACGGACCCCGACCACCGCGCCCGGCTGAACAACATTCTCGAGGTGGAGCTCGCCGACCCCAACGCCTGGGAGCTTCAGCCGGACGGCCGGTACCGTCAGCGGGAGGGCGCCGGCACCGAGCCGGGAAGCCAGGAACGGTTCGCTTCAGAAAGCACTTCCGATCCACAAGCGAAGTGATAGAAGGGCTTGAATTTAGGAGCTAACGCGGCATCTTTCGCCGAAGTCCGGCCGCAATGGAGCGTCCGGTTTGCCAAGCCGCGTATGATCAGAGTCACAGGAGTCGAGGCGGGGTCGATCGCGGAGGAGCTGGGGCTCCGGGCGGGAGCGGAGCTGCTCTCGGTCGACGGGCGCGAGCTGGAGGACTTTCTCGACTGGGAGTTCGCCACCGCCGAGGAGGCCTTCCTGCTGCACGTGCGGATGCCGGGAGGTGAGGAGATCGAGTTCGACATCGAGCGGCCGCTGGGCGAGCCGATGGGCGTGGCGCTCGAGCCCGTGCGCATCCGACGCTGCGCCAACCGCTGCGACTTCTGCTTCGTGGACGGCCTGCCCGACGGGCTACGCGACGTGCTGTACATCCGCGACGACGACTACCGGCTCTCCTTCCGCTACGGCAACTTCGCCACGCTCACCAATCTCAAGCCCCGCGACATCCGCCGCATCAAGGAATACCGGCTTTCGCCGCTCTACGTCTCCGTGCACGCCACCGATACCACGGTTCGACGGTACCTGCTCCGGAATCCATCGGCGCCGGATCTCATTCCCCAGCTTCGCGAATTCGCCGACGCCGGCATCGAGTTTCACACCCAGGTCGTGATGTCCCCCGGCGTGAACGACGGTGCGGTGCTGCGCCAGACGCTCGCCGAGCTGTTCGCCTTCGGACCCGCGATCCTCGGGTGCTCCGTGGTGCCGGTGGGACTCACCGAGCACAGCAAGCATCACCTCGTGCGCGAGCCGACGGCTGGCGAATGCCGGGCCGCCATCGCGCTGATCGACGCCCAGGCGGCGGTCGCGCGGCGGGAGCGGGGCCTCACCTGGGCGTTCGGCGCGGACGAGCTGTATCTGCGCGCCGGCGTCGAGCTGCCACCGGCGGAGATCTACGACGGGTTCGATCAGGTCGAGAACGGCGTCGGCGCGGTGCGGTGGCTGCAGCGGCGGATCGCGGACCAGCGTGGCGAGCTCGAGCGGCTGGCGGGGCGACGAGTCGGCGTCGTGACGGGCACGGCGATGGCGCCGCTCATGCCGATGGTGCTGGAGCCGCTCGCGGCCGTGACCGGCGCGCGCTTCGAGCTCATTCCGGTGGAGAACTCGCTGTTCGGTGCGTCAGTGACGACCGCCGGATTGCTGCCCGGCGCCGCCGTGCGGGAGGCGCTCGTGGCCCGGGACGATCTCGATCTGGCGCTCCTGCCCGGCGAGTGTCTCAACGACGACGGGCTCTTCATCGACAGCATGAGCTTCGACGCGCTCGCCGGCGCACTTTCGTTCGAGGTCCGCGCATCGAAGGACTTCGTCGACGCCCTCTCCGCGCCGGCGGCCGCGTGAGCAAGCCGACCGTCGCAATCGTCGGCCGCCCCAACACCGGCAAGTCCACCCTCTTCAACCGGATTCTCGGCGGGCGCCGGGCCATCGTATCGGACCGTCCGGGCACCACCCGCGACCGCCACTTCGGCGAGGCGGAGTGGAATGGACGCCACTTCTGGGTGGTGGACACCGGCGGCCTCGTGCCGGAGTCGCACGACTCGATGGATCGCGCGATCCGCCAGCAGGTCGAGTTCGCCATCGCCGAGGCGGACTTGATCCTCTTCGTAGTGGACGGCGACGAAGGCGTCAATCCGGTGGACCGGGCCATCGCCGACCGTTTGCGCCAGGCGCAGCGCCCCGTCGTCCTGGCGGTCAACAAGCTCGACGATCTCGAGCGGAGCACCGCCCAGTACGACTTCTACCAGCTCGGATTCGGCGACCCGTACGGCGTGAGCGCGGCAGTGGGGAAGGGCAGTGGCGACCTGCTGGACGTGATGGTGGATCGGCTGCCTCCCGCGGGAGAGGGAGATACCGAGGATGCGATCAACGTCGCGGTGGTGGGTCGGCCAAACGCCGGAAAGTCCTCGCTCGTGAATCGGCTGCTGGGGGAGGAGCGCCACGTGGTGGCGCCCGAGGCCGGGACGACGCGCGATGCGGTCGACTCACCATTGCGCTACAGTGGGAAGCTCCTCAAGTTCATTGATACCGCAGGGTTACGACGGCGCGCTAAAGTAGAAGATGACCTCGAATTCTACTCCACCTTACGGACCGAGCGGGCCATCGAGCGCGCCACCGTGTGCGTGCTCGTGGTGGATGCGGTCATCGGCCTCCACAACCAGGACCTCCGCATCGCCACGGAGGCGTGGGACCAGGGGTGCGGGCTGATCATCGTAGTGAACAAGTGGGACCTGATCGAAGAGAAGGATGCCAACACCGCGCACCGCGGCCAGGAGGAGCTGATCGCGCGCGCGCCCTTCCTGCGCTACGTCCCCTTCGTGTATGCCTCCGCCATCACGGGCCAGCGGGTACGGAAGATTCTCGATCTCGTTCTGGAGGTGGCCGACGGCCGGGGACAACGCATTCCCACCGCGGAAGTGAACAAGGTGCTCACCGACCTGCTGGAGCGCACCGCGCCTCCCCAGAAGCCGGGTGAGGAGGTCAAGCTCCTCTACGCGTCGCAGATCGGCACCGCGCCCCCGACGTTCGCGATCGTGAGCAACCGACCGGACGACGTGCCCGAGTCGTACCAGCGCTATCTGGCGCACGGGTTCCGCTCGGTGTGGCCCTTCACCGGCTCACCGCTGCGGCTGCGTTTCACGCGCCGGGGGTCGCGCCGGTGAGCGGCTCGATGATCCCCTGGCTGCTCGCCTCCTACCTGCTTGGCGCCGTGCCCACGAGCTTCATCACGGCGCGCCTGTTCCGCGGCATCGATCTGCGCCAGCACGGCAGCAAGAATCTCGGCGCCACCAACCTGTACCGCGTCCTGGGGTGGAAGTTCGCGATTCCCGTCGCGCTGTTCGACGCGGCCAAGGGACTCGTGCCCGTGCTCGTCTTCGCGCCGAGGGCATCCGCTTCGCAGTTGTTCGGGCTCGTCTGCGGCATGATGGCGGTGCTGGGCCACGTTTATTCGGTGTTCGTGCGCTTCCGGGGCGGAAAGGGCGTCGCGACGGCGGCCGGCGTGATGCTCGCGATGGCGCCGCTGGCGCTCGGCATCTCGTTCGCGGTGTGGGTCGTCGTGGTGGCGCTGAGCGGCTACGTCTCGCTCGGCAGCATCATCTCCGCGGCCCTGTTCCCCGTGGCGGTGCAACTGCTCGATCCGCCCGATCAGCCGGCCATCCTCTGGCTCGACGTGGCCGTGGCGCTCGCGATCGTCTGGCTCCATCGCGCCAATATCGGACGGCTGCTGAAAGGCACCGAGAACCGCTTCGGCCGCCGGGCCGCGCCGACGCCACGAGGGCAGCCGTGACGGCCGTGGCCGTCCTGGGCGCCGGGAGCTGGGGCACGACCCTGGCCAATCTCCTCGCCTGCAAGGGCGATCAGGTCCGGCTCTGGGCGTACGAGGCCGAGGTGGTGGCCGCGATCAACCGCGACCGGGAGAATCCGGTGTTTCTCCCCGGCGTGACGCTCGCTCCTTCGCTCCGCGCGGAGAGCGATCTGCAGACCGCCGTCGCCGGCGCGGACGTCATCGTCTCCGTGCCGCCCAGCCATGCGGCGCGCGCGGTGGTGCGGCAGGTGTCCCCGGCGCTGCCACCGGGCGCCCTCGTGATCAGCGCCACCAAGGGAATCGAGGCCGACACGCTCGCGCTCATGTCCGACGTGTTCCGGGAATGCGCCCCTCGGGTGCGGTTCGTCGCGCTCTCCGGGCCGAGCTTCGCCGCCGAGGTGTGCCAGGGACAGCCGACCGCGGTCGTGGCCGCGTCGACCCATGCCGATGCCGCGAGAGAGGCCCAGCGCGTGTTCGCCACGCCGGCGTTCCGGGTCTACACCGGCGCCGATGTGACCGGCGTCGAGCTGGCGGGCGCCCTCAAGAACGTGATCGCGATCGCCGCGGGGATCCTCGAGGGTCTGGGACTGGGCAACAACCCGCGCGCGGCCCTCATCACCCGGGGACTCGCCGAGATCACCCGGCTCGGCGTCGCGATGGGCGCCGATCCGCTCACCTTCGCGGGGCTGGCCGGCATGGGCGACCTGGTGCTGACCACCACCGGCAGCCTGAGCCGGAACCGCGCGCTCGGTCTCGCGCTCGCGGCGGGCCAGACGCTCGGCGAGTATCAGCAGTCGCACCGCACGGTGGCCGAAGGCGCCAACGCGGCGCGGGCGGGCGCCGCGCTCGGCGCGCGACACGGAGTCGAGCTGCCGATCGTGCACCAGGTGTGTGAAGTTCTGTTCGATGGGAAGCCCCCGCGAGACGGCGTCGCCGAGCTCATGGGGCGGGAACTCAAACCGGAGCAGTGGAGATGACCACGACCACCCGACCGGTACAGGAATTCTATTCCATCGGTGAGGTCTGCGCCCTCACCGATCTCAAGCCACACGTCCTGCGGTATTGGGAGAGCCAGTTCCGCTTCCTGAACCCGGCCAAGAATCGCTCGGGCAACCGGGTGTACAAGAGCCGTGAGGTGGAGCTGATCATGCTGGTGAAGCACCTGCTGTACACCGAGAAGTACACCATTGACGGCGCCCGCCAGCGAATCGACCAGTATCGCCGCACCGGCGAGCTCAAGGGCTCCGCGCGGAAGGCATTCGAGGGCGAGCTGGCGGCCGAGGTGCGGGCGAGCATCGAGGGCATCGTCGCGATCCTGGATGGACGCGCCCCGCCCGAGCCCGACGAATGAACATTCTGGTCACCAACGACGACGGAGTCCTGGCCCCCGGCCTCGCCCTCCTGGCCGACGTATGCCGCGAGGTCGGTACCGTCACCGTGGTGGCGCCCGACCGCGAGCAGAGCGGTACGTCCCACTCGCTCACGCTGCACCGGCCGCTCCGGCCGGCGCGACGGCCCGACGGCGGTTGGCAGATCGACGGCACGCCCACCGACTGCGTGATGCTGGCGGTGCAGGCGCTGATGCCGGAGCGGCCCGCGTTCGTGTTCTCCGGCGTCAACCACGGGCCCAACATGGGCGAGGACGTGCTCTATTCGGGGACCGTCGCCGCCGCCATGGAAGCCGTGACGCTGGGTGTGCCGGGCATCGGCATTTCCTTCTCCGGCAATCAGCCCGAGACCATGGACACGTACCGTGACCTCCTGGTGAGTCTGGTCCGCCGGATCACCAGCCAGCCCGAATTTCCCGAGCAGACCCTCCTCAACATCAACCTTCCCACGGTTCCCGCGTCGGAGGTGAAGGGGATCCAGGTGACGAAGCTCGGCAGCCGCTTCTTCTCCGAGTCGCTCACGAGGATGAAGGATCCGTGGGGCCGGGAGATCTACTGGATCGGAGGCGGCACCATCACCTGGACCGGAACGGAGAACTCCGACCATCTGGCCGTCGCCGAAGGGTACATCTCGGTCACGCCGCTCCACATGGACCTGACCAACTACTCTCTCCTCGAAACGGTCACGGGATGGGCACTGGAGGGATAGGCGAGGGGGATGGGTACGGCGGCTATCGGGCGCAACTGGTCGAGACGCTCCAGCGCAAGGGCATCCGCGACCTCGCCGTGCTCCGAGCCGTCCGGATGGTGCCCCGCCACCTCTTCGTGCCCGAGAGCGTGCGGCACCGCGCCTACGACGATGTCGCGCTGCCCATCGGGAGCGGTCAGACCATCTCCCAACCCTTCGTACAGGCGCGCTATCTGGAGCTGATCGGGCTCAGCGGCCGCGAGCGAGTGCTCGAGATCGGCGCGGGTTCGGGGTATCAGACGGCGCTGCTCGCCATGCTGGCCGACAGCGTCTTCGCCGTGGAACGCCTGGCCAATCTGGCCCAGGGCGCGCGCATCGCGCTGGAAGCAGCGGGCATCCGCAACGCGACCATTCTCGTGGGCGACGGGACCCTGGGCTGGCGCCCGTTCTCGCCCTACGACGCGATCCTCGTGGCCGCCGCCTCACCCGATATCCCCTCCCCTCTGGTGCAGCAGCTGGCGCCCGAGGGCCGGATGGTGATCCCCCTCGGCGATCGGGCCTCGCAGACGCTCAGCCTGGTTCGACGTCACGGCGACGACGTCCGCGTCAGCACCGTGGAGGACGTACGGTTCGTGCCCCTGCTCGGCGAATTCGGCTTTTCCCCCTGACCTCGGAACGCGATGCTCAACGACTTCTTCAGCTGGCTTGCTGCCACCGTGCTCGCCCTGGGCTACCCCGGGATCGTGCTGCTCATGGCCATCGAGTCGTCGATTCTGCCCCTGCCGAGCGAGCTGGTCATGCCGCCGGCGGGGTACCTCGCCGCCAAGGGGCAGATGAACACCTGGGTCGCCATCGCGGCGGGGACGCTCGGAAGCGTGCTCGGCGCGCTGGTCAACTACGCGCTCGCGGTGTTCGTGGGCGAGCCGGTGCTGCGGCGCTACGGCAAGTACGTCCTCGTCTCGGAGCAGAAGCTGGACAAGACCGAAGCGTTCTTCCGCCGGCACGGCGAGATCAGCACTTTCGTGGGGCGGCTGCTGCCGGTGGTCCGTCACCTGATTTCCATTCCGGCCGGCGTCAGCCGGATGGTGCTGGGACGGTTCATTCTCTTCACCGCCCTCGGCGCGGGCGTCTGGTGCGCCATTCTCACCTATCTCGGCTGGCTCATCGGCCGCCACGGCGAAGAGGTCAGCGCCGCGATCGGTCCCTACGTGCACCGCGTCTTCCTGACCTACGTTCTTCCCGGCACGGTGGCGCTCGTGGCGGCGTACGTGATCTGGCGGCGCCGGCAACCGACCTCGCGGCTGTGACGAGCATCCGGTATCTGGTGCGGGGCAGGGTGCAGGGCGTAGGGTTCCGCTGGTTCGTTTCTCGCCACGCCCGGGCTCTCGGCCTCGGTGGCTACGTGCGCAATCTGCCGGATGGCTCGGTTGAGGTGGTGGTGGCGCACCGCGACAGCGCCGAGACGCTGGCGAAGCTGGAGGCACTGCTCCATGACGGCCCCGCCGGAGCCGCGGTGCGGTCGGTCCAGCGAGAGGAGCAATCGGGACAGGGTCCCGTGACTACGAGGAGCTTCGAGATCCGATGACCCCACTCACACCACTCGCCAGGCACGTCCTCGACACGTTGCGGCCCATCCGCGACTACCCCAAGCCGGGAATCGTGTTCCAGGACATCACGCCGGTGCTGGCCGATGGGAAGCTCTTCCGAACCGTGGTCTCCGCCATGGCCGACCCGTTTCGTGAGGATGGGATCAGCCATGTGCTCGGCATCGAGGCACGGGGCTTCATTCTCGGCGGCGCCGTCGCGACCAGCCTGGGCGCGGGGTTCGTACCTGCACGCAAGCCGGGGAAGCTGCCGTGGGAGAAAGTCAGTGAATCGTACGAGCTCGAATACGGCACCGACGCCCTCGAATGCCATCGCGACTGTCTGGACGAGGCGGCGCGTGTGCTGGTCGTGGACGACGTGCTCGCCACCGGAGGCACCGCCCGCGCCGCCGCCCAGTTGGCTCGCGGACTCGGCGCCGACGTGGCGGGATGGAGCTTCCTGCTCGAGATCGGCGGGCTCGGCGGGCTGGAGCGGCTCCGGGGCGCGCGCTGCCACGTGCTGGCCAGGCGCTGACTAGGGGCGCGCGGCCGTCCGGGACGATGGGTCAGCGCCTGTCTGATGCGAGGGCAAGTGGCGCTATGTCCAAGACTTGCCCCGATCGCGCGCCCCGTGCCATCTTTCCGTGTTCCAGACGCTCCGACGTGCCCGGCCGGCGTCAAACCGCCCCCGTAGCTCAGATGGATAGAGCAGCAGTTTCCTAAACTGTTGGCCGCGTGTTCGAGTCACGCCGGGGGCACTGCGGGGCACCACAGGCGGGGACGGGGTTGGCAAAGGGCAGGTCATCTTCTTCTGATCGAGTACTCATGGCAACCAGTGTGGCACCCACATCCCGCGACGCGACCGGCACCTCGACCCCCACACCCTGGTACCGCGACCGAAACCGACTGCTCGTGGCCGCCGGGATCGGCGTGGCCATTGTGTGTCTCGTCGTGTGGTTCGTGGTGACCAGCAACAGGCGGAAGGAAGAGTTTGCCGCCAGGAGCCTGAGCCAGGCACGGGCCACGGCCGAAGCAGGCAACCTGCCGCTCGCCTCGAGCGAGCTGCAGAAGCTCATCCAGACCTATAAGGGCACCGACGCCGCCAGCGAGGCCGTCATCACCCTGAACCAGGTCCGCCTGGTGAACGGCCAGGGTGAACTGGCGGCAGTAGGCCTGCGCGACTTCCTGGCCACCAAGCCCGACCAGAAGTACCTGGCGCCCGCCAACGGCCTCCTGGGAGCTTCGCTGGAGAACTCACGGAAGTGGGGCGACGCGGCGGCCGCCTTCATGCAGGCCTCCGCCACCGCGGACGTCGAGTACCTGAAGGCCAGGTATCTCGTGGATGCAGGCCGGGCCTACGTGGAAGCCGGCAAGCAGGCTGAGGCCGAGTCGGCCTACCGGACCATCATCACGAAATACCCGAAGTCGGCGGTGATGACCGAGGCACAGGTCCGTCTTGCGGAGTTGACGGGCGGGAAGATGTAGCTAGGGGGGGGACCCCCACCTCCGATCGCGTCACGAATCAAACTACGTATAAGATATGTTATGTTAAGTTGCGGTGGTGATAACTGTGGAGAAGTGTGGAAATGCGCCGCCCACTTCTCCACGAACCAGTTTCTAATGGATTGGAATTACGTAGGTTGGGTGGATTCGACCGCTCGCCGGCCGCTCAGACTTCCCAGATCCCCCGAAACACCAGCCTGCCCTGGCCGCCGAGCCAAATGTTACTCGCCCGCGACCCCTCGAGACATGCCCGCACGGCCAGCTCAGGCCCTCCCCGCGTGCGGAACCGCGTCGGCAACGATGCCTCGCCATGTCCGGCGACCGTGAGTGCCGCCGCGACGGTTCCGGTGCCGCACGCGAGAGTCTCACCTTCCACCCCTCGCTCGTAGGTGCGGATGCCCCAAGACCCGTTCGGACCAGGCGCCACGAAATTGGCGTTGGCGCCTTCCTGACCCAATGCCGGCGCGAATCGCAGTGCTCGGCCCCTGGTCACAACGTCCACGGCGTCCAGATCGTCGACCCGGACCACCAGGTGCGGCACACCGACTTTTACGAAGCCCATCCAGCGCTCACCGCTCTCGAGCTCCAACCCTGGTGCCGATCCGGGAGCATCGCAATCGGGCAGCCCGATCTCGGCCGTGTCTCCTGCGACACCGCTTCGGGCGGCGACCGGTCCGGCATCGGTCAGGAGGGTGAACTGTCCCCCCGGCACCATCTCGAGATATACGGCCAGGCGCGCGCTGCACAGGCCGGCGTTCCCGCACATGGCGGCCCGGGATCCGTCGGAGTTCCAGTAAATCATCCGCACCGCGTCGTCCTTTTCGGGAGTCAGGAGGACGAGTCCGTCGGCCCCTACCCCGGCCCGGCGGTCGCACATGGCGGAGATCCGCTCAGGGGTCCAGGTGGCCGGATCGACGCAACGGCCGTCCAGCATCACGAAGTCGTTGCCCGACCCGGTCATCTTGTAGAGAATCGTTCCCCTCAAAGCCTGCCCCCGATGGACTTGATCCGGAGCCACCAGACCATCCAGATGGCCTCACGGACAATCCGCTTGTTCATCTTGCTCTGCCCTTCCACCCGGTCAGTGAACACGATCGGGATCTCGACGACCCTGAATCCTTGCTTCCAGGCGCGGAAACTCATTTCGATCTGAAAAGAGTAACCGTTCGATCTAACCTTCGAGAAATCAATGGATTCCAGTACCCGGCGGCGAAAGCACTTGAACCCGCCCGTCGAATCGGTCAACGGCAGCCCGGTAATGCGGCGGGCGTATTCGTTGGCGCCAAGCGACAGCAACAACCGGGAGATGGGCCAGTTGATGACATTGACCCCTGAACGATAACGGGATCCCACCACGAGGTCGGCCCGCTCGATCGCCTGGAGGAACTCCGGCAGATACTTGGGATCGTGGCTGAAGTCGGCGTCCATCTCGAAGATGTAGTCGTAGTCGCGCTCCAGCGCCCAGCGGAACCCGGCGATGTACGCCTTGCCGAGCCCCTCCTTCCCCGGCCGGTGCATGACGTGAAGACGAGGCTCGGCCGCGGCCATCTCGTCCGCCAGGCGGCCGGTGCCGTCCGGGGAGTTGTCGTCCACGACGAGCACCTCGATCCGGATGTCCTGCTGCAGGATCTGGGGCACGATCAGGGGAAGGTTCACCCGCTCGTTGTACGTCGGCACCACGATCAGGGCACGCTCAATCACTCCGGAATCTCCGCGGCCACAGGGGCGCCGCGCAAAGCGCCACCGCCATCAACAGGGCCACCAGGGTCACCAGCTTTCCCCGACCATACGTCGCCGACGAGAACCAAAGGCGTACCTCATGGGCGCCCGGCGGGAGCGCGACGCTGAGGAGGGTATAGTCCCCCCGGAGCAGCGGTGCCGCTTTCCCGTCCACCTCGGCGTGCCAGTCCGGATACCAGTTTTCGGACACGAGGAGATAGCTCACGCTGTCCGATCTACCGTTCAGCCTGACCCGCATGGCACCGGGCGTCCACTCCGCCAGGCTGGCCGTGATCTCCGCCCCGTCACTCAGCGGGCCCCCTCGAAGCGGCGCCGGCGTGATACTGGCGGTATCGCCGTAGAGTGTGACGGCCTGGAGAGGAAAACGCGGGTCGATCACCGTCGGCGGTATCTGTTCCTCCGGCAGCTTCGCGGCGCCCGCGGTGACGCGAACGTACGGCGGGATCGTGTCCTTCTCGAGCAGGATCGCCGGCGAGCCCGGCGTCGTCGTGACCAGACCGAGCACCTGGTGAAACCCGGGCACGTCCTGGGCCTCGGGCAGGAGAATGAATCTGACGCTCAGCAAATCGTGGAGGTTCGGATTGCCCGCGAACTTCCACTGGCCTTTGCCCCCGAGCAGCTCGTCGTAGAACCGTATCTCCTGGCCGTGATAGCCGAGCATCGACTGGATATCGTGGGCCATGAGATACGAGCCCTGGTACACTCCCGCGTCGAGCACCCGGAACGGCTTCGGGGTGGCGCGCAGCCTCGTGGTGATCTCGTCGTCGCGGTAGAGCTGGGCGGCCGGCTCCCGGAACTCGAAGAACAATCGGTCGATGCTCCACATGTCGCCCAGGATGACGACACCGATGGCGACGGCCGCCAGCGCACCCGTAGCTCGCCGGGCCCACACCAGCCAGAGCGCCGCGCCTCCGACGACGACGGCGACCAGCAGTCGCAGCGACCCGGTCTGAAGCGCCCCGGCGTTGGCGGCCGCGCGGGGAGCCTGCTCCGGTCCCGCAAGCCCCATCGTGATGGAATGGAGCACGCCCACCACACCAAGCAGAGCGAACGCTCCCAGTACGCCGATCGGAATCGCCAGGGCCCGCAGGGTTACTTGCCCGCGCAGCAGCCGGTCGGTACCGAGCCCGGCCAGCGCCGCGCACGGGAGCGCCACGAGGAAGAACGCCATGCCCGGCGCCCGCACCTTCTTCATCATGGGCATGACCTCGTACCACAAGCGATAGAACGGGGTGTGCCCGCCGAACGCGATGAGGAGGAACAGCACCGCGATGACGCCGAGCGCCCGGACCAGCCGACGCCGGTCAGGGGTCCCGATACCGAATATGGCCAGCGTCACCACCACGGCCCCGAGATATTCCGTGTGCGACTTGAAGAAGTTGGTGCCCCAGTAGTTCTCGAGCACGCCGTTGAACTGTGGGAGGACGGTCGTGAAGATCTCGATCGGCGGCATCGAGAACGCCGTCGCGTATTCCCATCCCGTGCTTGGCCCGCCGGCGCCGCGGGGGGAGTACGGGATGTACGAAAGGAACGGCAGGATCTGAATCGCCGCGATGCCGAGTCCGAGGACGACAGCGCCGAGCGCGAGCCCGAGGTCCACCGGCCATCGCGCTCCCGCCAGCCGCTCGGGATCGAAGAACACGAGATAGAGGGTCCAGATCGCCGAGGCGACGAGCGCGTAATAGGCCATCTGGTACTGCGGGCTCAGCATCGCCAGGCCCACCGTGATGGCGAGGATGCCGTATCCGCTCGGCCGCCGGTCCCGCACGGCCCGCAGCAGTGCCAGGAGCATCAGCGGTGCCAGCGCCGAGACGAACAGCTTGCCGTCGTGACCCGGTCGCACGAGAGACGTCACGATACCGGTCAACTCGTACGCCAGCCCTCCCACGAGCGCCCCGGTCCAGCTCAAGCGGAGGGCCCGCAGGAAGGCGTACATCGTTACCCCCGCCAGCACGATGTGCGAGAGGAAGCCGAGGTTCATGGCGGTGTCGACCGGGAGAATCCAGCGGAGCCATGCGGTGGGGTAGAAGATGTCGCCATGCATCGCGGCGATGTACGGCAGCCCGCCGAAGAGATAGGGATTCCACTCCGGAATGTGCCCCGTCTGCCGGAACATCTCGGCGCCGAACAGGCGGAAACCGTATCCGGCGATGTACTGATCGTCGCCGACAAGGAAGCGGCCCTGGAGCATCGGCCAGCAGAGCGTCGCGGCCGCGAGCAGAAAGATCAGACACGCGACGACGGCCGGCCGAGACGGCGTATAGGACTCGGGTGGTGCGGACTCAGGGTGCGACACGCGGTGTGCCCCGGGGATAAACCAGGAACGGGACGGCAGCCCCGAACTCGGTAATGGTGAGCAGGAGTCTCGAAGCCAGAGCCAGCGCCGTGGCCGCGCCGATTCCGACCGACCCCTGAAGCATCAGAATGAATAGCCCTTCGCGGACGCCGAAGCCGCCCGGCACGAGGAGGGCGAGAAATCCGGCCAGATAGGACGCCGTGAACACCGCGATGGCGGGAAGCACGTGGAGACCCACGCCGGGCAGGAGCCCTCGAGCGAGAAGCCACAGGGCCACTCCATACCCGATCCAGGCGACGAGGTTCGCCCCGATCCCGAAGACGATGCCGCTCGCAGCGGGCGCCGTGCCGGCATCGGATCCGGCGAGCCGGAGGATCCGCCGGAGCACCGGCGGCCACAGTAGCAGGAGAATGCCGACGGCGGAGGCGATCACCAGGCCCAGCAACGCTGCCTGAATCCCGGGGCGGGCCGACTCGAGCGCCCCCGCCCCGGTGGACGCCGCCACCGCGGCGCCGGTGCCGACCGCGAGCGCCTGCAGAATCACCGCCGATCCGGTGGCCGCCCACGGTGTGACGCCCGATTCCTTGGACATGAGCGCCATGCCAGCCACTGCCCACACCTTTCCGGGGACGTATTTGCCGAGGCTGGAGACGGTCCAGATCCGGGCGGCGGTCCATCCGCCCAACCGCTGGCCCCACCCCTCGAGCATGCGCCGCCACGCGACGATGAGGAGGGCATACATCGCCCAGACGACCACCGCGCTCAGCACGATCCACCCGGGCTGGGGCTGCCAGTCGAGCGGCTGCGAGCGGAGCTCTTCCCAGTTCCCCACGAGCGCGCGGCCGGCGAACCAGACGATGGCGAGCGCGACGATCCACCCGGCGACACGGACCCAGGTATTACGCACCGAGCGCCTCGGTATACCACCCTTCGCAGACTTCGGCGACGTGCTCGGGTGACAGTCTGGCCCGCCACGATTCGCCCACCAGCCTGGTCAGCGCCCGATGATCGGGATCGTGGAGGAGATCAAGGACCGCGTCGCTCATGGCCTCGGGCGATGGAAGGGTGAGCCGGCCGGCCCCCGATTCGGGCACCACATCGAGCACACCGCCGCCATCCCAGCATGCGACCACGGGAACGCCGGCCATCAGCGCCTCCGCCGCGGCGAGCCCGAAGCCCTCCCCCTGCGCCGGGAAGATCATCACGTCCGCGCGTTCCAGATACCCGGCGATCTCGGAGTGCGGCACCGCGCCCGCGAAATGGACGAATGGCGCGATGCCCAGCCGTTCCACCTGCCGCTCCAGCGCGGCGCGTTCGGGGCCATCCCCCACGATCGTGAGCGGCAGGTCGTGGCCACAGCTCGCGAGGAAGGCGACGGTCTCGACCGCCAGATGGACACGCTTCTGGGCGGTCAGCCGAGCCACCACTACGGCGCCGCCGCCGCCGCTGCTCCAGGGATAGGCCGCGGCATCCACCGGCATCGGGTGGACCTGGGACGGCGGCACGAAACGGCCGACCCCGTTCTGCACCCAGCCGGCCAGCTCCCGCGATACGGCGGTGACGATCTTCGCCCGCTGGAACACCGGTCGTGCGAGCGTTCGCGCGATGCGGGAATGGCGGAGGAGGGCGGCGTCGGTGCCGTGGACGGTGAGGACGGTCGGGGCGTCCGCGGGGGCGGCGAGCCCGGCCGGTACCCACCAGTGGGCGTGCACCAGGTCGGCGCCGGCGTCCAGCTCGCGTCGAGCTTCGCGTCGCAGCGCCCGCCAGAGCCCGGCCAGCGCTCGCCATCCACCGGGGCGGCGTAACGCGGACTGCATGGTGCCGCGGTAGGCGAGGGTCTCTCCACTGGCAGAGGCGTAGCGCACTCGGCGAACGCCTACGCCGTCGAGCGTCTCCTCGCCGCCCTGGCCCCGGTCGCTGGGCGCGACGACCCGAACCTCGATGCCCCGCCGTACCAGGGCGTGCGCCAAGATGCCGAGGAACGACCCCGACACGTCGCCCGGAAAGCGGGGAAAGTTGTGGGTCAGGAAGACGACCCGCACCACTCAGTCCCGGGAATCGAGCTTGTCCAGGCGATCGAGCGATCGCGCGATCGTCCGGGTTTCTTCCTGCAGCCCGGCCACCATCTCCCCGAGCAGGCCGAACGCGAAGAGCACGATACCGGAGATGACCATCGTCTCGACGAGGTTGAGCAGCGGGCGGAAGCCGAAGTCGAAGGCGAAGCGCAGCACCAGAGCCACGAGGCCGGCGGCGAGGCCGATGAGAAAGAGGACCACCCCGGCGATCCCGAAGAACAGCATCGGCTTTCGGCCGAACCGGAGCTGGAACCAGACGCTGAACAGGTCGAACACGCCGACGGGGATGCGACGCCAGCTGAACTTCGAGGTGCCGGCGCGCCGGGGATGCAGCGGGACCGGCAGCGACGTGAGGCGGTAGCCGTCGGCCGCGGCGATCACGACCATGAACCGGTGCCAGTCGGGCCGCATCGGCACGCCGAGCATGACCTCGCGCCGGTAGGCCTTGACCGAGTTGAGGTCGGTGACGGCGACGCCGAAGAGCCAGCGGCAGAGGCCGTTGTAGACCGACGAGACGAACGCCTTTTCGTACTTCCCCTGCTTGGTGCCGGTGACGATGTCCGCCCGGTTCTCGAGGATCGGGGCCACGAGCCCGGGGATGTCGGCGGGGAGATACTGGAGGTCGGCCGGGTAGAACACGAAGATGTCGCCGCGGGCGACGTCGCCCGCGGAGCGGAGCGCGTCGGCGATGCCCCGCTGGCGCCGGTGGTGGACCACCCGGAGAAACGGGTGCGTATGGGCGAGCTCGCGCAGCACGGCGGCGCTGTCGTCGCGCGACCCGTCGTTCACGATTACCACTTCGAACGTGAAGGGGGCCGGCGCCAGCGCCTCGGCGCAGAGCCGGACGAACTCGGGAAGGTTGAGGGCCTCGTCCTTCGCCGGAACGAGGACGCTGACATCCAGCGTCTCGGCGGCGGCCAGGGTCATACGCGCTTCCGCATGCGCGCCGGGAGAATGCCGAGCTGGTCGCGGTACTTGGCGACCGTCCGCCGGGCGATCTGGATTCCCTGCTCCTGGAAGAGGTGCACGATCTGCTGGTCGGTGAGCGGCTTCGCGGAGTCTTCGTCGGCCACCATCTTCTGCAGCTTGGCGCGGATCGACCGGGCGCTGGCGTCTTCGCCGGAGGCCGTGGCGAGGGCGCTGGAGAAGAAGAACTTGAGCGGCAACACCCCGCGAGGCGTCTGGACGTACTTCTCGTTGGTGACGCGGCTGACGGTGGACTCGTGCATGTTGATGACCTCGGCCACCTCGCGCAGCGTGAGGGGCTTGAGGTGCTCGATTCCCTTCTCGAAGAAGTCGCGCTGCCGGTCCACGATGAAGTTCATCACCTTGAGCATCGTCTGCCGGCGTTGCTCGATGGCCTGAATCATCCAGTTCGCGCTGTTCATCTTGGAGGCGATGAACTCGCGGTTCTCCGGCGTCATCTTCTTCTTGTCGCGCGCGATCTCCTGGTACGACCGGCTCAGGCGGAGCCGCGGCATGCCGGTGTCGTTCAGGAACACCTGGTACCGGCCGCCGATCTTCTCCACGATGAGGTCGGGAATGACGTACCCGTCGCTCTCGGTTGGAGTACTTGAGGCCGGGCTTGGGATCGAGCCGGGCGAGCTCATCGGCGGCCGCCTGCACCGCCACGGGCTCGACTGCGAAGCGCTTGGCCAGGTCATTCCACCGGTGGGCGATCAGATCGGGAAAGGCTTCGTTGACCAGCCGGTAGGTGAGCGACGTGGTGTCGGCCTGCTCACCGAGCTGGATGAGGAGACACTCGCGCAGGTCGCGCGCGCCGATACCGGGCGGGTCGAGCCGCTGGAGGATGCGAAGCATCTCCTCGACTTCGGGCACGGTGTAGTAGGGGGAGGACGACGAGACCGGCAAGGACTGCGAGGCTTGCGCCGAGGCGGCCACCGGACTGGTCGCCTCCATCTCGCCCTCTTCGCCGGCCTCGCCGTCGCCGCCGTCTTCGGCGTCCGCTGCGACGTGGCCCGCCACCAGCTGGTTCACCGACCCCAGGATCTCCTCGAGCGAGGCCGCGAGATACCCCTCCTCGTTGACGTTGCCGAGGAACTCTTCGGCGAGGAGGAGCTGGCGGGGCGTCAGCGTGAGCATGTGGATCTGCTCGCGCAGGTGATCGATCAGGTCCTTGGTCTCGACCGTCACCGGCTCGGTGTACTCGAGCTGCTCGTACTGCTCCCGGGTACCGCCGACCTCGAAGCCGTTGAGGAGGATCTCCTCCCAGTCCATCTCCTCTTCTTTTTCCTTCTGTTCCTTCTCCTGCTCGGCGTCCTTCTGCTCCGGCGCCTCGTCCTCGGGCTCCAGCAGCTCCAGGAAGGGATTGGCGAGGAGCTCCTGCTTGAGGTGCTGCTGGAGGTCCATCATGGGCATATAGAGCATGTCCATCGCCTGATAGAGCCGAGGATTGACCCGGAGCTCCTGGCGAAGGCTGGTGTGCTGCGACAGACCCGTCTTCATGCCACGGCCTCCAGGCGCGCCCGCAGACGCGCGGTCAGGGTGGGCCCGAGATAGAGCTGGGCCACCCGATCGTCGTAGACCAGATCCCGCACGGTGCCTGATGCCTGCACTTTGCCCTCGAACATGATGTAGGCCCGATCGACGATGTCGAGCGTCTGCTCGACGTTGTGGTCCGTGATGAGGACACCGATCCCGCGGTGGCGCAGGCCGGCGACGATCGTCTGAATGTCGTGGACGGCGATCGGGTCGACCCCGGCGAACGGCTCGTCGAGGAGCATGAACTTGGGCTCACTCACCAGCGCCCGGGTGATCTCCAGGCGCCGGCGCTCGCCACCACTCAACGAATAGGCCTTACTGCGGCGGAGGTGCTTGATGGAGAGCTCGTCCAGCATGCGCTCCAACCGGCGGAGGCGCTCCTCGCGGCCGAGGCGCCTCGTCTCCAGGATAGCCAGAATATTTTCCTCGACGGTCATTCTCCGGAAGATCGAGGGCTCCTGAGCCAGGTACCCGATGCCCTCCCGGGCGCGCTGGTACATGGGCGCGCGCGTGAGATCCAGGCCGTCGAGATGGACCCGACCCTCGTCGGGTCCGATCAGCCCCGTTATAAGGTAGAAGGTCGTGGTCTTTCCCGCCCCGTTGGGCCCCAGCAGGCCCACGATCTCCCCCTGCTGCACCCGCACGCTGACGTGGTCGACCACTCGGCGTCCCTTGAAGCTCTTCGACAGGTCCACGCCCTCGAGCAGGCTGGCAGAAGCCCGGTGCGGCGCGAGCGCCTTCGAACGCTGAACCGCTCGGCGCGCCGCCGCGAGCAACGCTTCGTAGATGGCCTGCCGGTCCTCGGCGCTATCGCCCCACCAGCGGACCCGCGGCGTCACCGGGTCCCAGTCCGCGCCGCTCGTGTCGAGAATCCAGCCCTCGGTGGCGAGGCGCGGCAGCACCGACTTGGCCAGGTGCCCGCGTACCTCGTCGCCCGAGATCTCCTGATCGCCCTGGCCGCCGATACCGTTGTAGCAGGCGAGGTGCGCCTCGCGATAACTCATGATCAAGTCCCGGTACGGAACCTTGGGCTCGGAGCCCGCTCCCCGGGTGATCGCAGCGAGCGCGATCGCCACCGAAGGATCGCGGTCGCCGAGCGTGGCGATCCAGTCCGGCGTGCTCACCGTCGCCGCCCCGTCGGAGGCCGCCGGGTGCTGTCGGCCCGCGCAGGCGACGAGTCCGATGCGGCCTCCAGCTGCACTCCGTCGACCTTGCCGTGCACGTCCACCCGATCCACCCCGCCGGTGGCCGGCGGGGCCATCGTGACGATGATGACGTCGCCCCGGGAGTAGTTCACGGAGGGATGACGCGGCGACTTGAAGTTGGGATCGAGATGGTAGGACTGGGCCTTCTGTCGAGCCACGATCCGGCTCAACACCGACCGCGGCTTCCCGGCGGAGTCGCGCTGGGCGAATTGGGCCACGATGGTATCGCCCCGCATCCAATCGCGATCCTTGCTCAGTGAGTCCACCGCCCCCCCGAGCCACGCCGTGCCGAAGCCGCGCACCTCGCGCAACTGCTGTCCCGGGCTGTCGATCGCGAGCGAGTCGGCGCGCATCGCGTAGGCAGACGACGTGGCGAGCGTCTTCGAGCGGTCGCCCCAGGCATAGGTGCGGTCTAGGTGCTTCGACTCCAGATCGAGCGCGATCGTATCGGACACCAGGTCGAGGTCTCGGCCCACGGCGTGCGCCCCACCTTTGGCCACGAGGAAATCGAGCTCCCGGTTGGCCAGCCGCAGGTCGATCCGTTTGCCGCTGATGCGGAAGCTGTCGGGCCCCAGACCGCGCAGCACCGGCTCGCCGCCGATGAGGACCCCGTCACTTCCCTTGCCCGTGTCGAGCCGCATCGAGTCGGACTGCCCCGCGAAGTCGCTCCGGTCGATCGTGACCTTGCCTCCCGCCCAGATCCGGTCGTCGCCCTTGAAGTGCACCCGGTCGCCGACGATCAGGTAGGGTTCGGCCCGCTTCCCGGCCGAGTCGGTCGTGGCATAGGTGATCTTCGGCCGGCCGACCGCGAACATCTCGAGCGTGTCACGCACGCCTTTGACGACGCGGAGGTAATCGAGCGACGGCCCGGTCAGCGCCGACCCCGTGACCAGGTTGTTGGTCTCGACCCGGCCGCGGGCCTCCCATCGCTCGCCGTTCTTGTAATAGGTCCCGCGATCGGCGTCCATCGTGATGGTCGAGTCGCGATACTTTACGTTGCCGATGAACTGCACGACGCTGCCGCCGTACGCCGCGACGCTATCACTCTGCATGGTGATCTGGGTGCCGCGGCACCGGAGCTTCACGTTGCCGCCCGCGTAATAGTTCGTGCCGCTCGGCGTCTCGTTGACCGCGCCCTGCCGGTCCACGTTGTCGATCTGGAACACGCACCGCCCCGCCGCATTGGCCGCCGGAGCAGCCGGCGTCGGCGCAGGCTTGACCGGCTGCGCGGGTTGGACCTGCGCCGCCAGCGACCGCGGCGTCCACCCGCCGAGGCAGGCCGTCAGGACCGCAAGAGCCACGCGCCTCATTCCTTCTGCCCCGGCAGCGTTCTTGGCCCGGATGGCGCCGGTGACCTGGGCGCGGGCTTCTCTTGCGCCTTGGCGGAATCGGAGCCCCCGGCCTTCGGTTTTGGCGCCGGGCGAGGGGCCGGCGCCGGAGGCTCGGAGTCCGATTTCTGGCCCGGCAGCAGCATGCCGTTGCCCGCGACGCCCCGGGGCCGATCCGTCACCACGTTCTTGAAATCGGGGTCGGACTTGAAGCTGTTGCCCTCGAGATGCTCCGCGCCCCGTTCGAAGGTGAAGGGCACGTCGGTCGAGATGGTGTTCGTGGCATTGTCGTACTTGAGCTTCTGGGTCCGGAGCGTCCGGCCGTCGGGATTCACCACCACTACGTTCTCATCCGCCTCCATCGAGCCGTCCTGCCACCGGTAGGTGCCCTTCCGCGCGGTGAGCGTGGACCCCTCCACCCCACGGAGGTCATAAAACACGACCGTCACGTGCCGCAGCTCGGTGATCTGCGTCCCCTCGTAAAAGAAGGCGGTGTCGGCCTCGACCCGGCTGCGCCGGACGCCGCCGAAGGTCACGTAGTGCGAGAAGCCCTCGAGCACCTGGTCGGCGTCGTCGGAGGCCGACACGGTCGTGGTTGGCTTGGCCCCCGTCTCCTCACAGGCCATGAGCCCGACGAGCAGGGCTCCGACGGCCAGGATGCTCCTGGAGGTCACACGGCACCCGCGCGCATGAGATCGTGGAGGTGCACCACGCCCACCACGTCGCCATCCTGAACCACGGGGAGCGCGATCACGCCGCCAGCCATCGTCCCTGCCGCGGCGGCCGCGAAATCGTCCGGCGCGGCGGTGCGGGGGTTTCGTGTCATGACCTCGGACGCCTTCCTCGTCAGGAACTCCGGATCACGTTCGGCAAGTCGGGTCAGGTCGCCGGGAGTGAGGACGCCCAGGAGACGTTTGCCCTGTGCGATCATCGCGAGCCCGCGTTCGTGCGCGAGCACCACCACCGCATCGCGCATCGTCGCGTCGCTCGCGAGCAGCCGGCCGGGCGCGACCATGACGTCGCGCACTCTCAGGACGAGCTTGAGACCGATTCGCCCCCCCGGGTGAGTCTGAGCGAACACGTCGCGCCCACGGGTGTCTTCGAGCAGCGCGACCGCCAGGGCGTCTCCCAGCGCCAGCGCGACGGTGGTGCTCGTCGTCGGGGCCAGATCGAAGGGACAGGCCTCCTCGGCCACGGAGCCGTCGAGTGCAGCCGTAGCGATTCGCGCGAGCATGGAGTTCATCGCGCCCGTGATCGCGATGATGGGCACATCGTATCGCTTGAGTACCGCCGCCAGTCCGAACAGCTCCTCCGACTCGCCACTCTTGCTCAGGAGGATGGCGGCGTCGTTCGGGCCGACTCTACCCAGGTCACCGTGGAGCGAGTCCACCGGATGGAGGTAGGTAGCGGTCAATCCCGTTGAAGTCAGCGTGGCCGCGATCTTCCTCGCGATGAGCCCGGACTTGCCCACCCCCGAGACGATGACTCGCCCTCGAACGCCGCGGAGCACTTCCACGGCCCGGTCGAACCGGCCGTCGAGCCGGTCGGCCGCCGCGGCCACGGCGGCCGACTCCAGCATGAGCACCCGGCGCCCCAGGCCCGCCAGCGTGGTTACCTCAGGTGACACGGGCAACCGGCTCCGTGAAGTAGCGCTCCAGGATGCCCGACCATTCCCCCCGGGCCGTGAGCAGCGTCTCGATGACCTCGCGGACCGCGCCTCGGCCACCCGATGCGCGGGTCACGAAGGCGGCGACCGCCTTTACTTCCGCCACGGCGTTGGCCACCGCGATCGGCACACCGACACGGCGCATGATCATGAGGTCGGCAAGGTCGTCGCCCACGTACGCCACCTCCTCCCAGGCGATGCCGCGGGCCTCGAGCACCTGGCCGAACGCCTCGAGCTTGCGGGGACCGGGAACCTGGAGCACCTCATCAACCCGAAGCTCCTGCGCCCGAAGCGCCGTGGCCTCCGACGACCGGCCACTCAGCCAGACGACAGGCAGCCCGGCGATCCGAAGCAGAATGAGACCGAGTCCGTCCTGGATGTCGAACCGCTTGAGCTCGACCGTCTCGCCGGCCACCGGCCCGATATAGACCCCATTGTCCGTGAGAACGCCGTCCACGTCCAGGCCGAGCAGCCGCACCTTCCGGGCAAGGGAGGCATCGAGCATCGCCTAGGCGCCCGGCGCCAGGGCCCGGTCCCGTGCGCGGGCCCAGAGGTCGAGCGTCCGCTCCAGCAGATCGTCCAGTCGGTCGAGCGGCCATTGGGTCGCGGCATCGCTGTTTGCACGCTCGGGATCCGGGTGAGTCTCGATGAAGAAGCCTTGCGCGCCTGCCACCGCGGCCGCGGCGAGAAGCTGCGGGATATGTTCCCGCTGTCCCCCGCTGGAGCCGGCGGCTCCCCGCCCCGGTTGCTGGACCGAATGCGTGGCGTCGAAAACGACGGACGCCCCGGTCGCCTCGCGCAGGCGCGCGAAGTTCCTCATGTCTACCACCAGATCGCCGTACCCGAAGAAGGTCCCGCGCTCGGTGACAGCGAGGTCGCGGCTGCCACCGCTCCTCACCTTGTCGAGCGCGCCGGCCATGGCCTCGGCCTGGACCCACTGCCCCTTCTTCACGTTCACCGGGCGGCCCGTGCGGCCGGCGGCGACGAGAAGATCGGTTTGGCGGCAGAGGAACGCGGGGATCTGGAGGGCGTCTGCCACCGCGGCCGCCGCCGAGGCCTGGCCCGGCTCGTGGATGTCGGTGAGGATCGGCAGTCCGCTCGCGGCCCGGACCCGCTCCAGAGCCCGAAGCCCCTCCTCCAGCCCGGGTCCGCGGGCGGCGTCCCCCCTGGCACGATTGGCCTTGTCGAAGCTCGACTTGAAGCAGACCGGAATGCCCCGCTCGAGCGCGAGCCGGGCCAGCGTCTCGGCCACGCGAGGCAACACGTCGCCCGGCTCGATGACGCAAGGGCCGGCAATCAGGAACGGCGCAGTCCCGAACGACCAGGGCATCAGCGTGCGGCTTTCGCCATCTGCTTGGGAGCCGGCGGCGCCGAGACGGCTTCCCGCCGCTTGAGCGCCGCGCCGACCAGACCGGCGAAGAGCGGATGCGGGCGAGTGGGCCTCGACTTGAGCTCGGGATGGAACTGGCACCCGATGAACCACGCGTGGTCGGGTAGCTCGATGGTCTCGACCAAGCCGCCATCGGGCGATTGCCCCGAGAGGCGAAGACCATACTCGGCCAGGACGTCGCGATATGCGTTGCTCACCTCCCAGCGGTGGCGGTGCCGCTCACTGATCTCGGTACCGCCGTACGCCTGGGCCACGCGCGACCCCGGCCGGAGCCGGGCGGTGTAGGCCCCCAGTCGCATCGTGCCGCCGAGGTCGCTCACATCCCGCTGGGATTGCATGAGCGAGATCACCGGCGTCTCGCACTCGGGAGCGAATTCCGTACTGTTGGGATCGGGAAGGTCGCAGACGTTGCGGGCGAACTCGATGATGGCGATCTGGAGACCGAGACAGATGCCCAGGAACGGGAAGTCGTTCTGCCGGGCCCATTGCACGGCGTTGAGCATCCCCTCGACGCCCCGCTCGCCGAAGCCGCCGGGAATGAGCAGTCCGTCGAACCCCTCGAGGAGCTTGCCCGCGGCCGCGACATCGGTGAACCGGTCGCTCGGGATCCACTCGACCTCGACCCGAGCATCATGGGGAATGCCGCCGTGAATCAGGGCCTCGCCGACCGATTTGTACGCGTCGTGCAGCGCCGTGTACTTCCCGGCCACCGCGATCCGAACCCGGTGAGACGGATGCAGAATCCGCTCGGTCATCGCCTTCCAGCCGCGCAGGTCGGGTTCCTTGGTCTCGAGTCGGAGCCGCTGACACACCTCCCGGTCGAGCCCCTGCTCGAAGAATCGCAGCGGGATCTCGTAGATCGACGTGACATCGGGGCTCTCGACCACACAGCCGAAGTCCACGTTGCAGAAGAGCGCGATCTTCCGTTTGATGTCGGCGGAGATCGGCTGCTCGCTCCGGCAGATCAGGATGTCCGGCTGGATTCCCAGCTGCATCAGGTCGCGGACGGAGTGCTGGGTGGGTTTCGTCTTGAGCTCGCCGGCGGCGGCGATGTACGGCACCAGGGTCAGGTGGATGAAGAGCGCGTTGTCGCGGCCCACCTCCTGGCGGAACTGGCGGATGGCCTCCAGGAAAGGAAGCGATTCGATGTCGCCCACCGTCCCGCCGATCTCGGTGATCACCACGTCATGGCCCGGTGCGGTGCGCCGGATGGCATTCTTGATCTCGTCGGTGATGTGCGGAATCACCTGCACCGTCGAGCCGAGGTATTCGCCGCGGCGCTCCTTGTTGATCACCGACTGGTAGATGCGCCCGGTGGTGACGTTATTCTGCTGGGAGAGCGACCGGTCGATGAACCGCTCGTAGTGGCCGAGGTCGAGATCGGTCTCGGCACCGTCGTCGGTCACGAACACTTCGCCGTGCTGGAACGGCGACATGGTGCCCGGATCAACGTTGATGTACGGGTCGAACTTCTGCATCGTCACGCTGAGCCCGCGCTCGACGAGCAGGCGCCCAAGCGATGCGGCGGCGATGCCTTTCCCGAGGGAAGAAACGACGCCGCCGGTCACGAAGATGTATTTGGTCGCGTTCGGACCCGTGGTCATAGCCCTACCCCCTGAAGTGCATGCCAGTGGGCTTCCGCCCGCCGAAGATCGTCCAACGTGTCTACCCCGGGGAGCACCGGGCAATCCAGCCGGGCCACGCCGATGCGCAGCCCGCAGTGCAGGGCCCGCAGCTGCTCCAGCCGTTCCGCCTGCTCCGCCCGGCTTGGCCGCTCCGACACCCATCGCTCGAGCGCCGAGCGGGTGTAAGCATAGAGCCCCACGTGCTGCCAGTAGAGCCCATCGGCCGGGTCGCCCGGATCCCGCCGGTGCGGAATGGCGGCCCGCGAGAAGTAGAGCGCGCGCCCGCTCTCGTCCATGACTACCTTGACCCGCGACGGGTCGTCCGCGAGCGCCGCCTCGAGCGGGGCGGCGGCGGTGCCGACGTCGTCACCCCGCGCGATCCGGTCCAGCGCGCCCGCCAGCGCCTCGCGCGAGAGGAACGGCTCGTCGCCCTGGACGTTGGCGATCACCTCGTACTCCGCGAACTCGGGGTGGCGGGCGACCTCGGCCACACGGTCGGTGCCGGTCTCGTGGCTACCGTCGGTCAGGACGGCTCTCACGCGCGCCTGCTCGACAACCTCGGCGATCATGGGTGAATCGGTTGCGACCACCAGCGCGTCGGTCAGACCATGTTCCTGCACGCGCTGGATCACCCGGGTGATGAGCGGCTCGCCGGCCAGAAGCTGAAGCGGTTTGTTGGGGAGTCGGGTGGAGCCTAGACGAGCCGGAATCACACCTAGCACGCGCATCACGGAAGTTAATGAAGCCGTGGGGCGGAGTCAAAAGTCATGCCGCAGGTAAAGGCGGCTGAAAGATCAAAGCTTAAAGCTTAAAGCGATAACGTCTTATGTGCTGAGCGCCGCCGCGCGATCGGCCGCGATCGCGAGAAAGTTGGACACGATTCGCTTGCCATTTTTGGTTCCCACCGACTCGGGGTGAAATTGCACCCCGAACACGGGGAGAGTACGGTGGCGGAGCGCCATGATCTCACTGAGCGCCGGCCGGTCGCTGGACCAAGCGGTGATCTCCAGCTCGCCCGGCAGTCCCTGCCGGGCGACGACGAGCGAATGATAGCGCATCGCCTCGAAGGGCGATGGGATCCCCTCGAAGAGCGGGTGCCCCGTGTGCGTCACCATCGTGGTCTTCCCGTGCATGAGCCGGTCCGCTCGCACGACCTCGCCGCCGAACGCTTCGCCGATGGCTTGATGGCCGAGGCAGACCCCCAGCACCGGGACCGACCCGGCGGCCGCCTTGATCAGGGGCACCGAGATTCCGGCCTCCCTGGGTGTGCAGGGACCGGGCGACACGATGATCGCAAACGGCTTGAGCGCGAGGAGCACTTCGGGGCTGGCGGCGTCGTTCCGGTATACCACCGGCTCGACGCCGAGCTCGCCTGCGTATTGGACGAGATTGTAGGTGAAGCTGTCGTAGTTATCGAGGACGAGAAGCATCGTCCTTCAAGCTAGCGGCCTTCGCCGAGTCCGCCAATCGAAGCGCCGCCTGCTTGAGGGAGTCCAGTCGCCGGCGCCCCTCGGCCCGGAGGGAATCGGCCATCCGCCCGTTGCGCTCTCTGATCGAATCCATCTTGGCCTGAAGGGAGTCCATCTTGCTCTCCTGGGCGGCTTCGATAGAGTCTCCGACAGCTTCCATGGCCTCGGCGATCGAGTCCGAGGCTTCGGACGAGTCGGCCGAGTCGGTAAGGAAAGCGCCGGACTGCAGCTCGCTGACGAGGTCCTTGGGCAGCAGCAGGGGCAGCGTCACCTCTCCGGGATGGAGCACGGCCTGCCCGAACTCGGTGAGCGACGTGTCCGTCTCGGCGCCCGAGAGACAGCGGAAGGTGCCGCCCCGCTTCTCGCTGGTCTTGATGTGAAGGCCCTTGGATCCGTCGTGAGACGTACCGAAGTTCGCCGCCAACCGGCATCCGGTGAGGCCTTGCGCCACCAGGGAGTCGATCATGTCCACTTCGACACGGACCGAGGAGATCTGCTTTGGCGCCGTGCGCTCGACGACGACCCGGCTCAAGGTGCCGAGCTTGGTGCCGCCGATTTCGAACGGGATGAAGGCCAGCGGGAGCGAAATGGGGCCGGTTCCGGTGACAACGTTATGGACCTTCGCCACCCCGTGCCGGACGAGGCTCACCCCGAGCATGCCGACGGCGAAGATGACCAACGCCCCGACCAGGATCTTGATCCAGTAGTTTCGCATACCAGCGCTCCGAGTGTGCCGGTCGGCAGTTCAATTCCCCGGCCTGAACATGTTCCAAGGAGAGACGTTTTGGGCCTGGCGAAAGTTTCGCCGGCCTGTCCCGCAGCGGGGAGGCGCCGGACGGATGCCGGTGATCGCAGTTGAGGGCCTGGAGAAGGTGTATGGGGACTTCGTCGCGGTCCAGGGTCTGACCTTCGAGGTGGGCCCTGGGGAGGTCCTGGGACTGGTCGGCCCCAACGGCGCGGGCAAGACCACCACGCTCCGCGCCTTGGCGGGGATCCTTCGTCCCACCCGGGGGCGAATCGCCATCGGCGGAGCGGACATGGCCGCCGACCCGGTAACCGCCAAATCCGCGCTGGCGTTCGTGCCGGACGAGCCGCACCTCTTCGAGTATCTCACCGTCGAGGAGCACCTTCGCTTCGTCGGGCGACTCTACCAGGTGGCTGACGCGGAGGTGCGTATCCCCGCCCTGCTCGACGAGCTCGAGCTGGCGGAGAAGCGCGAGGCCTTACCCGGGGAGATCTCCCGAGGGATGAAGCAGAAGCTGCTCATCGCCTGCGGGCTCCTGCACCGCCCCCAGGCGCTGCTGCTGGATGAGCCCCTGACCGGTCTCGACCCGGTGGGGATTCGGCGGATGAAGGCCACCATCGCCGACCGGGCCAAGGCCGGTGCCGCCATCATCCTGAGCTCCCACCTTCTGCACCTGGTCGAAGAGGTCTGCACCCGGCTCCTCATCATGAGCCGGGGCCGCCCCCTCGCCCTCGGCTCCATGGCCGAGATTCTCGCCGACAGACCGGAGATGGAGGGGCGCACGCTCGAAGAAGTATTCCTCGGCATCGTCGGCGCCGACGGCTCGGGCGGGTGATGCTGCCAGCTCTCGCCTACCTCGCGGTCCGTTCGGCGTGGAACCGGATCTCCTATCAGCTCCGCCGCCTGCGCTCGCCCCGCTACCTCCTCGCCATCCTGCTGGGCCTGCTCTATCTCTACGCCATCGTGGAGCAGCAGCACACCGCCCGGGGAGACAGCACCAATCCGGTCGATTGGATCGAGTTGGCGGCCGCGCTCGGCGCGCTGGCCGCCGTTATCTGGGCCTGGCTCATCGGCTCCGAGCGCCGGGCGCTGGCCTTCTCGCCGGCAGACGTGACCTTCCTTTTCGCCGGACCGGTGACGCGGCGGAGTCTGGTCGCCTACAAGTTGCTCCGGTCACAGCTCGCCGTGCTCTTCAGCGTCGTTCTCTGGACGGTTCTCCTGTCTCGCGAGCGCTTCGGGGCGTCTCCCTGGCTGCGGGCCCTGTCCCTGTGGGTGCTCCTCACAACGCTCTCTCTGCATCGTCTCGGCGCCTCATTCGTGCGAAGCGGATTCAGAGAGTATGGAAGCACGTCGGTTCGGAGGCGGATTTTCCCGGCGCTGGCTGCCATCGCGGGTATCGGCATCGTCGCATGGAGTCTGTGGCGCGCCGCGCCGGCACTCACCACGGCCGCGCGGGGCGGAGGCATCGAGGCGATCTTCGGTGTGATGACGGCGGTCGCCCTTCAGCCGCCGCTGGCCTGGCTGCTGGTTCCCTTTCGGATCCTCGTTCGTCCGCTGACCGCGCCGACGCCGGCCGCATGGCTGCACGCGATCGGCCCGGCCGTAGGCCTGCTGCTCGCGCACGCGATCTGGGTGGTCCGGTCCGACTCGGCTTTCGAGGAAGTCGCCGCCGAGCATTCGCTGGCCCGGCTGCGCCGACAATCCCCCGAGGAACGCGCCCGGCACGCGCGGACCCGTTCGCGTCGCCGGGCGCTGCCCACAGTGCTCCGACTCCAACCGGTCGGCTGGCCGGCGGGGGCCATCGTCTGGAAGAACGTGGTATCGGTCGTCAGGGTACGGCCGCTTCGGGGGCTCGCGATTACCGGCGTGGCAGCCGGGCTGGGCGCGGCGCTCCTCTCGCTCGGCGGTGGCGCGCCGATCGCCGAGATCATCGGCTCGCTGGCGTTGATCTGGACGCTGGTGATGTTCCTCGTCGGCCCGCAATGGGTTCGCAACGATTTTCGCGACGACCTGCCGAGCTTCGACCTGCTCCGAAGCTATCCGGTGCGTAGTGAGTCCCTCGTCGCGGCGGAAGTGACGGGCTCGACCCTGGTGCTGACGGCGGTTCAGCTGGCCCTGCTGGGGTTGGCCTACCTGGCGTTCCTCGGCAATCCCGACACCCCGCTCACGCTCATGGAGCGCACGCTGGGGCTCGTCGCCGCGGTGGTCTACCTACCGCCGATCAACTACGCGTCGATGCTGATCCAGAACGCGGGCTCGATTCTCTTTCCCGCCTGGGTGCGCACGGGGCCGGAGCGGCCCGGCGGGGTCGAGGCGCTGGGACAGAACATGCTGCTGATCGCGGTGCATGCCGGCGCGCTCGCGCTCGTCCTGGCGGGGCCCGCGATCGCCGCCACCGGCGTGTACTATCTGCTCCGACCCGTCCTCGGCGGCTGGGCGGAGCTGGGCCGGGCTGCCACGGGCGTGTCTCTGCTGGTCATGGAAGCGAGCCTCCTCGTGCGCTGGCTTGGCGGAGTTCTCGATCGCACGGACCCCACCGGGACGAGTGGCTAGGGCTCGAACCCGACGCTCCGCCAGGGCGGCGCGCGTCACGGCTCTCTCCTGAATCGGCCGAAGCGCAAGGCGAGCGGCGGCAGGACGAAGAGGCTCAACGCGGTCGAAGTGGTGAGGCCGCCCAGGATGACGATGGCCATGGGTCCCTCGATCTCGCGGCCGGGATCGCCACTCCCGATGGCGAGCGGGAGAAGTCCCAGGGCGGTGACCAGCGCGGTCATGAGAATCGGGCCCAGGCGCTCGAGCGCGCCCCGAATCGCGGCATCACGCCCCCAGGCCACTCCCTCGACCGCGACAAGATGGTCATAGTGCGAGATCAGCATCACTGCATTGCGCGTGGCGATGCCGAACAGGGTGACGAATCCGACGAGCGAGCCAAGCGAGAGCAGACCGCCGGTGGCGAAGACCGCGAGGACGCCGCCCACCAGAGCGAAGGGCAGATTGGCGAGGACCAGCAGCAGCCGGCTCCCCTCTCCGAACGCGATCCAGAGCAGCATGACGATGCCTGCGCCGGCGAGCAGGCTGTTGCGGAGCAGCTCCCGCCGGGCCTCCCGCTGGGCCGTACCGGCCCCGCCGACTTCGGCGTACACGCCGCCGGGCATCATCGAAACCGACCCCAGTCGCCGCTCGATGGCTCGGGTCGCGCCCTCCGGGTCGCGACCCGAGACGTTGGCGGTGATCGTCTGCACTCGGCGCGCGCCCAGGTGGGTGATGGAGAACCGACCGGTGGTGCGAGCCACGTCCGCCACCTGTCCCAGCTCGACGACGCGCCCTTCCGCCGTGGTGAGTGGCAGCCGAGCGAGATCTTCCGGCCTCGCGCGTTGTTCGGGCACCACGGTCAGGACGACGTCGGAGCTGCGATTGCCCTCGAACGTCTGCGCGACGCGGGTTCCTCGTGTGGCGGTCTCCACCGCCGACAGCACCTGGTCCGGCCGCAGGCCCTGAGGCGCCAGATCGTGGAGGCGGAGGCGGACTGTGACCTCCGGCGCCACCGGCGGCGGATCGTACTGGACGTCCGCGGTGCCCCGGATGCCGGCCATGAGTCCGGCCACGCGGCGTGCCGCCACGTCGAGGCTGTCGAGGTTGTCGCCGAAGACCCGCACGACGAGCTGCGCGGTCGATCCCGTCAGCGTTTCCTCGATCCGCTCGGCGAGGAAGCCCCGGATGGCGAAATTGACGCCGGGAAAGCCGGAGAGAATCCTCCGGAGATCGTCCTCGACTGTTTCCGCGCGCCGCCCCGCCAAGGGAACGAGATCTACCTCGAACTCGGTGTAGTGCGTGCCCCAGGTGTCCTCGGACAGCTCCGCCCGTCCGACCCGCTGTGCGACCGAGCGGACGCGAGGGTCCTCGCGGAGGGCCTCCGTGACCTTCGCCCCGATACGCCGCGACTCGTCGAGCGAGGTGCCCGGCACCGCCGACATGTGGATGAGATAGTGACCTTCGCGAAACTCCGGTAAAAACGTGGCGCCGAAGAACGGCAGGGTGACGATGGCAGCGAGGCAGATCAACCCCGCCACGGCGGCCACCGACCCGGGCCGCAGGGTGAGCCATGCGAGGACCGCCGCGTACCTCGCCTTGAGCCAGGCCAGGGCCGGCGATTCGTGGTCTCGATGGCTTCCGCGTCCGAGGACGATCATGGTCATCGCCGGCGTCACCGTGAGCGCCACGAACAACGAGGCGAGAATGGCCAGCACGTAGGCCAGCGCGAGCGGCCGGAAGAGCGCGCCCTGCACCCCCGTCAGCGCGAGAACCGGGATGAACACCAGTGCCACCACGAAGGTCGCGTAGACGACGCTGCCCCGGACCTCGAGCGAGGCATCGAGCACCACCTGGGCGGGCCTGCGTGGCTCGGGGATCGTCCGATTCTGCCGCAGGCGCCTCGCGATGTTCTCGACGTCGATGATCGCGTCGTCCACCACTTCGCCGAGCGCGATGGCGAGCCCGCCGAGCGTCAGCGTGTTGAGGCCGAAGCCCATCGCGCCGAGCACCACCATCGCGGCGAGTAGCGACAGCGGGATCGCGGTGAGCGAAATGGCCGCGGCGCCGACGTCCGCCAGGAACACGAACAGGACCGCCGTCACCAGGGCGGCGCCGAGCAGCAACGACGTGGTGACGTTCCTGAGCGCGAGGTCGATGAACTCCGACGGGCGAAAGAGCGCAGGATGCAGGGTCAGTCCCGCCGCAGCGATCGCCGGCTTGAGCAACGCCAGCGCCGCCTCGGCGCGCTCCCCCACGACCTTGGTGTTCGCCCCGAGCTGGGCCGAGACGACGATCACGAGCCCGCGCTCGCCGTTCACGGCGCCCTCGCCGAAGCGCGGCTCCGGCCCTTCCATGACGCGCGCGACGTCGGACAGCCGCAGCACCGACCCTCGCGATTCACGGATGACGGTGCTGCCGAGCGCCGACGGGGTGAGCGCCTGCCCTTCCGCCCGAACGGTCAAGCGCTGATTGCTCCCGTCGATCACGCCGCCGCCACGCACACCGGTCGACTGGCGCGCGGCCTCGGTCACCTCGTCGAGCCCGACGCGATACAACCGCATGCGCTCCGGATCGAGCTGGATCTGAAGCTGGCGCACCTCGCCGCCGAAGATGGCGACCTTGGACACGCCGGGCGTGGCCAGCAGACGTGGCCGCACCACCCAGTCGGCGAAGGTGCGCTGCTCCATGGGCGTGCGGGTTCGCGAGGTGAGTCCCACAACCAGCACCGTACTCGACGATGAGGTGAGCGGGGTCAGCACCGGCGGGTGCACGCTCTCGGGCAGGCGGCCCACCGATTCGGTCAATCGTTCCGACAGGGACTGCCGGGCCCGATAGATGTCCACCCGCTCCGCCAGGACCGCGGTGATGACCGAGAGGCCCTGGATGGACTGCGACCGGACGGCTGCGATGCCTTCGACGCCGTTGATCGCCTCCTCGAGAGGCTTGGTGACGAGGATCTCGACCTGTTCGGGGGAGAAGCCCGGCGCCTCGGTCTGAATGGAGACCTGGGGAGGCGCGAATTCCGGAAAGACGTCGAGGCGGGCATTGAGGACGACGCCCGCTCCGTAAACGACGAGAGCGAGCGCAAGGCCGACCACGACGCCGCGATGCCGAATGGAGTTCCGGACGAGCGCGTTCAGCATCGAGGGTCCAGACTCATTCGCCCGATTCGTCGCCGACGGTCACGCGCGCGCGAAATTCTTCCGACAGCAGCTCCTGCGCGCCCGCCACCACGATCGTGTCACCCGGCGCCAGCATACCACCCGCAATCCATCCTCCGGCGGCCGGCCGGCTGGTCGGGACGCGCACACGCTGGAACCGCCCGCCACCCCGTTGGAGGTACACCCACGCGAGGCCCTCCCACTGCACGACGGCGCGATCGGGCACGAGTACGTCCTCGTTGGATCCGCTCTCGATTGGTCTACCCGAGACGAAGACCACGACGGGCGATCCCGGCGCTGCACCCGGCCAACGCCGGTCGGCACGGTAGAGGTAGCCGGCTCGGCGGGTCACGGGGTCGGCTTCGGGCGATGGTCCGATGAGTCTGGCCGTCACCCGTGTCGAACCGCCGGCGGGGGACACCGCCAGGCTCTTCGGTGGCTCCCTGGCGGCTTCGGGCCACGCCACCCGCACCAGGGGCCGGCTCTGGTCCACCACCTGGAGCAGCTCCTGACCCGCCTCCACGATCGCGCCGGGTTGGGCGCTCACCGATGTGACGACGCCGGAGATGGGCGATGCCATGGGGCGGGCATCGGACACCTGAACCAGGTCGCGCCCGGCGATCACTCGCTCGCCCAGCGACGGCCAGCGGGCCCCAGCGGCCACGGACAGCCTGCCGGCGACGGGTGCCCGAAGCGAGGCCATTCGCGCGGGCTCGGGAATCACTTCGCCGGTCATTCGCTCCTCCGGCGCGCCGGATGCGCCGGCGAGCGCGGCGGTCTCGAGCCCGACGCGCCGCGCGTCCGCCGAGTCCAGCGCCACGAACACCGTGTCTTCGCTGTGGTGAACGCGGCTCGGAGCCACGACCGGCTGATCGCGATCTTCCTCGGCGCTGACCCCCCCGCGGTGGGACCGGTAGAGCACCACGAGCAGCGCGGCCCCCGCGATGCCCACGAGGCCTGCAGCGACGGATCGGCCGGACAGACTCATCGATCATCCCCTTCCTGCTGCACGCCCGCCCGTGGATCGGGCCAGCCCGCCCCGCTCGCGCCCCGCCACAGGCCGGTCGCGTCTTCGAGGGCCATGCCCGCGAGCGCGATCGATCGCGATGCCTCTCGTCCGGCTCTCCGGGCCCGTATGACCGCGAGCTGCGCGAGTGCGGTCTCCAACCGTGTACTCTCGCCGCGGGCGTAGGCCGCCTCAGCCAGAGACCGGGTCCGCTCCGCTGCCGCTATCTGGGAGTCGGCGGCCACCCGCTCGAGCCGGGTCCCCCTGCAGCTCTCTCTGCCCAAGGCCAGCTCTCCCAGGATCGCGTCCTGGGTCTCCGTGACCCGGGCAGCGGCGGCGCCCCTCGCGGCTTCGGCCTCGACGATCGGCGCGTGATGGCGGAGAGCGAGCAGCGCCGGGAGCGCCAGGGATAGGGTCCACCGGTGGACACCCTGGTCCCAGATGAAGCCGGGACCGATCTCGAGATCGGGAAACCGGCGGGCCACTTGAAGTCGAACCTCCGACTCGGCGAAAGCGTACCCGGCCAGGGCCAGCGCCATCTCGGGCCGCATGGTGAGCGCCAATGTCTGCAACGAGTCGGCCCGGAGCGAATCGAGCCGCTCGCACGCAGTGGAGATCGCGGGAGCGATCGCGATGGAATGAAGCGCGGAGGGCGGCAGCCCGATCGCGACCGACAATGCCGCCCGGGCCTCGATTCGGCCCCGCTCGGCACGCGCCACCTCGGCTCGGGCCGCCTCCACGTCACTCCCGGTCCGTGCCAGCTCCGACGAAGTTACCGCCGACTCAGCGAAGCGCTGCCGCTCCAGCTCCTGCACCTGACGCAGCACCGACAACTCCTCGGCCGCGCCGATCATCCCGACATCCGCGAGCGTGATGCCGACCGTGGCCCGCCTCACGTTGGCGGTGACGCGCCACGTTGCGATCGCCAGCGCGGCCTCCGCCTCGGCGGTGCGGGCGCGAGCCTGCTGGAGCCGGGCGCCCCGTTTGCCGCCCAGCTCGACGGAAAGAAGACCGCCCAGGCCTACCACCCAGGGAGGCTGGCCGTCGCTGCCCGATACCGCGCGCTCGACATCAGCTGTCACTCCCGGCGCGGGCCGCACGCCCGCCGTCCGCTCTCCTGCTTTCGCGACATGCCAATCGGCTCGCGCACGGGCAATCTCGGCGCGCAACCGGATCGCGGCCGCCGCAAGTTGCCGGTCGGTCCACCCTGCCAACGCGATCGGACCCGCCCACCGCTGCACCCACGCGATCATCGCCCCGTCGTCCAGTCTTCGCGCACCATATTCCCGCAAGTGGACGGATGGGTCGAGCGGCGCGGGCTGGTATCGCGCGCACGATCCGACCGCCAGGCCGGCTACGAGCGCCACCGCCGCGCGCCGGGTCACCTCAGCCTCTCGGGTGATACTGCTTGTGGACCGACCGTAGATACTCCCGATCCACATGGGTGTAGATCTGGGTGGTCGACAGGTCGGCGTGACCCAGCATTTCCTGCACGGCCCGGAGATCCGCCCCCCCCTCGAGAAGATGGGTTGCGAAGCTGTGTCGCAGGGTGTGTGGCGTAATGCGCTTTCGGCTGCCGGATCGCTCGGCTGCCCGTTTCACGATCCCCCAGGCGCCGACTCGAGAGAGCGGCTGACCCCGCGCGTTCAGGAGGAGACGGCCCCCGCTCCGGCCCCGATCCAACGTGGGACGCAGCGTGTGCAGGTACACCGACACGGCACCGATGACGCTCCGGCCTAGCGGGACGAGCCGTTCCTTGCCGCCCTTCCCGAATACGCGGACGAGGTTCTCCGTCAGCTGGAGATCGGTGACGAGGAGGCCGCAGAGCTCGGACACGCGAAGGCCGCCTCCGTAGCCCAGCTCCAGCAGGGCGCGATCTCTCCAGGCCAGCGGCTCGTCGACAAGGGGCGCGGCGAGCAGCGCCTCGATCTCGGCCACGCTCAATGCGCCGGGGAGCACGCGACCCCGCCGGGGCGCGGCGAGCCGATCGCTCGGATCGTCGGTCACATGGCCTTCGCCGGTCAGGAATCGGTAGTATGTCCGGATGGCCGAGATGGCGCGCCGGATGGTGGCCGCGCTCAATCCGAGATCCTTGAGCAGATAGATGTGATCACGAAGCAGGTGCCGGGTCACCCGGCCCGGAGCGCGTACGCCTTTCGACGCGGCGAATTCCCCCAGGCGACGGAGATCGCGGACATAGGCCTCGACGGTATTGGGGCTGTGGCCCGACTCGAGGGAGAGGAAGTCGCGGAACCCCTCGAGGAGGAAGTCGCGGTGGATCCGATGCTGGAGCTCGGCGATCGTCATAGTCGCCGCCCGCCGGTGAGCCGTCGCCGCACGTCGGCCAGCTCCGCCGGCCCGATGCCGAGCAGCTCGCCCGCCACGAGCATGAGCCGGTGTTCATGGGCGTCGATGGCGCCATCACTGAATGCGACGGTCCACAGCCGCTCCACCAGCTGGACCCGCTGAGCCCGACTCACCCGCTGGCGAATCCGGGCGGCGTAGTCGGCGAAGCGGGTGCGCCGGACCTCCTCGGCCACCGGAGGTGTCGTGGGCGCGCCTCCCTCGACGCCCCACGTGCTGCGGAGGTGGGCCGCGACCTCCTCCCGTTCGGCCGGAGTCAGAACGGGGTCCGCGTAGGCAAGCTCGAGCACCAGCAGCGCCGCGGCCTGCCGGGCTGATCCCTCGGCGATCTCGGTGCCGGCCAGGAACGACGGAGCAGCCGGACCGAGCGCGTCCTTGGTGGCGTGCCACACGCGCTCGCGCCGCCGCCGCCGCGCGACGAGCAGCTGCCAGACAACGACGATCACCGCGCCCGCCACGGCGATCAGGCCAAGCGTCCGGTTGACGCCCGTGATCAGCTTCATGATGCGATCCCACTCCGCGCCGATCATCGCCCCGAGAATCGTGATGGCGCCGTACCAGATGGCGGAGGCGATCCCTATCGGCGCCAAGGTGCGCACCGCGTCGAGCCCCACCAGGCCGGCGAACGGTGGAACGACCGCGCGGATGCCGGGAAGGAACCGACTCACGAAGATGCCGGCCGTCCCGAAGCGAAGGTACTCGCGCTCGATGACTGCCAGGGAGCGGGGCGCGAAGAGGCGCCGGCCGGTGGGAGACGCGAACAGCCGGCGGCCGTACCTCCGGGCCGCGAAATAGACGCCGGCGGCGCCCGTGAGATTGGCCGCCCAGGTCACCACGAACACGGCCATTGGCGTGGTGACGCCACGGCTCGACAGGAACGCGCCGAGGGCCACGGCGGCGTCGGAGGGTACGGGCGGAATCACGTTCTCGACCGCGGCGAGAAGCGCCAGAACAGCGTAGACGGCAGTGGGGGGGAGTTCCGAGAGCCATGCGAGCAGGGACTCGATCAGCGGGCCTCCAGGAGCGCCACGGCGATGACGGCCAGCCCCTCTCCCCGCCCGATGAATCCCATGCCTTCGTTGGTCTTGGCCTTCACGTTCACGGCCCCGTCGGTCACACCGAGACGCTGCGAGAGCGCGATGCCCATCGCGGCCAGGTGGGGACCGAGCGTGGGCTGCTCGGCAATGACGGTGAGGTCAGCCTGGGCCAGCGCGTATCCGCGCCCACGGACCAGCTCGTGCGCCGTGCGCAGCAGCTCCATCGAGTCGGCATCCTTCCATTGGGGATCGGCGTCGGGAAAGAGCTGTCCGATGTTCCCGGCGCCGGCGGCGCCCAGGATGGCGTCGGTGAGCGCGTGCGCCACCGCATCGGCGTCGCTGTGGCCGGCGAGCCCTCGCGCGGACGGAATCGTGAGGCCGCCCAGTACCAGCGGGCGGCCCTCGACGAACCGGTGGGAGTCGTAGCCGATCCCCACGCGGATCACGCCGCGGCGGGCTCCTCGATGAAGCTGTAGTCCTGGCGGCGCCGCACCGGCCGATACCCTGCGTCCCGGATCAGCCGGTCGATCTCGGCGAGTGTGGTCCGATGGGTCGTGCCGGCCGCCGACACGACATTCTCCTCCATCATGAGACTGCCATAGTCGTTCGCGCCGAAGCGGAGCGCGATCTGCCCGACCTTGTGGCCCATCGTCACCCAGGAGGATTGCAGGTTGGAAACGTTGGTGAGCACGATCCGCGCGATCGCGAGCGTGCGGAGATACGTGACCGCGTCCGTCTTGGGGTAGTGCGACATGCCCGGCGTGCCCTCGGGCTGAAGCGGCCAGCAGATGAACGCGGTGAACCCGCCGGTCCTCGACTGCAGCTCGCGCACGCGGAAGAGGTGCTCCATGCGATCCTCGTCGGATTCGCCGAGGCCGTACATCATCGTCACCGACGTCTTCATCCCCTGCCGGTGCGCCTCCTCCTGCACGCCGAGCCACTCTTCCGTCTGGGCCTTCTTGCGGGCCACGCGCTGCCGCACCTCGTCCACCAGGATCTCGCCACCTCCACCCGGGATACTGTCGAGGCCCGCGGCGCGCAGCTCGCGCACCACCTCGGCCACCGTCAGGCCGAAGCGCTCGCTGAAAAACACCACCTCCGACGGCGAGAACCCGTGGATGTGGATCGGGTGGTTGCGCTTGATGTAGCGCATGAGCTCGAGGTACCACTCGAACGGGATGTAGGGATTGTGCCCGCCCTGGAGCAGGATCTGCACCCCGCCGATCGCCTTGCACTCGTCGATCTTGGCCCCGATCTCCTCGAAGCTCAGGACATACCCCTGGGCGTCCTTGGGCCGGCGGTAGAACGCGCAGAACTGACAGTCGGCCACACATACGTTGGTGTAGTTGATGTTCCGGTCGATGATGTAGCTGACGGCGTTCTCGGGATGCACCCGCCATCGCTCCGCGTCGGCCAGGCGGCCGAGCTCCAGCAGATCCGCCCGCTGGTAGAGGGAGAGATACTCCTTGAACTCACTTGAGGTGCGATCGGTAGGTTGCATCAGGGTCATGGTTTATGGCTATGGTCGCGAGTCACTGGTCGCGAGTCCGTCACGCCGCCGAGATGAACGACAGGGAGCCATCGGGGACCAGCCCATCCTGCGCCAGCCGCCGGAAGAAATCGGTGAGGCCGGCCAGGTGTCGGTACGAGAGCGCGTAGTCGAGATCGGCCAGATACGCACGGCAGACCTCCTCCGATACCCCAGTGGCCCGCGCCGCCTCGGCCGCGAGCACGTCGAGATGGGCCAGTCCCCAGGCGCGAGACTCGAGTAGGCGCTCGTGCACCTGCTGCACCGCGGGGAGACTCGCTTCCCGGCGGGCGGCCCAGACGGCGAAGACGAATGGGAGTCCGGTCCACCGGCCCCACTCCTCGCCGAGGTCGAGTCGCACGGGGTAGCGTCGCTCGGCCGCGAGCATGAGGGCCGCGTCGCCGATCACCAGGACAGCCTCGTGCGGAAGGCCTGCCAGCGATTCCAGGTCGGGCGCCTCAGCCCGGGCGGTGGCGAACCGCGGCTGGATGTTCCACCGGTGCCGGCAGAGCAGCTCCAGCAGGAGCACCGAGGTCCGCGACGAGGCCGTCACCAGGACCGTGTGATCGGCGAGCTCCGCGATCGGCCGCTTGGCGAACAGCGCGACACTGTGCACCGGCCCGTCGCAGCTGATCGCGAGGTCGGGCAGCAGATGATACGCCGCCGAGTTGCGCGCATACTCCACCGCCGACACGACACTCACCTGAAGCTCGCCGGCCGCGAGCAGATCGTTCAGCTCGGAGGCGGTGCCCGATACCATCTGCGCGGGCACCCTGACCAGGCCGCGGTCGATCGCCCCGTAGACGGGGTAGCAGTTGATCCATGGAATCCGTCCGAGTCTCATGCGGCGTGCACCACCGGCAGCGCCGCGCCGCGACGGACCGAGGGCTCGGGAGGCAGATCGTCGAACCGATCGCGGACGGGCTGGTACAGACTGTCGCGCTCGACCGGCCGCTTTCCCGCGCCTCGGATGAGGCGGACCAGCTCGAGATACGGCATGTGCATCGCGGTATGGGCGCCGGCCTCGTGGTAGATGCGCTCGTACACGACGGTGCCCTCCACGTCGTCGCACCCGAAGCTGAGCCCGATCTGGGACAGGAACGGCGTGACCATGGGCCAGTGGGTCTTCACGTGCGGGATGTTGTCCAGGAACAGCCGCGCCACCGCGATGTTCTTGAGGTCTTCGTAGCCTGTGGTGGCCGTCCCCACCCGGCCCATTTCCTCACCAAGCTCGTTGTGGTCGGGGTGATAGGCGAGCGGAATGTAGGTGAGGAATCCACCGGTCTCGTCCTGCAGCGCGCGCAGGCTGGAAAGGTGCTGAATCCGGTCTTCCGCGGTCTCCACGTGACCATACAGCATGGTACAGTTGGTGGGGATGCCAAGCTGGTGGGCAATCCGGTGCACCCGCAGCCATTCGTCACCGGTGAGCTTGCGCTCGGCGATCGTCGCGCGGACCGCGGTGCTGAACACTTCGGCGCCCCCGCCCGGCAGGCTCGTGAGGCCGGCGTTGCGCAGCGCCACCAGAACATCGTGCTCGGAGATTTTCTCGATCCGGGCCAGATGCGCGATCTCGACCGCTGTGAGGGCCTTGATATGGATGTGGGGAAACCGCTCCTTCAGGCCCCGGATCATGTCGGCGTAGTAGTCCAACTTCAGCTTGGGATGCAGACCCCCGACGATGTGGAACTCGCGGGTCGGCATTCCGCGAGCCTGCTCCGCCTCGTGGAAGACTTCCTCGAGCGAGCGGGTGTAGGCGCCTTCCTCCTTGGGCATCCGGGCGAAGGAGCAGAAGACACACGTATTCCGCAGGACGCACACGTTGGTGGGGTTGATGTGCTGATTGGCGGAGAAGAAGACCCGATCGCCGTTGCGTCGCCTGTTGGCGCGGTCGGCCAGGGCGCCGAGGCCGAGCAGGTCGGCCGTGGCGTACAGGGCGACGCCCTCCTCGGCCGACAGGCGCTCCCCTCGTTCCACCTTCTCGGCGATGGGTCGAAGCGCTGGGTCCTGCAGGCGGGCGGGATCGAGCTCGCCGGACATCGTATCTCCTTGGAAGACCGGGGCTAACGATCCCAAAATCTATACCCGTTCAGCCGGTCGGGGCCAGCATCCGGGCTGTTTCCAGTCCCCTGTTCGAGAGGCCCGTCAGCCTCGCCAGGCCCGCACTGCGAGCGTGACGTTATGGCCGCCGAAGCCGAACGAGTTGGACAGCGCGACATCCACCGCGCGCTCCGCCTTCTGGTTGGGCGCCGAGTCGAGATCGCACTCGGGATCCGGCGTGAACTGATTGATGGTGGGAGGAATGACCCCGCAGGTGGTGACGAGGAGTGACACCCCGAACTCCAGCGCGCCGGCCGCGCCGAGGAGGTGTCCGGTCATCGACTTGGTGGATCCGAAGACCAGCTTGCGCGCCTGGTCGCCGAACACCGCCTTCACCGCTTCGGTTTCCGCGACGTCGCCCTGCTGGGTGGACGTCCCGTGCGCATTGATGTAGCCGACGTCGGCGAGATCGATCTTGCCGTCCGCCAGACAGGCCCGCATGGCCCGCTGGGCGCCTTCACCGTGCTCCGCCGGCGAGGTGATATGGTAGGCGTCGGCACTCAGCCCGTACCCCAGCACCTCGCCGAGGATGCTGGCGCCCCGGCTCTCCGCGTGCTCGAGGCTCTCGAGCACGACGATCGCGCCGCCGTCGCCCAGGACGAACCCATCGCGATCGCGGTCGAAGGGGCGGCTGGCCGTCTCCGGCGCGTCGTTCCGAGCCGAGAGCGCCTTCATGTTGGCGAAGGCCGCGACGGTGAGACCGGTGATGGCCGCTTCGGAGCCGCCGGAGATCATGGCGTCCGCCATGCCGTGGCGGATGAAGTTGTACGACTCGCCGATGGCGTGCGCCGACGACGCGCAGGCCGAGACGGTGGCGAAGTTGGGTCCCTTGAGTCCGTACCGGATGGAGACGAGGCCCGCGGCGATGTCGGGGATGAACATGGGCACGAAGAACGGGGAGACCCGGTCGGGGCCCTTCTGGATGTAGGCGGTGCAGTTCTCCTCGTACGTCTGCATGCCGCCGATCCCGCTGCCGATGACCACCCCGGTGCGCTCGGCGGACGGGAACTTGCCTGCGAGGCCGGCCTGCGTGATCGCCTCGTGCGAGGCCGCCAGCGCGAACTGGGCGAAGAGGTCGTAGCGCCGCGCCTCCTTCCGGTCCATGTAGCGCAGCGGATCGAACCCCTTCACCTCGCAGGCGAAGCGGACCGAGAGCTTCTGGGGATCGAACTTGGTGATGGGCGCCGCCCCGGGAACCCCCGCCAGCAGCGCGCTCCAGCTCGAGTCGACATCGGTGCCAACCGGAGTCACCAGGCCGAGGCCGGTGACGACGACGCGTGTCGCCAACGCTACTTCCCGATCTTCTCGTGGAGATACTTCATGGCGTCGCCGACGGTCCGAAGCTTCTCGGCGTCTTCATCGGGAATGTCGATGTCGAACTCCTTCTCGAACGCCATGACGAGCTCGACCGTGTCGAGGCTGTCGGCGCCGAGGTCTTCCATGAAGCTGGCCTCGCTCGGTGAGCTTCTCCCGCTCGACGCCCAGTTCCTCGACGATGATGTCCTTGACCTTCTCTTCGACGTTGCTCATGTCGTCCTCGATTGGAGATTCAAGATCGCGTCAGATGACCATTCCACCGTCGACCACCAGGACCTGACCGGTGATGTACCCCGCCAGGTCGGAGGCGAGAAAGAGCACCGCGCCGGCGACGTCTTCGGGACGCCCCAGGCGCCCCAGCGCGATGTCCTCTAATAATGCGGCGCGCGCCTCCTCCGGCAAGGCGGCCGTCATGTCGGTGTCGATGAATCCCGGCGCCACGCAGTTGGCCAGAATGCCGCGGCTGGCGTATTCCTTCGCCACCGACTTGGTGAATCCGATCAGCCCCGCCTTGCTCGCGGCATAATTCGCCTGCCCCTTGTTCCCGGTCAGGCCCACGATGCTCGTGACGTTGATGATCCGGCCCCACCGCCGTTTCATCATGCCTTTGATGACGAGGCGGGAGGTGTGAAACGCCCCCTTCAGGTTGGCGGCGAGCACCGTGTCCCAGTCCTCGTCGCTCAGGCGCAGGAGGATATTGTCCCGCGTGAGCCCCGCGTTGTTCACCAGGATGTCGATCGGACCGAGCGCGCTTTCGGCGCTCCCGATCGCCGCGGCCACCGCCGACGCATCGGCGACGTCGCACGCGGCGCCCGCGGCGCGCTCGCCCAGCTCCGCCGCCACAGCCGCCGCCCGGCCGGAGTCACGGCTCACGATCGCCACCCGGGCGCCCGCGCCGTGGAGCGCGCGCGCCACGGCGAGGCCGATGCCCCGTGTGCTCCCCGTGACGAACGCCGTCCGGCCGGAAAGGTCGATCGCGATCACGTGAGAAACTTCTCCACGTCGTCGGCCGTGCCGAGCGCGACCGTCGTGGCGCCGGGCACGATGCGCTTGAGCAGGCCGCTAAGCACGGCGCCCGGACCGATCTCCACGAACGTGGCGCCGGGCGCCACACTCGCCGCCACCCGCATACAGTCCACCCAGCGCACCGGGAGCGTCAGCTGATCCACCAGCAGGCGCTTGGCGTCCGCGCCGGTCCGCACCAGCTCGCCGCTCGCGTTGGCGATGACCGGGAAGGCGGGATCGCCGAAGGCGGCCTCCTGCAGCGCCGCGTGCAGACCGTCCACCGCCGGCGCCATGAGGGGCGAGTGGAACGCGCCGCTGACCTTGAGCGGCACCACCCGTTTGGCGCCGCGGGCCTTGCAGGCGTCGCCGGCCCGTGCGACACCCGCGGGATCACCGGAGATCACCACCTGATCGGGCGCGTTCAGGTTCGCGGCCACCGCGATGCCGTCCGACCCCGAGGCCTCCTGACAGGCCTGGCTCACGGCGTCCGACGCGAGGCCGAGCACCGCCGCCATGGCCCCGGGCCGCTGGCGGCCCGCCTCGAACATCAGCTCGCCGCGCCGGCGCACGAGCCGGGCCGCGTCGGCCGCGGTCAGGGTGGCGGCGGCGGCGTGCGCGGCGTATTCACCGAGACTGTGACCGGCGCCCGCCGCGGGCGTTCCCACCCGCTCGCGCACCACCGCCCAGACCGCGGCTGAATGCGCCAGGATCGCGGGCTGCGCGTTGTGCGTCAGGGTCAGCTCGTCCTCCGGACCCTCCCACATGAGACGTGAGAGCGAGGCGCCGAGGGCGTCGTCGATGGCCGCGAACACGTCGCGCGCCTGGGGATAGCGCTCGGCGAGATCGCGCCCCATGCCGACCCGCTGGGCGCCCTGGCCGGGGCACATCAGGACGCTCACCACCGGACGACCGCGCTGCCCCAGGTGAATCCGGCGCCGAACGCGACGAACAACAGCAGGGACCCCGGACCGGCGCGACCTTCGGCGAGCGCCTGATCGAGGGCCAGCGGAATCGAGGCCGAGGAGGTGTTGCCGTACCGGTCGAGGTTGACCATGACCTTCGACATCGGGATGCCCGCGTGCTTGGCGGTCGCTTCGATGATGCGGAGGTTGGCCTGGTGCGGAATGAGCAGATCGACGTCGTCGGCGCTCGACGCCCGCCTGCCGGATGGCCTGGTCGCAGGCATCGGCCATCGCGAGCACCGCCGCCTTGAACACCTCGCGGCCCGCCATCTTCATGTAGTGCGATCGCTCGCACACCACCTTCTCGCTGATCGGGTCGGCGGCGCCGCCGCCGGGCCGGTAGAGGAGCGGCGCGAGCCGACCGTCCGACTTGATGAAGGTGGAGAGGATGCCGCGGCCGGCCCTGGTGGACCCACGCACCACCGAGGCGCCGGCCCCGTCACCGAACAGAATGGCGGTCGAGCGATCCTGGAAATCGGTGATCGTGGACAGCTTCTCCGCGCCCACCACGAGCACCGTCCGGCTCTGGCCCGAGGCAATCAGTCCCTCGGCGACGGTGAGCGCGTAGACGTAGCCCGGACACGCGGCCCCGACGTCGAATGCCGCGGCCTTGTGCGCGCCGATCAGCGCCTGCAGGTCGCACGCCGTGGACGGCAGGAGCCGATCGGGACTGGCGGTGGCGAGCACGATGGTGTCGAGATCCGCGGCGGTGACGCCGGCCCGCTCCAGGGCCCGGGCGCTCGCCTCGGCGCTCAACATCGCGACCGACTGCTCCGGGCCCGCGATGCGGCGCTCGCGAATACCGGTTCGCTCGACGATCCACTCGTCCGACGTGTCGAGCGTCCGCATGAGGTCGGCATTGCTGAGAACGCGCGAAGGGACCGCCGTCCCGATGCTGGCGATTTCCGCGAAGGGCCGGGGAATCATAGCCGGGCAGCGGTGTCGCGTTGGGCGAATTCGGCGGCGATGTGCTGGTTGAGACCCGAGCTGACGGCGAGCAGCGCCATCCGAATGGCGTTCTTGATGGCGTTCGGAGTGGAGGCCCCGTGACAGATGATCGAGACGCCGCGCACGCCGAGCAGCGGCGCGCCACCGTACTCGGAGTAGTCGAGCACGCGGACCAACTCTCGCAGCGACGGCCGCTCGAAAACGTCGGGCGCGGCCTCGCGCATCAGGCCCACGAACACCCGCGCGGCGGACTCGTAGAATTTGAGCACGATGTTGCCGACGAACCCGTCGCACACGACCACGTCCACCGCCACGCGGCGCTGAGGGCCGGGGAGGATATCGCGGCCCTCGATATTGCCGGCATAGGTGATGCCGGAGGTCTGCTTCAGCAAGCGATGCGCCTCGCGCACGACGGCCGTGCCCTTCTCCTCCTCCTCGCCAACGTTGAGGAGGCCCACGGCGGGCGCGGCGCGCCCGAAGATATCGCGGAGGTAGACCGTGCCGAGGAGGGCGAAGCCCACCAGCTCCTTGGGCGAGGCGTCGAGGTTGGCGCCCGCGTCGAGCACCAGCACCGGCTCGGCCCCGGTGGGAAAGAGCGTGGCGACGGTGGCCCGCTCCACCCCCTCGTGCAAGCCGAGCAGCACCGTGGACGCGGCCAGGGTGGCGCCGGTGTTGCCCGCCGACACGAAGGCATCGGATTGGCCATGCTTCTGAAGCGTGACCCCGACGACAATACTGGAGTCGGGTTTGCGGCGAACGGCGGCGAGGGGCTTCTCGCCCATGCCGATGACTTCGCGCGCCGGATGAACCTCGAGTCGGGCCCGGTCGATCGTGTGCCGGCCCAGCTCCGCCTCGATGGCATCGGGCCGGCCGACGAGCTGCACGATGAAATCGCCGGGAAGCGTCGCGAGCGCTTCGACCACGCCGGCGATCTCCGTATGCGGCGCGCTATCCCCCCCCATCGCGTCTACCGCGACGCGGATCACGCTCAGGCGTCCTCGACCTCGACCTGCTTCTTGCCGCGGTAATAGCCGCACGACTCACACACGCGGTGCGACAGCTTGGGCGATCCGCAGCGCGGACATGCCTGAGTGCGCGGTCCGGCCGCACTGTGATGGCCGCGACGCAGACGCTTGCGGGATTTGGATGTCCGACGCTTCGGAACCGCCATGATGTCCTCAAACGGGTTCGGCGGAGGTGCGACACGCGCACGGCCCCGCGTTCAAGTCCGCCCCACACCGGGGGCAGAGTCCAGCGCAGTCGTCACGGCACAGCAGAAGATGGGTCGGGACGGCCAGGGCGAGCTCTTCCCGGGCCACCGCAGAGACATCGACACTCGTGGCGCGTGGAGGCAACGCGTAGAAATCGGGGTCGTCCGCGGCCTCGGGATCGCTGGAGAAGACGGCCGCGCCGACGTCGACATCGACTTCCTCGAGCACTTCGGCGAGGCATCGCCGGCACTCGCCTCGGACCACCGCGTGGAGACTGCCCCGCCAGAGATACTCGCCCTCGGCGGTTGCCTGCAATTGTCCGTCGACCGACACCGGCCCGACCAGGTTCAGGTCGAGTCCCTGGAACACGCGATCGTCGGCACCGAGTTGGCCGCTGGTGCGAACGGGACCCCGCTGCAGGGCCCGGATGTCTACTCGCAGCATAGCCGCTTAAACTAGCCGCGACAAGCACTTGGGTCAACCGGCCAGGTCGCACTCCGGGAAGAAGAATGCGATCTCCCGACGGGCATTTTCGTCGCTGTCGGAAGCATGGATGGCATTCCGTCCCTTGGATTCCGCGTAGAGCTTACGAATCGTACCCGGCGCGGCCTCGGCCGGATCGGTCGCCCCGATCACCGTGCGCAGGCTCGACACGGCCCCGGCCCGCTCGAGCGCCATCGGGAGGCAGGGGCCGCTGGTCATGAAGGTCACCAGATCGTTGTAGAACGGTCTCTCCTTATGCACCTCGTAGAACGCGCCCGCCTGACCAGGTGTGAGTCGCACGAGCCGGAGCGCCCGCAGCACGAAGCCCTCCTGCTCCAGGTGCGCGATGATCTTCCCCGCCTTGCCGCCGGCGACGGCGTCGGGCTTCACGATGCCCAGGGTCAGCGAAACAGCCACGAATGCCTCCGGAGCGTTTTTACGTCGAACGGTTGGACCTTTCCCGAACGTCACATCCGCGCGCGAAGCAGCCCGACGACGTCGGCAGGCCGCCGCATCACGCCGATTCCGGCCGCCTCGAACGCGCCCATCTTCTCCTCGGCCGTCCCCGACGAGCCGGAGATGATGGCCCCGGCGTGGCCCATCCGGCGTCCTTTGGGTGCCGTCTGCCCCGCGATGAAGCCGACGACCGGCTTGGTGACGTAGGTCTTCACGAACGCGGCGGCGTTCTGTTCGTCGGTGCCGCCGATCTCCCCCATCATGACGATCGCGTCGGTGCCGGGATCGTCCTGGAAGGCCCGCAGGCAGTCGATGAAGTTCGTGCCGATGATGGGGTCGCCCCCGATGCCGACACAGGTGCTCTGGCCGATGCCGTTGCGGGTCAGGTGGTGGACCACCTCGTAGGTGAGCGTGCCGCTCCGCGACACCAGGCCCACCCGGCCGGCCGCGCAGATGTTGCCCGGGATGATGCCGATCTTGGCCTTGGCGCCCGGGGAGATGAGACCGGGACAGTTGGGGCCGATCAAGCGGACCCCTCGGGCGCGCACGAATGGCAGTGTGCGACTCATGTGCATCACCGGGATCCCCTCGGTGATGCACACGATGAGCGCCATGTTGGCGTCGGCGGCTTCGATGACGGCGGCGGCGGCGCCCATCGGCGGCACGTAGATGACCGACGCGTTGGCGCCCGTCTCCGCCACCGCTTCGGCGACCGTATTGAACACCGGGACCTTGTCCTCGAAGACCTGGCCGCCTTTCCCCGGGGTGACGCCCGCGACGACCTGGGTGCCGTATTCCAGCATCTGTTTCGCATGGAACGAGCCCTCGCGTCCCGTGATGCCCTGCACCAGCAGACGAGTGCCCGCGTCGGCGAAGATGCTCATGCGCCCCCCCGCGCCAGCTTCACCACCTGCTCCACCGCCTGGTCCATGTCGCTCAGCGCCCGCATGCCGACGCCCTCGAGTATCCGGATCGCCTCCGCCTCATTGGTACCGGTGAGACGGATGACGATCGGCACCTTCACCTTGAACTGGCGCGTGGCCGCGACGATACCGTTGGCCACGTCATCGGTCCGGGTGATGCCGCCGAAGATATTGAAGAGAATGGCCTTCACGTTCGGATCGGCGGTGATGATCTTGAGCGCCGCGATGACCTTCTCCGGGTTGGAGCTGCCGCCGATGTCGAGGAAGTTGGCCGGCTCGCCGCCGTAGTACTTGACGAGATCCATCGTCGCCATGGCGAGTCCGGCGCCATTCACGACGCAGCCGACGTTGCCGTCCAACTTGATGAAGGACAGGTTGGCGCGGCGCGCCGCGGCCTCGCTCGGCTCCTCGGCCGTGTCGTCCCGCAGGACCCCGAGGTCGGGACGCCAGAAGAGTTCGTTGTCGTCGATGACGATCTTGGCGTCGAGCGCCAGCACCCTGCCGTCCGGCGTCGTCACCAGCGGGTTGATCTCCGCGAGCGACGCGCCGTTGGCGACGAACGCCGCGTAGAGCTGCTCGATGATCTTGGCCGCCGCCTTGACCTGGCCGAAGTCGCGGTAGAGGGCGAACGCGAGACTGAGCGCCTGATGGGGAAACACGCCATAGGTCGGGTCCACCGCGAGCCGGCGGATCTTCTCCGGCGTCTGGGCTGCGACTTCCTCGATATCGACGCCGCCCGCCGCGCTCACCATGAATACCGGCCGTTGGGTCTCCCGATCCATGATCAGGCCGAGGTAACTCTCCGACGAGATCTCGGCGGCAGGCACGACCAGGACCTTCTGGACGGTCAGGCCTTTGATCTGCATCCCCAGAATCTCGGAGGCGTGATCGAGCGCCTCGCTCGGGCTGCGCACCAGTCGCACCCCTCCCGCCTTGCCGCGGCCGCCGGCATGAACCTGAGCCTTGATCACGACCGGGCCGCCCAGGCGCCTGGCGATTGCCTCGGCCTCGGTGGGGGTGGAGGCGACATCGCCGTCCAGCATGGGAATGCCCTGAACCTTGAGCAGCGCTCGGGCTTGGTACTCATGGATGTTCAATTAGCGCCTCACGATCGTGGTACCGGTATCCCCTCGTAGCGCCGCCGGCCCCGCGCCCAGCCGGGCGATGATGGCTTTCCCCCCCCGGGCCGCGAATGCCGCCGCCGCTTCCACTTTGGGCCGCATGCCCCCTGCGTCCAGCGACCCCCCGGCGATGAGCGCCTCCGCCTCGGCGACGGTCATCCGGCGGATCGGCCGGGCGGCAGGTGTGCCCCACCCCTCGAACACCGCATCCACGTTGGTCAGGATGATCAGAACGTCGGCGTCCAGCTGGGTGGCGAGAATCGCGGAAACCCGGTCCTTGTCCACGACCGCATCGATCCCCTCGAGACCGAGAAGCGGGTCACGGTAGACGGGCGGCCCGCCGCCACCGGCCGCGACGACGATGATGCCGGCGTCGAGGAGCATCCGCACGACATCGAACTCGACGACGCCGAGCGGCATGGGACTGGTGGTCATGCGGCGCCACGCCTTGCTCCCGTCCTTCCCCACCCCGCGTCCGGCTTCCCGCAGCCGCGCGGCCTCCTCGTCGGTGAGCGGGTGGCCGATGGGCTTGGTGGGCAGACTCAGCGCCGGGTCGTATCGGTCGACCAGCGTCTGGGTTATGACCGTCACCACCGCGCGCGCGATGCCCGCCGACGCGAGCGCATTCTGCAGCGACTGCTGGAGCATGTAGCCGATCCAGCCCGCCGTCTCCGCGACGAGGACGCCGAGGGGCAACGGCTCAAGCAGACGGCGCGCGCTCTCGTTGCGGGTGACCTCGTCTCCCACCTGGGGCCCGTTCCCATGGACGAGCACGATGCGCCACCCCTCGCGCGCCAGCTCGACGACCTGCGTCAAGCTTTCCCGGGCCCGCCTGAACTGGTTGGCGATGGTGGGGGGCTCGTCGGCCCGGGAGAGCGCGTTGCCCCCGAGCGCGATGACCGCGGTTGGCGCAGGACCCGTCAAAAGCCCTCCAAGCTAGTCCCGGCCCCGGAGTCCATCAAGCTCACGGCGCATCGGATTCCGTCTGGATTCCGAACGACTTGCGCAGGGTGTCCCAGACTCGGCCGAAGGTCACCCAATCGCCGGCGCGGAGCGCGGAGTCGGCCCGCAGCAGCAGGCCCCGAGCCTCCTCCAATCGGGTCGTTTGTGCCTGACCGGCCACGGACGGGACCGTGGCGCCAAGCAGGTTGCTCCAGGCCTCGGCGAAGGTGTGCCCCGCCCCGAGCCTGCCTTCGCTGGCGACGCTGACCCACACCATGATCATGTCCGCCGCGCCCTTCCGCGCGAAGTGCGTCTGATATGCCACCACCCCGGCCGGCGTGAGATCGAAGCGAACCGGTCCCCGCTCCAGCCGCCCGCCGTCATCGCGGATGGAGTCGCTCAGGGCACCGTAGGAGGGGAAGCGGCTCCACCGGCTCTCCAATGCCGCGCGCGACGGCAGGGCGCGGGTCGAATCCAGCCGCACCAGCCGCAGCTCGTCGTTGCCATCGTCCCGGCTCGCGACGAGAAGCGCGCTCACCCGCCGGTCGCCGGCGCGCTCGTAGGCGATCACGAAATCCGGACCGGTGGTGTCGGGCGACCACGCGATGTCGGTGCGCGGCACGCTGCCCGAGTCGGTGCCGGTTCTCGACAGCGCATCGCCGAGCTTCCAGCCCGGTCCCTCGAGTGCTCGGGATTGCACGCGGAGCAGCTCGATGGGATAGGGCATCGCGCGCAGGACGCCCATGGGTATGGCCGACGATGGCTCCACGACGCCTTCGGAGACGGCGGCCCAGGCTTCGGCGAGTGGATCATCCCCCGGGCGCAGAAAGATCCGGGTGAGGCCGGTCTCCGCCGTGACCAAGCCGACGAATCCGGCGCGAAGCGAGCCGATTCGCCGGCCCCGCCATTCGATGCGTGGCGTGAGGGGAAAGCTCCCAGCCGCCACGTAGCCGTCGACCAGCCACACCAGCTCGCCGTCGATGACGCGCGCGACGGGCTCTCCCCACGACGCGAAGGGCGCCAACCGGGAGAGCCGGGCCACGGGCGCCAACTCCCAGTCCACTCTCGCATCAGGAGGCAGTTTGCCGAGCAGAGTGCTCGCCTGCATCGCCCAGGCCAGCAGCACCGGCCGTGGCCAGGGCGAAACCGCCATCCCCGGGCCCTCGCGGCCGTGCAGCCGGTATTCTGGCGCCCCAGGTCTCGAGGCGTCGCTTCCGAGCTCCAGAAAGGGCGTCGGGGCGGCGCCAGCGAGCGAGTCCTTGGCGTGGTAGTAGAGCGGCGCGCCGCCGGTACCGGTCCGGTCGTCGGCGATGGCATAGAGAGCGAGCCTGTCTCCCACCGAGCGTCCAGCCGCGAGCCACACGGGATGCCGTCCGTTCCGCAGGACCAGCACGGCAGGCGCGATGGAGAACACCTCGACCGAATCCGCGCCGAGGGTGCTTGCGATGGTGGCGGGGTTCCAGAGACTGGGCAGGCGAGGAGGCTCGGGGCTACCGTCCTGCGTGAGCATCGTCGTGGAGACGGCGCCGACGCCGTACGCCGCCCGTTCGAGGCGCGCGGCCGTTTCCGCATCGGCGAGCGGCTCTCCCGCCCCATGCATGGCGGGCGGCACCATCCAGTGGCCCACCACGGAGGCGCCGGCGAGCACGATCCATCCCGCGGCCGCCAGCGCGTGTCTGGCGCGCAGGGCCCAGGCAACCGACAGCACCGCCGTGGCCAGCGCGACGCCGGCCAGAAGCGGCGCCGAGAGCGTCACGGCGCGCCAGCGTGCCTGATCCGGAGTGGCGTCCAGCCCGGCGATCAGCTCGTACGGCTCGAGGAGGTATCCCCACATTAACGCGAGGGCGAGCGCGACGAGCAGCCATCCCAGATGCACGCGCGCATGACTGTTGATCGCCGGCCGTCCCTCGATCCAACGTACGGCCCCGACGAGCAGGTAGAGGCCGAATACGGTTCCGAGTCCCAGGACCACCAGCAGCACGAAGAATCCGTGCACCGCGCGCCACATGGGGAGCTGAGCGACGTAGAGCCCCAGGTCGCGCTGAAGCAGCGGATCGAGCTCCCCGTAGGACGCCCCCTGCCAGGCCAGGGCTACCTGCGGCGCGAACCGTGATGTGCCCGCGCCCACCACCAGGCCCAGGATGGCCCCACTGACCGTCGCGACGGTGAGCAGCGCGCCGGGCGTGAGGGCCTCACGGATTTCCAGGTTGGCCACGTTCCGGCGCACCTGCACGGAGCCCACCGCGCGGTACACCACCAGGAAGTGGCCGACGAACCAGGCGGCGGCCACCACCACACCGGTGACGTCGAGAATCAGCTGGAGAAAGTGCCAGTCGGTGAGAAACGCCCCGGAGGACGGCGAGACCTCGGCGGCCCACCACCGGTCCGCGGCCACGGTGGAGAGCCAGCGGCCCGCGAAGAGGAGGGCCACCAGCCCCGCGATCGCCGCGGTGAGCCGCCGTGCACGCCGGGACACGCGGCTAGGCGCGCACGCCTTGCCCGGCGAGCCAATCCACGACTTCACCGCGGTAGGCGTCGAGTGCTTGGGGGTCGGTGGCCTCGAATCGCATGACGAGGACGGGCTGGGTATTGGAGGCGCGGAGCAGTCCCCATCCCTTGGGGAAGGTGATCCGGACGCCGTCGATCGTATTGACGGGATAGCGCGAGGCGAAATAGGCGGACGCGCGGTCCACGATGGCGAACTTCTCGTCCTCGGGGGCATCGATCCGCAGCTCGGGCGTGGCCGTCGTCTTGGGAAGATCGGCCAGGAGACGGGACAGGCCACCGGGCTGCTTGCTCACGATCTCGAGCAGCCGGGCTGCGGCGAACAGCGCGTCGTCGAAGCCGAGATAGTCGCCGCCGAAGAACATGTGGCCGCTCATCTCGCCGGCCAGGGGCGCGTCGAGCTCCTTCATCTTGGCCTTGATGAGCGAATGACCCGTCTTCCACATCACCGGCCTGGCCCCCGCTTTCTCGAGGGCAGCGGGCAGCACCTCGGAGCACTTTACATCGAAGATCACCGGTGTGCCCGGGCCGAATCGGCGGACCGCATCCCGGCCCAGAATCACCAGAAGCTGATCGCCCCAGATGATCTCGCCGGTCTCGTCCACGGCGCCGATGCGGTCGGCGTCGCCGTCGAAGGCGATACCCAGCTCCGCTCCGGTGCGCCGCACCGCGGCCTGGAGATCGCGCAGGTTTTCGGCGACGGTGGGATCGGGATGATGATTGGGAAACGTGCCGTCGGATTCGCAGAAGAGCGCGGTGACCTCGCACCCGAGAGCCTGGATGGTTGGAACCGCGGCGAGACTCCCCGCCCCGTTGCCGCAATCGAGCACCACCTTCACCCGCCGGGCGAGCTGGTGCCGGGCTATGATGCCTTCCCGATACCGGCGCAGCACGGTGTCGTCGCTCGTCTCCCGGCCGCTGCCGCTGCGCCACCGCTCGGCGGTAATGATCTCCCACAGTTCCAGGATCTCGTCACCGTGAAAGGCTTCGTCGCCGAGCACCATCTTGAAGCCGTTGAACTCGGGCGGATTGTGCGATCCCGTCACCTGGAGTCCGCCATCGGTCTCGAGTGCCGAGACCGCGAAGTAGAGCGCCGGCGTGGGGAGCGTGCCGACGTCGATCGCCGTCCCGCCGGCCTCCACGATGCCCCGGCGCACGCCCTGGGACAACGCCGGGCCCGACGGCCGGTTGTCGCGGCCGACGGCGATGACCGGCGCGTGACCGAGGCGCTCCCAGGCCACGCTGGCGAAGGAGCGGCCGATGGCGCGTCCGAGCTCGGGCGTGAGCTCCTTGCCCACGATGCCGCGAACGTCGTACTGCCTGAAGATGGACTTGGCGACTTTCATGGACCTCTGCCTCGGATGGTCGCCCCGGGATGGCTCACGGGCCGGCCAGTGGTCGCCCGGTTTGCGTGAGGGTCGCCGCACTCTGAGCCGCCACGTCGAGGAGGCCGCCGGGCCACACGCCGAGGAGCACGATGAGCGCGACCGACACGGCGATCGCGCCGGCGGCGGCGGGAGCGACCGGCGACAGCCCGGGGCGCGCGGCGGAGGGGGCCGGTTTCATATACATGGCCATGATGACCGGCAGGTAGTAGCCCGCCGATACCACGCTCGTCAGCACGAGCACCACGGGTAGAATGAACTGCCCTTCGGCGACCGTTGCCGAGATGATGTACCACTTGCCGATGAAGCCGAACGTGCCGGGAAACCCCAGCAGCGACAGCATGCAGATGCTCAGTCCGAGCGCCACCAGCGGCCGGGTGGCGCCGAGGCCGGCGAGATCGTCGTTGGTAAGATCGCGCTCGCCTCCGCGCCCGAGAACGGCCACGAAACCGAAGCTGGCCAGCGTGGTCAACCCGTATGCGAGCAGGTAGAGTAGCACCGAGCCGGCGCCGGTGAGCGAGCCCGGCCATACCGCGACGAGCAGGTATCCCGCGTGCGCGATCGAGCTGTACGCGAGCATGCGTTTGACCGATCGCTGCGTGAGCGCCACCAGATTGCCCACCACCATCGAGGCGATGGCCAGCGCGGCGACGACAGGTTGCCAGACCGGCGCCGCCGACGGAAACGTCTCCAGCAGCACCCGCACGAGCGCGGCGAACGCGGCCGCCTTGACGCCGGTGGCCATGAAGCCCGTGACGGGCGTCGGAGAGCCGTCGTAGACGTCCGGGGCCCACATATGAAACGGGACCGCGGCCACCTTGAACCCGAAGCCGATCATCAGCAGCCCGAGCCCGAGCGAGGCCATGAGCGGCGGAAGCTTGCCGGCGAGCTGGGCCCCTGCGAGCGAAAGGTTCGTCGTGCCCGTGGCGCCGTACACCAGCGCGATGCCGTAGAGGAGGAACCCCGACGCGAATGCCCCGATCAGGAAGTACTTGAGGGCCGCCTCGGCCGAGAACGGATTGGCGCGGTTGTACCCGGCCAGAACGTAGACGGCCACCGACATCAGCTCGAGACCCAGGAACAGGACGATCAGATCCTCCGCCCCGGCGAGAAACATCATGCCGGCGGTGGCGAGGAGGATGAGTGGGTAGTACTCGGGGGCCAGCAGCCGCTCGCGCACGAGATAACCGAGCGAGATCAGGATCGTCCCCGCCGCCGACATCAGCGCCAAGGCGGCCGCGGCGTAGCGGAATGGGTCGAGCGCCACCATCTGGGCCAGGCCGTCCGGCGCCACGCCCTTGAGCCACAACGCCGCGAGGGCGACCGCGCTCGCGCCTACTCCGATCAGGCTCAGCCACCCAGCCAGCCGGCTGTCCTCCGCCGTGCGGTGTCGCCAGCTCACCACCAGCAGCACCAGCAGAGCCGCCAGCGTCAGGATGATCTCCGGGAGGAGCGCCGCCGTCACCCCCCAGGGCGTGTTCAAGTCGAGTCGGATCATCGCTCCGCGACCGGTTGAGTCGGCGTCGCGCCCAGCCGAGCGGTCGCCGGCATTTGCGGCCGTGGCGCCATCGCCTCGAGGTACCGTCGCGCCGCCGGCTCCATACGACGCAGCACCGGCGCCGGGTAGAGTCCCATCCAGAGGATGCCGATCAGCAATGGGACCATCACGGCCACCTCTCGCGGGGTCAGGTCCCGAAGATGCTCGTTCTCGGCGTCATCGAGCTTGTTGAAGATGATGCGCTGGATCATCCACAGCAGATAGGCGGCGGCGAAGATGACGCCGGTGGTCGCGATGACCGTCGCCATCGGATAGGCGGAAAAGCTGCCGAGCAGCACGAGGAACTCGCCGACGAAACCGTTGAGCCCCGGCAGGCCGATCGAGGAGAGCGCGACGACGGTGAGAATCAGGCTGAAGACGGGAACGACCCTGGCAATGCCGCCGTAGTCCGCGATCAGCCTCGTGTGGCGGCGCTCGTACAGCATGCCCACCAGAAGGAAGAGCGCCCCGGTGGACAGGCCATGGCTGATCATCACCATGAGGGCGCCCTGCACGCTCTGCAGAGTCCCGCCCCAGATCCCGAGCATCACGAAGCCGAGGTGGCTCACCGAGGAGTAGGCGACGAGCTTCTTCATGTCGGGCTGGACCAGCGCGACGAGCGCACCGTAGATGATGCCGATGACCGCGAGCACGACCATCAGCCGGGTGACCCCGGGACTCAGGGCCACCTGCGGGAAGAACGGCACGGCGAACCGGAGGAAGCCGTACGTGCCGATCTTGAGCATCACGCCGGCCAGGAGCACGCTCCCCGCCGTGGGCGCCTCGACGTGCGCGTCGGGGAGCCACGTATGGAAGGGGAAGATGGGCACCTTGATCGCGAAGGCGATCGCGAAGGCCGCGAAGAGCCATGGCGCCAGCGGGCCGAGCGTCCCCGCGTTCTCCAGCAGGTGCTCATAGGCGAAGGAAAGCGTTCCCGTGGCGGACTGGATCTTCCAGACCATCACGACGATCGCCACCAGCATGAGCAGCGACCCCGCCATGGTGTAGATGAAGAACTTGATCGCCGCATACAGCCGGTTGGTGCCACCCCAGATGCCGATGATGAAGTACATCGGAATCAGCATCACTTCGAAGAAGATGTAGAACACGAACAGATCGAGCGCGATGAAGACGCCCACCATGCCGGTGAGCAGCGTGAGCATCAGGGCGTAGAAGCCGCGCTGGCGCACCGTGATGTACTGGTAGCTCGCCAGGACGCTCAGCGGCATGAGCGCGGTGGTGAGGAGCACCATGACCAGCGAAATCCCGTCGATGCCGACCCGGTAGCTGATCCCCCAGTTGGGGATCCACGCCGTGTTGGAGACCAGCTGCATGGCCGGCCGTGACGGATCGAGCGACCACCAGAGTCCCACCGACAGGAGGAACTCGACCATGGTGACGATCATCGCCGTGCGCTTGGCCGAGCGCTCCTCGCCCAGCAGTACCGGCACGACGCCGACGAGCGGCAGCAGGATCAGCGCGTGGAGGATCCAGCTGTCGTAGCGAATCGAGGCCAGAAACTGGCTCATGACCGCCTCATCGCAGCACGGCGCGCAGCACCCAGACCGCGCCCACCAGGAAGATCACGATGTACACCCCGACCTGACCTGACTGCAGCCGGCTTCCGATCCAGCCGAGCCCGCGGCTCACCCGGGCGACGCCGTTGACGGCGGCCCCGTCCACCAGGGTCTGATCCACCCCTCGCCACAGGACGATCCGAGAGATCCAGGCGATGGGCCGGACGATGACCGCGTCGTACAGCTCGTCGATGTAGTACTTCCGGTTGAGCACCAGGGCGAGTCCCGTATCGGCCGGCGACTGGGCGGCGGGATGGATCGGCCGCGCCAGGGTAGCCCGGAACCCGGCCAGGAGCCCGAGGATGCCGATGGCGACGGCCGCCCCGACGAGCGACAGCTCGATCGAGCCGTGCGGCATCTCGAGCCCGCCGAAACGCTGCGATGCCTCGAGCACCGGATGCAGCCAGTGCTCCAGCGCCGCATCGCCCCCGACCAGCGGTGGCAGGTTGATGACGCCGCCGATCAGGCTCAGGATGCCCAGCACCACCAGCGGCCCCGTCATGATCCAGGGTGCCTCCTGCAGATGGGATCGTTCCGCCTCACCGGTCCGGTTGCGCCCCAGGAAGGTCATGGCGATCAGCCGTGCCATGTAGAACGCGGTGAGGAACGCCGCGATCACGCCCATGGCGTAGAAGACGAGGTAGACGGGCTGGGTGGCGCCACGCGCGAACGCGGCCGCGAGAATCTCGTCCTTGGAGAAGAATCCGGAGAATGGGGGAATGCCCGCGATCGCAAGCGTCGCGATCAGCATCAGCCAGAACGTCACCGGCATGTAGGCCCGGAGGCCGCCCATGTTGCGCATGTCCTGGGCGTCTTCGTGGGAGTGGGTCGCGTGGTATGCCTGGTGCATCGCGTGGATCACGCTGCCCGACCCCAGGAACAGCAGGGCCTTGAAGAACGCGTGGGTCACCAGGTGGAAGATGCCGGACGCATAGGCGCCGGCGCCCACGCCGAGGAACATGTACCCCAGCTGGGAGACGGTGGAATACGCCAGCACCTTCTTGATGTCGTACTGGCGGAGCCCGATCGTCGCGGCGAACAGCGCAGTCAGCGCCCCGATCCCGGCCACGACCGTGCTCGAGACCGGCGCCATCGCGAAGAGCACGTTGGTGCGCACGACGAGGTAGACGCCGGCAGTCACCATCGTGGCGGCGTGGATGAGCGCCGAAACCGGCGTGGGGCCGGCCATTGCGTCGGGGAGCCAGGTGTACAGCGGGATCTGCGCCGACTTCCCGGTACAGCCCAGGAACAGGAACAGGGTGATCGCGGTGACGATCGCGCCGCCGGGCTCGAGGACCGAAGGCGCGCGGGCAAGGACATCGGTGAAGTTCAGGGAGCCGAATGCGCGCCAGGTGAAGAACATCGCGACCAGGAACCCGAAGTCCCCGATCCGATTCATGATGAACGCCTTCTTGCCCGCGTCGGCATTGGCCTTGTCACTGAACCAGAAGCCGATCAGGAGGTACGAGCAGAGTCCCACGCCCTCCCATCCGATGAACATGACGGGCATGCTGGATCCCAGGACCAGCAGCAGCATGAATACGATGAACAGGTTGAGATACGCGAAGTATCGCGCGTATCCCGGGTCTTCCCGCATATACCCCACGCTGAACAGGTGAATCAGGCTCCCCACTCCGGTCACCACGAGCAGCATGACGGCCGAGAGCTGGTCCACCTGGAACGCGAGATCCACCTGCAGCGGTGGTACCGGCAGCCACGACCACAGCGTGACGATGATCGGCTCCTGCGGCGGATGGCCCAGCAGCTCCAGGAAGACGCCGAGCGAGACGGCGAACGCCAGCAGCAGCACGCCCGTCCCCACCAGCGACACCAGCGATTTCGCGCCGGGTCCGCGGAGCGACAGGTACCCGTTGACGAGGAAGCCGCCCAGGGGCAGCGCGACGGCGAGCCAGACCAGATGGGAGAAGCTCATCACCCCTGCAGGAGGTTGACGGTCTGAAGGTCGACGGACTGGCGGTGCCGGAACATGGCGAGGATGATCGCCAACCCCACGGCGGCCTCGGCCGCGGCCACCGTCATCACGAAGAACACGATGATGTAGCCGCTGGCTCCGTAGAGCTGGGCCAGGGCGACGAACGTGAGATTGACGGCGTTGAGCATGAGCTCCACGCACATGAACAGCACGATCGCGTTGCGCCGCAGCAGCACGCCCGCGACGCCGAGGCTGAACAGAATGGCGGACAGGCCGAGCGAGGGTCCGAGCAGCATCACACGTTCCGCTTGGCGAGGACGACGGCCCCGACGATGGCCGCCAGGAGGAGAATCGACGTGATCTCGAACGGCACCAGGTAGGTCTGGAACAGCGGCGCCGCGATCCCGCCGACCACTCCGCGCGTCATCGCCTCCTGGCGCGCGACATCACCGGCCGCGAAGACGATCCGCGGGTCGCTGAAGGGCGTGGCCTGGGCCAGCTCGGCGGCGAGCCGCTGAGGGGTATAGCGCCAGAGCGCGAACAGCTCGCCGATCAGGAGGCCGCCGATGACGACGGTGGCGGTCACCGACGACGGTCCCCGGAAATCGGAGCTGGCGTGGCCCAGATTGAGCAGCATGATCACGAACAGGAACAGCACCATCACCGCGCCGGCATAGACCAGCACCTGGATCGCGGCGATGAACTGGGCGTCGAGCAGGACGTAGATGGCGGCGAGGGAAAACATCGTCGACACCAGCCAGAGGGCGGCGCTGACCGGGTTCCGCTGCAGGATACACAGCGCGGCGGAGATCACCGCCACGGCCGCAAAGAACCAGAACACGGCGTCGACCATCACTCGCCCCGGGGGTCGGCGGGGTCCCAGAGCGTGGAGACCGGGTGGGTCTGGGACTGCAGCCGCTCGAGGTCGTAGACGAACCGCTCCCGGGTGTACTCCGAGTTCTCGAAGTGGACGCCGACGTGGATCGCCTCCTCCGGGCAGACCTCCTGGCAGTACCCGCAGAACACGCAGCGGAACTCGTCGATCTCGTAGATGAGCGGATATCGGTGCCCCTGCTCGTCCTCCCCCGGCACCAGCTTGATGCAGTTGGCGGGGCAGATCTGGGGACAGAGCCCGCACGCGACGCACTTGGAGCGCCCCTGCTCGTCGGTGAGCATGCGGTGGGTGCCGCGCCACCGGTCGGAGAGGCTCCACGCGCCCATGCCGTTGTCGGGGCCGGTGCTCTTCTCCTCCGGGTACTGCATGGTCACCTTCGGCTCGAACATGTGCTTGAAGGTGAGTGCCATGCCCTTGAGGGTGGCCCGCACGTAGCTCACGCTCTTCTCGGGCCGCTTGAGGACCTTCACGCCGATCGCCATCAGCCCGCCGTGACGGCGCGATCGGCACGCGCGGGAATCGTTTCCCGCGTGCCGACCGAGCCCTTGATGAAGACACCGCTGTCGAGCAGCCCGAAGATGAGGACGCCGAGCACCACATTGATCCCGAACAGGATGAGCGACTCCTGCTTCGCCCCGGTGATCCCCGCCACGTGCTCGATGACGTAGATGGTCGTGCAGATGATCATGATGTACGCCAGCGCGATCGGCATCAGCACCTTCCAGCCGAGCGCCATCAGCTGATCGTAGCGGAACCGCGGCAGGGTCCACCGGATCCACATCACGAAGAAGATCCAGAACATCACCTTGAGGAAGAACACGCCCCCCGTGGCGAGCGTCTGGAGCACCCCGCCCTGCTGGTCCCATCCGCCGGGAATGTCCCACCCGCCGAAGAACAGGGTCGTGACCATGGCCGAGACCGTGACCACGTTGGCGTACTCGGCGATGAAGAAGAAGGAGAACTTCATCGCGCTGTACTCGGTATGGTACCCGGCGATGAGCTCCGACTCCGCCTCCGGCAGGTCGAACGGCAGGCGATTGGTCTCGGCGAACCCGGAGATCAGAAAGATGAAGAAGGAGAGGAAGAGGGGCAGCACGAACCACAGGCCGGTCTGCTGCTGCGCGATGATGCTCGAGAAGCTGACGTTGCCGGACATGAGCAGTACCGGGATCAGACTCAACCCCATGGCCACTTCGTAGGACACCATCTGCGCGCAGGCGCGCAGCCCGCCGAGGAGGGCGTACTTGCTGTTCGATGCCCACCCTGCCAGCGCGATGCCGTAGACGCCGAGCGAGCTGATGGCGAGGACGAACAGAAAGCCGATGGGGAGATCCGCGACGACCATCGGCATCAGGCCGTGGTGGACGAAACGGCCCAGCGGGCCCAGCGTGAAGTCGAAGTCCACCGGCAGCGGCGCGGCGAACGGAATGACCGCCGAGAGGAGCAGCGCCGGGATGAACGACATGGCCGGCGCCAGGATGAAGAGACTGCGGCTGGCCTGGGAAGGGAAGGTCTCTTCCTTCAGGATGTTCTTGACGCCGTCGGCGGCGGGCTGCAGCAGGCCGGCCCACCCCACCCGGTTGGGACCCCGGCGGTTCTGCATCCACGCGCTGACTTTGCGCTCCATCAGCGTGAGCAGCGCGACGCCGATCATGATCACCGTGAAGACGAACAGCATCTTCACGACGCTGAGGAGGAGAAAGCCCTTCATCTCCGGCGTCATCGGGCGGCCTCGGCCATCGACGCGGCGGGCAGCATGCGGCCCGTGAACCCGATCTCGGCGTACGAGGTGTGGGCGAAGATGGGCCAACGCCGGCCGAGCAGGCGGAATGCCTCCTCGGCGATCGACGGCGCGTCGCCGTCCGGACCGGGACCGGCCAGGGCCTCCCCCGCGACCCACCATGCCGGGCGGGCCATCCCGGGCTGGGAGCGGGCCTGATGGAAGCGCTGGATCCGCCGGTCGCGGTTGACGTAGGTGCCGTTCTCCTCGGCCATCGTCGTCACCGGCAGCACGAGCTCGGCGCGGTCGAGGCCGTCGGAGGCCACGGTGCCCAGCACCACGACCAGTCCCGCGGCGCCGGCGAGCGCCGCCGTTTCGTGGGCTCCGAGTTCCGCATCGAGCACGATGACCACGGAGGCGGTGGCGGCGGCCCGAAGCGCCTCGGGCCATCCGGTGGAGTAGCCCAGGAGCTGCGCACCGACGGCGTTGGGGGCGCGCTCGCGGCGGAGCGCCAGACCCGGGATGCCGGGCAGGGCCGCCTCGTCGCCGAGGGGGACCTGCACCGCCGCGGTCACGTCGAACGGTTCGACGAGCAGGCGCACCAGACCGAGACTCTCGACGGACGCGCGCCCGGAGGCAAGTACCACGGCCGGGCCCGAGGCGCCGCGCAGCACCTGGCCCAGGCGGTCGAGGGCCGTGTCCCAATCCGTGGCCAGGTGGCGTCCACCCTCACGGATGAGCGGCGCCTCGATCCGGTCTCCCCGATTCATCCACCGGTAGTTCATCCGACCGTGGTCGCAGATGAAGTGGCGGTTGACCTCGAGGTTGGGTCGCGGCCGGAGGCGGACGACCACGTCATCACGGGTGTCGATGGTGATGTTGCAGCCCTGCGTGCACCCCGGACATACGCTCGCGGCCTTGTCGAGGTCCCAGGCGCGAGCCTTGTGGAGGAAGTCCTTCGACAGCAGCGACCCCACCGGGCAGAGATCGACGACGTTGCCGGCCCACGGGTGATCGAGCCGCTGGGACTCGGCGATGCCGATGAAGGCGCGGTCGCCCCGCTCGGAAACGTTGAGCAGCGGCGCGTCGGCCACGTCTTCCATGAAGCGGACGCACCGGGTACAGAGAATGCAGCGGTTGGGCACGTAGAGAATGTCGGGCCCGAAATCCTCCACCGGGTTGTACCGCTTGGCGTAATCCTGGTACCGGGTGCCGGCGCGGCCTTCCTGAAAGACGTAGTCCTGCAGCTCGCACTCGCCGGCCTGATCACAGATGGGGCAGTCGAGCGGGTGATTGATGAGCAGAAACTCCAGCACGCTCTCGCGGGCCTTCTTGGCGTTCTCGCTGTAGACGTGCACGACCTGCCCTTCGGTCACGGTGGTGACGCAGGCGGGCGCGAGCTTCGGCGCCTTCTCCACCTCGACCAGGCACATGCGGCACACCGCCGGCGACGGCAGTGCCGGGTGATAGCAGTAGTGCGGAATGAGCACGCCCGCCTGCTTGGCGGCCTCGATGATGGTCGTCCCCTTGGGAACGGCCAGCTGCGCACCCTCGATCGTGACGTTGACCAGTTCGTCAGCCATTCATCCTCACACGGCCGCCATCGCCGGCTCGCGCGAGCCCGCAATGTACGCCTCGAACTCCGAGCGGAACTTCTGGATGCCGCTGATCACCGGTGCGGCGCAGGAGTCGCTGAGCACGCAGATCGTCTTGCCGGTCATTTGCTCCGACAGGTCCAGCAGGAGCTGAAAGTCGCTCTGCTTGCCCTTCCCTGCCAGGATTCGCTCCAGGATACGGGTGGTCCAGGCGGTGCCCTCACGGCATTGGGTGCACTGGGCACAGGATTCGTGGGCGTAAAAGCGGGCCAGGCGCCAGATCTGGTAGACCATGTCGGTGGTGTCGTCCATGACGATCATGCCCGCGGAGCCCAGCATCGAGCCCTGCGCCACGATCCCCTCGTAATCGAAGAGCGCCGCTTCCGCTTCCTGCCGGGTCATGATCGGCACGGACGAGCCCCCGGGGATCACGGCCTTGAAGGTACGTCCCGGCCGAGGGCCGCCGGCCATCTCGTACAGGATCTCCCGCATCGGCGTCCCCATGGTGACTTCATAGTTGCCCGGCCTGGCGACGTGGCCGCAGATCGAGATCAGCTTGGTCCCGGTGCTCTTGGGGCTGCCGAGACAGAGACCCTTGTACCAGTCGGCGCCGCGAACCAGGATGGGCGGGACGGCGGCGAGGGTCTCCACGTTGTTGACGGTCGTGGGCATGCCGAACACGCCGGCCGCCGCCGGAAACGGCGGCTTGATCCGCGGATTGCCCCGCTTTCCTTCGAGGGAGTTCATCATCGCGGTCTCTTCGCCGCAGATGTAGGCCCCCGCTCCCCGATGCAGCACGATGTCGATGCGGCGGCCGCTCCGGAACGCACTCGGGCCGAGGGCGCCCTTGCCGTAGGCCTCCTCCACCGCGGCCGCCATGATCTTGAGCGGCTCCGTGAACTCGCCCCGGATGTAGATGTAGCAGCGCTCGGCGCCGATCGCGTACGCGGCGATGGCACAGCCTTCGATCAGGGCGTGCGGCGTCCACCGCATGATCTCCCGGTCCTTGAACGTGCCCGGCTCGGATTCGTCGGCGTTGCACACGAGATAGTGCGGCTTGACGATCTCCTTCGGCATGAAGGACCATTTGAGGCCCGTGGGAAAGCCCGCCCCGCCCCGTCCACGGAGCCCGGACGCCTTCACTTCCTCGACGATGGCCTCGCGCGACATCCCGAGGGCCTTGCGGAGGCCCTCGTATCCGCCCCGCTCGAGCCAGCCGTCGAAGCTGCGCGCGCCGGCGTCGCCGAAGTACTGGGAGAGGACGACCGTTTCCTTGGGATGGCTCGGATGCGGATAGCCCACTACGAATACCTCTGCAGGATGCCCGCCACCTTCTCCGGGGTCACGTCCTCGATGAAGTCATCATCCACCAGAATCGGCGTAGGGAACCCGCAGGCGCCGAGACATTCCACCTCGATGACCGTGAAACGGCCGTCGGCGCTGGTGGCGCCGAGCTCCCGGCAGCCGGTCTTCTCGAGCAGCGAGCGGACGACCTCCTCCGCGCCGCAGATATTGCACGGCGAGGTGGTGCACACCTGAATGAAGTGCCGTCCCACGGGATGGGTGTGGTACATGGTGTAGAACGTGACGACACCCTTCACGTAGGCCGGCGTGAGCTCCAGGACCGTCGCCACTTCCTCGACGCCGGACTCGGAGATCCAGCCGCGGGCTTCCTGCACCATCCAGAGGGCCGGCAGCAGGCAGGCCTGCTTGGTGGGATAGCTGCCGAAGAGTCGCTCCAGACGGTCACGGGTGTCGCCGACGAACACCGGCTGGTATGGCTCGGACACACCGTGTACCTCGACGTGTCCGCCCGCCTGTCCGCCCGTCCGCCCGTCCGCCGTCACCGGTCCACCTCGCCCATCACGATGTCCACGCTGGCATTGATCGCGATGACGTCGGCCAGGAGCGCGCCCTCGCACATCTTGGGCAGGCTCGAGAGGTTGATGAAGGAGGGGGGCCGGATCCGCCAGCGGACCGGCTTGCTCGTGCCGTCGGACACGAGGTAGTACCCAAGCTCGCCCTTGGGATTCTCGATACCCATGTAGGCCTCGCCCACCGGCGGCTTCACCCCTTCCATCACCTGCTTGAAATGGAAGATCATCGCCTCCATATCGCTCATCGCGCGGGACTTGGGAGGGAGAATGACTCTGGGATCGTCCACATTGATCGGCGCGCCCTGCAGCCGGACCAGACGGTCCAGGGCCTGTTCCAGGATCCGGTTGGACTGCGTCATCTCCTCGAGCCGGATCCGGTACCGGTCGTAGATGTCCCCGTGCTCGCCGACCAGGACGTCGAAGTCGTACGTCTCGTAGTCCAGATACGGCCGATCCTTGCGCACGTCGTAGTCCACGCCGCTGGCGCGCAGCATCGGTCCCGACAGCGAGTAGTTGGTCGCTTCTTCGGCGGTAAGCGCACCGACCCCCTGGGTCCGCCCGATCCAGATGGCATTCCGGGTGAACATCGTGTCCACCTCGGCCAGCGTCTTGGGGAAGGTCCGGGTGAACTCGCGGAGTCCGGCCTCGAAGCCTTCCGGAACGTCGGCCATCATCCCGCCGACCCGGGTGAGGCTCGTGGTGAGCCGTGCCCCGGTCCACATCTCCTGCAGGTTGTAGATCCGCTCGCGCTGCTGGAACGACCAGAGGAACGGCGTGTACGCGCCGAGGTCGATGCCCGTGGTGCCGAGCCAGACGAGATGCGAGATGATGCGGCTCATCTCGCAGGCGATCACCCGAAGCACGCGGCACCGCTCCGGCACCTGGATCCCCATCAGCTTCTCGGCCGCGAGCGCCAGCCCCACGTTGTTGGCCATGGGCGAGAGGTAGTCGGTGCGGTCGGTGAGGGGGATGATCTGATTGTACTGGCGGTATTCGCCCAGCTTCTCGAAGCCGGAGTGCAGATAGCCGAGGTGCGGAATACAGCGCTTGACCGTTTCCCCTTCCAGCTCGATCACCAGCCGAAGCACCCCATGCGTCGCCGGGTGCTGGGGACCGATGTTCACCAGCATGTGTTCCGCGCCGAAGCCCTCGTCGAAGTGGCTGGGGCGCGGAGCCGCCGTGAGCGGAATCCTGGCTGGGTGCCCCTGGGCGTCGAGCCCGGGGGTGGCCAGGGCCATTTCCACCGTTCGCGTGCTCACCGCAGAAATCCTCGCTCGCCGCGCGCCAGCCGCTCCCGCATGTCGGCGGGCAGCTCGTCGAAGGCGTCGGCGATACTCAACTCTTCCATGGAATAATTGGCTTCGGGGTTGGCGGCCAGCGCCTGGCGCGTCTGCTCCGCCCGGCTGAAGTGACCCCGCAGCGGGAAGTCCTTCCGAAGCGGATAGCCCTCCGCGTACGTCTCCCACATCAGGATGCGCCGCAGATCGGGGTGTCCGGTGAAGACCACGCCGAACATGTCGTAGACCTCGCGCTCCAGCCAGTCTGCGCCATGCCAGAGGTCCCATACCGACCTGACTTCGAGGGGACCCCGCTTCTCGAGCGCGATCTTGACCCGGAGATCGGCGCGGCGCCGGAGCGCCCGCAGCTGGTACACGACCTCGAACGGGCGCTCGGGGTCCCGGTACTCCACGGCCGTGATGTCGGTGAGGTAGTCGAAGGCCTGGTCGGGTGAGTCCTTGAGCCACGCGAGCGCGTCGTGGGCCCGCTCGCGGGCCACATACACGATGGTGTCGCCGCACGACACCATGTGCCGCACGATCGCCTCCCCGAACTCGGCGCGCAGTGATGCTACCGATGGCGAGGTCATGAAGTGCGGGTTTGGTGCACCGAGTTCCCGAACGGCTCGCTCAGCTCGTCCACCCGTTCGGGGGGAAGGAAGAGCCCGCTGGGACCGAGCGGCTTTTCGTCGCGCAGGAGATCGTCGTCGATGCTCTCGCCCATGATCTTCTTCTGGAGCAGCCGGATCCCGTAGATGAGACCCTCCGGCCGGGGCGGGCATCCAGGAACGTAGACGTCCACGGGCACGATGGTATCGATGCCCTGGACCATGGCGTAATTGTCGAAGATGCCGCCCGAGGACGCGCAGGCGCCCATCGAGATGCACCACTTGGGCTGCGGCATCTGGTCCCAGATCCGCCGGATCACGGGGGCCAGCTTGAAGGGGAGCCGGCCGGCACAGATCAGCACGTCGGCCTGGCGCGGCGAAAAGCTCTGACGCTCCATCCCGAACCGGGCGATGTCGAACCGGCTGGCTGCCGTCGCCATGTACTCGATGGCGCAGCAGGCCGTTCCGAACGGCATCGGCCAGAGGGAATTGCTGCGAGCCCAGTTGGTCAAGAAGTCGAGGCGGGTGGTGACCCAGTTGGGGGAGACCGACGAAACGGTCGTGCTTTCGGGCTGGGTGCGGCTCAGTCCCACTGCAGAGCCCCCCGCTTCCAGATATAGACGTAGCCGACGGCGAGGATCACGATGAACACCAGCATCTCGATGATCAGGAGACCGGCCATGTCGCCCAACTGCCGGAAGGCCACCGCCCAGGGGATCATGAACACCGTTTCGATGTCGAAGATGATGAACAGCATCGCCACCAGGTAGAACTTGATCGAGAACCGCTCGCGGGCGGTGCCGAGCACGGGCATGCCGGACTCGTAGGGCGCGATCTTGGTGGGCGTGCGCCGGTAGGTCGACAGCAGGTGCGACGCCCCCAACATGAGCACGGCGTTGGCGATCACGAACCCGATCAGGATCAGGAGAGGGACGTAAGGTTGAAGCATGAAGGCGCTGCTTTCGTGAAAATTTTCACTTTCCGCGTCAACTTAACCGCCCCAGAAAGGTGTTTCAACCCGGACCCGCTATATTCCCCGCCGTTCCAGCGCTCCGCCGCCATGAGGGCGGCGACGGCGATCGGGATCTCCGTCCGACGAGGCACGATGTCCATCAAGTCCGATCGCTGGATCAGGCGGATGGCCCGCGAGCGGGGGATGATCGACCCCTTCGTGGAGCGCCAGGTGCGCGAGGTCGATGCCCGGGGACGCCGGGTAATCTCCTACGGCGTCTCGAGCTACGGCTACGACATGCGGGTGGCGCCGGAGTTCAAGATCTTCACCAATGTGCTGAGCGCGATCGTGGACCCCAAGGAGTTCGACTCCCGGTCACTGGTGGAATTCGAGGGCGACGTGTGCATCGTGCCCCCGAACAGCTTCGCCCTGGCCCGGTCGGTCGAGTATTTCCGGATTCCCCGCGAGGTGCTCACGATCTGCGTCGGCAAGAGCACCTACGCCCGCTGCGGCATCATCACCAACGTGACCCCGTTCGAGCCCGAATGGGAGGGTCACGTCACCCTGGAGATTTCCAACACCACGCCGCTCCCGGCGAAGATCTACGCCAACGAAGGCATCAGCCAGGTCATCTTCTTCGAAGCCGATGCCGACGACATCTGTGAAGTCAGCTACGCGGACAAAGCCGGGAAGTACCAGCGCCAGACCGGTGTGACCCTTCCCAAGCTGTGATCCGCGGTTTCCCCCTCAGGACCTTCGATGCGCCCTCTTGCCGTTCTTGCCCTGCTCGTCGCCGCACCGCTGCTCGCCCAGCAATCTCCGCCTCCGGCCGCTCCGGCCCCCACCTTGCGGCCGCCTACCGCGGACACCGGGGTGTTCAGCCCGTTGCCGCTGCCGCCTCCCACCCAGACCCGTAGCGCGGACGGCGCGCCGGGATCGCGGTACTGGCAGCAGCGGGTGGACTATCACATCGAGGCCACGCTGGACACCGCCGCCAAGCGGCTCACCGGCACGGAGGCCATCCGCTACACGAATCACTCACCCGACACGCTCCGGTTCGTGTGGATGCAGCTGGACCAGAACCTTTTCAAGCCGGGGAGCGTAGGGTCGCTGCTGTTCGCCTCCCATAGCCGCTTCGGCGGGGCCGGGTTCGAGGGCGGATTCGAGATCACGCGCCTCACACAGTCGCCGGCCCCGCGCACCGGCAAGTCCGGACGGACCGCGGTGCCGCTTCATCCCGTGGGCAAGGCGGCTCCGCTCGCCTCGAGAGTGGATGACACGATGATGTATGTGGAGCTCGCCACCCCGCTCGCTCCCGGAGCAAGCACCATCCTCGGACTCGACTACGCGTTCAGCATCCCCGAGCATGGGGCCGACCGAATGGGACGCGACGGCCCGCTCTATGAGATGGCCCAGTGGTACCCCAGGATGGCCGTCTACGACGACGTCCACGGCTGGAACACGGACCAGTATCTCGGCCAGGGCGAGTTCTATCTGGAATACGGCGACATCGACTACGCGATCACCCTGCCCGCCGGATATATCGTCGCCGGCTCGGGCGTCCTGCAGAACCCCGCCGAGGTGCTCACGCCGACCCAGCGCAGCCGCCTCGCCGCCGCGGCCACGTCGGACAGCACGATGGCGATCGTGACCGCCGATGAGCTCGCATCCGGCGTGGCGCGCCCTCGCTCGGATGGCGCCCTCACGTGGCGGTTCCAGGCCCGGAGCGTGCGGGACGTCGCCTGGGCCGCGTCGCCCGACTACCTCTGGGATGCGTCCGCCTGGCACGGCGTGCTGGCCCAGGCCTACTATCGCGCCTCGGCCCAGGACACGTGGAAGGATGCGGCCAAGATGAGCCGCTACTCGATCCTCGAGTACAGCGACCGCTGGCTGCGCTACCCCTATCCCCAGATCAGCGCGGTGGAGGGTCCGGTCTCGGGCATGGAATATCCCATGCTCGCCATGGAGGCCAGGGGCGATGACGCTCCCGATCTCTACAATGTCCTCACCCACGAGATCGGGCACATGTGGTACCCGATGACCGTCGGCTCCGACGAGCGGCTCTATGCCTGGATGGACGAGGGATTCAATACCTTCATCAACACCTTCTCGGAAGAGGACTACTGGAAGCGGGACGACACCGGCATCCGGCGCAACGAGTCCAAGTTCGTGACCAGCCTCGACCAGTCGCCGACGGCGCAACCGATCATGACCCCGGCCAACCGGTACGAGAACGACGACAATCTCGGCAGCCTGGCATACGTGAAGCCCGCGATCATGCTGCTCGCGCTGCGGAACAAAGTGCTGGGCCCCGCGGTGTTCGACAGTGCGTTCCGCGAGTACACCCGGCGGTGGGCATTCAAGCATCCCCAGCCCGCGGATTTCTTCCGCTCCATCGAGCAGGTCTCCGGCCGGGATCTCTCGTGGTTCTGGCGGTCGTACTTCTACACCACGGCGTCGCTCGACCAGGCCGTGGAGTCGGTCACCGACTCCGCCGACGGCTCGACGCTGGTGACTCTGGCGAATCGGGGATCGGCCGTCATGCCGGTGGAGCTTCAGCTGACGGCGAGCGACGGGACCACCAGTCTGGTGAAGCTGCCGGTCGAGATCTGGTATGACGGCAACCGCTATGTCTATCGGGTGCCTCCCGGGACCCACGTCGTCGCCGCCACGGTGAACCCGGACGGGGCCTTCCCCGACATCGACCCGAACGATGATGCCTGGAGGGCGCAGGCCACGACGACGCACTGAGCCCGATCTCCATCCTCACGAGAGCCATCATGCGCGTACGTTACGCGGTGTTTTTGCTCGGTCTGCTTCCGCTGGGCCTCGAGGCCCAACAGCCGCCGTCAGTTCCGGGTGCCTCGATATTGTCCGAGGCGGGCGATTCCTCGCCCTTTCGTCGCCTCGCGCTGCCGACGCCGAACGCGGTCCGTGGCGCGGACGGCGGTCCGGGGCCGGGGTACTGGCAGCAGCGCGCCGATTACGTCATCCGCGCCACGCTCGACTCCGCGGCCAGAACCGTCCGTGGCGAGGAAACGATCACCTACACCAACAATTCGCCCGACACGCTCCGATACCTTTGGCTCCAGCTGGACCAGAACCTCTTCACCGACACGAGTCGCGGCACCGAGCTGTTCGGCACGCTCCCCGGATCGTTGCCCGTGGCGGGAGGCGCGCAGGCCGTCGGAGGATCCGGCGTCCGACTGCTCAAGGTCGCCCAACCGGCGGCCCTGGTACGGGGGAAGCCCGCCGGCAAAGCCACGGAGCTTCGCTATGTCGTGAACGGGACCGTCATGCGCGTGGATCTGCCGCGTCCCCTTCCTCCCAAGGGGCGCCAGCAGCTCGACATCGCGTGGTCGTTTCCCTTCCCCGCCAACCCGAATCGGATGGGAGTGGAAAACATCGACGGGTCTCCGGTCTTCGAGGTGGCCCAATGGTACCCGCGCATGGCCGTGTACGACGACGTCCGGGGCTGGAATACCGAACAGTACTACGGGCGAGGCGAGTTCTATCTGGAGTACGGCAGCTTCGATGTGAGTCTCACCGTTCCGGCCGACATGCTGGTCGCCGCTACCGGTACGCTGCGGAATCCCGACGAAGTGCTCACCGCGGCCCAACGAGCCCGGCTCGCCCGGGCGCGGACCAGCGGCGCAACGGTAGTGATCCGGGGCAAGGACGAGATCGGTGATCCGGCCTCCCGGCCGGCCACTTCCTATCCGACCTTCACCTGGCGCTTCACCGCCGACAGCGTGCGCGACTTCGCCTGGGCGGCCGCCCGCCACTTCATCTGGGACGCCGTCGGGGTCAACGGTGGCCGCACGCTCGCGATGAGCTTCTACCCGCCGTCGGCGGAGCCGGCGTGGAAGGAAGCCAGCCAATACGGCAAGACCGCCATCGAGAACTACTCGCAGCAGTGGGCGCCCTATCCCTATCCCGTCGCCATCAACGTGAACGGGATCGAAGGGGGGATGGAGTACCCCATGATCGTGTTCTGCCATGAACGGGTGGACTCGGTGGCGCTCTACAGCGTCACCGATCACGAGTTCGGGCACACCTGGTTTCCCATGGTGGTGGGCAGCAACGAGCGGCTGTACGGCTGGATGGACGAGGGATTCAACAGCTTCATGAACCATTACAGCTTCCCGAAGCGGTGGCCCAACAAGCCGCTGCCGCTCGCGCGGGGAGTGCCGTCGACCTATCTCAAGAACGCGATGTCCGGGCAGGAGCAGCCGATCATGACGCCCCCCGATCGGACGTGGTCGACTGAGAACTGGCGTCAGACCAACTACAACAAGCCGGCCGTCGGGCTGGTCCTGCTCCGGGATCACCTCACGTCGCCGGAGCGGTTCGATCCGGTGTTCCGCGAGTACATCCGTCGCTGGTCCTACAAGCATCCGACGCCCGCGGATTTTTTCCGGACCATGGAGAGCGGGCTCGGCGAGGACCTGGACTGGTTCTGGCGATCGTGGTTCTACACCACCGAGCAGCTCGATCAGGCCGTCGACTCGGTGGCCCTCGCGGATTCGGCGGGCGTCGTGTCACGCATCTACCTTCGCAACGCGGGCCAGATGCCGATGCCGGTCGAGCTCGGCCTCACCCTCGACGACGGGAGCATGCGACGGATCTCGCTGCCGGTGGAAGTGTGGTTTCTGGGAAGCCGGTATGTGGCCGTGGTGCCGGGACCCGCCAAGGTCAACCGCGTCACCATCGACCCCGATGGTTGGTATCCGGACGTGCGGCGGGACAACAACACGTGGCCGCGATGAGGGCTACGGCGTCCCCAACTGCCACAGCCCGCTCAGCATGTCGATCGCGTACAGGGACCCGCCCGCGAGCTGCACACCCCACACGTAGGTATCGCCGGCGCCGCCCGGCTGGATCCGGGAGATGAGGCGGTCCGACAGGTCGCCCGACAGCGTGCCCGACACGTCGAGCGCCACGACCCCGCCGTTGTAGTAGGCCGCGTACAGGATCTGGCGCTCCTCGTCCATCCAGAAATTGTGGGTGCCGGCGCCGTCGAGGTGAAAGAACGCCACCTCGGTAGGATGCGCGAGGTCACTCACGTCCACGACGTGGATGTCGCCGCTCGAGCGCGAGCCGATCAGGCCGGGTCCCTCCTGGCCGACAAAGAGGTATCGGTTCTCCCCTCGGACCGGATTGTGGAACCACCAGCCATTGTGGACGGTCGGACCGGAGGCGAGGCCGGCGTTGCCCGTGATCACCCGGCCCACTTCGACGGGCGACTGCGGTGAGCCGGATCTGAGGCCGTTGCCCACGTCGTAGATGATGACGCCGGTATTCCAGGCGAATACGAATGCCAGCCCGTCCCGCACGTACGTGTCGTGAATCCCGTAGTTCGCGGGCACCGGCACGCTGGCCGCGAGGGTGATCGCGGTCGGGGTGGTGATATCGTAGATCTGGAGCGCCGGGTCCTGCGGGTTGCGGGCTGCGAACACGTAGCGCCGCCCGCCGATGTCCGCGATCGTGGCGGTGTGGATGCCGGTCTCCACCAGCGCGCTGTCGAGGAAGGCCGGGTGCAGCGGATCGGTCAGATCGTAGACGTACAGCCCGGCGTTCGAGCCAAGCTCCGCCCCGAACACCAACACGCGGCCGTCGTCGCTGACCTGCACGTCGCTCACCGTCGCGATATCGGGCACGAGCAGGCTCCCGCTCAACGCGGGCGCCCCGCTGGCATCGAGCGACCAGATGTTGACGACGTTGCCCGCGTTGCCGTTCCGGGACGCCCCGCCCCACGTGCCGGTATAGGCGTAGGAGCCGTGGATCCACAGGTCCGAGCTGTACCGCGCGGGGACGTTGTCACCCCCCGCCAGCACCTCCAGTTCGCCTGACGGCGTGGGGCCGGGACCAGGGCCAGGCCCGAGACCCGGATCATCGTCCCCACCGCAGGCCATGATTGCGAGCAGGAGCCACGCGAGTCGTCTCACTCGGTCATCCCCTCGTGATGGTGATGGGCCATACTGTCGTCCTCTCCGCCGTAGCGACCCATCCGATGCATGTCCATCCCGGCAGCCAGCCGCACGCCCAGTCCGAGCGACCAGAAGTGATCCTGGCCGTAGACGGTGCGGACATCGAAGACGCCACCGCCGACGGGTGCAATCGTCCCGTAGGAAACCTCGGCGATCGGTTGCACGCGCAACGTCCCGATCCGTACCGCCTGGACTTCGTAGCCTGCAGTATGAACGGTCCAGCGGGTCCGGCCGAGTATCGAGTTCTCCAGATGGGGGCGGAGGGACCGGAACCGGCCGAGCCGCTCCTCCTCGGGCCGCTCGGTGCGCTCGAACCGGTACTGGAGACGATGGCGGCCGGTGGTCCATGCACCTTCGCCCAGGACGGAGTGGAAGACGAAGAATCCGTCAGCCTCGGAGGTGCGAGCCCATTCGACGAGGGCGTAGACCGGATGCCCCGCCAGCGGCCGGGACCACCGGGCAGATACGCTCCACTTGGATTGGTCGGTGCCTGCCCCCGGGCGGTGCTCCGGCGAGTGGACGTGCGCGAGGGACGCCTGGACTTCGACGCGGGGATCGGGATTGGCGGTGACCCGGGCGGCCCAGGAGTCGCCGAACCGGCCTCCGACCCGGGGCCATTGGCCGGGACGCTCAGGCTCGTCGCCGTTGAAGAGACCGGCCTCCGCGGAGACGATTGGGTGCCGGATCGCGGCGATGGCGATTGCGCGCTCCAGGATCTGCGACAGGTGGTGATTGACGGGGAATCGAAGAAAGGGACGGGTCATCGGGTCGTCGGTTCCGAACGGGGCGAACCCCTTGCCCACACTGACCGACACGTTCGGCAGACCGTCATGGGTGCCGAGAATGTCCGTCGCGGAGAGCACCAGCTCGTGGAGGTAGGTGTGCGGGTGGCGCCGGTCCACGAAGCCTTCGCCCCAGTCGCCCAACGCGAGCTCGCCGTTGGGCATCGTGGCACCTTCGAAATTGAGCATCCCGACGAGCCGGAATCGCCGCCAGGCCGCCGAGCCCATGAGCGTGGGCCGGACCAGGCGCACCTCGCCGAGTGCTCCGCCGGGGCCGACGGTGCGGCCGGCGGGAAGGATGTCGGACCGCTCGTACTCCAGCACGGCCTGGGCGCCAAGATCGGCCGACGAAGTCGTCTGGGCTGCCGCGTGACGGCCGGGCACCGCGATGCCGAGCGCGCACGCCAGCACCCGGCGGATCGCGCTCAGTCCGATTCTTGGACGGCCGCGCGCTCGGGCGCGAACAGCGTCCGCAGATAGTCGCGGTTCATCACCGTAATGGTGTCGATGCTGATCTGCTTGGGGCAGGCTTCCTGACACTCGCCGAAGAGGGTGCACCCTCCGAATCCTTCGATATCCATCTGCGCCACCATGCGGGCCGCGCGCCGGGACCGCTCCGGCTGGCCCTGCGGGAGCAAGCCGAGATGGGTGACCTTGGCCGCGGTAAACAACGACGCCGATCCGTTCGGGCACGCCGCGACGCACGCGCCGCACCCGATACATTGCGCCGCATCCATCGCGGTGTCCACCCGGTCCTTCCCGATGAGGACCGCGTTTCCATCCGGAGCGCAGCCGGTTGGGGCGGAGATGAAGCCGCCCGCGGCGATGATCCGGTCGAGCGCACCCCGGTCCACCACCAGGTCCCGGATCACGGGAAAAGCGCGCGCGCGCCACGGCTCCACGGTGATCTCAGCGCCTTCCCGAAAGCTCCGCATGTGGAGCTGGCACGTGGCGGTGCCCGCGTTGGGACCGTGCGCCGCGCCGTTGATCATGAGGCTGCACGAGCCGCAGATGCCTTCGCGGCAGTCATGATCAAATGCGATCGGGATCTCGCCCTGCTCCGTCAGCCGCTCGTTGACGACGTCCAGCATCTCGAGGAACGACATGTCGGGGCTGACATCACGCGCTTCGTAGCGGATCAGATGGCCCTTGGAGCCGGGACCGGCCTGGCGCCAGACATTGAGGGTGAAGTTCACTTATAGCTCCGCTGCGCCAGATGCACGTACTCGAACTCGAGCGGCTCCTTGTGGAGCGCCGACGGCCGGTCGACGCCCTCGTACCCCCAGGCGGCCACGTACGCGAAGCGGGAGTCGTCCCGCTGAGCCTCGCCGTCTTCCGTCTGGTATTCCTCCCGGAAGTGCCCACCGCACGACTCTTCGCGGTGCAAGGCGTCCCGGCACATGAGCTCGCCCAGCTCGAGAAAGTCGGCCACCCGTCCCGCCTTCTCGAGCGCCTGATTGAGCTCGGCGTCGCTGCCGGGGACGTTGACGTTTCGCCAGAATTCCGCGCGGAGCACGGGTAGCCGCTCGAGCGCTTCCCGCAGGCCCGCCGCGTTGCGCGACATGCCGCACTTGTCCCACATCAGCCTGCCCAGCTCCCGATGGAACGAATCCACCGTGCGCGTTCCACCGACCTCCAGGAATGTCCGGGTCCGGGCCGACACCTCGGCTTCCACCAGGCGGAACTCGGGATGCGTCGCGTCCACTTTGCCCAGGCGGCTCGAGGCCAGATAGTCGCCGATGGTGCTGGGAATGATGAAATAGCCGTCGGCCAGCCCCTGCATGAGAGCGCTGGCGCCCAGACGGTTGGCGCCGTGATCGGAAAAGTTGGCTTCACCGATGACGTGGAGACCCGGAACGGTGCTCATCAGGTTGTAGTCCACCCAGAGCCCGCCCATGGTGTAATGGACGGCGGGATAAATCCGCATCGGCACCCGGTAGGGATCCTCGTCGGTGATCCGCTGGTACATCTCGAAGAGGTTGCCGTAGCGCTCTCGCACGGTCTGGGCCCCCAGCCGGCCGATCGCGTCCGCGAAGTCGAGGTACACGCCCAGGCCGCCGGGACCCACCCCACGGCCCTCGTCGCACACCGCCTTCGCGGCGCGGGAGGCGATGTCCCGCGGCGCCAGATTGCCGAAGCTCGGATACCGGCGCTCGAGGTAGTAATCGCGCTCGACGTCGGGAATCTCGCCCGGCGTCCGGGTGTCGCCGGCCTGCTTCGGCACCCATACCCGGCCGTCGTTCCGGAGCGACTCGCTCATCAGCGTGAGCTTGGACTGATAGTCGCCGCTCACGGGGATGCAGGTGGGATGGATCTGCGTGTAGCAGGGGTTGGCGAACGCCGCGCCACGCTTGTATGCCCGCCAGATGGCCGTGGCGTTGGAGCCCTTGGCGTTGGTGGACAGGTAGAAGACGTTGCCGTACCCGCCCGTGCCGAGCACCACGGCGTCCCCGGCGTGGGACTCGATCCGGCCGGTGACCATGTCCCGCACGACGATGCCCCGGGCCCGGCCGTCGATCACGACGAGGTCGAGCATCTCGGTGCGGGGATACATGGTGACGCCCCCGGCGGCGATCTGCTTCTCGAGCGCCTGGTACGCGCCGAGGAGCAGCTGCTGCCCGGTCTGTCCGCGGGCGTAGAACGTCCTCGACACCTGAGCGCCACCGAACGAACGATTGGCCAGCAGGCCGCCGTATTCCCGGGCGAACGGCACCCCCTGGGCCACACACTGGTCGATGATCTGGACGCTGATCTGGGCGAGCCGGTAGACGTTGGCTTCGCGCGAGCGGAAGTCGCCGCCCTTCACGGTGTCGTAGAACAGCCGGTATACGCTGTCCCCGTCGTTCCGGTAGTTCTTGGCCGCGTTGATCCCGCCCTGGGCGGCGATGCTGTGCGCCCGCCGGGGCGAATCCTGGAAGCAGAAGCACTTCACCTTGTAGCCCAGCTCGCTCATGGTCGCCGCCGCCGACGCGCCGGCGAGTCCGCTGCCGACCACGATGACGGTGTATTTCCGTTTGTTGGCGGGATTCACCAGCTTCATTTGAAAGCGATGGCTGTCCCACTTCCGCTCGATAGGCCCACCCGGGACGCGCGACTTGAGCTCCATGGTTATCGGGGGCCTCCGACCCAGCCCGCCACCACCGCGACAGGCACCAGCGCAAAGCCGACCGACACCAGCACCGCGATCGCGAGCGCCAGGCGCCGCTTCATGGGGTGGGAGGATGCCGGCGCGGCGCCCAGCGAGCGGAACGAGCTCCACGCACCGTGATACAGGTGCAGTCCGAGCGCCACCATCGAGACGACGTACAACGCCACGACCCAGGGGACATGAAATCCCGCGACCACGTTGCCGTACACGTCGCCGGGAACGAAGACGCCGGCCGGCCGGATGGTGCCGGTGGTGAAATGGAGGATATGCACCACGATGAAGACGAGCAGCAGCGCCCCGCCCCATCGCATGGTCCGAGAGGCCAGGGTGGAGATCTGCGGCACCCGGCGGGCATAGGCCACCGGTCGCGCGGCCCGGTCGCGAAGGGTGAGCTGGACAGCGGCAACCACGTGGAGGATCACGGCGAGCACCAGGATCACACGGACGGCCCACAGCACTTCGTTGAGCGGGCCGTGCAGCAGCCGGCCGTAGCCGTTGATCCGCTCGGCCCCCTGAAACACCTGGAGGTTGCCAATCATGTGACCGAGGACGAACAGGACGCCGATGAGACCAGTGACGGCCATGACCGCCTTTTTCCCGACGGACGACGCCCACAGCTCACGCAGCCGGATCATGACCCGTGCCGGCTCAGGAGGCGTCCACCACGGCCTGCGTCGACCGCACCGCCTCGGCGGACTCGTGGAGCTCGGTGCGCTCCGAATCCGTCAGCGGGATCTCGATGATCTTCTCGAGTCCGCCTCGCCCCAGCTTGCAGGGCACGCCGCAGAAGACGTCGCGCAGCCCGAATTCGCCCTGCAGCCACGCGGAACAGGGGAGCACCCGCTTCTTGTCGAGCGCGATGGCCTCCACCATCTGTACCGCGGCGGCACTCGGCGCATAGTAGGCGGAGCCGGTCTTGAGGTGCGCGACGATCTCCGCGCCCCCGTTCCGGGTGCGATCCACGATCGCCTTCAGGGCGTCCGGCTTGACGAACTGGGTGATGGGGATGCCCGAGACCGTGGTGTAGGAGATGAGCGGGACCATGGTGTCACCGTGTCCCCCCAGGACCATGGCCTGAATATCCTCCACCGACACTTCGGCCGCCTCGGCAAGAAACATCCGATACCGCGCGGTATCGAGCACGCCGGCCATGCCGATGACCCGCTCCCGCGGGAAGCCGGTGGCGCGCATGGCCACGTAGCACATCACGTCGAGCGGATTCGACACGACCACGATGATGGACTTCGGGGCCACCCGCGCGATGTCCTTCCCGACCGAGCGCACGATGCCCGCGTTCGTCTTCACCAGATCATCCCGGCTCATGCCCGGCTTGCGGGCGATGCCCGCCGTCACCACGAAAACCTCGGCCCCTTCCGCCGCGTCATAGCCGTTGGTGCCGAGCACCCTGGCATCGAATCCCTCGACCGGTCCGGATTGCCACTGGTCGAGGGCCTTCCCCTGGGGCACGCCCTCCACCACGTCGATCATGACGACGGTGCGGGCCAGATTCTTCTCGGCGAGGCGCTGCGCCGCGGTGGCGCCCACGTTCCCCGCTCCGACGACAGCGACTTTTCCGAGCATTGAGGTCAGTTCCCGGTGAGGTGAAAGCGTCGTCTGCTGGCGTAAAGTGCCGCAATATAGCGATTTACGAAGGGCGGGCAAACCCCTTGGACTCCGGCATCCCGGTCTGCCTGATCGCTTCATACAGCACGATACCCACCGCCGTCGCCAGGTTCAGGTTCCGCACCGGCCCGGACATCGGAATGGTAAAGCAGCGGTCCGGATATTTCTCGAGAATCCTGGGCGGCATCCCGTCGGTCTCGCTGCCGAACACCAGGCAGCTGTTGGGCTGGTAGTGCGCGTCCCAGTAGCTGCGCGTGGCGCGCGCCGAGAAGTACAGGCAGCGCGCCCGGTTCATCGCATCCCGGAAGGAATACCAGTCCGGATGCATCCAGAGGTCCACCGACTCCCAATAGTCGAGACCGGCGCGCTTCACCTCGCTCTCCTCGAGCGAGAATCCGAGCGGGCCGATCAGGTGGAGAGGGCTATCGACGGCTGCGCACAGCCGGGCGATGTTGCCGGTGTTGGGAGGGATCTGGGGTTGGATGAGTGCCACGTGGAGCGGCATCACCCTCCCCGGGTATGCATTTCACGCCTGGGATCGGCTCGGAGCCCCTGCACCTGATAGAGCACGCCCCGGTCTTCCATTGCGGCACGCTCCTCCGCACCCCGATCGGTGCGAGACCGCCAGGTCTCGGTGATCCGGGCGGCGATTTGCTCGTCAGACGCGCCGAGCCGCAGCAGCTCCCGCAGGTCGAGCCCGTTCTCGCCGTAAAGGCAGAGGAGCCAGGTGCCGTCCGCGGTCAGCCGAGCCCTGTCGCACGTACTGCAGAAGGGCGCCGTGGTGGACGCGATGACGCCGAACGTCGTCCCGTCGGCCAGTGCGAAGCGATCCGCCGGGGCGGAGTCCGACCGCGCCACCGGCGTGACCGGCCCGAAGCGACGCGCCACCCGCCGGATGATCTGTTGCTGCGACACGACCTGATCCAGCGACCATCCCGTCGCCCCGCCCACATCCATGTACTCGATGAACCGCGCCTCGAGGCCGCGCTCCCTGGCGAACTCGAGCACGTCGGTCACCTCGTCCTCATTGAATCCGCGGATGACGACGGTGTTCAGCTTGACGTGGTCGAATCCCGCAGCGCGGGCGGCGTCGATCCCCTCGAGCACCTCGCCATGTCGGGTGCTCCGGGCAAAGGCGGCCATCCGGTCCGGGCGCAGGGTGTCCAGGCTCACCGTCACCCGGTCGATTCCGGCGCTCCGCAGCGGTCCTGCCAGGCGGCCGAGCAGGATCCCGTTCGTGGTGAGCGCGACGTCGCCGAGCGCGCCGTGCCGGCGGATGAGGGACACGAGACTCGGAAGGTCGTGTCTCAGCAACGGCTCTCCACCCGTCAGCCTGAGCTTCGTGACGCCGAGCACGGTGAAGATGCCCACGAGCCGGTCGATCTCCTCGAAGGTGAGGATGGAGTCGCGGGGCAGCCAGACATATTCGTCGCGCGGCATGCAGTATCGACAGCGCATGTTGCACCGGTCGGTGACCGAGACGCGCAGGCTGCGGAGCGGGCGATCGAAGGCGTCGCGCAGCGGCGTCATGGGACCGGCTCCAGCGTCGGCCCTCGACTGGGGGCCGTCGGGTCCACCCACGCCGTGCCGCCGTCAGCATAGAGCTCACGCTTCCAGATGGGAGCGCGGCGTTTGACCTCATCGACCACGTGACGGCAGGCCTCGAACGCGGCGTCGCGATGTCCCGCGCCGACGGCCACCGCGATTGCGACCTCACCCACCTCGAGCGTCCCGATGCGATGCCGCAGCGCCACCGTCACCGGCCACCGTTGCTCGGCCTCGGACACGACTCTGGCGCATTCCGCCTCGACCATGGGGGCGTATGCCGAATAGGTGAGACGCACGACGCTACGACCCTGATGGTGATCCCTGACGACGCCCACGAACGAGGCGATGCCACCCCGGCTCGGCGATTGCACCATCGCGAGAACCGAGTGAACGTCGATCGTCTCGGCAGTCAGAATCGCCACTGTCTCAGCCTCCAGCGAGCGGCGGCAGAATCGCCATCTCGTCGCCGTCGGAAATCGCATGATCCAGCGTGACATGCGACAGGTTGAGCGCGCAGAGCGGACGGGCCGGAAGCTCGGATCCGCCTGGAAGCGCCCGAAGGCGCTCGATGGCCTGGGCCACCCGTGCCGGCCCGGGGAGCCGAAGCTCCAGCGACTCGAATCCGAGTCGCTCCGCGTAGCTCGCGAAGAGCAGAACACGCACAGTCACCGTCGGAGGGGCTGTCACCGTCATGCGTGGAAGCTATCCCCCTGTAGAATCGAGGGAAACCACCTGAGACGCAAAAGGTCGCCACGAAGCGGGCGACCTTTTGCTGCGACGGGACGGACGGTTACGTCAACCCTCGATCGACTCCCTCTCGGGCTCACCCTCGTCCGCAACCAACGCGCGTAACTCTTTACTGGGCTTGAACACCGGGACGGGTCGAGCGGCAACTTCAACCGGATCACCGGTGCGGGGGTTTCGGGCCATTCGGGTTTTTCTCCGTCGGATCTTGAAGGTGCCGAAACCCCGGACCTCTATGTTGTGCTGCTCTTTGAGGGCATCCTTGACCGCTTCGAGGAATGCGTCCACCACTCGAGCGCAATCCTTCTTGGAGATCATCGGACCCGCGGTCTTTGCGATCGAGGCGGTTACCTGTTCGACGAGATCGGCCTTGGTCATGCGTCCCCCACGCGGGTTGCAGGCAGCACAGTGGTCAGGCCTCCTAGCGCCGATCTTAGGAGCTTAAGTGTTGTCTGTCAAGGGGTTGGCCTTTTGCCCTCCCATCGCGGCCAGGAACTCCTCAAAGTGAGGGAAGGCGTCATGAGGACCGGGGGCGGCTTCGGGATGGTATTGCACGGCGAATAGAGGCAGCTCGCGGTGCCGCACCCCCTCGATTGTGCCATCGTTCAGGTTCAGGTGGGTCACCTCGAGTCCCGCCGCCCCCGGCACCCCGCCGGCGTCCCCAACCACGGCAAAGCCATGGTTTTGCGTCGTGATCAGCACCTGCCCCGAGCGGAGATCGCGCACCGGATGGTTGCCGCCTCGATGTCCGTAGGGGAGCTTGGCCGTCTGCCCGCCGAAAGCCAGGCCCACGAGCTGGTGGCCCAGGCAGATGCCGAATGTCGGGAGCCCTGCCTGTGACAGCTCGCGAATGGTCTCGATCGCGTATGTGACGGCGGCAGGATCACCTGGCCCATTGGAAAGGAAGAGTCCGTCGGGACTCAGATCCCGGACCTCGGCGGCGCTGGTCTCGGCGGGCACGACGGTTACCCGGCAGCCGGTGCCCACCAGCTTCCGCACGATGTTCTCCTTCATGCCGTAATCGTAGGCGATGACATGAGGGCCCCGCCCCTCGGTGCGCCGTGTCGTCACGGACGCGCGCGATGCGAGGTCGAGCCCCTCCATCGACGGCGAGGCCAGCAGCTGCGAAGTGAGCTCCGAGGTCGGTTGGCGTCCCTCCGCGACCATCCCGCGCATGGCGCCCCGTTCGCGGATGTGCCGGGTGAGCCTGCGCGTGTCCACGCCTTGGATGACGGGGACACCCGCATCGGCGAGCCATGCCTCGAGCCCCCGCGTGGAGCGCCAGTTGGACGCGTGGCGCGACAGCTCCCGCACCACCACGCCCGAGACCTGGGGACGCTCGGATTCCATGTCGTCGGGATTGACCCCGTAGTTACCGATCATGGGAGCGGTCATCACGACGATCTGTCCGAGATAGCTCGGGTCGGTGAAGGTTTCCTGGTAGCCGGTGAGGTTCGTGGTGAAGACCACCTCGCCGAACGCCGGATCGAGCGGACGGTTCGACGTCCCCGCGAACCAGGCACCGTCTTCCAGCAAAACGAAAGCGGGGCGATCCGTCATCCGATCACCCCGCGGCCCAACGCCTTCACGGCTTCTTCTGCTGGGGAGCGGGCGCGCCGCTCGCTGGTGCCGGTGGCGCGGCCGATTTGGACTGGGGCGCCTTGGTGCCGGCGGGGGATTCGGCAGGCGGCGCCGCATTGGTGTCGACCCCGCCCAGCGGCAATGTCGCGTTCGGGGACGGTGCGGCGGGCGAGGCCGCCCGGAGCCGTTCCTGAAGATCGCTGCTGCCCCCGCCGCGAGGCACGAACTGAAGGATCAGAGACAGCACCAGGAAGATCCCGCCGCACCACCAGCTTGCCTTGGTCAGGATGGTGACGGCCTGGCGCCCTCCGAGCACGGTGTCCGTGCCGCCGGCGCCGCCGAGCGAGGCGAGCCCTCCCCCTGGCCGGCCTGCAGCAGCACGACCACGGACAAGACGAGGGCATCGAGAATCAAGAGCGTGAGCAGCAATGCGAACATGAAGGGTCTCCTGGAGTGGCGCAAAGTCTAGCCAGCATCGGGGGTTGGGTCAACCGACCCGCCCCGGGGCTAGGTGGACTTGGGCGCCAGGATCCCGCCGATCACCCCACCGATCGCTCCGGTGATCGCCGAGCCGGCGGTGCCGAGCCCGAGGACCGACGCGGGCACGTCGCCCAGGAGATGCGAGACCAGAATGCCGAGGAAGGCCGAGACCCCGCCCGCCACCACGCCGCCGCCGGCCGTCGTGCCGATCGCCTTCCGGCCGCTCCACAACGCAAACAGCAGTCCCGCGATGCCGGAGATCGTCATCCCGCCGGCGGCGAACTGATTCGCGACGGCCGGCGAGTAGTGGCCGGCGATGACCATGATCAGCTGGAGAATGGTACCGACCACGGTGGACTTGACGAGCGCGGGGTTGATGGCGACGGCGTCGGGCATCGTTGCCTCCGAGATCGGGTGACCTGTCTCAATGACGAACGGCCGTCAGGCCTCGCCCCGGCGAATGGCGCGCCGGACGACGACCGTGATGTTGTCGCTGCCGCCCCCATCGAGGGCGTCCTGGATCAGGGCCTCGCAGACCTGTCGCGAGGACGTCATGGAGCGTAGCCGCTCCCGGATCTTGTCGTCCGAGACATGCCGGGTGAGCCCATCGCTGCAGAGGAGCGCGACGTTGCCCCACTCCAGGCCGATGCGGGTGACGACGGGCGCGGTCTGGCGACCGCCGATCGAGCTCGAGAGCGTACTCGCGTACCTCGACGCGGCCGGATCGGCCCGGGTGATGACGCCGAGGTCGAGCAGCTCCTGCGCCATTGTCTGGTCGCGGGTGAGCTGGGTCAGCTCGCCGTTCCGCAGGAGGTAGCAGCGGCTGTCGCCGACCTGCAGGAGGAAGGCCCTGGGCCAGGAGCTGAGCCAGAGGGTGAGCGTGGTCGCCATGCCCCGCAATTCCGCCTGCTCGGCGGCGTGCCGGACCACTTCGGCGTGACTCTGCTGCGCTGCTTCCTCGAGCGCGAGGAGAAACTCCTGGTCGTCGGCCGCTTCGCTGGCATAGTAGCAGCGCATGCTGCGCGTCACGTACTGCGTCACCGCCTCCACCGCGAGGCGGCTCGCCTCCTCGCCCTTCGCGCCGCCGCCGACCCCGTCCGCCACCATCATCAACAGCGCGACGCGCTGCGTCCCCGTGGGAAGCTGGCCCAGCGAGCCGAGACTGGTATGGTGAACGACGATCTCTTTCCGAAGGGAGCAGATCAGGAAGTGATCCTGGTTCTCCGCGCGGACGGCGCCCGAATGCGTGAGTCCGTACACGTCTATTTCGTCATCGCGCGGCTTCCGACCCGTGGTATCGATCCCGGCCGTCTCGAGCATCGGCATGATCCTTCCTCCCACGATTGCAGGGCGGGCGTCACAATTCGAAGGCCGAACCCTCGCCTGGCACGAATTGGCGATACGGTGAAGAAGAAGCCCAGTTCGCGGCTTGTCCAGACGGCCGGGGTGGGCGTCAGCCTCGTCCCCGCCATCGGCCCCCCACGTAGGTTCCCGCGATGACGTCGTTCCCCGCCCCGAAGACGAGCCCGTCCAGCAGCCGGGCGGGGGGCACCCCAGCCAGCGACGGCGCGTCAAGCCTCACGGCCACGAGATCGGCCCAGGCGCCGGGTGTGATCCGTCCCGCATCGACCCCCAGGGCCCGCGCTCCTCCGATCGTCGCGGCATCGAGCAGCGTCGCGGCGACACGGCCCAGGGGATCGGCAAGGGCGCCGCGCATCTCACCCCGCAGGCGCTGCCCGTACTCCGCCCATCGCATGTCCTCGAGCACCGAAAGCCGGAGGTTGGAGTCGGTGCCGAAACACAACCGGGTGCGGGCGACGTCGAGCGGGGCCAGCCGGGGAATCCCGTCGCCCAGGTCTCCCTCGGTGAGCGGGCACAGACAGACCCGGCCGCCGGCGGCGAGAAACCGTTCCATGTGTGCCGGCTGAGTATGGGTGCAATGGATCGCCGTGAAATCGCCCCGCCCATCGAGGGCGTCGAGAATGACCGCCATCGGAGGTCGTCCATACGCCGCGACGCACTCCTCGATCTCCCGCCGCTGCTCCTCGACGTGAATATGGAAGGGCATGCGTCGCGCCATGGCCTCGTCGTACACCGCGCGGATCTGTTCGGGGTCGGCGGCCCGAATGCTGTGGGCGACGGCGCCGAGGCTCTGCGTCGTCGGGGTGAGCCGCGCCGCGAGCCGGTCGAGCGTGGCGATGAAGGCCGCGAGGTCGGGGGTGGCGAACCGGCGCTGGGCCCCCTGCAGGGGACGGCCGACCGCGCCGGTGGCGTAAAACGTCTGCAGGAGGACGATCCGTATGCCCACTTCGCGCGCGGCCTCGAGGATCACCTCGTCGAGCCCATAGTCCTCCTCGGCCACGTGGTGGACGTAGTGGAATTCTCCCACCGTCGTGATGCCGGCGTCGCGCATCTCGCCGAACGCCTGCACGGAGACCGCCTGCAGGATCGTCCGGTCGAGACCGCTGACGAGCCCGTACATCGCCTCGCGCCAGGTCCAGAAGCTCCCCGCGCCGGCGGGAAACCGCTCTCCATGGCCGCGAAGCCCTCGCTGAAAGGCGTGCGAATGGGCGTTGACAAAACCGGGCAGGAGTGCGGTCCCGGGCAGACGGGTCGCGGCCCGCCCCAGGTTGCCCACCCCATCGATGCGACCGTCGGCCCCGATCGCCACCTGCAGGCGCGGCGCGAACACCTCGCCCGTCCAGGTGAGATCGGCCTCGAGAACGAAGCCGCTCATGCCGCTGCGCAGCGGTGCCGGATGAGCGCTTCGAGCACGTCGCCGGCGCGCCGCAGCTCGTCCGTGGGTACGAACTCGTTGGCCTTGTGGGCCACCTCGATGCTCCCCGGCCCGAAGAGCACGCACTCGAGCCCCATACGTTGAAGCCAGCCGGCGTCGGTCGCGAACATGACGCTCCGCGATTCTCCCTGGCCCACCGCGTCAATCAGCTCCCGGTAGATGTCGGCCCCTTCGCCAAGCATCATCGCCGGGCTCAGGCTTACGGGCTCCAGCATGAAGGCGGTCGGGCCCGCCGAACCGGCTACGGTCTGCCGCACCCGTTCGGTTACGTCGGCCGCGGCCATGCCGGGAAGCAACCGCACGCTGAGCTGCACGACGCACTGGGCCGGAATGACGTTGGCCGCGCTGCCGCCGGTCACAGTCCCGACGTTGAGGGCGGCAAACGGCACCTCGGGAAACTGCTCGCCGTGTGGAGGCCGCTCCGCCTCCATCTCGCGCCGCAGGGCCGCGAGCGCGACGATCGCCTCCGCCGCCGGCTCGATGGCGCTTCGGCCGAGATGAGGATAGCCGCTGTGCGCGGCTTTCCCCTCGAAGGCGAGCCGGAGCCGCAGCATCCCCTTGTGGGCCCGCACCACCTGCAACGAGGTGGGCTCGCCGATGACGACACTTCGCGGAAGGGCCGACGGGTCGGTCCAGGTCTCCGAGAATCGGCGCGCGCCCAGAGTGCCCGTCTCTTCGTCGTGGGTGAAGAGCAGCACGAGCGGTGACTCGAGCCGCGGCAGATCGGTCGCGGCGAAACGATTGGTCGCGACCGCGAGAAAACCTTTCATGTCGGCGGCGCCGCGGGCGACGAGGGTGTCACCGATCTCGATGATCGTGAAGGGATCGCTCCGCCAATCCGGCTCAGCGGCGGGCACCACATCCGTGTGCCCGGACAGAACCAGCCCGGACCCGTCCTGGGGCGCCGGCCCGGCCGACACGACCAGGTTGGCTTTATCGCCCTGTTCGGTCGGCAGCGCTTGAATCCGGACACCGGGACGATCGAGGTAATCCGAGAGGAACTCGACCAGCGGGAGGTTCGAGAGGTGGCTCGTCGTGTCGAAGGCCACCAGGCGTGCGAGCAGATCGCGATCAGAGAGCATGACGGACGAGGTCAGGCACCGGGCTCCTGCGCCAGGCGGGCGAGTCGGGTGCGGACGTCGCGCACCGTGGGTTGAAGCTCGGGGTCGGCGTTCTTCCACAGATCCACGAATCGGGTGTAGTACTCGGCCGCCTTCTTCTTGTCCCCTCGGCTCTCGTAGAGCTCGCCGAGCCGCTTGAGACTCGGCGCGAGGGCATACGACTCGACGAACATCGCCTTCTGCGCCGACGGGGTGGTGACCATCTGCTCGAGCAGCGTCAGTGCCGAATCGGGCTTGCCAAGGCGGTCGTAGATGAGCGCGGATTCATACAGCCCGCAGGTGACGCAGGCGCCGTTATCCCGGTTCCAGCGCATGTAGTCGGCCAGTGCCTCACGATCCTTGCCCTCGGCCTCGGCCACAACGCCGTACACCATCGGCCCGGGACGATCCAAGCGGCTCACGCCGGCCGGCACCCGACTCGCCATCTCGGTGACCAGCTTGCGCGCCTCGGCGACGCGGCCGCCGTTGGCGTAGGCGAGAGCCAGGGCCCCATAGGGCCGGTCCATCGGGTCCATGGAGGCGAGCGGGTGCCGCAGCAGGATCGAATCGATTCGAGCCAGGGCGGTGGCCGGTTTGGCGCCGTAGAGCAGCTCCCTCGCCGCGAGCAGCGCGGTTTCCTCCACCACCTCTCGGTAGTCGTGCGCGGCCTCGGCACCCTGGATGTCCTCGAGAATGTAGCGGCGTGCCGCCGCCAGCCTCCCCTGCCGCTCCTCGAGTCCCGCGAGAAACCCCGCCGTCGTCGAGGCATAGTATCGACTGGCTCGCTCCTCCTGCCTGAGCTGCCGGAGCATCGAATCGGCGGCCGGGTACTTCCCTTCGATCAGGGCCAGGCCGGCTCGAAACCCCTTGAGCGCGGGACTCTGCGGCGATGCCTCCGCATAGCGGTCGAGGGTGGCGTGCGCGTCGGCGAAATGCCCCTGCGCCACCTGCGCCTGCACCAGATTGTTGTAGAACGAGGCCCCGCGTCCGAGATGACTCGCGCGGTTCACCAGACTCTCGGCCTCGGCCCACTGGTGCTGGTCCATGAGCACGATCGAGAGATTGTTGAGCGCGGGTAGATTGTCTGGATCGGCCGCCAGCAGTGACCGATACGCGGCTATGGTTTTGGTCGGCTCGTATTCGACGTTCGAGTAGTAGTAGCCGGTCGCCAGATCGCGCTCGACCGAGGGCAGCCGGTCGCGGTGCCGAAACGCCCGCGTGGCCGCGGCCACCTGTTGCGAGTTTGGCGCCCGTGTGTTCCCCAGCATCACGGCCAGCTTGCGCCATGCCATGGCGAACCCGGTATCGAGGGCGACCGCTTCCTGGAGCACGGGGATCGCATCCTCGGGCCGGTCGGCCTCCTCGAGTCGCAGTGCCTGCGAGTATTTCCGGAGCGCGGGCAGCGAAGGGGTCGTCACCTGATCGAGTGCGGGGTTGGCACGGATCGTCGTCAGCGACTCGCCGATCCGTTCCCGCAGCTTGGCCGACAGCCGGTCGATCGCCTTGAGCAGCTCACCGGTGCCCTCCGCGGTCTCCCGCACCGCGCTGAGCGTGCGGCCGTCGGCGCTGGAGATCAGGCTGGCCGCGAGCACGTAGCCCTGCCCCACCGGATCGATCTGCCCGGTCACCACCGCCTTCACGCCTTCCCGCTCGGCCAGCTCCTTCGCGAGCGCGGTCGGCAGCGCGCCCGTCGCCGGGCGCTCCATCCGGGCCAGCGCCTGCGCGATCGCCTGCTGGTCCATGACCCGCACCGTCGGGGATTGCGACAGATCCACCCGGAACGCTTCGGTGACCGACGGACCCAGCGTGGAATCGGCCGCGCGGTTCTCGAAGTCGGCGAGGAGGATCTGTTCCCGATCCTTGAGCACCCCCGACGCCACCAGGGTTCCCACCGGTCCGATACCGAGCAGCCGCATGGCCGTATATCCCGCCGCGACGACCGCGAGGCCGGCGAACGCCAGCCCGCCGCCCGCCAGCGCCTTCTTCCAGGTGAAGAGGCGGGCCGTCGCGCCCGAGGCCGGCGATCCCATGCCCGTCGTGCGGGCCATCATCCGGCGACGCTCGTGCAGGCTCGTCACGAGCATGACGGGAAGACCGACCGCGAGCAGCGCCCCGGCGCCGTACAACACCCAGTCGGGGAGGCCGAGGCGCTGAACCAGAAGCCACGCGGCCGCGAGCACCACGATGGATGCGGCGACGAAGATCGCGGCGACGCGAACCGGATGACTCCGGCGAAGCGCACCTTCGGTCGCGCTCGAGATGACCGTCCGCGCCCCGGATGGGGCGAGGCCGCCGGACGGGGTGCTGGCGGTATCGAGCTGGGCGACGAGCTCCGTGGCGGACTGCCATCGGTCGGCGGCCCGCTTCTCGAGGCAGCGCATGACGACGGCATTCAGGACCGGGGAGATCGACGGACGGAAATGCGAGGCGGCATCGGGGGCCTGGGTGATTTGCGCCGCAAGGAGCGCCTGTGGCGAGCCGGCGGTGAACGGCGGCCGCCCGCAGAGCATTTCGTACGCCAGGACGCCGAGAGCATAGATGTCGGCCCGATGGTCCACGTGCGGGTCGGCGGCGGCCTGTTCCGGCGCCATGTAGGCCGGAGTCCCGAGCGCCAGCCCGAGCGAAGTGAGATGTCCTTCGCCGCTCGATGCGCTCACCGCCTTGGCGACGCCGAAGTCGGTCACGACGGCGTGACCGGCGGAGAGGAGAACGTTGTCGGGCTTGATGTCGCGGTGCACCACACCGTTCGCGTGCGCATATGCCAACGCATCGGACACGTCGCGGAGAATGCGAAGCGCCTCCGGAATCGGCAGCTCACCCTGGCTGGCCAGCCGTACCCGGAGCGACTCGCCGGCGATGAACGGCATGATATAGTAGAGCAGGTCGCCGGAGGCGCCGGCGGTGAGCAGGGGAACGATGTGGGGATGCTGCAGCCGGGCCGCGAGCTGGATCTCGCGCTCGAATCGGCCCACATTGACGCCCGCGCCCATTTCGGGAGGCAGGACCTTGATCACCACCTGGCGTCCGAGCCGGGGCTCCTCGGCCAGGAACACGCGACTCATCCCGCCGCCGCCCAGCTCGCGCACGACGCGGTAGGTGTCGCCCACCACTGCTTGCAGGCGGGTCGTGAGCTCGAGGATCGCCAGGCTCCGGAAGGGGGAATGGGACCTGCAAAAGGTAGAGGGCCGCCATTGCCACGGCCAGCGCCTCGACGGGTCTCGGCGCTAGCCCCCCAGGCCCACGAGCTCCGCCCAGGCGTCGGCATCGAGGCTGGCGCCGCCCACGAGCACGCCGTCCAGCTCGGGCCGTTCGAGCAGTGAGAGCACATTGCCGCTGTTGACGCTGCCGCCGTAGAGAATCGGCGGTCGAACCGTCACCCCGCGACGCGACGTCTCGAACCGAATGAGCTCATGAACCTGTGCCGCGTCGTCGGGGGTGGCGTTCTTCCCGGTCCCGATGGCCCATACCGGCTCGTAGGCCAGCACCACGCGTTCCCACCCGTCCGGAGTCAGCCGTTCCAGCACCGCCCCGATCTGGCGCAGCACAATCTGCTCGGTCCTTCCCCCCTCACGCTCGGCCAGCGTCTCGCCGACACACACGAGGGGCATGATGCCGGCCTTGAGCGCCGCCGCCGCCTTGCGCGCCACCTGGTCGTCGGTCTCGCCGAAGAGGTGGCGGCGCTCGGAGTGGCCGATCAGCACGGCGCACGCACCGCTTTCGATGGCCATGGAAAGGGAGATCTCGCCGGTGAACGCTCCCTTGGCCTCCCAGTGGACGTTCTGCGCTCCGACGAGCACGTCCGGCCGCTCGCGAAAGGCGCCGGCCACCACCGGCAAGGAGACGATCGGGGGAAAGAACCAGAGCTCGCGCCCGTTGACCGGCCGGGTGAGCTCGAGAAAGCGGTCGGCGAACCGGCGGGCGGCTTCTGGGCCGTGATTCATCTTCCAGTTGGCGGCGTAGATGAGGCGACGAGGCATGAGATCAGGCCTCGTCGAGCACGGCGACGCCCGGGAGCTCTTTGCCCTCCAGGAATTCGAGCGACGCGCCTCCGCCGGTGGACACATGCGTCATGCGATCGGCGAGCCCCGCCTGCGCCACCGCCGCCGCCGAGTCACCGCCACCGACCACCGTGATCGCCCCCCGGCCGGTCGCGTCTGCCATGGCCTGCGCGATCGCGAGGGTCCCGCGGTCGAATGGCGGCGTCTCGAAGACGCCCATCGGACCGTTCCACACCGCGGTGCCCGCGCCCGAGAGGCGCGCGGCGAAGTCTGCGTCGGTGCCGGGATCGGTATCGTACATCGCCCAGCCTGGCGGTATCGCCTCGCGGGCGACCACCCTGATTTCGGCGTCGCTCGTGAGCTCGCGGGCGACGACGGCCCCGCGCGGCAGCACGAGGCTATCGCCGGCCTTCTCCATGAGATCCCGCGCCAGGTCTAGCCGGTCGGCCTCGACCAGCGAGGTCCCTGTCTCCAGTCCGATGGCCTTGAAGAACGTGCAGGCCATGGCACCGCCGATGAGAATCTGGTCTACCTTGGGGAGCAGTGCCTGGATCAGATCGATCTTCCCGCTGATCTTGGCCCCGCCGAGCACCGCGACGAAGGGGCGCTTGGGATCGTGCAGGGCCTCACCCAGGTAGCGGAGCTCGTTTTCCATCAGGAATCCGGAGACCGCCGGCTTGAGCAGTCGCGCCACCGCCTCTGTGCTCGCGTGGGCACGATGGGCGGAACCGAAGGCGTCATTCACGTAGAAGTCGCCAAGGGCGGCGAAGCGGGCCGCGAGCGCGGAATCGTTCTTCTCTTCTCCCGGGTAGAACCGGGTATTCTCCGCGACGGCGACGGCGCCGCGGGAGAGCCGCTTGGTGACGGTCACGGCGTCGTCCGACGCAGGATCGGGCAGGAACGTCACCGGGGCGCCCAGCAGCTTCTCGAGCTCGCGCACTACGGGCTGCATGGAGTACTTGGGGTCCGGGCCACCCTTGGGCCTGCCGAGATGCGAGAGCAGTACCACGCGCGCGCCTCGCTCCCTGAGGTACCGAATGGTGGGGAGCGCCGCCCGGATGCGGGTGTTGTCGGTAACGACGCCATCCTTGACCGGGCAATTGAAGTCCACTCGGACCAGCGCGCGATTCCCTTCGAGGGCGGCTTTGTCGAGCGACTCGAGCGTCCGCTTCACAGCCGCTCGCCCACGTAGCGGAGCAGGTCCACGCATCGGGCCGAGTAGCCCATTTCGTTGTCGTACCACGAGGTCACGTTGACGAGCGTACCGCTGACGACGTTCGTCGAGAGCGCGTCCACGGTGCTCGACTGCAGGGTCCCGATGTAATCGGTGGAGACGAGCGGCTCATCGCTCACGGTGAGAATCCCCTTGAGCGGGCCGGTCTTGGCGGCCTCGCGGAACGCGGTGTTCACTTCGTCGGCCGAGGTAGACTTCTCCACCACGCACGACAAGGCGACGACGGACACGTCGGGCGTCGGGACCCGGAGCGATACGCCGTCGATCTTTCCCTTGACCTGCGGAATCACGAGCGAGGTGGCCTTGGCCGCGCCGGTGCTGGTTGGAATGATGGAGAGTGCCGCCGCCCGGGCCCGCCGGAGGTCCTTGTGGGGAAAGTCGAGGATGACCTGATCGTTGGTGTAACTGTGAATGGTCGTCATGTACCCGCTGACGAATCCGAAGCGGTCGAGGATCACCTTGACGACGGGCACCAGGCAGTTCGTCGTGCAGCTGGCGTTCGAAAGGACGTGGTGCTTCGCGGGATCGTACGATTCGTGATTGACCCCGTAGACCACCGTGATGTCTTCCTTCTTGGCCGGAGCGGAGATGATCACCTTCCTGGCGCCGCCCTGGAGATGCAGCGCCGCCTGGTCCCGATCGGTGAAGCGGCCGGTGGACTCGAGCACCACATCCACGCCAAGATCCTTCCACGGAAGCTTGGCCGGATCCTTCTCCGACACCACGCGCATCGAATCGCCGTTCACGACGATCGCGTCGGTCCGGGCCGTCACCTCGCCATTGTAGCGCCCGTGGACGGAGTCGTACTTGAGCAGGTGGGCCAGGGTCCTGGTGTCCGTGAGATCGTTCACCGCGACGAAATCGAGATCCGTAGCGCCCATCGACTGGGCGGCGCGGACGACGTTGCGCCCGATCCGGCCGAAACCGTTGATGCCTACCCGAATGGCCATCATCACTCCTCGTTAAGGCTATCGGCTGCGCACCAGCTCCGGCGCGCGCGCGAAGGTAACCGCCTCCACAGCGGCGGCGCCCGCGGCGGCGAGGGCCGCCCCCGCCTCCGCCAGGGTCGCACCAGTCGTGAATACATCGTCCACCAGTACACATCGGAGGCCGGCGGCGCGGGCCGGAAGGAACGCCCCCGCGACGTTCGCCTGCCGGCCTTCCGGGGTGAGCGCGGTCTGGGTGCGGGTGTCGCGGACACGCGACAGCACGTCCGTCCGAAGCTCGAGCCCGGTACAGGCTGCGAGCGCCCGGGCTATCCGCTCGCTCTGATTGTAGCCCCGGTCGCGAAACCGCCGCGAGCCGAGCGGCACCGGTATCAAGGATACCTGGCCGGTCAATGGCGCCAGAGCACGCATGGACCCGGCGAGGGTATCGGCGAGCCGCCACCAGCCCTCGTACTTGAGCAGATGCACGGCATGCCTCGCTCCGTCCATCAGCCACACCGCGCTCCGGACCCGCGTGAGACCGCGAGGCCACTGGGCGCACAGACGACACTCGAGGTCGTCGAACGAGGGCTGGCCACAGCGTTCACACAGCGGCCCGATCACCGGCCGCCAACGGCTGCGGCACACGCCGCAGACCAGCGTATCTCCCTCCCCCGACGGCACCGGTGCGTCGCAGAGCAGGCAGGCGGCGGGGAGCAGCCACCGCTCGACGCCGGCGAGAATGCGGGACGCGGCCGTAGCCACCGGCGAGTCAGCGGAGCGCCGCATCCACGACCCCGCGCATGAGATCGACGGGTGGAGTGAAGCCGGGGAACCAACAGCGGAAGGCCGCGGCGCCCTGCGCCACCAGCATCGTGCGGCCGTCCTGGGCTCGTAGCCCCGCGGCGCGCATCGCGCGTACCCACGGCGTCTCGCCACGTGCGTATACCAGGTCGAGCACCGCGCGGACCTTTTTCGGCGGCTGCTCGAGCGGAAGTGCGTCTCCCGGGACCAGGCCGAGCGGCGTGGCGTTGATCGCGACCGCGCACTCCTCGGGTGGAGCGATGGCGACGCCGAGGCCGCGCGCCCACTCGAGGAACCGAGCGCGCCGCTCCTCCGATCTCGACACGACGGCCACGGCGGTGCCCCGGGCCCTTGCCGCGCCGACTGCGGCCGTGGCGCTGCCGCCGGTGCCTACCAGCAGCCAGGGTCCACCCGGTGCTTCCAATTCGTCGAGCGCGGCGCCGATGCCGGCCACGTCGGTATTGTCGCCCGCCGAGGCTCCACCGTCGGCCCAGAACGTGTTGCAGGCCGCCAGGAGGTGCGCGTGCTCGAGGCACCGGGTCACGGCCCTCGCGGCAGCAGCTTTGTGCGGCACAGTCACATTCCCGCCACCACCCGCCCTGGTGAGCGCCCTGATGAGATGTGGGACATCATCCTCGGAGCAGCGAAGAGGCACGTAGGTGGCGGACAGGCCCAAGGCGTGAAACGCCGCGTTGTGCATGAGAGGAGACAGGGAGTGCGCGACGGGATCGCCCAGAATGGCGAAGACCCGAGTCCTGCCGTCGATCACCGCACCGTGCCGGCGACCCGGGTCACTACGCTCCCGATGAGGTCCTGCAGCTCGGCGAAGGTCGCCCGATAGGTCGAGAGGTCGGCGCCGTAGGGATCGCTCACTTCGGCCTGGCTGTCGTCCCGCCCGGCGTAGGTGCCGAGCAGATGGGCCTTGTCCTCGGCGCCGAGCTCGGCCACCCGCGCCAGATGGTGGCTCGACATGGCGAGAATGAGGTCGGCCTGGCGCACGAGATCGCGGGTGAGCAGCCGCGCACGATGCCCGCTCAGGTCGAGACCCTGCTCCAGGCCGACGAGATAGGACGCCTCCGAGATCGGCGCGCCGTCCCATGCGCCCGTGCCGGCCGAAGAGACCGTCACCTGATCCAGCCCCTTGGCAGCGAGGGCGGCACGCAACAGCGCTTCGGCCGTGGGACTGCGACAGGTGTTGCCGGTGCAGACGAAGAGGATGTGCATGCTTAAGGCTAAAGGCTGAAAGCTGAAAGCTGAAGGCTACGGATTACGGATGGACTGCCGGGCTGGCTGTGGCCGACGCAGGCTATCGGCCTTCAGCTTCGAGCTTTCAGCCTTTGGCTGCCTCACGGCGCCAGCCGGCCTGCCGCGCGCCGCAGCTCCGCACGGGGAATCGCACCCTCGCGCACCAGCCGGGGCATGGTTGCCGTGCAGTCCACAAGGGTCGAGGGGGGCACGTTGCCCAGCACGCCGCCGTCCAGGACCAGCAGCTCGCCGCTGTCGACGCTCTCCTCGAACAGCACCACCAGTCGATCCGGCCCGGGGGCGGGAGGCCCACCGGGCCGATTGGCGGACGTCGATGTGAGCGGGCGGCCGGTGGCCGTGACGAGTTTCGCGATGCCCCGATGCGACGTGTGCCTGACCGCGATACCGCCCTCTCGCCCGCGGAGCTCGTCGGGAAGCCGCCCCTCGCCGCCGGGAAGGACCAGCGTGAGCGGTCCCGGCCAGAAGGCATCGGATAACGCCGCGGCCGAAGCGGAGAAGATCAGACCCCACGACTCCGCCATGCGGCGGGAATCGACGAGAAGCAGGAATGGCTTGCCCGGCTGGCGCCCCTTGAGCCTGGAGAGACCCGCGAGGGCCGGCGGCGTCGGACCGGATCCGAGCCCGTACACGGTTTCCGTGGGATAGGCGAGCAGGCCATCGTTTGCCAGATGCTCCACCGTGGGAGGAATGGCCGCATCCACTTCGGGCGGGGTGCGAAACGGCAGCATCATCGCGGACTGCCCGCGAGGAGCTCAGCCAGGACGAGATCTTCCGAGGTGGTGACTTTGAGATTGCGGGTGGAATCGGCGACCAGCCTGACCGCGACGCCATTCCTCTCCACCAGCTCGGCGTCATCGGTACCGAGCCTCGCTTCCTTCGCGGCCCGCGCATATGCATCCATCAACACCTGCCGGGGAAACGCCTGGGGGGTCTGGGCCCGCCACAGACGCTCGCGTGGAATCGTGCGCTCGATCCGCGAGGAATCGGCGGCGCTCGCTTCCTTCACCGTGTCGCTGAGCGGCACTGCGGCAATGGCCGACTCACCGCGCCGTGCGTGTGCGATGACGGCATCGATGACCCCACGCTCGACGAATGGACGCGCGCCGTCGTGGATGAGCACCACCGTGCAGCGGGTGTCCAGCGCCACGAGTCCGGCCGCCACCGAATCACCCCGGGCGGCCCCACCGGCGACCACGAGCAGTCGATCGCCGAGCCAGCCGTCGAGGAACGGAGGGGGCGCGGAGGCATCGGCGGGAGGGAGGACCAGGACGACTTGCCCCACGTCGGGATGGGAAAGAAAGGGGCGGAGCGCTCGCAGCACCATCGGGACGCCGCCGATCGGCCGATACTGCTTGGGGACGGCACCGCGCAACCGGGCTCCTTCACCGGCGGCCACGACGACTACCCCGACATCACGCGGCAAGCGCCCGTACCAACTGTTCCACGTGCTCCAGTGCGACGATGGAGACGCCCGCGACTCGCGGCGCCCCGCGGGCCGACCCGAACACCCGTCGGAACCCCAGCCGTGCCGCCTCGCCGATCCGGCGCTCGAGCGCGCCCCCCGGCCGAATCTCCCCTCCCAGCCCGATCTCACCGAGGAAGATCACATCGGCCGGCGCGGGGCGATTGAGGAGGCTCGACACCAGGGCCGCCGCCACCGCGAGATCCGCGCCCGGCTCGGTGACGCGAACTCCTGCCGTGACCTGCACGAAGACGTCGAGATCGGCGAACGAGGTGCCGGCCCGACGCTCGAGCACCGCCAGGAGCACGGCGAGCCGCCTGGGATCGAGCCCCGTGGCGACGCGCTGGGGCGTGCCGTAGCCCGATTTGGCGGCGAGGGCCTGAACCTCCACCAGAACGGGGCGCGTGCCTTCCATGAGTGCGGTGACGGCGCTGCCGCTGGTGCCGTCCGCGCGAGCCGCCAGGAACACCGCCGAAGGATTGGGGACGGGGACCAGACCCTGCTCGGTCATCGAGAAGACGCCCAGCTCGTCGACCGAGCCGAACCGATTCTTGGTGGTGCGCAGCAGACGATAGTCGAGCGTGACTTCACCCTCGAAGTACAGCACCGTGTCGACGATGTGCTCCAGCGTCTTGGGCCCGGCGATCCCCCCGCCCTTGGTGACGTGACCCACGACGATGACGGTCGTTCCGCTCTCCTTGGCAAAACGCATGAGCTGCCCCGAGCACTCGCGGACCTGACCGACGTTACCCGGCGCGCTTTCGAGCGTGTCGGTATAGACGGTTTGAATGGAGTCGACCACGACCACGTCCGCGGACAGGGCGCCCGCGGCTCCGATGATGGCCTCGAGCCGGGTTTCCCCGAGGACGTGCACCGCGCCGGCATCTTCCGCGAGCCGATCCGCGCGGAGCCGGAGCTGGTCGGGGGATTCCTCGCCGCTGGCGTAGAGCACGGTGCGGCCGGTGGACTCCAGACGTGCCGCAGCCTGGAGCAGCAAGGTGGACTTGCCGATGCCCGGCTCGCCACCGATGAGAATCATGGAGCCGGGCACGATACCTCCGCCGAGCACGAAGTCGAACTCGGGCAGCCCGGTACGCCAGCGCTCGAGGGGCTGGCCGGCGATGTCGCGGAGGCGGGCAGGTGGAACGGCGGACCGGCGGACCGACGGAACGTTCCGCCCTTCCGTCTTTCCGCCCTTCCGTCCGGCCGTCTCCTCCGTCACCGCGTTCCACGCCCCGCACGACTCGCACCGGCCCACCCACTTGGGGTGCTCGTGGCCGCACTCGGTGCAGCGGTACACCGATCTGGTTCTGGCCATCAGGGCTCGGGCTCCTCCCGGGTGGAGAGATTGTCGAACCGGGTGTATTCCCGGGTGAACTTCACCTGGATGTCGCCGGTGGGACCGTTTCGGTTCTTGGCCAGCATGATCTCGGCGAGGCCGCGCTTGGTCTCGTCCTCCCGGTCGTAGTACTCGGCGCGATGGATGAAGATGACCAGGTCGGCGTCCTGCTCGATGGCGCCGGAATCGCGGAGGTCGGAGAGGATCGGCTTGCGCTCGCCGCCGCGTTGTTCGGAGGCGCGTGACAGCTGGGACAGCGCGATGAGGGGAATCTCGAGCTCCCGCGCGAGCGCCTTGAGCGACCGCGAAATATCCGAGATTTCCTGCACGCGGTTCTCGGCGTACTCGGGGCTTCGCATGAGCTGGAGATAGTCCACCACGATGAGCTTGAGATCGCTGTCGATCTTGAGCCGCCGCGCCTTGGAGCGCATCTCCAGCAGGGAGAGCGAGGGCGTGTCGTCGATCCACACCTGGTAGGTCTGGAGGATGCCCGCGGCCCGCGCGAGCTGCGTGAAATCGCTGTCGCGCAGCGTGCCCTGGCGGACGCGATGGCTGTCGACCCGGGCCGTGGCGGTGAGCATGCGCTGCACCAGCGCTTCCTTGGACATCTCGAGCGAGAAGATGGCTACGCCTTGCCCCTCGGCGGCGGCATTGGCGGCGATGTTGAGGCAGAATGCCGTCTTGCCCATCGACGGGCGGGCCGCCACCACCACGAGCTCCGACGCCTGGAACCCCGACGTCAATGCATCCAAGTCTACGAACCCGCTCGGCACCCCGGTAATCGCTTTGCCGCTGCGCTGGAGCGTTTCGATGCGCTCCATCGTCGGCCACAGCATCTCCTTGATCCGGGTGAAGCCCTCATCGCCGCGCTGCTGCGAGATCTTGAAAATGCGCGACTCGGCGACGTCCAGCAGATCATGCGCCGTCGACCGGCCGTCGTAGGCCTCGGTGATGATGGACGTGGAGGCCTCGATCAGCCGCCGCAGGATGGCCTTGTCTCGAACGATCTTGGCGTGGAACTCGAGGTTTGCCGCGGTCGGCACGGCGTCGACCAGCTCGGCGAGGTACTCCAGCCCGCCGGCCGAGTCCAGCTCGCCCCGCCGCAGCAGCTCGTCTCGCAGGGTGATGTGGTCGATCACCACCCGGCGTTCCGTGAGCGCCAGCATCGCCCGGAAGAGCCGGCGGTGGCCCTCGCGGTAGAACATCGAGTCCTCGACCAGCTCCGCCGCGCGCAGGGCCGCGTCCTGGTCGAGCATCATGGCGGCCAGGACGGCCTGCTCGGCCTCCTGGCTCCACGGTGCCGAGCGGCCGACGTACGGATCAGCGATCGAGAAGCTGTCGGGCGATACGGACGTCATCCCAGGTGGGTTTCTTCCAGTTCGGGTTTCGGAGCAGGGCCGCGGGATGGTAGGTGACGACCAGCGGAATGCCGTTGAAGCTGTGCACCTTCGACCGCAACTCGCCCAGTCCCTTGCGCACGCCCAGCATGGCCTCCCCGGCGGTGCCTCCGAGCGCGAGGATCACCTTGGGCCGGATCAGCTCGAGCTGGCGATGGAGGTAGGGGATGCATGCGGCGATCTCGTCGGGCAGAGGCTTCCGGTTCTGAGGCGGGCGGCACTTCACGACGTTCGTGATGTACACCGTTTCGCGAGGAACATCAATAGCCGCGAGAATGTCGTCGAGCAGCTTCCCCGCCTGCCCCACGAACGGGCGGCCGGTGGCGTCTTCCGTCGCTCCCGGCCCCTCGCCCACCAGCATCAGTCTCGCGCCGGGGTTGCCTTCCCCCGGCACCGCGTGAGTCCGGCCCGGACACAATCCGCAGCAGTGGGTGGTGCGGATTCGCTCCGCCACTGCGTCGATCGTGTCGAGCGACGATAGATCGTTGCCCAGGAGGCCCGCCGACGGCGTCTCGATCCGAAGACCCGGCCCAGGAATCGGCGGCGCGTCTTTCATCCACTTGGGTTCCGGGGCGGTGGGCCGAGCGGCGACCTCCGACTGCGGCTGCTCGAGAAACACTTCGGAGCCGCCGAGCTCGATCTGCTGCGCCAGATACCGGCGCCAGTCTTCAGCCAAGGATTTGCTCCACGGCGTCGAGGATCGCTTCGGCGACCTCACGCTTCGCTTGAAGCGGCAGGATGTCCGCGCCGCCATCCCGCCGGAGCACCGCCACGCGGTTGGTATCTACCTCGAAGCCGGCGCCCGGCTCAAGCGCGTCGTTCACGACGATCAGGTCCAGCGCCTTGCGCTCCAGCTTCGCCCGGCCCTTGGCGAAGGCGTCGCCGGTCTCCAGCGCGAAGCCCACGATGACGCTTCCCGGACGGCGCACCTCGCGGGTGGCCAGAAGGATGTCCTCCGTCGGCTCCATCGGGAGAGCGAGCGCTCCGTCGCTCCGCGCGCGCTTGCGATCGCTCGGCGCGCTGGGCCGGAAGTCCGCCGGCGCCGCCGCCATGACCAGGACGTCGGCTTGGGGCAGCTCCTGCCGAACCGCCGACTCGAGCTGGGCCGTCGTCTCCACCCGGTGGACCTCGACCCCTACCGGCGGCTCGAGCGACACCGGGCCGGAGATCAGCACCACCTCGGCTCCGCGAGCCCACGCGGCCTCGGCCACCGCGTAGCCCATCTTGCCGCTCGACCGGTTGGTGACGACCCGGACGGGATCGATCGATTCGCGCGTCGGGCCCGCGGTGACGATGACCCGGCGGCCCGCCAACTGGCCGCCGCCCAGCACGCGCTCCGCGTGAGCCAGAATGGTATCGGGCTCGCTCATCCGGCCGGGACGCTCGGAGGGTCCCTCCGCGAGCGGGCCCACTTCCGGCCCGACGAACGCGACGCCGCGCGCGCGGAGCCGCTCGATATTCGCCGTGGTTTGCGGATGCGCGTACATCTCGTCGTTCATCGCCGGCGCCATGAGGATCGGCGTCGTGGACGCGAGCAGCATGGTGGTCAGGGCGTCGTCGGCCATGCCCTGCGCCAAGCGGGCGATCACGTGAGCCGTGGCGGGCGCGACGATCAGCAGATGGGCATCCCCGGGGAGGCGAAGATGAGCGAGCACCCCGCCCTGCTCCCAGAGCGAGGAGAGAACCGGGCGGCCGGTGAGCGCTTCGAAGGTGAGGGGACGGACGAACTCAGTGGCCGCCCGGGTCAGCACGACGTCCACTTGCGCGCCCGCTTCGACGAGCCGCCGGGCGAGCAGGCAGCTCTTGTAACACGCGATCCCGCCCGAGACGCCGAGAACGACGCGGCGGCCCGTCCACGTGGTCACGCCTCGGAACGGCGGCGGCGAACCAGCTTGTAGTTGAGGTCGCCGTCCACCAGGCTCTGCATGGCCTTGGTGGTGAGCTTCTCACCGCCGGCGGCCAGCTGATCCTTGGGGAACTCGTTCAGGTAGCGCGCGAATTTCGCCGCCACGAGCACGCCCAGATACTTGTTGCCGGCCTGACGGGCGACCTCGGCCGGTGTGGTGATGCGCATTGTCGGTGACTCCTCAGTAGGGGACCTAGATCTTGTCGGCCGTCGCGATGATATCCTGGCGGAGCCGCTCGACCATCCCGGACAGCGCCTCCTGCCGCTCGACGCGCAACGCCTCCGCGTCGAGAATCGCCTGCACCTGGGCCACCGCGTGCGACAGGTTGTCGTTCACGATGGCGTAATCGTACTCGCCCACGGCCGCCAGCTCGTCGCCCGCCCGCGCCAGCCGCTCCCGCACCGCGGCCGGCGCCTCGGTATTGCGGCCCACCAGCCGATCGATCAGCACTCCGGCCGACGGCGGGACCACGAAGACGTGCAGCGCGTTCGGAAAGCTCGCCCGGATCTGCCGCGCTCCTTCGATCTCGATATCGAGCACCGCGTTCTGCCCGCGGGAGAGAATCCGCTCGACCTCCGCGCGCAGGGTGCCGTAGAGATGGCCCCCGTACGTGGCCGACTCCAGGAACTCTCCCGCCGACTCGCGGCGGACGAACTCCTCGCGCGGGAGGAAGTGGTAATCGATGCCGTTGCGCTCCCGCTCCCGCATCGGCCGGGTCGTGGCCGAGACCGAATAGCCGAGATCGTGGCGGTCTTCCAGGAGACGTCTCGCGATGGAGGTCTTACCGCCACCGGACGGCGAAGAGAGAACGAGAAGGAATGGCTTCACTCGAGATTCTCGAGCTGTTCCCTGAATTTCTCGAGCTCGCCCTTCATCGCGATCACCTGCTGCGAGATGTCGGCATCGTTGGCCTTGGAGCCGATGGTATTGACCTCCCGCCCCAGTTCCTGCGCCAGAAATCCGAGCTGCTTGCCTGCCGGCCGTTCCACCGCGAGCGCTTCACGAACGGCGCCGGTGTGCGCCCGGAAGCGTACCAGCTCCTCGGTGATGTCCAGTCGGTCGGCCTGGAAGGCGATCTCCTGCGCGAGTCGTCCATCATCGACCGGCCGGCCGTCGAGCAACTCCGCTACGGCGGCACGCAGCCGGTCGCGCTCGTGAACGAGCCGTTGGGGAGCACGGACGGACACCCGGTCCACCAGCGCCTCCAGCACGTCGACGCGTTGCCGGAGCTCCGAGGCGATGACCTCGCCCTCGCGGGCGCGCATCGCGCGGCATTCGCTCGCGGCGCGCGCCACGATCGGCTCCACTTCGCTCCACGGAATATCGGGCTCGGCGTCCTTGTTTCCCCCGAGCACGTCAGGCTGGCGCGCCACCAGATCGACCGTCACCTCTCCCCCCAGACCGAGCGCCGCCTGCAACTCCCGGAGCTGCGAGACGACTATGCGTGCGCGCTCGAGGTCGACGCGAACGCCCGATGCCTGCGCCGGATACTCGGTCCAGCGAAGTTGGACGGCCACGTGGCCACGATCGAACTCCCGACGCAGCCGCTCACGGAGCTCGCCTTCGAGCGCGGTGAGATCGGAGGGGACCTTGGGTGCGAGATTGAAGTGCCGGTGGTTGACCGTGCGGATCTCGACCCGGAGCCGCCCACCACCGACGGGGCCATCAGCCGCGCCGAACCCCGTCATGCTGTACGGCACCCGTCCTCCCCTGTTGCCGGGAAATCGGGAAACTTACTCGAAGATGGAGTCGGAGGCTATTGCCAGCCGCTGGAGGCCAAAGGCCAAAGGGCCGGCGGCAGGAGACCCATGAAGGCCCGCGGGCCGCGGACGGAGCGAGTGGCTTAACGTCTCCAGCCTACAGCGTTTAGCCTATCGCCTATAACCTAGTTTGAGAACTCCCATCGGACCCCGAAGTTGCTCCCGTACGCCGGCACCCTGAACCCCGGTACATACGTCAGCTTCGTCGCCGTGAGATTTCCCCGGTCCCAGTATAAGGAAAAGCTCTGGAGCTGCACTTCGACGAGACTTCGGAAGAACGTGGCCCCCCGCAGGTTGATCGCCGCGCCGCTGCTGTCCCGGCCGATGGTCCCCTGTCCCCAGCTCTCCATGCTCAGCCGGAGCTTGAGGTCGAAGATCCCGCTGCGAAACTTCCGGAGAAACTTGGACCGCAGGGTGGCCGCGGAGAGCGAGTGGGTGGGCGGCACGCCGTCGACGCTGCCGTTCCGCGGATCGCTGTACCACGTCTCGAGCGTAATCCACGGCACCGGCGCCACCCGCGCGCCCACGATGAGCCAGTCGATGTCGGGGGACGGCGCGAGATTCGGGACCAATGGGAACTCGGCATACCCGAAGGGGCTGAACCCCGAGGTGCGGGCCCAGCCGAGCTGCAGCCCGAGACGAGCGCGGTTCCACGCCAGCGTAGCCTGGTAATCCCGGAGCTTCTGCGCCGTATCCGTGAGGACGGACGGCGCGGCCACGAGGTCGCCAACCCGGGCGCTCGTGTTGACGGCCAGTCCGGGTACCGGCTCCAGGCCGCTGGCCAGCAGCACGTAGTTGCTGTTCCGCCCGCCATCGTGGTGTTGATGAATGCCCTCGACGCTGGCACTGAAAAACGGGGTCGGCGCCCATCGGAGCGTGCCCCGCGTGTCGATCGAGGTCCAGAGCCCACGGTGAAAGGCCGAGCCGCCGATGGACATCGTCGGCGTGCGATACGAGACGTAGCCGCCGATCTGATTGATCTGCTGGTCGAGGCCCTCGCCGTCCCATGCCGTACGGCCGTAGACCAGATCGAGACCCGGCCCCAGCCCGTCATCTCGCGACCGGAGCGACAGTCGCATCTGGGCGTCGGTGCGGGTGCCCTTGAGCTTGGGACCGATGGTGTCGGCGGGCGTCGCATCGGCGATGACGAAGGCGCGCCGGTTGGGGCGGGAACGGATGACCTGGTATTGCAGCCCGAACCTGCCCGTCGGCGCGTAGCCACCCTGGGCCCATAACTGGGTGTTGGAGTAGCTGCTGCTCACGACGCTGGCGGTCGGGGAGCTGAGATAGTCGGCGGCCAGTGAGAACCCGAGTCCGCTCGAGAAGCGGCGCTCGAGATCGGCCTCGTACCGCGCGAAGTTCCGATCGCCCCTGGCGATGGCGATGCGCGAGCGAGGCGCCTGTCGATCGTGCCGTCGCGTGAACAGCGACACCCGCAGGAAGCCGGGCCACCGCTCCACCTCGATGCGGTCGAGGAAGCTCAGGCTGAAGAGGGAGGGATCGACACCGATGCTGTCGATGCCCGCCGCCACGTAGGGCAGGCCGTCCAGATAGTACTCCGCCGAGGTGGCGCCTCGCCCTTCGAAGTTCACGTTCTCCGCCCGTCCTGTGTAGCCGCCGCGCCAGAGATACACGCCGGGGACCTGGCCGAGCAGATCGCCGACGGTCGCCGCGTGCCCCCACTCGATGGAGTCGCGATTGAACACGATCACGCCGAGCGGCGTGCGCGGGCCGGCAAAGCCCGGGATCGGGAGCACGGGCACCCGGATGCGCTCTTCCTGTTGGGCGGCGAGGAACTTCGCGGTGTAGTCGACGGTGTCGCGGGCGAGTGAATCGGACCGAAGGCTGTCGTCCGGCTCCTGAGCGCGCAGATCGCTGGTGAGAACGGCGCTCGCGACCGCGAGCACCAGAGTCGCAACGACGACGCGGCTCACCGCTTCTTGGCGAGCACGAACTCGGTGAAGAGGCGCACTCCGACGCCGGTCGGCCCTTTCACGCGCCCCGGCTCGTCCCGGTCGGTGTACGCGGTGCCCGCGATATCAAGGTGGGCCCACGGAAATCCATCCACGAACTCCCGGAGGAACCATCCCGCCGAGATGCTGCCGGCAGGCCTGCCGCCGGCATTCTTCACGTCGGCGATGTCGGACTTCATGAGGTCCCGGTACTCGTCCCAGAGTGGCAGCGGCCAGACCCGCTCGCCGGCGCGCTCGCCCGCCACGCGGACGTCCTCGATCAGGGCCTCGTCCGTGCCCATGAGGCCGCTGGCGCCGTGGCCCAGCGCAACGACGACGGCGCCCGTGAGGGTGGCGATGTCGATGACGCACGCCGGCTGGTACCGTTTGGCATAGGCCAGCGCGTCGCAGAGAATGAGCCGGCCTTCGGCGTCGGTATTGATGACCTCGATGGTCTTGCCCGACAGACTGGTGATCACGTCGCCCGGCTTGACCGCGGTGCCCGAGGGCATGTTCTCCGTGCTCGGAATCAGCCCGACGACGTGCACCGCCGGCCGCAGCCGACCCAGCGCCTCGAACGCGCCCAGGACGGCGGCCGCGCCCGACATGTCGTACTTCATCTCCTCCATGTTCTGCGCCGGCTTGATCGAAATGCCGCCGGTATCGAACGTGACGCCCTTCCCCACCAGGACCACCGGCGCTCCCTCGGCGCCCTGGTACTCGAGGGCGATGAAGCGGGGCTCCTCCGCGCTGCCCTGCGCCACGGCCAGGAGCGCGCCCATCTTCTCCCTCACGATCGCCGCCTTGTCGAGAACGGTAATCGCGAACCCGTAGCGCGCCGCGATATCCGAGGCCGTCTGCGCCACGTAGGCCGGCGTGCAGACGTTGCCGGGCAGGACCTGAATGCCCCGCGCCAGCGCCTGCCCCGCGCCGATCGCGGCGCCCGTTCGATGTCCTCTGGTGACCGCCTCGGTCTCGGCCGGGGCCAGGATATCGAAGCGGTCGAGCGACGGTTTCTTCTCTTCCGGCGGCCGCTTCATTTCATTGAACTGCCACACACCCTGGGCGAGACCCTCGGCGATGGCCTGTCCGGCGTCTTCGGCCGTGACGGTGCCGCGACTCTCCGGTGGCAGGTGAAATGACGCCCGGGGCACGCCGAGCGTGCGCGCGCGCTTGGCCGCGGCGGCCGCAGCCCGCCTGAGGCTCCCCCGACTCACCTCGTCCGGCTTACCGAGCCCCACCAGAAGAATCCTGGTGGCGGGGCCGGCTGGATAGACGACGGCCAGCTCGTCCCGCTTGCCGGTGAAATCACCGGACGACACGAGACGCCCCAGGAGGCCTTGGGACGCGGCGTCCAGCGCAGCTAACGACGCGGGGAGCGAGCCTCGGGCGACCGCGATTGCGAGCAACGGAGTCTCGTGGCCCAGCGGAGCGGCGGCGACGACGGCGGTGTCGAACGGCATGGGGGCCCGGACGCGACAAAGAAAGAAGGAAGGAGAGACTCGGAACGGTGTTCGGACGGGAAGCTATACGGGGAGCGTATCGAGCGGCAACAGGTTACGCGGGTCTACCCGAGCGGTCGCATCGCGGCTTCCCACTCCGCGAGGGCTCGATCCAGCTCCGCCTTGGCGGACTCGAGCTCCCGACCGACGACACCGGCCTGAAGCGCTCCGTCTGCCGTGAGATAGAGACGGGGGTCCTCGAGGCGCGCTCGAAGGCCGGCGACTCGCGACTCGCACGCGGCGACTTCCAGCTCCGCGGCGGCCACGGCGCGTTCCGCGGCCCGGCGGGCCGATGCGTCGTCCCGGCTGGCATCGTCGTCGCGGCGCCGGGTCTGTCTCTTCTCCTTGACCCTGCGGAGGGCCTCGGCCTCCTGGGACGCCACCGCGGCGGCATGGGCGCGCTCCGCGCTCACCTCCTCCCACTCGGCGAAGCCGCCTGGAAAATCGGTGATCCTGGTGTCGTGGAGAATCCACGTGCGCGAGGTCAAGGCGCGAAGTAGCGCGCGGTCATGGCTCACCAGCATCACGGTGCCGCCGTAGGCGGCGATGGCATCCTCGAGGGCCTCGATCGACTCCACGTCGAGATGATTGGTGGGCTCGTCGAAGAGCAGCAGATTGGCGCCCGACAGCATCATCATCGCGAGCGCGACGCGTGCGCGTTCGCCGCCGGACAGCGTCCCGGCCTTCCGGAGCACCGTATCCCCGGAAAACCCGAAGCGACCGAGATGACCTTGGATCGGGCCGCGGCCCCACATGGGCCTGAGGTGCGCGATGATGTCGTACAGAGACTCGCCGGCGGGCACCTGGGCCAGGTCCTGCCGGTAGTAGGCGAGGCTCACCGATTCGGGTACCCGGATGGTGCCTTCGTCGGGCTCCCGCTCCCCCACCAGCGCGCGAAGAAGGGTGGACTTGCCGGCGCCATTGGGTCCGACGATGCCGAGCACATCGCCACGCTCCACCCGGGCACTGAAGCCAGCGAGCAGACGCCGGCCGTCCACGACGAGTCCGACGCCATCCACGACCACGACCTGGTCCCCGCCGCGCTCGTCGGCATCGAGCCGGAGCGCCATGGCCCCCTCCTCTCCAGGCGGGGGGCTCAGACGGCCGGCCCGCTGGAGTCGTCGCCGCCGTCCCTTGGCCTGGGCGCTGTTCTGTCCAGCGATGTTCCGGCGGATATAGTCCTCCTCCGCGGCAATGACCCTGGCTTGCTTGGCGAAGGCTCGTCGCTGCGACAGGCGGCGCTCGGCGCGTTGCGCCAAGAAGCTCTCGTAGTCACCGGTGTAGGCCAAACCGGTTCCCGCCTCAAGGTGAAACACGTGGTCGACGACCGCCTGCAGAAACGCGCGATCGTGGCTGATCACGAGCACGGTTTCATCGAGCCCGCGAAGGTATGCCTCCAGCCAGCAGGTGGTCTCGAGATCCAGATGGTTTGTGGGTTCGTCGAGAAGGAGGAGGTCGGCCGGCGCGACGAGCTGCTGGGCCAGCCCGAGCCGGCCTCGCTCGCCGCCGCTCAAGGTGGCGAGCGGCCGGGACCGGGCGTCGTCGGGATCGAAGCCCAGACCTTCGAGCACGGCGTCGATGCGGGCCGTGAGCGTGTACCCCCCCTCCCGCTCGAAACGCTCGAGATCCCGGTCGTATCGCGCCAGCATCTGCGGGGTACAGCGGTCGCCGGCCACGGCCATGGCCTCGGACTGGTCGGCGAGCGACCGCTCCAGCGCGCGAAGCTCGCCGAAGGCCTGGGCGGCGGCCTCCCAGACCGTCGTGGCCCCGCCGAAATCCCGGTGCTGCTCCATGACCGACCAGCGGAGACCGACGCCGCGTGCGACCGTCCCGGCCGACGGCTCGATCTCGCCCGTCACGAGCCGCAGCAACGTCGTTTTGCCGCTGCCGTTGCGGCCGATGATGCCCCACCGCTGCCCCCGCGCCACGGTCAGCGTGAGGTCACTGAGGAGTGTCGTGGCCCCGAACTGCACGGTGACGGACGACAGCGCGACCAGGGTCACCGGCCGCTCCACTCCCGCCAGTCCGGCTCCGCGTCGCCTACCGTGAGTCGCTGCTGCTGGCGCACCAGGGGCATGCGGAGCAACAGCGGCTCGCTGGCGAGCAGATCGAGCCAGCGCTCGTCGCTCAGCCGGGATGCGCCGAGCCCGAGATCGGCGAACCGGCGTGACCCGCGGTCCACGAGAGCCGCGACCCCGAACCGCTGGGCAAACCGCCGGAGCTCTCCAAGCGATGCCGCGCGCTCCTGCAGATCGACGAAGTGGGTCTTGACCCGGCGCTCGGCGAAGAACCGCAGCGCCTTGCGGGTCTCGGCGCTTTTGCGGACGCCGAAGATCTGGACTTCCATGGGCGGGAATCTACTGCGGGACGATCAGGTTGCCTTGCCGTAGTACTTGTAGTAGTAGCCGCCATACGCGCGGACGGTGGCATTGGGATCGTTCAGCACCGCGCCGACGACCTTGCCACCGACGGACACGAGCTGATCCATGGTCGCCTGGACTTCCTCCTCGTGGCTTCGGCCCGCGCGCACGACCATCACGGTGGCATCCGCGAGGCTGGAGATGACGGCCGCATCCGACGCCGCCAGTACCGGTGGCGAGTCGATGACCACCATGCTGAAGTCACGGGTGAGCTGCTCCAGCACCGAGCGCATCGAGGCGCTGCCGACCAGCTCGGCCGGCGCGTCCGGCAGTCGGCCGGTGGAGATGGTGAAGAGATCCGACACCGGAGTGGGACGCACCACGGCTTCGAGCGGCAGCTCGCCCATGAGCACCTGGCTCAGGCCGGGCTCTCGCGGCACGCGGAAAAGCTCGTGCATGCGCCCGCGACGCATGTCGGCGTCCACCAGTAGCACGCGGATGCCCTGGTGCGCGAACGCGATCGCCAGATTCGCCGCCACCGTCGTCTTGCCGTCTCCTGGCGCCGGACTGGTCACCAGAACCGTCCGCGGCGATCCATTCCGAAGCGAGAACAGCAGGTTGGTGCGAAGGAGGCGATACGCCTCGGCCGCAATGGAGTGGACGTCCGAGGCGACCACCAGGCCGTCGCCCAGACGCTCGATGCGGACCCGCGTCTCGTCGCCACTCTTGAGTGCCAACGCCTTCTGCCGGCCCCGGGAGCGCCGTGGAACGCGGCGGCGGACCGGCATCGGCGGGATGACCGCGAGCTCGGACACGTTGAGCATCTTCTGCACCTGTCCGCGGCGGCGAACGGAGGTGTTGAGCCGCTCGAGCACGAGCGCCGTTCCCAGTCCGAGTACCAGGCCCAGCAGGGTGACGAAGATCATCATGCGCGCGGGGCCCACGCCGACGGGCTCCTTGGGGAGCGCGGCCAGGCTCACGATCTCCACCTGCCCGACTTCAACAGCCTCCGCCAGGCGCGCCTTCTCGTACTCCTCGCGGAGCTGGGTGACCGTCACCCGCGCGGCTTCGACCTGCTCCTCAAGCCTGGCCTCCTGTTCTTCGGTGGAGGTCAGGTCGGGAAAGCCGGCCGAGTTCCGGGCACTCATCTGATCGAGGGACTCGATTCTCGCATCCAGCGACTTGATCTGGCTTCCGACGGCGCCGACCAGACGCGACGTAGCCGAGGCGATCCGCAGATCGAGCTGCTGCACCTCCGGATTGGTTTCCGGCCGGCCGAATCGGCCGAGGGTGAGGGAGTCCCGCGAGCTCTGGTAGCGGGTGAGCTGCTGGTACAGGTCCGCGATCACCGGGTTGCTCGTGATGCCCGGCGCGGACATGATCGCCCCGATCTGGTGATCGTCCGGCGATTTGCCCTGCAGCTCCGTGAGCAGGTTCTGGTAGATCCCGCGATCGGCGGCCAGGTTCTCCCGCTGAGTCTGCAGCTGGCCGAGGTTCTGCTGCTCGTTGGACAGGCGCAGCTTGGTGCTGTAGGCACGCTGCCGGCCGCGGAACCCACTTAGCTGCACCCGCGCCCCGTTGAGCACCGAGTCGTGATAGTGAAGCTGGTTCTCCAAGAAGGTCCGGCGAAGCACGGACTGGCGCTGCGCCGCCGCCGCGCTCGCGGCCTGGTACACGCGGGCCACGCGGTTGACGATCCGCCGGGCCCGGCCCCGCTCGGGATCGGTATAGGTCACGTCGATCACGTCCGTCATCTGGCGCGGCTTCACGTCCAAATGACTGATCAAGCCGTCGATGGCGGCATCGAGAGGCTCGACCACCAGGATACCCGTAGTTCCCGGACGATTGCGGATGACGAGCTTCATGCCGCCGACATCGGCCGTGTCGCCGTACTGGGCGAACCCGGTGCCGCTCCGGCCGCTGGCGCTGAACTCGCCCCGGCCGAAGGTCAGCTGAATGGAATCGGAGTCCACTTCGGGCGCGAAGTGGAGATACCCGATGTACGCGTCAGAGAAGCCCACGGTACGCACCCGAAGCTCCGGGGCGCTGTCCACCACTTCGGCCGCCACCGCGCGACTCGTCAGCACCTCGATCTGCGACCGCACCGGATCGACGCCGCCAGCGAGGTCGCCCACGCCGACTCCGGTCAGTCCGCCGGTCATCTCCCGTTGGGCATCGCGCAACCGGATCGTGGCGCTGGCCTGATAGAGCGGCACCTGCTGCTGAGCCCACCAGATGCCCGGACCGGCGATCGCGAGCAGCACCAGCAGGATGGTGATCCACCGGTGGCGAAAGGTTTCCACCAGCTCGCGGGCGGTGAACGGACCCTGCGGGACATCGGCCGGCGCCACCGGCGGCGGCAGGAGCGAGATCTCCGGCTCCGGTCGCGGGGTGCGGCTCGGGTGCTCCAGATGGCGGCTCACGCTCACTGTCGGATCACGACCACGAGAGAGACGACGGCCGCGGTAAGACTCGCGAAGGGACCCAGGCCGTCGCGGAAGAAGTTCCCGCGCCGTCCGACGGTGACCTGATCCCCGGATTTGACCAGTTGGCCCGCGCCCGACGGATCGGACTTGGTCAGGTCCGTCTTGATGAACTTGCCCGCGCGGAGGACATGGGTGTTGGAGAGCTTGGCCTCGGTCGTTGGACCGCCGGCCAGCGCCACAGCCTGCGTCACGGTAGTGCCGCGGGGAACCGAGTAGACGTTGGGGACATTGACCTGGCCGCCCACCGTCACGCGGAGCAACGGCTCTACGACCAGCAGCGGATCCTTGGTGAAGCTGGCCGCGAGAAAATCGCGGAGCCGCTGCTTGGCCACGGCAAGCGGCACGCCGGCCACCTTGACCTCCTGGTAGAGCGGGTGCGCCAGCGAGCCCTCGGGGTTCACCAGAAACTCGCCGCTGAGCTCCGGCTTTTCCCAGACCGTGATCCGGACGAGGTCGCCCGTCATGAGGACGTCGTTCGCGGGCGCGGGCGTCTGGCCCTGGGCTCCGGACGGGGCCACGCTCGCGAGGCAGGCCAGTCCCGTGATCACCAGCATCCGTCTGGTCAGCGATGTCATACGGCCTGGGCCTCGGTGGGAATCAGGCGGGCGCTGACGCTCAGCGCGCCGTCGGGAGTGAGGTGGGTGTCGTGCTCGCCGCTCCGCCGCGCGCTCAGCGGGGCCACGCACTCGGGAACCAGGTCGCAGAGGAGATCGACGGCCGCGGCCGTGTCACCGACGGCCACGACCTGGGCCATCATGCCCAGCACCCTCGCGATCCCCTTTCCATCTGTCTCCAGCCCTTCGACGACACGGATCTTCTCGACCGTCGTCGCGATGGTCGCTTCGGACTCCGACATCAGCTCCTCACGCAGCTTCTCTCCCGGGCGCAATCCGATGAACCGGATGGCCACGTCGCGGTGCGGCTCCAGGCCCGCCAGGCGGATCAGCCGCTCCGCCAGGTCCAGAATGCGGACCGGCTCGCCCATATCGAGCATCGTGACGCGGCGGGTGGCCTCGTCGATCGCCCCGGCTTCGAGCACCAGCTGGGCCGCTTCGGGAATCGTCATGAAGTATCGCTCGACGTCCGGGTGCGTGACCGTGATCGGTTTGCCCTGCGCGATCTGGCGGTTGAAGACCGGCACGACGCTGCCCGCAGACCCCAGCACGTTGCCGAAGCGCACTGCCCGGAAGTCCACTCCGGACCGCTGGAAGTTCGGCAAACCCAGCACCAGGCGCTCCGCGACCCGCTTGGTGGCGCCCATGATGCTGGACGGGCGCACCGCCTTGTCGGTCGAGATCAGCACGAACCGTTCCGCGCCGCAGCTCGCCGCGGCGCTGGCCACGTACATCGTCCCGAATACGTTGTTCCGGATGGCCTCGATCACGTTGTCTTCCATCATCGGAACGTGCTTGTACGCAGCCGCATGCATCACGTAGTTCGGGCACCACTGCAACAGGGTCCGGAGGACACTCCGGGAGTCGGTAATGTCGCAGATCAAGGGCACGATTTCGAGGCCGGGGTATGCCTCGGTCAGCTCCATCACTGTGAAATAGAGCGGGCTTTCCGCCTGGTCCAGCAGCAGCAGGCGGGCGGGGCGCAGCCGGGCTACCTGACGGGCCAGCTCCGACCCGATGGAGCCCGCGCCGCCGGTGATCAGGACGACCTTGTCCCGGATCGTAGGGCCGACGCGCTCGAAGGCGAGCTCTACCGGGGGACGCCCCAGCAGGTCCTGGATGCGCACCGAGCGGAGCTGGTCGAGCCGGGAGGAGCCGTCGAGCAGCTCGTTGAGCGACGGCAGCGTCTTGAACTCGACCTTGCCGTCCACACACGCGGCCACCGCACGCTGCATGACTTCTCCCGACGGATGGTCGAGCGCAATGATCGCGAGGTCGATGCGGTGCCGGGTGACGAGCGAGACGATGTCGTCGATGCCGCCCAGGACGCGCATGCCGCGGAGGGACCGGCCCCGCCCGTTGGCGTGACTGGAGACCAGCCCCACCACCCGGTACTTGGAACGGCGGTTGAGCGTCATCTCCCGCAGCAGGCGGTCGGCCTGGTCGCCGGTCCCGATGATCAGCGTGCGACGCCCCTCGCGGTGCGCCCGGGTCGACCGGATCTCCCGGACGTAGCGAACCAGGAACCGGAGCCCGCCCCCGAGAAAGATGGTCGCCACCCACTCGAGGACGAGCACGGACCGCGGCACGCCGGGCAGATAGCCGAGGGTGAGGAGCGCGATCACGAACCCGACCGATCCGAGCGTGGCCGCCTTGCAGAGGGCGACGAGATCCTCGAGACCCGAGTGGCGCCAGTAGCCGCGGAACACGCCGAAATGCGCGTCGGGAAGCACCCGGACCACCAGGAGCAGCGGCACTGTGACCCAATACAGCTTCCAGTCCGCCGGGGCGACGTCGAAATCGAACCGGAGCTGCATGGCGAGCCAATAGCCCAGCGCGATGAGCACCAGATACGTGCTCACGATGAGGGGCCGGCGGAACCGGAGCACCTGCTGCGCGAGCTTGGCCCGGATGCGGGGCCAGCCCTGGACCAGCGTCGCCAGAATCACCCGCACGTCGCTCGTCACCGAAGACCGCGAGGCGTATTCCAGATGAATCCGGATCTTCTCGGGCATCACCTGGCCGACGTAGGTCCGCTCCGGTGTCGGCGAGCGCGCCAGAATCGCCGCCTCGTCCCAGAAGCGGAGCGACGCGGGGCTGGTGATCCCGGGAACGAGATCGAGGATCTTCGACTGGGCGGACGTATAGAGCCGGACATACTGCGCCACTTCCGGACGCGGGCCGACCAGGCTCATTTGCCCGGACAGGACGTGGACCAGTTGGGGGAGCTCGTCGATCTTCAGATCACGCAGCCACCGTCCGACCCGCGTGATCCGCGGATCCGCGCCGACGGTCAGATTGCCGTCGGGGGGCCCATCCGCGCGCATGGTGCGGAACTTCCACATGCGGAACGGACGGCTGTGGCGCCCGATCCGCTCCTGGCGAAAGAACACGGGACCCCAATCCTCGAGCTTGATCAGGATCGGCACCACCAGGAGGACCGGCAGCGCGAGCAGCAGCCCGACCGCCGCGCCAGCGATATCGACCAGCCGCTTGCCGGGGCTCATCGGCTGAACCTCGCGACCACGTCGCGAACCGCCTCGATCACATCCGCGACATCGTCGTCCGACAGACCGGGATGCAGCGGCAGGCTCAGCATGCGGCTGTACGCGTCTTCGGTCACCGGAAACATGGTGGGATGGAGCTCGTAGCGCTGGCGGTAGTATGCGTGACGGTAAATCGGAATGAAGTGCACCGAGGTGCCGATGTTCCGCGCGGTCAGCTCCTCGATGAACCGATCGCGGCCGATGCGCAGCGCCGCGCGCCGCAGGCGCAGCACGTAGAGATGCCAGGCGGACTCGACGTCGGGGCGGACCTGCGGGATCTCCAGCGCGTCCAGCTCGCCGAACCCGGCGTGATAAGCCTCCACCACCTCCAGCCGGCGCTGCTGAAACCGGTCGAGCTTGCGGAGCTGGGCCAAGCCGAGCGCCGCCTGGATGTCCGTCATGTTGTACTTGAAGCCCGGCGCCACCACGTCGTACTTCCAGCTGCCCCCCTGCGCGTAGCGCCGCCAGGCATCACGGGTCATGCCGTGGAGGCTCAGCACCCGGGCGCGATCGATGAAGTCGGCCGACGCCGTCAGCATCCCGCCTTCGCCGGTGGTCAGGTTCTTGGTGGCGTAGAAGCTGAAGGCGACGGGATTGGTCCCCGCGCCGATGAGCCGGCCGCGGTAGCTCGCGGGCAGCGCGTGGGCGGCATCTTCGATGAGAGTGGCGCCTGCGGACTGGGCCAGCCCGGTGAGCGCGTCGAGATCGGCGGGATGACCCGCGTAGTGCACCGCGATGATGGCCTTGGTGCGGGGGGTGATGGCTGCCGCCACGGCCTCCGGCCGGATGTTCAGCGTGTCTGGCTCGACGTCCACCAGTACCGGCGTCGCGCCCACGTGCTCGACCACGTTGGCCGTGGCGGCGAACGTCAGGGGCGTCGTGATGACCTCGTCGCCCGGACCCACGCCTTGGGCGAGCAGTGCCGTATGGAGGGCCCCGGTGCAGGAGTTCAGGCCCAAGGCGGACGGCGCCTGGACCCGGGCGGCGAACTCGCCTTCGAACCGGTGGGTCTTCGGACCTGTGGTGATCCAGCCAGACCTGAGGGTATCCACCACTTCCAGAACTTCCTCTTCTCCCACCGAGGGGGGAGAAAACAGCAGGAAGTTCTGCCGTGACGGCGAGATCCGAGGGGTGCACAGGTCTGCACCGTGAAGGATCGGTACCTCGGTCCGCTCGGACGCCATCAGGGGGCCTCCTTGGGCCATGAACCAGGGCAGGAATTCTGGCCCCGGAATCGGTTTGTCGTAGCGCCGCCACAAGAAGTGAGAGGCTGCCGCCACAGTTCACCTGCGATCCCATCCGCAATTCGGCCTGCCTCGCGCGCTCCACCGCCCCTCCGCCCCGCGACGAGCCGCTCGGAAGCGCTGAGTTGCGAGAGCATTCCGGAGAGTCGGTCAAGAACGCGAAACGGCTGTTACGCCATGCTTTGTGACGTGTCTGGGCGGGGAGGGGGCAAGTTCTATGCCCTAGGAGGGTTATTCACATTTCCCGCGGTGAGTTGGACGGGCCGCCCAAATTGGTCAGGCCCTCCGAGCCGCGCTCAGCGGGAGAGTGGGAGGGTGGCCGCTGGGGCCGATCGGGTACCCGGTCTGAGCAGCCGGAGCGCCCCGAGGAGAAATCCGGCACCGTAGCTGAGGTGAACCGTGGGGAACACGAGGAGCAGCTCCGTCGTCGCCCGCACCCCACGGCGACGCAGGCCGAGGGCGGCGACGACATCCGCGACCAGATACATCACGATCAGCGCTGAAAAGGCGATCCGGCCCACGATGGTGAACGGCGCCAGCGCGAGCGACGCGAGCAGGCTCCCCACTAAGGCGCCGGGGGCCAACTGCCGGGCCGTCATCACACCACCCAGCTTCCTCGCGACGAGGGGCTTGTACAACCCGTACTGGTAGAACATCCGAGCGACGTGGCGCAGCGACGTGCGCGTGTAGTATCGGGAGCAGACTTCCGGCACCAGGAGCAGCCGGCCGCCGCCGCGCAGGATGCGCAGATTGAGCTCGTCGTCCTGGTTGCGGACCAGCTCCTCGTCGAACACGCCGAACCGCTCGAACACATCCCGGCGATAGCAGCCGAAGGGTACGGTGTCCACCCACCGCGGCTCGCTTGCCCCGATCCGGAACCACGAGTTCCCGACGCCGAAGGGATGGCCGAGCGCAGCGGCGATGGCCTCGGCCATGGCGCTCGCGTCCCCGGGCATCGATTCGCAGCGACCGCCCACCACCTCCGCGCCGGTGCGCGTCTGCCAGTCCACCAGCGTGCGCACGTAATCGGTGGGGTACTCGCAGTGGGCCCCGGTAATCATGATCAGGTCGCCGAGGCTCTGGGCGATACCGCGGTTCAGCGCCGAGGGCGTGATCCGGTCGGGATTGTCGACCAGCCGAACCCGGCCTCCCGCCCGCTCCGCGATCCGCTCGACGATGTCCCTGGTGCCGTCGTTGCTCCGGCCGTCGACCACCAGGATCTCCAGACGATCGCCGGGATAGTCCGTCGCGAGGAGGGATTCGACGCAGGGGCCGATGTGCCGCTCCTCGTTCAGACACGGAATGACCATGGACACCCGCGGGAGCTCGCTCACCGCGCGCCGCCCGACGCAACGGCTCGGCGGGTGGACTGCAACTGCCGGGCAAGCGCCTGCCCGTTGGCCCACAGGTCGAACGTGCGCTCGGCGTGACCGCGTCCCGCGTCGGCCAAAACGCGCCGCCGCGCCGGATCGGATAGCAGGGAATGGATGGCCTCGGCCAGCGCCGTGACATCGCCGGGGGGTACCAACATGCCGCAGCGGCCCTGGTCGAGAATCTCGGGAATGCCGGCCATGTCGGATGCCACCACCGGGAGACCCACCGCGATGGCCTCCTTGATGACCGTCGGCATCGCATCCAGGGTCACCGGCGGGTGCACCAGCACCGCGGCCTGTCGCATGGCGGCAAGCACGGCGTCGGGCTGCACCCACCCATGGAATGTCACCGCCTGGGCGATGCCGAGCGTCGCCGCCAGCTTTCGCAATGCCGCTTCCTCTTCTCCACCGCCGACCAGGTCCAGGGTCACCGGCATGCCCCGCCGCACGAGCAGCGCCATCGCTTCCAGCAGACGATCGAAGCCCTTGAGCCGCTCGAGACGACCCACGGCCAGCAACCGGTGCGGGATCCGGCCGTCGGGCTGGTAACCGACGTCAGAGAAATCGAGACCCAGGTGATGGATGCGCAACCGGTCGGCGAGCCGAGGGAAATCACCCGGAAACTTCTCCCGGATGTAGCCGCGATTGTACTCACAGACGAGAAATACGTTGTCGGCGTAGAGCATCTTTTGAGCCAGGTAGACCTGATCCTGGTACAAATCCATCCGGGCATGCACGATCATCGAGAACGGCACGGTGGGATGGGTGAGCCGATGGTACAGGTAGGCCGCCGTAGCCGCGTAGTTGCCCCAGTAGGCGAAGACATGATCGAAGGATCCGGCCGGAAATCGTCTGGCCCAGAGCATCGCGGCGGCGATGGCGTAGGTGCTCTTGGCGACCGGGCCCATGCCGAACCGGGCCGCGGAGCCTTGGATCCGAAGCGCCTCCCCGGTTACCGAGCGCCCGCGGCCCAGACCGTTCGGCACGGCGCTCCGCAACACGTCGCGGAGCGGCAGGTGATGCACCCGGCCCCGGTTGAAGATGTCCGGTCCGAGAATGGGCGGGACCTCCGGCCAGAGATCCGCATCGAGCGGATACAGCGGAAAGATGTCGACCGTGCAGTGGGCTTCGAGCAGCGCCCTGATGTCACGGGCGAAAAACGTGCAGGGTCGGCAGGGAAACTGGTTGGTGAAGATGGCGAGGCGCAGGCCAAGCTCCGGGTGATGACGAATAGGGACGGGTTCAAGCCCGAATCGGTGCGAATCTCGCGCCACGGCGCGTCAGATCGCCGACGTGGCGTTGGCGGCGACACCCGGGCAGTTGCCGGCACTTGACAATCCATTGCCGACTTCGCAGACTGCGGACCAGCGCGAGCCTCCCGATGACGAGATGGTGTCGACCGACATCATTCCATCGCGCCCTGCCTGACTGAGTTCCAGTCACAGCGTACACCCCAGCGCAAAAATAGCAGGAGAGAGCTGCTCCATCGCGCTCTTCGTGCGTCAGGACTCCTGGCGAGGAGTCGCCGCGCGGCCGTGCCGTACGTCGACTCTCCACCTGACCCAACTGCTCCGTCTCCCCTGGCCGGTGCCGTGGTATCTCACGGACGCTGAAGCCCGGCCTCTGCCCAGACTACGCCTGATGAGGACGTATGCGCTTCTCCACCCCTACTCTGCTGTGCCTTCTCGGTGCCGCCGCCGTAATCGGCTGCCGGGATGACGCCACCTCCGTCGCCGAGCCGGACACTCCCGCACCCGAGACGAAGGCAGCCGGTACGCTCGCCTCGTCGCAAGCGGTGGTGGTCTCCAAGGTGACGGTCCGCTCCGGCAAAGCCTATCGCGCCGTCCGGGCCGGCCTGGTTCCTGGCGCGAACCAGTACATCGATCGGGGAGATCGTTTTCGCTCTTCCGTCCCGTCCGGACTCAACGGCGCGACCTACCTCGAGACGGCCAACGGAGACGCCGACGCCAGCCCCGGCATGCGGGGGGGCTTCCTGACGTTCACGGTGGATCGCGACGCTATCGTCTACGTCGCGCACGACCAGCGCCTCAAGAAGCCCAGCTGGCTCACCAAGTCCTTCCGAGATACCGGCTGGCGGTTGGGCACCAGCCGGCAGCAGACGAAGTACCACGTCTACCGGCGCCGCTTTCCCAAGGGCACCGTGAGTCTCGGCAGCAATCTGGATACCCCAGCCAGCGGGACGATGTACACCGTGGCCGTGCAGCCCGTGTCTGCCAGTACGCCCGCTGATCCCGACCCGGGGCCGGGCCACGGCGGGAGCCATGAGGGATGGTTCGTTACGCCGGGCGGCAGCGGCTCAACCTGCTCCCAATCCTCGCCGTGCTCGCTGTCGACCGCGCTGGGAAAGTCGGGCGAGGATACGGTGTGGCTGCGCGAGGGTACGTACGGCGGCTTCAACCTGGCGCGCGCGAACGCCGTCGTTCGAGCGTATCCCGGTGAGCGGGTGCGGGTCAACGGCTCGGTTTCCCAGAACGCGCCCAATGGAGTGCTCTGGGGACTCGAGGTGTACCAGAGCAATCCGACAAGTAACAACCAGATCGGTATCACCGCGTACGGGGTGGGCACCAAGCTCATTAACAACGTGGTGCACGACGCGGGCAACACGGGGATCGGGTTCTGGTGGAACACGAATGGTGGCGAGGCCTACGGGAACATCGTCTACAACAACGGCACCCACGACAACCTCGATCACGGGATCTACTTCAACAACAAGGGCCCGGCCACCAAGAAGCTGACCGATAACGTCGTTTTCAACAACTGGGCCTACGGATTCCACGGCTACTCCGGGTCCTCCGGCGAGCTGACCAACATCGAGCTGGACGGCAATGTCGCCTTCGGCGGCCACGGCATCGGCAAGTACGTCTCGGACGATATCCTGGTCGGCGGGACAGCAGTCCAACAGCTCGAGGTCACCGATCAGTACACCTACAAGCCCGATGGGTTCACGTCGGTGGACCTGGGGTATGTGTCCGGCGGCGCGCGGAATGGTACGGTGACGGTCACCGGGGGCTATTTCGTCGGCAGTCCCGGACTCCAGCTCAACCGGTGGAACACGGTGAAGAAGAGCGGCACCACGGAGATCAACTACTCCTCGCACCCGTCGAGCGGGACCGTGGTGGCGGTCCGCCAGAACCGCTACGAGGCCGGCCGAGGCCATGTCATCGTCTACAATTGGGGTCAGGCAGGCAGCGTGAGCGTCAACCTGTCTCAGATACTCCAGTCGGGGCAGCAGTACACGGTCCACAACGTGTGCGACCTCTACGGCAGCTCGGTCGCGAGCGGTACGTACTCGGGAGGAAGTGTCTCGCTGTCGATGGCGACCATGCGGGCCCCACAGCCGATCGGGCGGTCCTCCCGCCGTTCGCCGCCAGACTGCGGCGGCAGGTTCGCGGTATTCCTGGTCGAGGGTCGCTGAGCCGGTAGGCCACCCCGTGGGTCGGGCCTTCCGGCCCGGCCCCGGGCGCGGCATTCCGATGGGCGGGAGAATGATCCCGGATCGGCCCATGCATTTTCATGCAGTGCATCGGGAGGGGCTACCATTGCGTTGAGCTTTGACGGCGCAAATTTGTGCAAACAGATAAGCAGCTGCAGAGTAAGCATTTAGATGGTCTTGCCAAAATCGGGCATTGTATATATCCTAGTGAGCCGCCACGAGCGGCCTATCGCCTTCCCTGCTGGGCCTCGAATGGCCCGCGATAATGGCAAACCCGGCGAAAGCCGGCGACGCAAAGCTACGAGGCTACCGCGCTGAGCCCCGCGCCACGCCAGTCGAGCCGCCGAACGAGGACATGAGAGGGGTATGCTCAACTACCCCAGCGCTCCACCCAGACACAATCCGAGTATTCGTCGCGCTGCCCCTCAACTGCGAGGGTCCGCCGGTCGATAGTACCTAGCTGCTCCCGAATCGGAGGTTGCCGGCACACCGGTTATCGGTTCACTGAAATTGCGCTGCTCAGAGCAAACCCGCCGAAAGGCGGCGACGCAGAGCCACGGGGCTACGGCACGCAGCTGCCACGCCCGCCGGGCCGCCAGCGATGGTCTTCACAGGCCGCACTGGCGGCCTTGCCGTCTTCGCCCCCGGGAAATGCGCCAATCAGGAAGGGAAGGAACTGGATGACCTACACGCACAAGCTGTCCCGCCGCCTCGCCATGCTGCGAACGGTGGCCTGGACCTCCATCGCGCTCCTGGGCGCGTGCGACGAGCCCGGCGGGCCGGACGCGCTCGGGCCGTCCGAGGACTCCTCCCTTACCCGCGGGTGGGTGCAGCCGCGGATCAGCATCACCCCCGACTCGCAGTCCGTCTCCCCGGGTCAACGCGCTGTCTTCAAGGCCTTTTATTCATTAAGCAAGACCGACTCGTCGCAAATCAAGGTGACCTGGTCGTCGACCGGTGGGACCATCGACTCCAACGGCACCTTCTCTTCGTCCCAGGCCGGCCGTTTCAAGGTCATCGGCAGCGTCAAGCGCTGGTGGAGGCCCATGGCGGACACCTCGACGGTGATCGTCTCGGCCCCCTCGTCCCCCTCGACCCAGATCGTGGTCACTCCCGACACGGCCACCGTACCCATGGGCAAGAGCCGCACCTTCACGGCGATCAAGCGCCTGTCGGACGGCACGGTGCAGAGCGTTGGCATCACCTGGAAGGCGACCGGCGGTACGATCGATGGCGCGGGCCGCTACAAAGCCGACTCCGCGGCGGGCCGCTACCGCGTGATCGCGAGCACCACCGACGGCGCGTCGGACACGGCACAGGTGACCATTCCCGCTCCGTCCGGCGGATCGACTCCCCCTGATACGACCGTGCCGGCTCCCCCGGCACCTCAGCCTCCGACCCCGCCGGCGCCCCCTCCTGCCCCCGTGCCGAGCCGGATCGTGCTCGTGCCGGCCAGCGCGAGCCTGACGACCGGCGGCTCGCAGCAGTTCGCCGCCTACGGCAAGAGCTCCGCGGGTGACAGCCTCGCGGTCAGCGTCACCTTCAGCGCCACCGGTGGCACCATCGGCGCAACCGGCGCGTACAAGGCGGGCACCACGGCGGGCAGTTTCCGTGTCATCGCGGTGCTGGCGGGCGGGCAGCTCGCCGATACGTCCTCGGTGACGGTCACGAGTCCGGCGCCGCCACCTGCTCCGCCACCACCCCCGCCCCCGCCGAGCTCCGGTGACCGGGTGGGCTTCTATGCCGCGCCGAACGGAAGCGGATCCACCTGTTCGCAAGCCGCCCCCTGCTCCCTCGGGACTGCCATCGGCAAGACCGGGCAGGACACGGTCTGGGTGCGGGAAGGCACCTACAGCGGATTCACGCTCAATCGCTCCAACGCGGTCGTCCGCGCCTACCCCGGCGAGCGTGTGCGCGTGAACGGCTCCGTCTTCCAGATGGCCACGAACGGTGTCCTCTGGGGGCTCGAGGTCTACAGCAGCAATCCCGTCTCAGCCGGACAGCTCGGCATCGTGGCCAAGGGCGTCGGCACGAAGCTCATCAACAACATCGTGCATGACGCCGGCATGAGTGGGATCGGGATGTGGTGGGACACCCAGGGTGGGGAGCTGTACGGCAATATCGTGTACAACAACGGCACCCACGACAACCTCGACCACGGCATCTACTTCAACAACAAGGCGGGGCCGACCAAGTGGCTGGTCGACAACGTCGTCTTCAACAACTGGGCGTACGGGTTCCATGCGTACAGTCCCACCACGGGTGAGCTGAGCGATCTGTCCCTGGAAGGCAACGTCGCCTTCGGCGGGCATGGCACCGGGGCGTACGTCTCCGCGGATCTCATGGTGGGCGGCAGCTCGGTCCAGCGCCTGCGCGTCACCGACATGTACACCTACAAGCCCGACGGCTATACCTCCTCCGACCTGGGGTACGTGGGCGGTGGCGCCCAGAACGGCAGCGTCACGGTGACGGGCGGATACTTCGTCGGAAGCCCGGGACTGCAGCTCAACCGCTGGAGCTCGGTATCCAAGACGGGGGACACTGAGATCAACTTCGGCTCGAAGCCCTCCAGCGGGACCGTCGTGGCGGTCCGCCCCAATCTCTTCGAGCCGGGTCGCGGTCACGTCATCGTCTACAACTGGGGTCAGGCGGGCAGCGTGAGCGTCAATCTCTCCGAGGTGCTCGTCGTCGGCCGGGCGTACAAGATCCACAACGTGTGCGACCTGTACGGCAGCCCCATCGCCAGCGGCACGTACAACGGCGGCAGCGTGTCTCTGACGATGGCATCGATGCCCGCGCCGGCCTTCATCGGGCGGTCACCCCGGCGTGCGCCCCCCGATTGCGGCGGCAGGTTCGCAGTGTTCCTGGTGGAGCCGAACTGAGTACGGCCTAGGCCCGGCGCATCGGTCGTCGGTCCGGCATCAGGTTCTTTCCGGCGGGTCCAGCGCTGCCAGTGCAGCCTGGGCCCGCCGGTTTTTCTGTTGTCTCGCGACCCGGGCGTAGAGCCGGATGAGACGGTCCGCCAACCCTTCACGGTCGTATTGCGTCTCGATGGCCCGGCGGCCGGCAGCGCCCAGGGTCTCGCGGCGATCGGGATCGCCCAGCAGCTGGACCAGTCGGTCCGCCATGGCTTCGGTTTCGTTGAATCCGACCACGTAACCCGTTCTTCCTTCTTCGACGACGCGTGGCGCATCGCCGGCGGGGGTTGTCACTACCGGAAGACCCGCCGCCATCGCCTCGAGAATGACATTGGGAAACCCTTCGTGGTCCGAGGTCACCACCAGCACGTCCGCGGTCCGCAGAACCGCGGCGACGTCATCGCGCCGGCCCAGGAACTCCACTGTCCCGGGGAGAAGCCCCAGCTCTCCTGCCAGCGCCTCGAGGTTCGCACGCTCCGTCCCGTCGCCGACGATCAGGGCGCGCACGTCGGGCATCCGGCGCCGCACCCGCTGCACGGCCCGGAGGAATCGGTCCACTCGCTTGACCGGATACAGCCGGCACAGCGCGAGGAGGGTCGGCCGGCGCGCAGCCGGCCGCGGCCCGGACCGGGCGAGGGTGTCATCGAGCTCGACGAGGTCGATGACGTTGGTGAGGACGTGAAGCCGGTTCGGTGGCACGCCCAGCGCCTCGGCGTTGGCACGGGCCGCCCAAGAGTTGGCGAGGATGGATGGCGGGAGCCGCAACAGCGCGGGACCCCAGCCGCCGTGGGTGTCGAGCTCGTGGCGCGCGTCGTTCCGTATCGTGCCGATGGCGGCGGCTCCGCACGCCTTGGCCGCCAGCGTCACATAGAGGTTGACGAAGAAATGTCCCGCCTGGACGACGTGGGGCCGAAATCGCCGGAGGAGACGGACGAGCGCGCGCAACCGGTAGAGCGGCTGCTCTCGGGGGCCCAGCCATACGGGGCTGATGCCACCTCGCTCCAGGACGCCGGTATAGAACTCACCCTGAGTGGTGCAGAACACCCTGCAGTCGACACCCGCGGCGTGGAGCCCGCGAGCCATGTAGGTCAGTTGTTTCTCAGCCCCGCCCTGCCCCAGTGTGCCGGCGACCAGCGCGACGCGCAATTGCTCGGCGTGAGGGAGAGGCTTCCTCGCGCCGTGGTCCGGCAGCGACGACGTCAAGAGCGGACCGCGAGCGAGCGGCCCGGCGGCCCCGCGGCGATGGGCCGGGGCCGCGCCGTGGTCTGACGCGACCGCAGCAACGTCATGACTCCGGCCGCGATGAACCAGACACCCTTCGATTGATACTCGGTCGTCAGGAACGCCAGGCTCAGCACGAGGGTCGCCAGGCCGCCCAGCAGCAGGAGGTCGCGCGAGCCGCTTCGCCATCCCACGACCGTGAACCAGAGAAGGAACAGCCCGTACAGCAGCACCCCGGGAAGGCCGTTCTCCACCAGGATCTTGATCCAGCCTGAGTGGGCCGCCTTCAGGTGTCCGATACCCCAGCCGCTTTGGCTGTCACGGTAGCTCAGGTGCGACCACGCCGTGGCGAACCCGCCTGTGCCGAGCCCCAGCGGATTCTGCTCGAACATGCGCACGCCTGCCTTTGCGAGATCCGCCCGGCCCGATGTCTTGTCGGTCAGGGCCACATTCGGGTCCACCAGCAGGTTCAGCCGGTGAAACGCGTAGGTTCGCAGGTCGGTGAATTGGCTCAAGGCCACGATCCCGATCAGCACCACGAGGCCGGTCACGACCGCCTTGCGGCCGATCCCGCGGATGCTGACCAGCAGGTACGCCACGCACGCACTGCCGGTGACCATGGAACCGCGGCTCGCCGTGAGGACCACCATCACCATGTTCACGCCGGCGAGCGCCGAGAGCAACGGCTGTCCCATCCGATACCTGGTGGCGAACGCCAGACCCATGCAACAGGCGAACAGTCCTGTGACGGGCATGAACGCCACGGCGTTGGGATTGATCAGGTCGGCGGCGCTCGCGTGAAGGAAGTACGACACGCTTCCGCCGGCGGCGATCGTGCTGCTGATCACGGCCATCCAGAACCACACGCCGGGCTGCTCGGCCCCGCGTGCGAAATACACGAGCAGGCCCAGCGCCGCGAAGGCGCCGAACAGGTCCTGCATGCCGGTGAGATAGTCCGCGCTGATGAGGAGCTCGATGCCGAGAAGCCCGAGCCAGCACTCCAGCAGCGCCAGCTGCCCGTTTTGCAGCCGCAGGAGTACCCAGGGGAACAGGGCCAGCACGAGCAGCAGCCAGTAGTTGAAGGTGTTCCACCGGAGCAGGCCGCCGGTGAACACGTACGAGTTCATCAGGGGATCGAGAGTGCACAGCAGGGCGATGCCGAGAAGCCCCAGCGCGGGCCGCCACAGCCCCACGATCGCGAGACCGAAGCCGAGCACGGTCAGCAGCGAGACGCACAGCTCGATGCTCAGGACGACACCGGCGGCCCAGACCGCCAGCCCGATGATCGCGATGGCGGGTCCCCAGGTCTCGATCTCCATCCGGGTGGCATGCGCGTGATCGCGGGCCACCGACCCCGGAGACACCCGCACCGCACTCATGCGACGAGCTTCCCGCTATCGATGGTGAGACCCCACTGCGAGACACACATCCCGCCGATGGTGGATGCCCATCCCTCGAGGGTTCGCGCTTCCGCATACGTCCGACACCGCCGGCGCATCGCGGGCCAGTCGATCGGCTCCGTGAGCACGCGTCGGAGCGCCGCGGCGAACGCATCGACATCGCCCGGGGACACGAGCCAGCCCCGCTCGCCCGCTGCGCCGATCACGGCGCCGGCGGCGCCGACATCGGTCGTCAGCACCGGCAGGCCGTGCATCATCGCATCCAGCCAGGCCTTGCAATAACCCTCGGTGAACGAGGGATGGACGCAGAGATCCGCCTGCCGGAACTGCTCCGAGAGCGCCGGGCGGTCGAGCTGGCCGGCGAAGGTCACGATGTCCCCGCACCCGAGCTCGGTCACGAGCCGCTCGATCTCGGCGCGCTGGGGGCCGTCGCCCGCGAGGGTGCAGTGCGGCAGCGGCGCGAACCTCTCGGCTCGGAGCCGCCCGAGCGCCCGCACGAGATTCGGCACGCCCTTCTCCACCGACAGTCTGCCGGCATAGATCAGCTTCGGCCTCGCCGACAGGCCGCGATCGCACTCCGGCCGGATGCGGCGGACCTCGTCATCCGAGAGCGCGGTACAGAACACCCAGCCGACCCGGCGGGCCGGAGGCCTCACTCCATCGCCCACGGCGAGCATCACATTCCGCCCCCCACCGGTCAGACGCATGCAGGTGCGGGTAATCCGGTTCATGATCGTGGTCTCGGAATTCGGCCTCCACGAGCCGTTGTAGAGCCCGACGAGTCGTTTCCGCTGCAGCAGGGCGATGACCATCCCGAGCAGCGAGATGTCGCCCGGCACGGGGGCGTGGATCACGTCGGCGTCTCGGACGTGGCGGGAGATCATGCGCCAGTAATACGGGATATGCCGGGCCACGGAGACCTTGCGGCGGAAATCGACGCCTGCCGGGCTCTGCAGGGGTACGACCGTCGCCTGCGGTGGGAGCGGGATGCCCTCGCCTTGAGGCTTGCCCCGGACCACCACGAGCGTCGTCCGCTCGAACATGTCGGCGAGAGCGGCCATCTGGTAGGGAAACCCGCCGTACGAGAGCCAGCGTCCCTCCCTGTCCTGCCAGCACTGCTTGAAGGAGACCACGCAGAGATGCATCGGGCTAGCCTTCCCTGGCCATGGCCCGGGGAAGCCAGACCTCGAGTCCGCCGTTGCGCCGAAGCACTCTGATCTCCTGGAAAAGGCGCGTCAGATGGCGCTCGTCCTGAGACTGTCCGTTGCCGAGCGAATGGGGATGACCGTACAGCACCGCGATGCCTCCCCGGGCCGCAGTTCGTCTCACCATCGCCACAGCCGGCTCGTCGAATCCGCAGGGCGTGTTGAGCCGGACGCAGGTGATGCCCTCGATGCGCTCGGTCCGCGCGGGCGCGTCGAGGGGGCGGCGAAACACCAGGTCGGCCAGGCGAAGGTGTGGCGGGCGATATCCCACCCGACAGAAGGAATAGCCGCATTCCCGTAGAACCTCACAGAGCCGCGAGACCGTCGTACGGCTCCGCCCCGCGGCGCGGCGCTCCGAGAAGCTGACCGAGCCCCTGGCCAGGTGGTCGAATGGCTGATTGTAGGGCGGGACGAACGAGGTGACGGGGGCGCCGAGACACTGCTCCAGGGCATCCTTGCTCTCACGCACCGTCGCCATCAGCCGCGGCCGGTCGAGACCGGGGAGCCACTCGTGCCGGAAACTGTGGCTGGCGACTTCGTGCCCCGCCGCGTGGATGCGGCGGATCTGATCCGGATCATGATACGGGCGCGCTCCGGGGAGCGCCGCCGCACCGACGACCGCAAAGCACCCAGGCACTTCGTATTCCCCGTGAAGCTCCAGCAGGCGCTCGGTGTATTCGAATTCCAGGTGACCCGGCCGCTCCGGCACCGGCAGGCCGCGGGCGCGATCGGCGTCCATCCCCCACTGGGTGTCGTAGTCCCAGAAGATGACGACACGACCGCAGCGACCGGACATGGTCATCGCGCGGCCGCACGGTACCAGTCCCGGACGTACCGCAGCGTACCGCGAAGATACCGCCAGGTCCCACGGCTCAAATGAGGCCTGACCAGATGGACCGATTGCAGCAGGCTCTCGGCGAGCGTGGCATACGCGAACCAGGTGTCGGCCCAGCGTGACCGCCCGCCCCAGGCCGCCGAATGGATCCGGTGATGATTGCGAACAGTGGCGTACCCCAGCTCCTCCTCGTCGGGCCGCCCGCCGCGCTCGTGCAGATGCTGCACCAGCGCGCCGGCGGCCATGACGAGTTTTCCCCGGCGCGCCACGCGGAGGCTGAATTCGAGATCTTCGCCGCTCGCGTACCCGTCGAAGCCTTCGATGAATCCCGTCTCGCGGGCGGCCACCGTGCGCCACATCGTGGCGCCTCCCGGAAGCCAGTCGCCTTCCGTCACCGGCGAGGCGGCCGTCCGGGCCGGCCACCAGGGCGTCGAGACGCCCGAGGCGTAGTACCGCCCGGGCGAAAGACTGGGCACCAGGAACAGCAGCCGCCGGAGGCGCCAGGCCAGGTCCGGATGATCGCTGTGGTTCGTGATCAACGCCCCCACTCCGACGACGTCCCGGCGCCGCCGGTGAACCTGCTCCATGTGATCGAGACATCCGTCCTGCAGCACGATGTCGTCATCGAAGAACGCCACCAGGTCCGTGACGACCCTCGCCAGGGCGAAGTTCCGCTGCCGTGTCAGTCCCCGAAGATCGCCGGTCACCCGATAGTACAGCACGCAGCGCGGCATCGGTCCCTCGGCGGCCCAACGGGCCACCGCGCCTTCGGTCGCCTCGTCGGGGCTGGCATCGACGACGACGACCTGGTCGGGCAGGCGTTGCTGGCGGGAAACGGAACGCAGCAGGCGAAACAGGCTCTCGGGCCTGCGATAGGTGCAGATGGCCACGGCGCATCCCGGCGCCACGGCGCGCGCCCGGCCCTGCGGATGCCCGGGGTCCAGACATTCACCCCAGTGGCGGGATCGGACAAGATCGGCTTGGTCCCCGACACCATCCCGCGGCGTTGCCACCGTCATGTCCTTCAGGACCGTTCCGCGTGGCGGGCCGGGTCCGTCGCGAGCGCGATGATCAGGTCGGCCACGCGTTGGCCGGCCCGTCCGTCGGTCACGCCGCAGATATCGCGCACGAGTCTCGCCCGCCCTTCCCGGTCTCGCCCGCGATCCTCCACGTAGCTCGCGGTGTGCTGCACCAGCTCCTCCGCCGACCGAGCCACCCGTACGCCGCCGCTGGCGGCGACCGGCTCGAAGTGCTCGGTGCGATAGCAGGCGCGCGCCAGCCAGGCCTCCTCGCTGTCCGGTCGGTGGGCAAAGGCCACGCAGACGATCGGCGTATCGAGAACGGCGGCATCGAGACTCATCGTCGACGCCATGTTGAGGCAGACATCCGCGTGGAGCATGGAGCTGACCAGCCGGGCCTGCGCCTCCGCCGTCGCGAACGGTGAGCCGACCGCCCGGGGCCGCGCGAGGCTGATCCGGCCATGCAGGGCGGCCACGCCGGACCAGCGTTCGGGATCGTCGGCGGGGTGTGGGCGCACGACGATGCGGTGCCGGCGCAGCGACGGGGTGCGATCACAAGCCTCGGCGAAGGCGGCGATGAGGTCCGGCTCGGTCGGCGTGTAGGTCGCGGAGTTCGCGGCGTACAGGAGATAACGCTCGCCAGGGGCCAGTCCCAGGTCCCGGATGGTCCGCTCTCGAGACCATCGGTATTCCGGCCGCTGGTGGAAGTCGAACTGCGCGGTTCCCGTCACGTGAATGCGCTCCGGATCGCGATCGGGATAGAATCGGACGACTTCCTCACCCATGCGCGGCGCCCAGACGGCGTAGTGATCGAAGGTCGGCAGCACGCTCTTGCTCGTCAGATTGTCGAAGCTCAGGATGCAGCCGAGCGTCGGGATGCCAAGACGGCGCGCCGCCAGAATGTAGGGGACCTCGTCGCTGACTACGCAGCTGGTGGACACAACCAACGACGGGCGCAGCCGCTGAAGCTGGGCGGTGATTTCACGGGCGGCGTCCGAACGCAGGGCCACGCGCTCCAAATAGCGGATCTGCCAGCCGAAGATCGGCTCCCTGCCCGTGACGGTGGCCAGTCCTCGAAGCCATTCGTAGCGGAGCTGCTGCCACCGCGTCGCATCGCGCCGCCGCCAGCGGCCGAAGATCCGGTACGATGCGATCCCGAACCGCTGGCCGAAGGAAGCGTGCAACAAGGCGGATATCGCGTACGGCAAGAAGCCGACGGGAATCCGGCTGCAGCGGACGAGCGACTCGGCCTCCGAATCATCGTTCCACTGCTCGGCCAGCGCGTTATTGGCCTGGTCGCTGGCCAGCAGCGTCACCGAGCCCAGATTCTCGCGCAGCCGATCGAGGGCGCCGCTGAGCGCCATGTTCCGAAGTCCCCAGGCGGTCGGCGCCAGGATGACCACCCGACCGGGACGGGTCGAGCGCTCCTCCGGCTCGGACGCGATCACTCCATTGTGGCGCTCAGCCGAGACGTGCGTCACGAATCAGCCTTTCCGCGTGTCCCCAGTCCTCAGCATCGTCGATGTTGGCGCGAGGCCCCGGCGCGGGGACAAAGCCAAAAAGCCGCTCGCCATACAGACTGTTGCGCTTCATGACGACGTCCCGCCGGGTGACGTATACGGACCCTTCGCGGTGAAACGCGGGCGGGAGGGCCTGCCGGCGCGGGACGGGCGCGCGCTCCCCCGTGGCCAGCCTGAGGGAGCCGTCTCCGTCGCTGAAGTAGACCCAGTGGGGATTGTACGTGACAGGCACCGGGAGAACGGTCATGACCGCGTCGGCCCCGCGGGATTCGAGGAGCCCGATGCAGCCGTCGATGTCCTCGCCCCGGCGAAACGGCGTGGTCGGCTGCAGGAGACAGACGGCGTCGAATTCCGCCCCCGCGGCCTCCACCGCCCCTAGCGCGTGCTGCACTACCGGCAGCATGGGAGTATCGTCACCGGACAGGTCGGCGGGTCGCATGAACGGGACCTCCAGACCGAGCGAACGCCCGATGCCCGCAATCTCCTCGTCGTCAGTGCTGAGAATGACCCGGGTGAGGCGGCGGGCCATGAAGGCGGCCTCGGCGGTGTACGCCAGCAAGGGCTTGCCGTCGAGCAACCGGGTGTTCTTCCCCGGCACACCCTTGGACCCGCCCCGGGCCGGGATCAGGCCGAGCACTCGAAGCGCTGTCGAGGACACCGGGAGGCCTCAGTACGCGAGTCGCTTGGTGAACCCAAGCGGCACATGGGCGAGCAGCGCGGCCATGCGCTCTCCCGCGTGCCCGTCGCCATAGAGCAGATCGGGAGAGAAGCGTCCGTTGCCGAGGTGAGCCTGGATGGCGCCGCCGATCTCCTGATGATCGTAGCCGACATCCAGGACGTTGGGCCCGCGGTCCCGGCCCGCCTGGCGGGTACCGATGTTGATCACGGGCACGCCGAGGTAGGAGCACTCGCGGATGCCCACGCTGGAGTTCCCCACGAGGCACTTGGCGTTGTTCAGGACGCGGAGAAAATCCTCCGGCATCATGTTCTTGAAGAAGTGGAACCGGTTCGCGCGGCGGCTCTCGCGGTAGGCCCGGATGCCGTTCGAGGTGCCATCGGTTCCGGCATCCACATTCGGCCAGAACCAGAGCACGGGCAGCTGGGTCGCTTCGACGGCTTGGAGCGTCTCGGTGACCTGCTGCCGCGCCAGCTCGTACTCGGTGGTCACCGGGTGCTGCAGCACGATGAGATAGCCCTTGGACAGGTCGAGGCGCTCCCCCACCCCACCGTACCGCTCGAACGGATCGAAGTTCGGCATGGGGTTGCGCAGCGTCTCGACGGCCAGATCGATGGATGGGCATCCGGTGACATGGATCGACCCCGGCTCTTCGCCCATGAGCCGCACCCGCTCCGCCGCGCAGCCCGAGGCGACGAAATGGAGATCCGCGAGCTTGGTCACGGCGTGACGGACCTTCTCGTCGATCGAGCCGGTGACCTCGCCTCCCTGCACGTGGACCACCGGAATGTTCATGTACGATCCGGCGATGGCGGTCGCGATCGTCTCGAATCGGTCGGCGATGGTCACCACGGCGTCGGGCCGCAGGTTGTCGAGCACCGTCGTCAGTTCCAGCAGGCCGACACCCGTGGTCTTGGCCATGGCCGCGAGGTTGCCGCCTTCGATCACCATCAGGACTCGCGCCGCCACGGGGAACCCGTCCTCTTCGATCGCGCGAACGGCGTTCCCGTACCGGTTGAGCAGCGCCGAGCCGGCAACCACGAGTTGCAGCTCCAGGTCGGGATGGGCCTGGATGGCTTGCAAGGCGGTCTTGATGCGGCTGTAACTCGGCCGTGCGGTGACAACCACGCAGATCTTTCGCGGGCTCATCTCAGAGACTACCTCAGGTCGACTCGGATCTCGGAAAGCCAGAGATTTCAACAGGTTAGCAAGAACTGCGCCACCAAGCCACGGCGGGAAGGTTGGCTACCCGGGCCAACCTGGCCGGACACCTGCCCGTCGAAGGTGATGGATTGTTGCAGGGCCGCCACAGACACCGCCCTCTATGCCGGGCCGCACCGCAGGGTGATCGTGTGACCCTCATGGGGCCTGAGATATTCGCCGGCATCGCGCGCCGCAAGGACATGGACCGGGCGGGTTTCCTCGGCACGGGCAGCGCGGACCTCCCTGATATTGCCGATCAGCTGCGCCACCTCCGGTACCCCGAAGTACTTCGCCGTCCGGGTCCACTCGGTGTTCGGGGTTCGCCGCAGCCGGCGGAACGACCAGTCGGGCGACAGGCCGAGCAGGTATCGCAACTCGCCACCGATCCGGGTGGGTCCCAGGGCGGACGAACCGTCGAGGCCACACAAGTGCCGGAGACAGCGGCGCCGGTCGAGGTTGCCGCTCTCGGGAAGCAGCCGCTCGAGGGAGCTGGTGACCCGCACGTGGGCCATGCCGTCGTTCCGGTGGAACCAGTCGTGCACCACCTCGCCGATGGCCGCCTGAATCGCGTCGGGCGATCGATAGACTTCCTCGAACACGGCGTCCAGCCGCCGCCGCATGTCCTGATACGACTCGCAGGGGTCGCTCACCGCCTCGGCGGCGGGCATCACCCATGGGGCCGGGACCCACTGAGGCGAGAGGGTGGGAACACCGGCCATCCCGGCCTCGATCGCGGTGGAGCAGCTCCGCTGGATGACGACGGTGGCCGCGGCGATCTCGCGCTGAATGGGTGTCCCGTTCTCGATCCGGATGCGTCGCGCGTCCTTCAGTGGCTCACGATAGCGATCGAGGTTCTCGAACGGGTGCGGCCGCAGCACGATCTGAACCGAGGGATAGTCCTGATGGAGCCGTCGGGCCATGTCGATGATCAGCGCGATGGCCTGTTGTTCCGCGTCGACGAAGTCCCGGTACCGCTCGTGGGACCACCCCAGGTGCTCCTGCAGGTGACGCGCGTTCTCCTCCGATGTCGCGAACCGCGGATTGCTCACCGAGAAATTGGTGTTGATGAGTACGGTGGGAACCGGCTGCTCGGGGGCCTTCTCCGTCACCCCGTGCCACAGCGGATGATACAGATCGAAGCGCGGGCACCCGGTGACCGCGAGCTGATTTCTGCTGAGCGTGCCGCTGTCGACCAGCGCGTCAGCGAGGTGGGGGCCCCACATGCAGAGGAGGGGAACGCGCCGCCGCAGCTCGGGGTCCTGCCACAGCAGCTCGGCGTAGGTCTCCACGTCGGGCCACACGCCGCCTTCGGTGTCGAGAGCAGCCACGGTGATGCCGGCCTCGATCAGCTGTCTCCCGAACTGCTCGTTGTTCCGACGCAGGTAGTTCAGCACCACCATCTGCGGCGCGAGGGACCAGATCTCCCGGTGCTGGACGTTCAGCGGCACGAGATGGCAGGTAACGCCGCGCTGGCACATCTCGAACGCGGTCAAGACGATGCCGCCGAGATCCCGCTGGGGGTGATCGACGACGAAGGCGACCCGCGACGCGTCGGCGCGTTTCACGGTCAGGCGGCCCTCGCCATCCGGGCGACGATCACATCGCCGATCGCCAGCGACGCCGTCGCGCCGGGGCTCGGGGCATTGAGGAGGTGAAGGCTCTTCGGCCGGTCGAGAAACAGGAAGTCTTCGACCAGAGATCCATTGCGATGCATGGCCTGGGCGCGCACCCCGCAGCCGCCGGGGCGGAGGTCGTCCGCGGCGATGTCGGGTACCAGGCGCCGGAGCGCCGCGGCGAACACGCGCCGGCTCTGCGAGCGCCGGAGCTCGGCCCAGCACATGGCGGGGTGCTTCGCGGCGAACCGCCACAGGCCGACATAGCCCAATGCCTCCCTGGCATCCACACTCCGCACGGCACCCTTCCGATACGATTCGCGCGAGAGCGCGAGCACCGCGTTCGGGCCCGCATCCACCCGGCCGTCCATCCGGCGCGTGAGATGGACACCGAGGAACGGGAAGGCGGGGTCAGGCACCGGATAGATGAGATGCCGCACCAGCCGCCTGCGCTCGGGCGCCAGCGTGTAGTAATCGCCGCGGAACGGGACGATCCGGACTTCGGGCTCCGTGCCCGCCATTCGGGCGATCCGGTCGCACTGGAGGCCCCCGCAGTTCACCAGGTACCCGGCCCGGAACTCGCCGGTTCCACAGGAGACGACCCAGCCCCCATCCACCTGCCGCAGCGATCGCACCTCCGCGCCGGTGACGACCGTTCCGCCCAGCGCCTGGATTCGGCGAGCGAGCGCCGCGCACACCAGTGAATAGTCCACGATCCCTTCCTCGGGAACGTGCACCGCGGAGATCCCCCGGACGTTCGGCTCGACGTCGTTGAGCGCCCGGCCGTCCAGCCACGCCAGACCGCGGAGGCCGTTGGCCTGGCCTCGCTCCATGACGGCGCGCAACCGCGGGACCTCGGTCGGATCGGTAGCGATGACCAGCTTGCCGCAGCGATCGTGCGGGATCCCCTCCGCCTCGCAGAACGACACCATCTGCCGGATGCCGTCCACGGCCAGGCGCGCCTTGAAGGATCCCGGCGCGTACGACAGCCCGGCATGCAGGACCCCGCTGTTGTGCCCGCTCTGATGCCGGCCGACACCCGCCTCCTTCTCGAGGACCGTCACCGAGGCACCGGGACGAGCCAGAAGCAGCTTGTAGGCGGTGGCCAGACCCACGATCCCCCCGCCGATCACGACCGTGCCCGCCGTTGAGGTCGTCACCAGGACACCAATCCGTGCTGCTCCAGCTCGGCGATCGTCGCGCGCGCCGCGGCCGGGGAGATTCCGCAGCGCTCGGCGATCTCGTCGACAGACCGCGTGCCGTCGATCAGGTACATGATGTCGAAGAGCGCCCGGTGCCCCTCGGGATTCTCGAACGGGTCGATGTGTATCCCGTACCGCGAGCAGAAGACCTCGCCGGAAAAGCGGTTGATCGGGACGGCGCGCCGCTCCAGCTGATCGACGATGCTGAGCACGGCATCCACCGATTCCTGCAGACTCGCTACGGAGGTGACCGCCGGCGTGTCGAAGCTCGAGTGATACTCGCGGTAGGGATGCTCCGGATGGCCGGGTGGCAGCATTCGCGACAAGGACAACATCGGCACCCGCACGCCGGGGGCGTTGAACTGACGCTCGTCGTTGCCGGCGAGAGTCCTGAACGGGGCGGTCCAGCTCCGGGGATCGACGGCCCGCACCCCCTCGATGCCGGCCCGGTCCATCGGAGTGTCGCCCTCGAACGAGAGCTGCAACGCGTGGGGGTGATCGAGGCCCAGCATCTCGAGGAAAATGCCGCCCTTCATGACGGGCATGAGCTCGGGATGCCGGCTCAGGTGCGCCACCGATCCGATGGTTTCGGGTACGATCAGGAACCGATAGGTGTACTTGAGGTCGCCACGGGCCTGCAGCGCGCGCATCACCTGCATCCCGACGATCACGCCCGACAGGTCATCGTTGACCATCGCGGGATGGCACAGGTGCGCGCAGAAGACGATGCACTCGTCCGAGCGGCCCCGCGCCACGGCCTCGCCCACCTTCAGCGTTCCGTAGCTGAACTCGCTGCGGATCACGACCCGGTATCGCTCGTCGCTCAGGCTGTCGCGCAGGTTCGCGCTGCAGCAGAGTCCCCAATCGCGCTCGTAGTACTTGAAGATGAACGGCACCGCGTCGGGCAGCTTCGGGTGCACGTGAAGATGGGCCAGCAACTGCTCCCGCGTGACTTCACCCTCGAAGGGCAGCGAGTAGGAGACAGCGTGCAGCGGGTTGTCCGCGTAGGAGAGCAGGCGCTCGCCGTTCAACCGCTCGAGGTACGCCTCGTGGCAGGTCCACTTCTCCGGCACCAGCCAGCTCCAGCACTCCATTCCGCTCGGGTACTCGTGAATCGTCATCGGCACCTGCTCGGCCAGCGCGGCCAACGCGACGTCATACCCGTCGGAGATGATGTGCCGCGGCAGGCGCCAGAGTCCCTCCATCATCGCGGCGATATCCGCGTTGGCCGGCAACGTCACGGGGGCGCTCGACACCCCGACCCTGGACCGTTCCGCCTCGACCGGATTCACCTCGGGGCCGCGCGCGGTGTACCAGGGATCATTGGCCAGAGCCCAGAGTGTGAGCGCGTGATAGGCGGGCGCCTCGACCACCAGCAGCTCCCCGCAACCGATCCGCTCGGCGCGACAGACGCCTTCGTCCCGCGCGAGCTGCTCGAGGCGGCGCCCGTCGGGATATCCGTTGTCGGCCATGATCCGCACGTTGTAGATCCAGCCGCGCTTCCGCGACTGCCCCCGGTCGGTCACCGTTCCGGTGAACAGCTTCTTGTACCGGAAGGGGACTTCGGCCACCTCCTCCGAGTGGTGACGAACGGTGGCCTCGTCCAGTCCAAGGCCGAGCATGCAGATCTTGGCCTTCGCTTCGATCAGCCGATGGAAGACGCTGCCGACGCCGAAGCATGTCGCGGCGACGTCGCGCAGCAGCTCGGCCGCGCGCGGGCCCTGCCCCGCCACCGAGTGGATCGGGTCGGCCGAGCGGACCGTGCCGGGCCCCGTCCGGACGTACTCCAGGAAATCGGCCGAGGGGCTCCATGGTCCGCCACGGGTGGGGGTCTGCTGGACGTCGAAGGGCTGGTACCGGCAGAACGAGAACGTATAGGTGGGAACCAGCAGCGTGCCGGCCTCGCCGAGCACCTCCCGAACCGCCTCGAGCACGAGTCGGGCCCGCCCCGCCATGCCACCGTCGGCGGTGCCCACGCGGTCGAGATCGACATGCAGAAAGAGCGTATCCCCCCGGCGAACGCCGGTGTCCCGCAACGCCGTCGTCAACTGCTCCTTTGTGTAATCCGGCCTTCCCACCGTCATGCGGCGGCGGCTCCCGCCAGTGCCGCGATGGCATCCGTCACCCGGCGCTGGTCGTCCTCCGTGAGGCCCACCGAGCACGGCAGGCTCAGCGCCTCGCGGTTGAGCCGCTCGGCGACGGGGCAGGCGTCGTGATAGGCCCCGAGATGTGCGTGCGAGCAGTGCAATGGCTGCCAGAGCGGCCGTGTCTGGATCGAGGCGCCCTCGAGCGCCTTGAGGAGGCTGCGGGAATCGCGGCCGAAGCGCGCTTCGTCGACCAGGACGGTGTACATCCACCAGGCGCTCGTGGCCCAGGGCGCCTCGGCCATCAGGGTCACGCCATCGATGTCGCCGAGGGCCTCACGGTACCGCGCGGCAATCAGGCGCTTGCGCTCCAGAAATTCACCGAGCCGCTCGAGCTGAGCCACGCCCATCGCGGCCTGCACGTTGGTGAGCCGGTAGTTGAACCCGATTTCCTGATGCACGTACTCGATCGGATCGTCCTTGGCCTGGGTCGTCAGGTATCGCGCCCGCTTCGCCCATGTCTCGTTGTCCGTCACGAGCATGCCGCCACCGCCGGTGGTCAGCAGCTTGTTGCCGTTGAAGCTGAAGCAGGCTATGTCGCCCAGATGGCCAACGCTGGTGTCCCCGTACTTCGCGCCGAGGCTCTCGGTGGCATCCTCGATGACCGCGAGACCGTACCTGCGGGCGGCGTCGAGCAGCGGCGTCATGTCCACCGGGTGTCCGAGAATATGCACCGGCACCACGGCCCGCACCCGCCGGCCCGTCACACGGTTGTAAAGGGTGCCATCACGCCAGACGCACCCGCGCTCGAGGAAGCGAACCGCCGCCGCGGGATCCATCTGCCAGAACGTGGGTTCGGCGTCGATGAACACGGGCCACGCTCCGGCGTACCGGATTGCGTTGGCCGGCGCGATGAACGTCAGTGTCGAGACGAGTACCTCGTCGTCGCGCTCGACACCCGCCATCAGCAGCGCCGTGTGGAGCGCCGCCGTTCCCGACGTCGTTGCCACCGCGAAGCGGGTGCCGACGGCGCCGGCCAGGTCGCGCTCGAAGCGGTCCACGTAAGAGCCCACCGACGACACCCACCCGGTGTCCAGGCACTCCTTGACGTACTCCCACTCGTTGCCGCCGACTTCCGGCACGCAGAGCGGAACGAAAGACTCGCTCAATTGCGGTACCTCGGCTGGGTCCAGTCCGTCAGTGACGCGTCGCCCACGAGATGGGCGACCTCGTCGATCCCCTGCGGCACGGTCCGGGTGACCCGATAGCCGAGCTGCTCGGCGATCTTGGTGAACGACACCCTGTAGTCCCGGGGGTCCTCGGCCTTGTGGACGTACTCCACGACCGCGTCCGCCGCGTGGGGGCGAATCAGCTCCACCAACTGCTGCTTCTGGTAGTTCTGGTCGGTCGAGCCGACATTGAAGACCTCACCCCGCACCCGAGACTCGGGCGCCTCGAGCACGGCCATCACGCCGCGCGCGGCATCCCGCACGTGGACGTAGGGGCGCCAGAACTGCTCGCCGAAGACCTTGAGTCGCCGGCGGGTGATGAGCTCGGCGGTGAACTCGTTAACGGTCAGGTCGAACCGCATCCGGGGCGACACCCCGAAGACGGTGGCGAACCGGAGCGGCGTCGCGCACAGCCGGCCGGTGCAGCCGGGATCGAGCATCGCCCGCTCCACCGCGACCTTGGTCTCGGCATAGAGCGACACGGGGCTCAGCGGAGAGGTCTCGTCCACGAAGCCGTCGCCATCGGCCATCTTGCCGTAGTTACTGCAGGTGGAGGCAAAGACCAGCCGGGAGACGCCCAGCGAGCGGCAGTCCGAGATCAGCGCGAGCGAGGCATCGAGGTTCACCGCGCGGGCGAGCTCGGGCTCCCGGGCACAGGCAGGGTCACCGACGATGGCCGCGAGGTGGACCACCGCGTCGATCCCCTCGAGCGCCGAGCGAACGGCGGCACGGTCCCGGACGTCGCCGCGCTGGAACTCGAAGCCCGGGTGCGCCCAGACGCCGAGCAGCGACTCGCCGCCGTGCAGGAGCGAATCGAACACCCGGACCTGGAACCCGCGCTCGAGCAGCAGCGGGGCCAGCGTCGATCCGACGTAGCCTGCCCCGCCGGTCACCAGCACTCGTGTCATGCCAGCCTCGCAACTTTGACGTCCGCTTGGGCCTGCTCGTAGTCCGCAGGTTGGCCTATGTCCAGCCAGTAGTCGACGATCGGAAAGCAGGCGACCCGGCGGCCCTGATCGAGCAGCCGCTGAATGAGATCGGTCATATCGAACCGCCGCCCTTCCGGGATATCCTGATGCACCGACGGTTCCAGGAGGTACACGCCGGCGTTGATCAGGAAGTTCATGTGCGGCTTTTCCTTGATGGCGCGCACCTCGGCGCCCTCACACTCGATCACGCCGTACGGCACCTCCAGATCGCATTGCCGGACGCCGATCGTGATCTCCGCCGACTGCTCACGGTGATACGCCAGCATCTCTTCATATCGCAGGCCCGTCAGGATGTCGCCGTTGATCACCAGTAACGGCTCCGCACGTTGGCCGAGCAGGCGCAGGGCCCCGGCGGTGCCAAGAGGCCGGTCCTCGGACAGGTACGTGATGTCCACCCCGTGGGCCTGACCGTTGCCCAGGTGGCTCGTGATCTGGTCGGCCAGATAGTGCGTGCTGACCACCACCTGGTGAATGCCGGACCGGCGCATCTGGGTGATCGTCCGCTCGAGCAGCGGCCGGTCGCCCACGGGCAGCATCGGCTTGGGCGTCCGCTCGGTCAGCGGCAGCAGGCGGGTGCCGAACCCGCCGGCCATGATGACCGCCGACATCGCCAGGCGCTCGCGGTTTGCCAGGTCGCTCCGGAGCAAAAGTCCGGCCGCCGTGCCGCGCTGGTCGACCAGCGGAAGCTGGTTGATGACGAAGTCCCGGCCCGCATCCATGAGCTCGAGCGCCTGGGCGGCGCTCATATCGGGCCGGCCGCACAGGGGCTGGGTGGACGCGACGGTCCCGCAGCCGGTGGTCAGGGGGACATTGCCCAGGATCGCCCGCCGGATGTCGCCGTCGGTGAGCAATCCGTAGAGCCGGCCGTCGGGCTCGCAGACCAGCAGGGCCCCCGTACCCGCGACCTCGAGTCGTCTCAGCGCTTCGGCGATCGTCGCCGAGGGCGCGATCGTCGCCGTCTCGAGCCGAGCTGCGGCTTCCGGGAAACTCACGCGTGCCTCCTGCCGATGAGTTGACCTTCCAATGCGGCCATCCGGCCGAGCAGGCCGGGCAGAACGCTGGCCGGACACTGGCCCAGGCGCGTTCCGATGGCCCATGCCGGTGCTTCGACGGTCTGCGCGTCGGCCTGCACTTCGCGAACGACGAGCGTCGAGTCGCCGGTCTTGACCACGACGCCTCCGCCGGTCGCGCGCCCGACCACCTGCCCCGGCGTCGCCAGGTACTTCGGCCAGGCGGGATCGTACTCCGCGCGCCAGACGATGACCGGGCGATCGCACAGCAGCGTTCGGGCGCCCGGACCGGGGCGGCTGATGCCGCGGATCTTGTTGTAGAGGTTGAAGCTGGTGTCCGACCACTCGAGCCACTCGTCGCCCTCGCCACGGCCACCGAAGTAGGTCCCCCCCTCGGGCTGGGGCTGGCGGATCAGCGAGCCGTCTCCGAGTCCCCGGACCGCGCTGATCACGAGGTCGGGGATCGCATCGACGACGCGCGCGAGCACGTCGCCGTACGTGTCGGTCCACCGGATGGGCAGCGCCACCTGCTGGAGGATGTCGCCGGTATCGATCCCTTCGTCCATCATGTGGGCGGTGACCCCGATCTCGGTCTCACCGTTGAGGATGGCCCAGTTGATGACGTTGCGGCCGCGATAACGCGGGAGCATGCCGGCGTGGATGTTCATGCATCCCAGACGCGGCAGATCGAGCAGCGGACGCCGCAGAATGCGATCGTAGGAGATCGAGACGGCGAGGTCGGGCGCCAGGCCGGCCACGGTCTCGCGAAACTCCGCGCCACTGGGCTGACGCGGCTGCAGGACCGTTACGCCCAGGCTCATGGCGGCATCGGTGAGCGAGGTGTCCGACGGCCGCGTGCGGACGATGGCGCCCAGTACCTGGTGCCCCTCCCCGCGAGGCGGAGGAGACTGCGGGCCGCCCAGGCCCCGTCACCGAACAGGATGAGCCGCATCAGCCGAGGTCCCGCCATTCGAGCTCGTCCTCCGCCGCGACATCGCGGGTGAGGGGGCGGCCCACGACATAGCTCAGCTCGTCGGGCTGAATGCCGGTGCCGGGGCGCTTGAACTCCACGTCGGCGGCCGTCAACGCTTCGCCCTTACGCATCGGCCGGCGCGCCACCATCCGGCGGCGGAAGGAGGCCCGCTTCTGGACCTCATCGGCACTCAGCGTCCGCGCCGCGCTCCCGAGCGCCGCGTAGACGTCACGACACCCATCCACCAGCGCCTTCATCTCCGCCGGGTCGGCCGAAATGCCGTGGTCCCAGCCCTCGAGATTCTTGTCGCTGGTAAAATGCTTCTCGATGATGCACGCCCCCAGCGCCACCGCGGCGAGCGGCACGGCGGTGCCGAGCGTGTGATCACTGAATCCGACCGGGACGTCGAACGCGGTCCGCCAGGTGGCCATCGTGCGGAGATGCACGGCCGCCGGGGGCGTCGGGTAGATGGAGACGCAGTGGAGCAACGCGACCGGACCAGAGCCCGCCTCCCGCAGGGTGGTCAGCGCGCGCTCCACTTCGCCCATCGTCGCCATGCCGGTCGAGAGGATGACCGGCTTACGGGTGGCCGCCACCGCCCGGAGCAACGGCAGGTGGTTGACGTCCATGGACGCCACCTTGTAGGCGGGCACGCTCATCGACTCGAGCAGATCGATCTCGGCCTGGGAGAAACAGCTGGAGAAGAAGACGATGCCCTGTCTGGTGCAGTAGCTCGCGACCTCACGGTGCTGGTCGGGCGTGAGCTGATAGCGCTCGACGGCCTGCTCCAGCGTCGGAACACGCTGGTCCTTCACGTAGCGCGTATTCCGGGCGTATTCCGCGTTCGAGATGAGCGAGCTCTTCGACCAGGACTGGAACTTGACGGCGTCGGCGCCGGCCTCCCCGGCGGCATCGATGATCCGGCGGCAGAGCGCCATGTCGCCATTGTGGTTGGCGCCGACCTCGGCGATCACGTAGGGTGGATGATCGGGGCCGATCGCTCGGCCGGCGATGTTCAGACTCTCCACAGCTCCTCCAGATCAGGATGGGCCACCGACCACCACCACAGGTACCGCCGCTGCATGGCATTCAGGCGCTCGACGTACGTGCGCATCGCCTCCTCCGAGGCGGCCGACCACTGCTCGAACCGCTCGACCCGCTCCTTCACCCGGTGCAACTCGGCGAGGCGCGACGCGTCGCCGCTCGGCGCGGCTGCGAGCAGCTGCCGGTAATACGCGGTCACCAGACCGGTGGCCCGGCTCACGCCCGCCGGCGTCGAGGGTCCCATGACGTGCGCGGTGTTCCGGGTGTACTGCCGGTACCGCATCCGGGGCTCGAGATCGAAGCCGATCCGCTTGCCGAGCACCCAGGCCCGGCTGGCCAGCAGCCAGTCGACCAGGATGCAGTCGGGTGGAATCGGCAGGCACTCGCGAAGCGCGGATGTCCGGTATGCCGTGTTGGACAGGCCGAACACGTTCCACTGCGGCAGATACGCGCACGGGTCCTCGCCCTCCAGGGGGCCGAAGACGACGCCCAAGTCGTTGCCCGACTCGTCCATGATCCGGAGACGACAGCCGGTGACGTCCCACTGGTCCAGTGCCTGCCGCGCCGCGGCGACGCGCGACGGTTCCAGCACATCGTCGACATCCACGAAGACCACGGCGTCGTAGCGCTCGACCATCCGCTCGATGGCCATCGCGCGAAGCTGGCCCGGCGTGGCGCCGCCGGCCGGCGGTTCGACGACGTGCAGGCGATCGATCCCGAGCGTTCGGCCGAGCTCGCCGGCATCCACCCCGTCCGCGGTGACCCAGAGGTCGAAGTCCCGGTCGGTCTGGGCCCGAAGCGAGCGGGTCCAGGTCGCCAGGAACGCGGCGGCGGCCGGATAGGCCGCGCCATACACGGCGAGACGGCTACCGGCCATCTCGTTGCTCCGCGCCCTGCATGGCGAGCAAGGTTTCGGCCATGGTCCAGTCGTCTTCCGTGTCGATGTCGACGCCGTGCTGCCACGCGATCTTCCATCCTGTCCGGCCGGGCACATGGTAGGTCCGGGTTCGCCGCAGCGTCGCGGCTTTGGCCCACCACACGGCGCCGGTAGGGCAGAACAGCTCGGGAAGATCCTGACTCCGCGCCACCACCTTCTGCTCGAACAGCGGTTGCAGCTCCCCGCCATCGCCGAGCCGCATCGCCCACCAGGGATTCTGCCAGCCGTATTGCGTGACCGAGATCTGCGAGTGCGAGCCCGCGGTGCGGAACGCCGTGAAGCTGTCGCGGATATCGGCCGCGGTGCGGAGCGGGCAGTTCGGCATGAGCTGCGCGACGGAGTCGTAGAGCCGATTCGAGGGATCGATCCGGTCGAGCACGTCGGCCGTCACCTCCGAGACGGGCGTCAAGTCGTCCGCCAGCCGCTCCGAGCGCAGGAAGGGCACCTCCGCTCCCGCGCTCGCGGCCACTTCGGCGATCTCCTCGCTGTCCGTGCTCACCACGATCCGGTCGAACAGCCCGCTCTCGAGCGCCGCGTCGATGGTGTACCCGATCATCGGCCGCCCATCGAGGAGGCGGACGTTCTTCCGCGGGATCCGTTTCGATCCGCCGCGTGCGGGGATGACGGCCAGGCGGCCGAGCGGCGGCTCAAGCATTGCCACCGACCACGCGCCGGGCGCGCGAAGTGTCCGGAAGCTCCCGGCCGCTGGTGCCCGTCTCGCCCGCGGCGGCGAACTCGGGCGCCTGTGCTCCCCACAGCTCCCGGTAGGCGCGGCACCGCGCCAGCAGCTCCTGATGCGGGGCCAGATCCACCAGCCGGCCGTTCTCGAGGACGAGGATGCGGTCGGCGTTCCGCAGCGTCGAGAGCCGGTGCGCGATGACGAACGAGGTCCGTCCGCGCATCAGCCGTTCGATGGCTACCTGCACCTTCTGCTCCGAGATGGAATCGAGGCTGTTGGTGGCCTCGTCCAGGAACAGAAGCGGCGCGTTCTTGAGCAGAGCCGCCGCGATGCAGATCCGCTGCCGCTGGCCACCCGAGAGCGAGCGGGCCGCCGGGCCGCGTCCCAGCACGGTGTCGTAGCCCTGCTCCATCTGCAGGATTTCGTCGTGGATGTTGGCGGCCTTGGCCGCGGCGATGACCTCGTCCATCGACGCGTCCGGACGGCCGATCCGGATGTTATTGGCGACCGTCTCCAGCAGCAGGAAGGGCTCCTGCAGCACGATCGCGCTCTGGTCCATCAGGTCGTTCTGCCGGAGGTCCCTCACGTCCACGCCGTCGTACAGCACGGCGCCCGACGTGAGGTCGTAGAAGCGAATCAGCACCGACAGCAGCGTGGATTTGCCGGCCCCCGAGGCGCCCACAATCCCGATCGTCTCGCCCCGATAGAACGTGGCGGTGATGCCGTTCAAGACCGGCTGCTGGTCGTAGCTGAAGCCGGCGTCGCGGAGCTCGATCACCTCCGGCGCGCCCACCAGGCGTTTCGCATCCGGGCGATCCTGAATCTCGGGCACCGAGTTCTGAATGGCATCGATCCGGTCCAGGCTCGGAATGACCTGGCGGATGCCGCCGTAGGTCTGCACGAAGCCGATCACCGGGGAGTAGATGGCCATCACCGCCAGGAGCAGGCCAAGGAGCGACTGCCACGGCATCTGATGCGCGCTCACGTCCCGCCCACCGACGATCAGCACCATGATCAGGCCGAACCCCGAGATCACCTCCAGGAGCAGACGGGTCAGCCCGCGCGCCTCCGCCTGCTTGACCAGATGGTGCCAGAGTGACCTGCCGATCGTGGTGGCGCCGGAGAGAACCCGGGGCTCCGCCCGGTTGATCTTGATCGTCCGGATGCCGGTGGAGACCTGCAGAAAGCTGTCGTAGAGCGTCTGCACTTCCTGCCGCTCGCCAAGCGCCTGGGCGGTGATCTCACGCCCCAGCCAGTACGCGGGCAGCGCGCCGAGCGGAACGGTGATGATGCCGATCAGCGCGAGCTTCGGGCTCATCACCCACGCGACCGCGACGAGTCCCAGGAGCTGCGAGATGCAGAGCGCGAGTCTGCCGACTTCGAGCGTGACGATCCGGATGCCCTTGAGGTCCTGGTAGCTGGCCATGACCAGGTCGGCCTGGCTGGACCGGTCGTAGAATCGAATGGACAGCGACAGCAGCTTGCGGAGAACCTGTAGCATCGACTCCACTTCCACCCGGTGGGCGAGCCGAATCGAGAGCACGTCCGCCGCGTAGACGCCGGCCGACCGCAACATCCAGATGGCGAGGACGATCAACGAGGCCGTGAGCAGGCGGCCGGTCGAGAGATTGGACGACTTGTCGAAGCTGAGGAGCGCCTCGCGCAGGGCCCAGATCATTCCACCCTGGAGCGCGCCTTGCGCGAGAATCGCCGTCACGAACGCCGCGGCGAGCAGCGGGTACTGGCGAAGCGACCGGAAGCCGAGCCGCAACCCGCTGAGCACGGTATTGCCCTCTTGGGGCGGCTTCGGCGCCTCGCCCGTCGCGGTGCTGCCAGCCTTCAAGTCCGGAGTAGCCATTCGTGTCGAGCTCCCCATCGTCCCGCGGATTGGGTGTCCCACCTACGCTCTCGTGCCATTCGACCATCCGGGCGCGGCACGGCCGCTGACGGAGGGTCCTCCCCCGGCGCCGGCGCCACGATCGGTTAGGCCGTCACGCCACACCTTCGACCCCCCATCCGTGGGGGATTTCCATCGGCGAGCAGGAAGCGATCGGATTCGTATTTCGGCACCGCACATCAGGATACGGCGCGGGGAGGAGGGGCAATAAGCGAGCCACGTTGGCCCCCTCTAGTGCAGCGTTTTTGACCCCCTGTGCAAGGATGAGACTGGTCCCCCATCCCCTTGGACCAACGCAGGTTCAAGGACCCAGGCCCGGGGGAATCTCAGACGGGGCGAGCAGGCGCGGCGGACACTCCACGATCCACGTCCCGCACGTTGTGGCGGCGGCGCTACACGCGGATGACTTGCGGGGATGGCGGACGCAGGCCCCGATGGGGTCCGGCGGGCCGGTTCATGACGCGCTGCCCGCCACGTCCTCGAGGCGTAACGGCTCGTCGGCCACGAGATTCCGCACGAGGCGCCGGCCGAGCAGCTCGGTGAGCTTCTCGGGAGGAAGACCGGTCCCCGGCTTCTTGACCGTGAGGTGATGGGAGGCGAGAACGGTCCCCGCCGACAGGTCCGTCCGGGCGACCACTGACTTGAAGAACATGCGGCGCAAGCCGTCGGTCTCGGTGGCTATCGCGTCCTTGTCCACCGGATGCGCCAGGGCGCGCTCGAGAAACCGGACGCCGTCCACGAGCTGCCGGAGCTCCGCCGTCGTCACGGAGGCAGGGACGTCCGGACCCGACATCTCGCGACTCAGGGTCACGTGGACTTCGACGACTTCCGCACCCAGCGTGGCCGCGGCCAGGCTCGGATAGATGGTGCCGGAGTGATCGGACAGGCCCACCGCGGAGCGGTACCGGTTGCGGAAGGTCTCCAGCAGGTTGAGTCCGAGTTTCTCGGGGGGACACGGATAGGCCGTGGTGCACTGCATGACGGCAAGGGGGAGACGCTTCTGCTGGATCCGCGATACCGCGGCATCGATCTCCGACAGCGGGCTCATCCCCGTCGAGAGCAGCACGGGCAACCCGGTGTCGCCGATGGCCTCGAAGATCACCGGATTGGCCAGCTCTCCGGAGGCGACCTTCCACGCGGCCACGCCCACCCGCTTCAGGAGGTCGACCGCCTCCACCGAAAAGGGCGAGCTGAGGAACAGCAGGCCCCGGTCGTCGGCGTGGCGGCGCAGCCCCGCCCACTGCGCTTCGGTGAACTCCATCCGCCGCCAGTAGTCGTAGCGGGTCTCGTCCTGAAGACTGAACTTGACTCGCCAGGGCTCCGCCGGCGTGCTCTCGGCGGCCGCAATGTGGGTCTGGAACTTCACCGCGTCCGCGCCCGCGGTGGCGATGGCGTCGATATAGGCGTGGGCCAGACCCAGGCTCCCATCGTGCGCCTGCGCGATCTCGCCGATGACTCGGCATCGCCCGGCGTCGAGGGTCAGCGAGGCCGGCATGCTCGCCGTCTCATGTCACCGCCGGCAGATCCTGGAACTGTTTCCCACGGCGTGTGCTCCAGAACGTCGGGGTGCGGACCGCCTCGGCGAACAGCCTGGCGCTCTGGCCCGCGCCGAAATGAAGCGACGGCTCGCGGTCCACCGGCAACGCGCGCAGCGCGGCCTCGATGGCCGCGGCATCCTCGGGAACGTCGAGAATGGTGGGCCAGGAGAATCGGCTGTGCTGCCGGCTGCCGATGTTGACGGTCGGGACGCCATATACCGGGGCCTCGCGGACACCGGCGCTCGAATTGCCGACCATGGCGTCGGCGTACTTCAGCAGCGTGAGGAAGTATTCGAAGCGCATCGACGGAATGGTCCGGAAGCGCGGATGGTCTCGCCAGCGCTCCAGGCCCTCCATGATCACCTCCGACCCCGCGTCGTTATTGGGATAGATCACCACGAAATCGCGGCCCGATCGCTCCACTCCCTCCAGCACCTGATCGAACCGCGCGGGGAGGTGCGGCAGCTCCGTGGTCACGGGATGATACACGAACACGCCGTAGTCCTCGTACGGAATGTCGTAGTAAGCCCGGACGTCCTCCAGCGACGGGAGGGCGGAGGACAGCATGATGTCGATGTCCGGCGACCCGATGACGAAAATGCTCTCATCGGCCTCGCCCATCTGAATCAGCCGACAGCGTGCCTCGTCGTTCGCCACGAAATGCAGATGGGACAGCTTGGTGACGGCGTGGCGTATGAGCTCGTCCACGGTACCCGACAGCTCGCCGCCTTCCACGTGAGCCACCAGGATATTGTTGAGCGACCCCACGATGGCGCCGGCCAACGTCTCCACCCGATCGCCGTGGACGACGATCAGGTCGGGAGGAAACTCACGGACATAGTGAGAGAGCCCGAGGATGGACGTAGCGAGAGTCACGTCCATGTGCGAAGTCCCCTGGCTGTCGTGATTGATGAACGGGTAGATGTAACCGAAGCCCGCCTTCTCGATCTCGAGGATCGTCGAGCCGTAGCGGGCGAGCATGTGCATGCCGGTCGCGAAGATCCGATACTCGAGGTTGGGAGTGGAGGCGACTTCCTGGATGAGCGGCTTGAGCTTGCCGAAGTCTGCCCGTGTACCCGTCAGGAACAGAATCCTTCGCCTGTCCGCGGCACGGCCTCCGGTGTGCTCTTCAGGTACAATGATCACGAGAGATCACTCCAAGCTAGCTGGCGATTGGCCGGGATCGCGCGCTGCGCGGAGCGGCCAAGAACGGTTTCGAAATCCTTCGCGCGAATCTCCCCTGTGCCAGGCCGTTTGACCCAGACGTTGTGCATGGTGAGGCGTTCTCCCGCGGCGATCGGTTTGAGCGAGACGACGCAGGCGTAGGCGAAGGCGATCGTCGGTTGCTCCTCGGCCAGGATGGTCTTCCCGCCTCCGAGAGCCGCGTGCACCGCCCGGCTGCCCTCGATCAGCTCTCGCAGCCCGCCGGGCGTGAGCGAGATCGGGACATCGGGTCCGGGCCAGGACCGGTCGGACACGAAGTGCTTCTCGAGGATCGAGGCGCCCAGCGCCACGGCGCCGAGGCAGGTGTAGATCCCCAGCGAGTGGTCGCTGAGCCCGAGCACCGCGTCGGGAAAGGTGCGCCCGAGATCGGCGAGGGCCCCGAGGCGGACGCGGTCATACGGTGTCGGATACATCGACGTGCAGTGGAGCAGTCCGTAGGGCACGCCGGCGGCACGCAGGATCTCCACGGCCGGCGCGATCGAGCCCAGGTCGTTCATTCCAGTGCTCAGCAGCACCGGCTTCCCGTAGCCGGCGATGTGCCGAATGAGCGGGTAGTTGTTGCACTCGCCCGAGCCGATCTTGTAGGCCGCCACGCCCATCGTCTCCAGCCGCTCGGCGGCGGCGCGGGAGAACGGGGTCGAGAGATACAGCATCCCCTTGCTCTCGACGTGGGCCTTGAGGCGCCGCTCCTCGTCCTCGGTCAGCGCGCAGCGGGACATGATGTCCCAAATGCTCTCGGTGGCGTTGCCGGGGACCACGGCATTCGGGATCATCTCATCCTCGATGACGTGGCACTGGAACTTGACGCACTCGCAGCCCGCCGCATGGGCATCGTCCACCATGCGCACGGCCTTCCCGTAGTCTCCCTCGTGATTGATGCCGATCTCGGCGATGACGAGCGGCGCATGCGCCGCCCCCACGGGTCGATCGCCCAGTCGCATCTCAGGCACGGGCAGCCCCGGCCGGCCTCGTCTCCATGTATGCGAAGAGGTGTCGATGTCGGGCATAGAGCAGTTCGGCTCGCTCGCAATCCTCGGCGGTGTCGATGTCGGCCTCCGCGAATAACGGGTCGGTGCGCAAGGCGGCGATTCTCCTGCCGAACAGGTCCCCCTGATCCCGCACGAGACGGCCGTCGGTGATGTACAGGAGCCCGGTCTCGTAGTAGCGCTCGGGCAGATCCTGAGACCGGGTGCCCGGGACGTAGTCTGGAACGAAGAGATCGTTCCGCAGCACACCGGTCTTGATGGTCGTTGGCGCGACCGAGACGACGGAGTCGGGACGCGCCTGGCGGAACAGCGCGAGGCCCGCCTCGACGAGGCCGACCGTTCTCAGCGGATTGGTTGGCTGCAGCGTGACCAACAGGTCGACGGCCGCGCCGGCGGCCTCGAGTTCCCGCACCGCGTGCTGGGCGGCGGCAGCCGTGGTCGCCGTGTCGGTGGCGAGCGCGGCCGGGCGGCGAACGACTTCCGCGCCCCAGGCCCGCGCCGCACCGGCGATCTCATCGTCGTCGGTCGAGACGACGCACCGGTCGATGCCGGGAGCACTCCGGGCCAGCGAGATGCTGTAGGCGATCAGCGGACGCCCGGCGAAGAGCCGGAGATTCTTGCCCGGAAGGCGCTTGGAGCCACCCCGCGCGGGGATGAAGCCCACCACCATACACGGTGCTCCCCGTTTTGTGTTGGCCTCGGTCCTGGGGCGGCTGCGGCTGGCCCAGGGGCAAACAGCGGGCCAGGACCCGGAACTCCATGTACTCGAGAAGTGGTTGGCTACCAATGCCTTGCTCCCAGGCGGCCGGGGAAGCGACCGCTCCTCTGTGGCGGCCCCCCAACACTACTCTCAACGGTCCTACCGACGCGAGACGTCACGCGCGTCGCTGAGGGAATTCGTTACGGAGAAGGGGGTCATGCCCGAGGCGAGATTCGAACTCGCACGGGGTTGCCCCCGGTGGATTTTGAGTCCACTGCGTCTGCCGTTCCGCCACTCGGGCCGTGCGCCGGTAACTTCGTCGGAGCCCCACCCTGGCGCAAGCGGAATCGGACGGCTCGACCACCGGCCGGACTTGGACCGCCGCTGCGGGCCGCCTAGTATTCCGCTGTCTTCAACCCGGACCACTCGTGGTCGCTGTCCGATCTCCCGGCCTGCACCCCTGGCATGACATCCAGGCCGGCCCACGCCCGCCCCATCAGGTCACCGCGGTCATCGAGATTCCGACGAACGAACGGAACAAGTACGAGCTCGACAAGACGCTGGGGGTGTTCCGTCTGGACCGCGTCCTGCACAGCGCCGTCCACTATCCCGGCGACTACGGCTTCATCCCACGCACCCTCGGCGACGACGGTGACCCGCTCGACGTGCTGGTGCTCATGACCATTCCGGTTTTTACCGGGTGCCTGGTGGACGCGCGGCCGATCGGCCTCTTTCACCTCGTCGATCGTGGCGCGGCCGACGAGAAGGTCTTGGCCGTGCCGGTGGGCGATCCCCACTCCGATGGTCTCAACGATCTGGGCGACATCCCCCCGCATTACCTGAGGGAGATCGAGCACTTCTTCCAGGTGTACAAGGACCTCGAGGGCACCCGCACCGTCACCCGCGGCTTCGAAGGCGCCGACGCCGCCCGCGCCGCGATTACCGACGCGATGGCCCTCTACCGGAAGAAGTTCGGCGACTGATGCCTCGGTTCTGGCTGGTGCCGCTGCAGCGCGCACTGACCATCGGCGTGGCGCTCGCCTTCGTCGCCGGCCCGGTCTCGATGGCGGCCACGGACTGCATGCCGGCTGCCCAGACCATACCTCACGGCGACCACCATTCGGACGGGGGTGGCCATCAGCCCGGGCACCATCAGCAGAGCGACTGCTGCGAGTCGTGCGCGGCACACTGCGCCGGGCTGGAAGGCGTCGGACCCGCGGTGGTCCACCCGACGCGTGTGCACATCGCCCGGCCTCTGCGTTGCGACACCCGCCACCGGCCGATCCCCCGAAATCCGCAGCTCCGTCTTCCTCCCTCCCAGGGCCCGCCGACCTCTCTCCTCTGATCGATCCCGCCGCGCACGAGGCTGCGCGCGCCGAACCCGTCTTTGAGGAGAGGCCATGATCACCCGTCTGTTCCTTGGGGCCTTGATGCTGCTCGCCTGCCCATTGGCGGCGCAGCAGCCGGCCCGCGATACCGTCGCCCAACGGCGCGATTCCACCGCCCGGCCGACCCAGCAGCTCAGGGAAATCACCGTCACGGCCACGCCCGTCGAGCGCGACGAGCCACGAGCATCCACCCGGATCAGCGCGGCCGAGTACCTGCGGGCCCCGGCCATCAATCCGTATGAGGCGCTGCGACAGACCGCGGGACTCGAGGTTCACGATCAGGGCCAGGGGCCGGGGTTCGCATCGGATGTGTCGGTCCGCGGCTTCAGCTCCGACCACGCCACCGATCTCGCCCTCTGGGTCGATGGCGTCCCGATCAACGAGCCGGTCAACGGCCATGCGGAGGGGTACAACGACTGGAGCCTGCTGTTTCCCCAGGCGATTCGTGACGTGAACGTCATCATCGGGCCTACCAGCCCGCTCTATGGCAACTTCGCCCTGGCCGGGGCGGTAAATGTCCGGACCCTTGAGCGGATGACCGGCGAATCGGGTTGGCTGTCCGGCGGGGCGTATGGAAGGCTCGAGGGCAGCGTCGTCGGCGGCGTCGATCACGACCAGGTCGGCGGCGTCTTCGGCCTTCGGGGACTTCGTGAGGATGGCTGGCGGCCGAACAGCGGCTATCGGCTCGGCCAGGGCCATGGGCGCATCGTGCGGAATCTCTCGGGCTCCGCGACGCTCGATGCCGGCGTCGAGCTCTATGCCGCCGGCTGGGACTCGCCGGGCTTCATCACCGCGGACCAGTTTGCCGAGGAGCGATTCGACACCGTGGCCAATCCCACGGACGGCGGCTTCAAGCGCCGGGCGCAGGAACGCGCGAGCCTCCGTGTCGTCGCGCCTTCGGGGCTGGTCTGGCGGAGCACGGTGTACGCCACCCAGGGGCGCTGGCAACTCTTCCTCACGACACCACCCGAGGGCGGATCGGAGGAAGGCACCGGGAGTCAGACTGAAGAGGAGGATCGGCGATTCGGATTCGGCGCCACCAGCGCCGCGACCAAGACCATCGGCGGATCCGACATAACCGTGGGCGCCGAGGGCCGGTTCGAGCACGCTCACTACGAGAACTGGCTCACGACCGGGCGCGTGCGGGACGAGGCGCAGGAGCTGGTAACCGCCCGACAGCTCTCCGGGGCAGTGTTCATTCAGACCTCGACCGAGATCCACTCGCGCCTTCGGCTCGACATCGGCGGCCGATTCGACGCTCTGGGTACTCGCTCGACACCCGACGGCGAAAGCAGCGCCAGCGACACCAAGGGGATCCTGGTACCGAAGCTGGGCGCCCTGTACCACCTGCTACCCATGGTCGGGGTGGATCTCTATGCGAACGTCTCGCGCGGCTTCCGGCAGACCGACAACGTGATCGAGGACCCCTCCCTGCCCTTCATCACGGCGTGGGCCTACGAGTCGGGTGTCAAGCTCGAGACGCCCGGCGTTACCGCCTCCGCCGCGCTGTTCCGCATGGACGTGAGCAACGAGCAGACGTTCAACCCGATTACGCTGGAGTCGACCAGTGGCGGGCGGAGCCGTCGCCAGGGCATTGACGCCGATCTCGTGGCCCACCTCGCACCCGCTGTGCGCATCAACGCGCGGGGCACCCTTACCGACGCGAAATACCGTGACCTCATTACCGAAGACGGCGATACGCTCGACGGCGCCCGCGTATTCAACACCGCGAAATACGTCGCCTCGGCCGGTGTCGAGCTCTCACCGGCACTCGCGATCTGGAGGGTGGGAGTCAGCACCAACGTGGTGGGACCCTACACCCCCTTCGATGAGCCGGGCGTGGAGCTCCCCAGCTTCGCGCTGGTACACCTGACGGGCGGCGTACGCCTCGGCAACGCCCTGCTCGACGTCGGCATTCGCAATCTGTTCGACAAGACCTACCCCGAGTTACGGGCGGGAGGGTTCGTGTCGCCGGGCCAGCCGCGGTCGGTCTACGGGATGGTGCACTACATCTTCTGATGGAGGGCAGCTAGGGCCGGTCGGAATCTCGCAGCGAGACGGGTGGCCCCAGAATCTCCCGCCACACCACGGCCTCGCGCAGGCGGCGCATCGACGGCAGTCGGCTGGCGGTGGCAGTGGCGTCGGCCGGCTGCTGGTGGATCCTGGCCTCGAACGCGAGATGATCGGCCGCGCCGAGAGGACGCAGATTCGACTCGGCGGCGGCGATCCGCTTGGCCACGATCGCCTCCGCTTCATCGTCCGAGTCGACCGGCGCGCGCTGCGGGCGGCGCACGTCTTCTTCCAGACTCCGTACCTGGGGTGTCGTCTCCAGGGAGCCGGGCGTTTTCCGTGGAGAGTGCTGTGCTCCTGCGGCAGTGTCCAGTGTCTTGCCCAGCTCTCGCAGGAGATCCTGCAGGCGCATTCCCTCGACCTGGGTCGCGTCGCTGCCCCTCGAGGTAGCCGGACCGGAAGGCGGCAGAGAGCCGCGGGGCCGGGACCTCACATCGGGCGGGCGTTTCTTGCGCCCCAGGAGATTCAGGACTACCCAGAGGACGCCGAGTCCGATCGCGAAACCGGGGTCCAATGCTCAGCTCCCCGTCGGCGGTTGGGCGTCTCCGCCGGCGATCGCCTGGCGCATCGTCGTATCGGCCTGGACGTTCCGGTAGCGTTGATAGTCCATGACGCCGAGATTGCCGTTCCGGAAAGCCTCCGATATCGCCAGCGGAATCTGCGCCTCCGCCGCGATGACCTTGGCACGCTGGTTCTGCGCTTCCGCCTTGTACTCCTGCTCCACCGCCACCGCGAGCGCCCGGCGTTCCTCGGCCTTCGCCTGGGCGATTCGCTTGTCCGCCTCCGCCTGGTCGGTCTGCAGCTCCGCCCCGATGTTCTTTCCCACGTCGACGTCGGCGATGTCGATCGACAGGATCTCGAACGCAGTACCGGCATCGAGTCCCTTGGAAAGCACCGTCTTGGAGATGAGATCCGGATTCTCCAGGACCTTCTTGTGGGATTCCGCCGACCCGATCGTGCTGACGATGCCCTCACCGACACGAGCGAGGATTGTCTCCTCACCGGCGCCGCCCACGAGGCGGTTGATGTTGGCGCGCACCGTGACCCGCGCCAGCGCGAGGAGCTGGATGCCATCCTTGGCCATTGCCGCCACCTTGGGCGTCGTGATCACCTTGGGATTCACGCTCACCTGCACCGCTTCGAAGACGTCACGACCGGCGAGATCGATGGCCGTGGCCTGCTTATAGGTGAGCGCAATGCCGGCCTTGTCCGCTGATATCAGCGCGTTGACCACCCGTTGCACATTACCGCCGGCAAGGAAGTGACCCTCGAGATCGTTCGGGCTGAGCTGGATGCCGGCCTTGTGCGCGCTGATCAGCGGCAGGACGATGGCCCGGGGATCCACTCGCCGGAACCGCATGCCGAAGAGCGTGAAGAAGGGGACGCGGATGCCCGAGAACAAGGCGGTCAGCCACAGCCCGAACGGGATGAACTGGAAGAAGATGACCAGAATGATGATGGCGATGAAGATGAGCGCCACGATCACCCCGAGGCTGAGCATCGAATCGTCCACGGCGTGCTCCCCGTTATGAGAGAATGCTACGCGATCCCGCGCACGATGTGCCGGTAGCCTTCGCTCCGCAGCACCCGCACCTTGGCCCCCTGCGATACGTACTCGCCTTCCGTGACCACGTCCACCCGCTCCGCGCCGATCTGCGCCGTGCCGGCCGGTCGGAGGTCGGTCACCGCGACACCATCCTGGCCCACCAGGTCCCCGCGCGGGAGGGCCGAGATGTATCCCTCATGCTGATTGGCCGCGTGCCGCAGGAATAGACCCGCGAATCGGCCGCTCGACGGCAGATGCCGAAGCCAGGCGTACGCGACGGCGACGGTAATGACGAGGCTCGCGCCCAGGACGGCGAGCGCCTGCAGCACGTCGTTCATCGTCGGCGACGCACCCAGCATCGCCAGGACGATGGCCGCGCCGAACGAGGCGATCGCGAGGATGCCCGCGGCGCCGAAGCCGGGCAGGACGAAGACCTCGACCAGCAGCGCAACCAGGCTGAGACCGAGCAGCAGGACGACTTCCCACCCCGCGAGGCCGAGGAGGAAGCTCGATCCGAAGAACAGACCCAGGGAGGCGAGACTCAGCAGTCCGCCCAGGCCGAAGGCCCCGTGCTTGATCTCGACGACGAGACCGAGCAGGCCCAGCGACAGGAGGAGGGGCGCGACGAGGGGGTTGGTGACGAAGCGGACCACCTGCTCGGCCCAGTTGAGGTCCACCGCTACGATCCGGGCGCCGGGCAGGCCGATCTTCTCGAGCAGCTCGGTCTCGCTCGCCACCGAGGCCTTGGCATACCCGAGCCGCAGCGCTTCGCCGGTGCTGAGGGTGAGGAGCTGGCCGGCGCGCACGACGCCGGGAATCTCGGAGCCCTCATCGACCATGGCCTCGGCAATTTTCGGGTCGAGCCCGCGCTGCTCGGCCATAGCGCGGAATTCGGCGCGCATGGCCGACACGACTTTTTCGGACGCCCGGGCACCTTGACCGTCGACCGGGGTGGCGGCCCCGAGGACCGCGCCGGGCCGCATGTAAATGCCCGAGGTCGAGAGAGCGATCAGGGCTCCGGCACTGTAAGCGCGCGGATCGACGTAGGCGTAGACGGGCACGCTGGAAGCTCGCACCGCGTCGGCGATACGCTCGGCGGCGTCGATCCTGCCACCGGGAGTGTCGATGTCGAGAAACACCGCGGCCGCGCCGGCCGTCCTGGCCTCACGCAGGGCGCGCACCACGTACGGCGCGAGTCCGTTTTCGATGATACCGGACACCGCGATACGGTATACGATGGGAGATTGGCCCGGGAGGAGGGAAGTTCCCATTCCCAGAGCGAGGAAGGTGAGGATCACCCGCCCCCAGCGGCGCATCCGGAGTCCTTGTGAGAGATGCGTCGAAATCTACAGCCGTTCGAGCTAGCGATCCATGAACGGTCGGCGTCCCCGGGAACCTTCCCCCAGGCCCTGGCGCTCACGGAACTGCTGCGCCGCCCGTAGCAATCGCTCGCGCATGGCCATGAGCTGCGCCCGCTGCACCGGATCGAGATAGGTCTTGAGCTCGGCCAGCTCGGACTGGAAAGTCTGGGCGTACTTCACCCGCCCCGCCAGCAGCTCGTCGGTCATTCGGGCGACACTGTCTTTGTTCGCCGCCATTCCGGGTCTCAGTTGTTGGGCAAGGGCCCGGCGGATCTCGAGCTGATGCCGCTCCAGATCGCGGCGCTGGCCGCCGAACTTCCCGGTGGTCGCGCGAAGCTTGGTCATCTGCTCGTCGTTGAGACCGAGCTGCACTTTGATCCGGTCGGCGAGGCGTTGCTCGATCAGCTCACGGATCGGCCCTCGCCGGCCGGGGACGATGGAATCCTGGTCTTGAGCCTGCGCCGCGGTCGCGGTCATCAGCATGAGACCGGCCAACCAGAAGCGTCGCATCATCCCTCCCAGGCCTCGAGCGCCTGCTCGAGCTGATGATCGTCGAACTGGTCCAGTCCAGCTCCGTCGAGCGACGGTACCCCGGAGGACTCATCGAGTGACCCGAGAATCGCCTCGAGGTCGGCATCGGGAAGACCGTCGAGCTCGGGGAGCTGAATGGCCGGCCCGGACGCCACCGACGGTGGTCGTGGCGTTGCGGGATTGGGGATCTGAGTAGCAGGTTGGGCCGGCCCGACCGGGCTGGTCGGCGCAGGCTGGCCGGGAGTCGAAAGCCCGGCCGGCGAGCGCGGAATCCGCACCGCGATGATGGTCACCGCGGCGGCGGCGAGCCCCACTGTCAGCCAGCTCCGTCGCCGCGTCCGGACCGCCGCCCGCTCGCCGGCGAGGCGTCCAGCCAAGGCCGCGGTCATGACCTCGGGGCTCGACGCCGGCGGGAGCGCCGTGCCCAGACGGCTGGCGGCCACTACGAGGTCCCACTCGGCACGGCAGTCGGGACAGGTCTCGAGGTGTGCCTGCTCCTCGGCGGTCCAGCTGGAGCGCCCGAGGGCCACGCCCGGTATCCGGTCCGACAGCCGGTCGCATTGGATCATCGTACCAGCTCCTTCAAACGCTTCACGGCTTGGTGATAGTGGACCCGGGCAGCCCCGGGCGTCGTGCCCAAGGATCGAGCTATCTGCTCGTACTCGGTTCCTTCCTGGACCCGCAACAGGAACACCTCGCGCTGCAGTCTCGGCAGGCGAGACAGGCCCAGACGGAGCCGCTCCTCGGCCTCGGCGGCCGCGAAGTCTCCCGCCGGGTCACTCCGGTCCGCCAGATCGCGATCGTCGATCGACAGCATCTGTCGTCCCTTCCGCTTGCGGAACTCGTCTTTGAGCAGGTTGCCCGAGATGGTGAACAGCCATCCGCGAAACGAGGCGTCCCCCCTCCACCCATTCAGCGCCCGGAACGCCCGGAACAGGGTCTCCTGGACCAGATCGTCCACGTCGCTCGCGCCCGCCCCAGAACTGTAGAGGAAGCGCCCAACCGCCGCGGCGTGGCGCCGCACGAGCTCGGTGGCGGCCCCCTGGTCCCCGCTCCGGTACGCTGCGACAAGGGCATGATCGGACGGGGGTTGGGGCGTCGAGGCGCTCATCCGATACGGGGAGACGTTGATTGGACGGCTCCGTTAAGCAGGATATCTTCAGGCCCATGCGACGGCCGAGCGTGATCGCCCACAGGGGAGCGTCGGGATACGAGTACGAGAACAGCCGGGCGGCCTTTCGCCGCGCGGTCATGCTCGACGCGGATGGGGTCGAGCTCGACGTCCACACGACCGGTGACGGAGGCATCGTCGTCCATCATGACGCCGAGATTCCAGGCGAGGGCCCCATCGCCCAGATGACACTCGCCGAGGCCCGGCGAGTCCGGTTGCGGAACGGCGAAACGCTCCCGCTGCTGTCGGAGGTTCTGGACCTTCTGTACGATCGGGATGTCTGGGTCGAGGTCAAGAGCCTGCCGCACGAACACGACGCGGCCTTCTTTGCCGTGCTCGACCAGGGACCGTGCCCCTCCCGTTATGCCGTGCACAGCTTCGATCATCGGGTCGTTCGGCGACTCGGGGAAATCCGCCCGGACCTCCGCCGGGGCATTCTGCTCTCCGCCTACCTGGACGATCCGGTGTCTGCCATGCGCGGCGTCGGCGCCAGCGTCTTGTGGCAGGAATGGCAGAAGGTGGACCGGGAGCTGGTAAGCCGGGTGCATGCATCGGGGGGGACACTGATTGCGTGGACGGTGAACGAGATCGGCGACCTCGCCCACCTGGCCCGGTTGGGCGTCGATGGACTTTGTGGCAATTATCCCGACCGCATGCGCGTGGCGCTTTCGGCCCGCATCGAGGAGATCTCCAGCACCTGACCTATCAGCCCGTGGCCGCCTGCTCCGGATCAGGCGCTTCCCCCGAGGGCGCGGCAGAAGACGGCTTCCGGGCCTTGGCTGCCGCGAGCTGCTGCTCGAGCCGTGAGATGTCGGCCCCGAGATCGTCGAGGCGCAGCATGAGGGCGTCGAAGCGTCTGGCCTCCATCTCGCCACTCCGCTCCCGGGTATAGATCATCAGACCGAGATCACGAGCGGCATGGTCCCGTTGGCGCTTCACCCGCAGCAGCTCGATCTGCAGCTTGCCCTCATCCAGTGCGGCCTGGGCCTTCTTGCCAAAGGCCTCCAGCTCCTGATTCAGCCGATCGAAGAGCGTCGAAGTCGACATGGTGCCTCCCTGTAGCGTGGACCGACCGGACGGGGAGTCTGCCGCGCATGTTTCAAAACGAAATACGAAGGGGGCGCGGATGGAAGTTCCGCTGCCCCCTGGCGATTCCTCGATGCCCACCGCCACCCGCTAGGAAGCTGCCTCTTCGGCTGCGGGATAGACGGATACTTTCCGGCGGCCTTTGTCGCGGAATTCGAATCGAACCACGCCGTCCACCAGGGCGAACAGGGTATCGTCGTTGGCGCGGCGGACGTTCTTGCCCGCGTGGAACCGGGTGCCACGCTGGCGCACCAGAATGTTGCCCGCCACGACGTTTTCGCCCCCGAACCGCTTGACGCCGAGATACTGGGGATTGCTGGTCCGGCCGTTACGGCTGGAGCCTACGCCCTTCTTGTGTGCCATGAGTGCCCTCAGCCGATCGTGACGTCGGTGACGCGAACTTCGGTGTACTTCTGCCGGTGCCCGGTCTTGCGGCGGTAGCCCTTCCGGCGCTTGAACTTGAACACGTAGATCTTGGGGTCTTTCCCCTCACCGACCACTTCCGCCACGACCTTGGCCCCCGAGACGAGAGGCGCCCCGGCCTTGATGGTTTCGCCATCCGACGACAGGAGGACCTCATCGAACGTGATCTTGGCTCCGGCCTCGGCGTTCATGCGGGGGAGTCGGAGCGTCTTCCCCTTTTCGGCGCGAAATTGTTTGCCCAGGGCACGAAAGATGGCGTACATGTGACAATCCAGGGGACGAAGTGTGGTTGGCAAAATCAGCCGCTCAAGGTAATACGGCCAAAGGCTAAAGGCTAGAGCTGGGCTAAAAGCTAAAGGCTGAAGGCTGAAGGTCTTGAAGGAACGCAGGCCGCGTCTTCTGCCCAAGCCTTCAGCCCCGCGCCTTTGGGCGTTCAGCCTATAGCCTTCAGCCGCTGTCAAGCAACCGCGTACAGCTCGGTGACATCCCGTCCGGCGGGCCGGCTCATGAGGCGGAACTCGTCGAGCCGCATCATGGGATCGTCGCGAAGCTCGAGGTCGAGACCGGTGAGCTTCGACAGGGTCTGGAGGAGCTTGGGCTCCTCTTCGAGAAGGTAGAGCGCCACTTCGGGATGGAGCCGGACGGCAAGCTGCCGTTCGCGGTTTTCGTGCCCCGCCCGCTTCAAGGCGCGCTCGAGCCGGCGGGCCACCACCTCCGGCGTGAACACCCGCCCGCTCGCGGCACAGGTGGGACAATCCGTCGTCATCGAGTGCCAGAGCGAAGGCCGCACGCGCTGCCGCGTCATCTCCACGAGCCCGAGCTCGGACACCGCGAGCGCCTTGGTCCGGGCCCGGTCGCGGCCCAGGTGGGTGCGCAGCTCCTGGAGCACCTTGTCCCGGTTGGACCGGGTCTCCATGTCGATGAAGTCGCACACGATGATTCCGCCGATGTCCCGCAGGCGTATCTGCCGCGCGATCTCCCGTGCCGCCTCGAGGTTGGTCCGCAGAATGGTCTTTTCCGGATCCTTCTTGCCGGTATAGCGGCCGGTATTCACGTCGATGCTGATCAGGGCCTCGGTGGGCTGGATGATGAGGGAGCCGCCCGTGGGCAGCTCGACTCTCGCCTTGAACAGGTCCCGAATCTCCGCCTCGATGTCGAACTTGTCGAAGAGCGGCGTCGGCTCGGCATAGTGGTGGACCCGACTCAGCAGCTCGGGATCGATCTGGTTGAGGTACTGCTCGATCTCGTTGTACAGCTCCTTGGAGTCCACGTGGAGGGCATCGACCTTGGCGCTGAAGAGATCGCGGATGATGCCACGGGTGAGGCTGGTTTCACGCTGGAGCAGCGCGGGGGCGCGGCGGACGAACGTCTTCTTGCGGTTGATCTTCTTCCAGAGCGCCAGCAGCGAGTCAATCTCCCGCCGGAAATGCTCCTCCGTGACACCCTCCGCCACGGTCCGGACGATGACGCCGCCGGCATCGTTGGGCAGCAGCTTCGTGACCATCTCGCGCAGCTTGGCCCGCTGCTCCCGGCTCTCGATCTTCCGGCTGACCCCGACCTTGGAGGCATACGGCATGTAGACGAGGAACCGGCCGGGGAGGGAGATCTGCGCGGTGACACGGCAGCCCTTGGTGCTGATCGGCTCCTTGGTGACCTGCACCGGAAGGGTCTGACCCTTCTTCAGTATCTCCTGGATGTTGGGGAGCGCTCGGCGGGAGGAGATTTCGCGCTGCTTGACTTCCGATCCGGCATTGCGGTCGCCGCCGCCATTGCCTCGTCCCCTGCGCCTGCGATCGCGGCCTCGCCACCCTGGCTTCCGTTCCGCGCCGCTTTCCTCGGTAGGCTGGGCCTCGGCCGGGTCCGCCAGCTCCGCGGCCGGGTCGTCTTCCTCGGGCTCTTCCTCGGGCTCCTCGTCCTCGTCGGGCTCGAGCAGGTCGGAGGCGTGCAGGAACGCGCTCTTTTCCTGTCCGATGTCGACGAAGGCGGCCTGGATACCGGGAAGGACGGCCTCGACCCGGCCGAGATAGATATCCCCGACGGTCCGCCGATGGTCCGGCCGGTCTACGAGGAGCTCGACCAGCCGCTCGTCCTCCAGGATCGCCACACGGGTTTCCCGCTGGCTCCCGTTGATCAGGATCTCGCGCTTCAAATGCTCGACCTCGGCCGCGAGCGGCTCCGCGGCGCGATGCGGGAAGAAGAGTTCGGCATACCGCCCGAACCAGTTCGCATGGGCCATCACCCGAACAGACCATCAACGGCGGCGGCTGCCAGGGCCAAAATGGCCGCTGAGGCAATTATATGCAGCGGCGAAGCTTACGGCAATTGTGATCAGCCGGCGGCGATGCTCTCCGCGGGCATCAGACCAGCCAGAATGTGCCGGGCCAACACGATGCGCTGTACCTCGCTGGTGCCCTCACCGATCTCGCAAACCTTGGCATCCCGCATCATCCGTTCGACCGGGTACTCGGTGGTGTAGCCGTATCCGCCAAAAATTTGGACGGCCTTCGTGGTGGTGCGCATGGCCAGCTCCGAACAATAGAGCTTGGCCATGGCCGCCTCCTTCTTGAACGGCTTGCCCTGCTGCTTGAGCCAGGCCGCGTGGTAGAGCAGATGGGTGCCGGCCTCGATCTCCAGCGCCATGTCGGCAAGCTGGAAGCTGACGCCCTGGAAGCTGCCGATGGCCTTGCCGAACTGCTTGCGTGTGGCGGCGTACTGGAGCGCGGCCTCGTAGGCGCCCTCCGCGATGCCCAGGGAGAGCGCCGCTATGCCGATCCGGCCGGCATCCAGGGTTTTGAGGAAGTTGACGAACCCGAGACCCGGCTGGCCGAGGAGGTTCTCCTTGGGGACGATGGCGTCCTCGAAGATCAGCTCGCGCGTGTCGCTGGCGCGCCACCCCATCTTGTCTTGCTTCTTGCCGGCGCGGACACCCTTGGTCTTGGGAAGATCGGCGGCGTGACCGATACCGAGCTCCCGGCACCTGGCCAGGTCCACCGTGTCCTTGGTGACGATGAAGCTGGTGATGCCCTTGTTGCCTCGACCCGGCTCCGTCCGAGCCGTCACCGAGAAGATCTCGCCCACGCCGGCGTGGGTGATGAAGATCTTGGAGCCGTTGAGCACGTAGTGGTCGCCCTTGTCCACCGCGGTCGTTGCGGTGCCGCCCGCGTCGCTGCCCGCTCCGGGCTCGGTGAGACCGAAGCCGCCGAGGACCTTGCCCGAGGCGAGCAGCGGGACGTAGCGCCGCCGCTGCTCCTCGGTCCCGAACTCCACGATGGGCGAGGTGCCGAGGTTGGTGTGGGCGCTGATGGTGAGCGCGTGACTGGCGTCGACCTTGGCCATCTCGTGGATGGTGATGTAGTACGAGAGCTGGTCCATGCCCGCCCCGCCCAGCTCCTCGGACCAGGGCACGCCGAGCAGGCCGAGCTCGCCCATCGCCTTGATGTTGTCCCAGGGGAACGTGGACGTTTGGTCGAGCTCCCTGGCCACCGGCGCGACATGGCTCCGCGAGAATTCGCGGACCATCTCGCGAACCTGGTGGTGGTGCTCGTTGAAGTAGAGAGAGTCGTCCATATGCGGGTACGAGAAGGTTCGAATGTCCGGAGTACCGGCCGTCACGACCGGACACAATATACACCGGCCCGGGTGTCCGCCGTCGCGTTCGCCATGTTCTTCGTCTGGACATTCGGGCTGGGGATGGATGGCAACGCCCGGGCAGCATCACGACTCGTTGCAATTCCGCGACAACGCGTTGCCGGCATCACGCGACGCGTGCGCCTCGGCGAAGATCGCGCGGTGGCGCACGTGGATCGCGCAGTCGATGACCAGTGTCATGTTCGGGCACAGCCGCATTTCGCACGCCCGAGGTTGCCTCCTCGCCGTCATCCATCAATGCTGCTGCAACGGGCGAGCAGATCGCGCGGGGTGCCGCGTCAGCGCGTAATGGTCAACGCCACCTCATTGTATTTCAGCAGTGAGCGGTCCGGATCGACTCGCAGATTCCGGTGGGGAGGCGCAAGCAACGGGAACCCGGAAATCGCGTAGCAACCTGGGAACTCAAGCTCGTACCCGAACTCGCGAAGATTCACCCATTTGCTATGTGCCCACTTCAGAACCATCTCCTCTTGTGGCTTGAGTGGCTCGAGAGGAATGGGTGGACCACTGGTCGGACGTCGGCTGTCGCTTACCGTGGGGGCAACCTTGCGCCCGGTGGCGTCATGAATCAGCAAGGCGGCCATCGATTGGGCGTCCAAAACGGGGATCACGATCCTCCGAGATGACGAATTGACGAGGGTCAATCGTACTCGAATCGAATCCCCCAAGCGATAAGTCGTGCGGTCCGTCTCAATGAGGAGACGGAGGTCGGACGGCGCCAGGTCCACGGTGGGCCGTGTGATCGTACTGCTTTGCGCTGCGGCCACATTGGTCATGAGGACAAGTGGTATCAGTACCTGAGTAAGATGCTCGAGTGACCCCGACAAGACCGATGAGAATCTCATGACACTCCCTCCGCGCGCGAGGTATCTCTGGAGACTGCTCACCGAGCCGGCTTTGCACGACGATGGATACTCACGACTCCCGCGCGATCAGCGACAGCAGCTCCGCGCCAAACTTCTCGAGCAGGCGTGGACCCACACCCGGGAGCCCGGCCAGCGCGCCGCGATCTCGGATCCGGCCCGCGGCGAGCGATTCCAGCGCAGCATCGCTCAAGATTCGGTACCCTGCCACGCCCATCGCGCGGCCGGCGTCCTCGCGCCATCGCTCGAGGGACTGTCGAAGGGGCGGTTGGGGGGCGGTTCCCATCGCCGGCGTGCCGAGGCGTCCGAGCGCGCGCAAGATGACCCCGCCGAGACGCGCTGCAAGAGCCGGCCCGACACCCGGTACATCAGCCAGCTCGGACTCGGTGCGGGGCGGCCGCTCGGCGAGATTGCGCAGGACCTCCGGTTCGAGCAGCGCGCCACCCCACGGCCCATTCCGCTGGCCCACGTCGCGCTGCAACCGAAGGAGGCGGACCCGGACCGCGGGATCGGCAGGGGTTGTGAGCCGTCTGACGCGGCACCGGTCACAACCCGCGCAATGCTCCAGCCGCTCGTCGAAGTACGCGAGGATCGCACGACGCCGGCATGAACGACCGGTTGCATAGCTCTCGACGGCGGCAATCCGCCGTTCGGCCCGGGCACGCCGCTCCCGCACTCTCGACCAGTCGACCGATCCTGATTCGGGATGGAGCTCTCGGCGCAGTCGCTCCGCCGATTCGCGCACGTTGGCGGGAATGCCGGTGACTCCCGGCGTGCGCCAGATCCTCTCGAGCGTCGCCCGTGCCGGAAAGGTGACGTCGAGCTGGCGCCGGTGAAGCTCCGCGTCGCCCGGGCGCCAGAGCAGCACGCACCGCGAGAACGCCCCGTCGCGGCCCGCCCGGCCGGCCTCCTGGTAATAGGCCTCGGGCGTGGCCGGCAGCGTCCAGTGCACCACCATCCGGACGTTGGGCTTGTCGATGCCCATGCCGAACGCGCAGGTGGCCACGATGACGTCGACCCGATCGTCGAGGAAGGCCTCGAGTGTGGCGGCCCGGCGGACTTTGGTGAGGCCGGCATGGTACGGCGCCGCCCGATGCCCCGCCCTCCCGAGCGCCCGCGCGAGCGATTCGGTGAGCCCGCGCGTCGGCGCGTAGACGATGACCATGTGATCGTCCGACCGCAGCAGATCGAGCAGCGCGCGAAGCCGGCGCTGCTCGCTGTCCACCCTGACGACGCCAAACCACAGATTGGGGCGGTCGAACGACCCCAGATGTACGGTGAATTTCCCGGGCTGAAACCGCAGCACCTTCGTGATGTCCTCGCGCACTTCGGGCGTGGCGCTGCCGGTGAGGGCGACGCACGGAGGCCGGCCCAGCCTGCTCCGGGCGGCGCCGAGTGCCCGATAACTGGGCCGGAAATCGTGCCCCCATTCGGTGAGGCAGTGGGCCTCGTCGATCGCCAGGATCGCCGGCCGGATACCTCTGTCGCGGAGCTCGGGCGCCAGCTTCGCCAGGCGCTCCGGCGACGCGTACAACAGCCGCAGCGTGCCCTCCATGATTCCGGCCCATACCGCGTCGCGCTCGGCCGGCGCGAGGGCGCTGTGAAGTCCCGCCGCCGGAATGCCGCGGGCCCGCGCGGCGGCGACCTGATCCTGCATCAGAGCAATGAGAGGCGAGACCACGACGGTGACGCCGCCGAGCACCATGGCGGGTACCTGAAAACAGATCGACTTGCCGCCGCCGGTGGGCAGGATGGCGAGGGTGTCACGCCTCTCCAGGATCGACCGGACGACCGGGGCCTGCGCGGGGCGGAAAGCGGGATAGCCGAAGTGTGCCTGGAGCAGTCGCCGCGCGTCCGTGAGATGATCCGGCATGCTCCGAAGTTGCGCGGGCGCGGCGCGCGAGAATGGACGCCGATTGCGCGGAGCGGTCCGTTCGCGCCCGCAAACAAAACGGCCGCCGGGAACTCCCCCGGCGGCCGTTCGCGACGATGGTGATGCTCAGGCGCCGCCGCCGAAGCGGATGCCCACCGTGATAGGGATGTACTTCAGGTTGTCGCCGTCGGTAAAGACATCGTGAAACCGACCCTCGGCGAATAGACCGACGCTGCCTGCCTTGATGTCGAAACCGGCTCCGGCGTTGAATCCGAACTTGGTTTGACCGTCCAGGTCAGGATTCTTGGGCTTGGCGTTATAGACACCGCCGCCACCGATGAGATAGGGACGGAACTGGCTCCCCTCGGCCGTCGGGAACTTGAAGACCACGTTGGCTGTTCCAGCGATCAGCTGGAGCTTCGCGTCGCTTCCCGAGAAGTCGGTCTTGAACTGAGTGTAGGAGCCGTCGATCTGAATACCGACTGGCGACCCCGTCGGCACGAAAGACACCGCTCCCAGCCCATGGAATCCGGTCTTGAAGGCGTCGCCGAATGATCCGGTTGGGATAGACACACCCCCGCCGAGCGAGAATTCAGCCCCTTGTGCGTTCGCGGCGCGCGCCGACGTCAGCACGCCGATGAGCGCCACAGCGATCCCTGCCGCTACCCTCCGCATAGCTTCTCCTTGTTACCGGTTGACCATCGCTGACGGGAGCCGGGGCGAAATTCCCCATCCCCGCACGGCCGTTCGAAGCGCCGCGGTGGAAGCTAGTCGGGGTCGAGCCCGGCGAGTGTGAGCCGGATCACACGGTTTCATCCCGGACCCGACCCGTCCTCACGATGCTCACCGGAAAAGTTTCGTTGCAGCAGGCGGAGGAGGAGTGCGATGGACAGCAGGGCGATCGCCAGCCATCCGATCCAGTGATCGTCGGTGGCCACGGCCAATATGGCCGCGGCGAAGCCGGCCATCGCGAACGCCAGGCGTACGCCGTTCATCGCTCGAGGAACCGCTCGATCGCCGTCCGGAAGTCGGGGGTCTGCCGCGCCAGCGCGTTGGTGCGAGCACCGAGCGCGATCCCATCATGAAAGGATAAACCGTCCTGCTCGTAAAAGAGGCGCTTGGTGAGCGCGAGTGCCGTAAGGCTGGCGGCTGTGAGCCCGCCTGCCAGCAGTCCCGCCTCCCGATCGAGGTCGGCATCGGGCACGACCCGTGTGATCAAGCCAGCCGCGCGCGCCTCCTCGGCCGGAAGCAGCCGGCCGGTGAGCACCAGCTCGAGTCCGAGCTTCTCGCCCGCCAGCCGGCGCAGAATGGCCGTGACCATGGCCGGCACGAAGCCGCGCTGGACCTCCGGGTATCCGAGCTGCGCTCCGGCGCCCGCGAGGACGATATCGCACGCGGTCGCGAGCCCGGCGCCGCCGGCCAGGGCGCGGCCCTGAACGACCGCCAGCACCGGCTTGGGCATCGAGCGGATCCGCTCGAACACCGCACCGAGCCTGAGCGCGTCGGCCTCGTTCTCCGCCGGTGGCCGGTCGGCCGACGCCAGCAGCTCCTCGAGATCGGCGCCCGCACAGAAGTCCTTCCCGGCCCCCCGAATCACCACCACCCGCACGTCCGCATCCAGATCGGCGCGCTCGAGCCCGTCGTGCAGCGCCTGTATCAGCGCCGAGCCGAGGGCATTCCGCTTGTCGGGACGATCGAGCGTGAGCGTGAGGACGCCGTCGTGCAGCGCCGACCGCAGTGGAGCGCCGGGCGCGCTCACGCCCGGGAGAACCGACGGGCGAGCGCCACCGGTACCGGGATTTCCATCCGAAGCAGCGCCGTGGAGTACACCTTGCCCTGCGCGTCGGTCTTGAGGGAGATGGTGCCGCCGCCATCGAGCGCGTCGTGGAGCAGGAAGTTGAGCGCCCGCAGGTTGGGAAGCTCGAAGCGCTCGACACCGCTGACCATGCCCCTGAAGTGCCGGGCGACACGCGCGGCCGTGACCTCGCGCTGAAGCAGCGGATAGTACTCGGGCTGCAAGGCGATGAGGCCGACATTGGCAGTGTTGCCCTTGTCTCCCGACCGGGCGTGGGCCAGGAAACGAAGCTGTACCGGCCTGTTTCCGGACCGGACGGCCGCCTTGGGCATGCTCAGGCCTCCAGAATCTCGACCCGCACGTGGGGCTCGATCTCTCGGCGGTCGACGAGCGCGGGCCAGTAGGCCACGACCTCCTCGACGGCGGGCCTCCCACCGGCAAAGCCGGTCACACTCGGTGGCCCAGTGAGCACCAGTGGAGCAATCTCCCGGGTAAATCGATCGACCGGCGCGCGGTCCCGGGCCCGGACACCGATGCGTAACTGCACCTCGGGGATATCGGGGCTGGGCTTCCCGCTGAGACGGCCGTGCGTCGCGTCGACGCCGACGAATTCGGTCAGGATCTGCTCGTACTCGAGACCGAGGTCCTCGAGACGGCCGCGAATGATGCGGTCGGCGCTCCGGGCCTTGTCGTAGGCCTCGGGCCAGGCATACACCAGGGTTCCAACGGCCTTGTAGCCGTAGAAATACGCGATGGACACCTTGAGCATCGGCGTCCGCGGTCCTCCGCGGATGCCGCTCACCCGCACCCGGTCCTTGCCGTCCTGACGCAGATGGATCGTGGTGAAGTCGGCCACACCGTCCGGTGTGATGTAGCTCCGCGGATCGCCCATCTCGTACACCAGCTGCTCGGTGACCGATGCCACCGACACCACGCCGCCCGTCCCGGGATGCTTGGTGATGACGAAGCTCCCGTCGCCCGAGGCTTCCGCGATGGGAAACCCGGGATTCTCCATCCCCTTCACCGAGCGCCACCCCTTGAGCAGGTTGCCGCCCGATGCCTGCGCGCCGCACTCGATGATGTGTCCGGCCACGGTGCCGGCGGCGACCTTGTCCCAGTCGTCGGGAGACCACCCGAACTCGTGAAAGATCGGGCCGAGAGTGAGCCCGGTATCGGTGACCCTCCCGGTGACCACGACATCGGCCCTGGCACGGAGCGCCTCGACAATCGGAGCCATGCCGAGATAGGCGTTCGCCGACAGGACCTTGTCCCGGATGTCGCTCAGGGGCCGGCCCGTTTCCATGTCGTTCAGCGTGTGTCCGCGGGCGATGAGCTCGTCGAGACGGTCGAGGATGTCGTCCCCGGTCACGAGTCCGACGCGGAGCCGGTCCTTGAGTCCGAGCCGGCGCGCGGCGGCGATGACCGCCTCGGCGCAGCCGCGTGGGTTGACGCCACCCGCATTCGAGGTGACCCGGATGCCACGCTCGACGATATCGGGGAGGATCCGCTCCATGAGGGGGACGAAGTCGCGCGCGTAGCCGGCGCTCGCATCGCGCGACTTCTGCTTCTGCATGATGGACATCGTCACCTCGGCGAGGTAGTCCATCATGAGATAGTCGATGGGGCCGCCGCGAACCTGTCGGACCGGCGCCTCGAGCCAGTCTCCCCAGAATCCCTGGCCGGCGGCGATGCGTACTGCGCGCGCGCTCACCGGCCTGCGGCCGCCGGCGACGAGACCAGCGGGATCTCCCGGGTCCAGCTCCGTCCGTCGACCCGCGCCACCAGCAGGCCGAGAGGCACGAACTTCTCCCCCAACGGTCTGGGATCGGCCGGCATGGAGAAGGAGGACGTGACGGACTTCAGAGGAGCGATGGTGACCGCGTTGGTGCCCCCGCTGGCGCCGAGCACGACCGAGCTGTCCGCATACAGACGGATCGAGGCGCGCAGGGACCACTTGCCGGTGTCGGCCGGCTCGGCGAAGGCCGGCAGCAAGTTGAGCGAGACGGGCATGTCCCCGTGTCCGGGGTCCGCCTCGACCTGGAGACGGCCGAACGCGTAGTTGAGGGGCTTCTTGCCGAGCTGCCTGCCGACCGAATCGAGGAGCGTCGTCCCGAAGTCGGTGAAGCGGCCCCACTGGGCGCGATCCATCATGATATCCACGACGACCCCACGAGCCCAGGCGGGCAGGACGAAGGGAATGCGGACGGGGCTCGAACCGGTGGCGGTGACGAGCTCATCCCGCTCCGCGCCGCCGAGATGCATGCCGACCTCGGCGTTGATGGGGGACTTCGTGAGATTGACGAACGTGGCCTGGATGTCGGCGCCCCGGCGGGATGCCCGCAGCGAGAGGGGCGACTGGACGAAGGTGATCGTGGTGCTGGCGGACTGCCCCGGCAGAGACACGACGACCGCCTCGTAGATGCCGCTCACGACATCGCGCGCGTCGGCCTCGTATTCCGCCGACTGCTGATCGAACCCGGCCGGCCGCGCTCCGTCGTCGCGGAACGGCATGCCGTCGGGCTCATGAAGGAAGGCGAGCGCCCTCTCGGCGTGGCTGCCCGTGGCGACCGTCAGCACGAAGGGACGGAGGCTGTCGGCCCGGAAGAACGTCCGAAGGAGACCGCCGGTCGGCACCCGCTCCGACGCGCGCAGCGTCGTCGAGTCGGTGCCTCCCATCGGAGCGACGACGACGGCGTTCACCAACCGGAACGCGGGCCCGGCCAGCGTGTCGTCACTCCATCCGCTCACCACGCCCACGTGCGCGCCCGGGTCTGCGAGCGCCTCCCTGGTGTATCGCACGTCGACACGGGTCTTCTCTCCGGTGAGCGTCACGCTCGTGGGAGCGACGAGCCACGGCGCGTCGCTCCGGAGCGTGTAGCTGGCTGTCCCCGCCGATGCGGGCCGCATCAGCTCGAAGGTCTGCACCGTATCGCGGCCGAGCGGGGTTCCCCGCCGGATTGCCCCGCTCACGTCGCCGCGGCCCACCGCGCGTACCGTGATGTCGGGCACCGCGTGATTCCCATCGAGCCAGCTCCAGGCCCCTCCGACGTCGGGCACGCCGGTTCCCTCGTCGAGGTAGGTCATGCCGGACGTCGGCGAGGCAGTGACCATCAGGGCCTGCCGGATCGCGCGGGCGTCCACGGGCTTCTTCGACTGGGTCAGTCCCGAGACCAGGAGGGCGACGATTCCGGAGGCATGGGGCGCGGCCATGCTGGTGCCCTGCTCCACCTCGTCGCCCGCGTCCCATCGTGGCACGGTACTGTAGGCCATGCCGGGGGCGACAATGTCGGGCTTGGCCACTTCTCCGCCGCGCGAGCTGAAATAGGCGAGCTGGTCGGAGAGAGGCGCCCCGTTGGCTCCCGGGGCCAGAAAGCTCGACGGCAGGGTCGCCCCGATGCTGATCGCGCTGCCCGCCGAGCCGGGGAAACCGATCGAGGAGAGCCCCGGCCCGTCGTTGCCTCCCGCGATGGCCATGACCAGATCCGGATGTGCCTGGAGGACCGAGTCGATCATGCCATCGATCCTGGCGCCGCCTTCGATCTCGTTGCCGACGCCGAAGCTCATGTTGAGGACCAGCGGCAGGTGGCGGTCGCGCGCGAATCGAATCGCGTAGTCCATCGCGCGCAGCATGCTGCCGGTGGTGGTGATGCCGCCGTTGCCGCCGTTGGCGATCTTGAGACCGAGGATCTGCGCTCCCGGCGCCACACCGTTGAAGCCACCCACCCCGTAGATGTCGTGCCCGGCCGCGATACCCGCGACGTGCGTGCCATGACCGAAGACGTCGAACACGAGGTCGAGCGCGGGGCGCCCCGAGACCTCACTGAAGTTCGCGGCGATACCGAGCCGCGGCGTCAGCCCGCGAGGCGCCCATCCGAACGACTCGCGTCCGCTCAGGTAGTCGTGCACCGGCTTCTCGCCGGCCAGCGATCCATCGCCATCGGTGTCGGCGAAGAGCACCCAGCCGTCGGACGCACGGGTCACCACCACCGCGAGCGTGTCACCCACCTTGCCGTTGCGATTGAGGTCGGCCGCCGGCGCGTCGCCGAGCGGGATTTCTGCGATGGTCCCGGCGTAGTAGGGCCCCTTGGTGTTGAACCCGATCACGCGACCGAACCCGCCGAGCCGCCGCCCGCCCACGGTCACCGAATCGCCGGTCGGTGTCACGGAGGCAAGGGGGACCGATCCTTCCCCCGAGAAGTCCCGAAGATCGATCATCTTGGGCGAAGAGGTCGTCGTCGTCGCGAGACCCGGCACCGCCGGGTCGATGCCGGTGTCCAGAATTCCGATCAGGACGCCGCGGCCGTCGAACTCCGGATGGGCGCGAAGAAATTTGTCGATGCCGGTGCCGGCGAGAGGCATCCACCCGCGCGCGTAGGCGAGCTGTGGCGGGGCGACACGGCGCACCGAGTCCTCGGCCGGGGACTCGTTGAGCGCATCGGGTGGAACATGGGCCTGGTTCTCCGTCTTCCGCCCCGGATCGATATTGGGCTTGGGCGGCGGGGGATTGTGGGGCCCGGGATCCATGTTGGGCTTGGGAGGAGCCGGCGACGTATCCGGTCCCGAATGGGCGCACGCGGCAACCAGGGCGAGCACGAGGGCGGCAGGCAGAAGTCGTCGCATGCGGATCCTAGGACGGAAGCGCCGCGTCGAGCGGCGGCAGGACGAACGGCCCTAGATGCGGACCGGCATAGTTGGCGCTGACCCGAAGCGCGAACGCGAGCTGGTCCCGGGTCTCCTCGGGCGTGACGATCGCGTCGACGAACCCGCGCGCCGCGGCATATTTCGCATCGAGCTGCTGGTCGTAATCCGCCCGCATCGAGTCCACGGCGCTCTGGACCTCAGACGACGGCGGACGCCCCTCGCCCTGCGCGCGCCCGAGCTCGGGCCCATGCACCGCGGTGACCGCGGCCTCCCCTTCCATCACGCCCATCCGCCCCGTCGGCCATGAGAACAGGAAGTCGGGATCGAATCCCTGGCCCGCCATGGCGTAGTAGCCCGCCCCCGAGGCGTGGTTGACCGTGAGCACCAGCTTGGGCACGACAGCGGTCGCCATCGCCTCGACGAAACGGGCGCCGGCCCGGATAATACCCGACTGCTCCGCTTCCGGTCCGACCATGAACCCGCTCACATCCTGCACGAACAGGATCGGCATCCCTTCCCGCCCGGCCGTTTCGATGAAGTAGGCGACCTTTTCCGCGCTTCCGGTGTAGACGATGCCTCCGAATCGGGGGCGCTCACCGGTCGGTGCCTTGATCAGGCCCCGCTGATTCGCGATCAGGGCCACGGGCCACCCCTCGATGTGGGCATGGCCGCACAGCATCTCGCCGGCGACATCGGGCTGGAACTCGTCGAGCGCGCCGCCGTCGAGGAAGCACGCGAGGACGTGCCGCATGTCGTACGACAGCCGGTGATCCTGGGGCAGAAGATCGTAGAGATCGGTGGCCGGCCGGGCGGGCGGGCGGGCGGGTTGAGTCCGATGCATCACCCCGCCCTTGCGCGGCAGGCGGCCGATGTACTGGCGGATGCGCTCAAGGCACTCGGCGTCATTGGCGGCGCGGTAGTGGGCGACCGCGCTGCGCTCGGTATGGGTCACCGCCCCCCCGAGGGTCTCGGCATCGATGGTCTGTCCGGTGGCGCCTTTCACGAGGTTGGGTCCGCCCAATCCCATGAAGCTCGTGCCTTCGACCATGAAGATCACGTCGGAGAGGGCCGGCAGGTACGCGCCGCCCGCGACGCAACTGCCCATGACCGCGCTCACTTGAGGCACGTGGAGGTAGCGCCGCATGATGGAGTTGTAGTAGAAGATGCGGGCGGCGCCGTACTGGCCGGGAAACACCCCGCCCTGGTACGGGAGATTGACGCCCGCGCTGTCCACCAGGTAGACGATCGGAATTCGCTGGCGCATCGCGACTTCCTGCGCGCGCAACATCTTGCGGATGGTCTCGGGCCACCACGACCCTGCCTTGACCGTGGCGTCGTTGGCCACCACCACGACTTCGCGACCTTCCACGACACCCACCCCGGTGATCACACCGGCGGCGGGGGCCTGCCCGTCGTACTGATCGTAGGCGACGAGCAGTCCGAGCTCGAGCCAGGGCGCGCCGGGATCGAGCAGGCCACGCACCCGCTCGCGGGGCGCGAGCTTGCCTTGCCGGTGCATCTTGCCGACCCGGGCGGCGCCGCCGCCCTCCCGCAGACGGGCGGCCAGCTCCAGGTATTCATCGGTCAGGGACCGGAGCCTGGTCGGCTTCGGCGCCGGGGTCGACGCGCTCAGGCGCGAAGGAGCTCGGGTCGTAGCCGCCTCAGGGTGAGAGGTGTTCCGACGCCCACGATTCGATGTACTCGATGAGGTCGCCCGTGGGCGTGCCGGGGCCGAAGAGTCGTCCGATGCCCAGCTGCTGGAGGGCGGTCATGTCGTCCGGGGGAATGATGCCGCCGCCGGTGACCAGCACGTCCGGGCGCCCCATCGACTCGAGCAGCGCGCGCACCCGGGGGAAGAGGGTCATGTGCGCTCCCGAGAGAATGGACAGCCCCACGACGTCCACATCCTCCTGGACGGCGGCGGTCGCGATCATTTCCGGAGTCTGATGCAGGCCGGTGTACACCACCTCCATGCCGGCATCGCGGAGCGCGGCGGCCACGACCTTGGCTCCGCGGTCGTGGCCGTCGAGACCCGGCTTGGCCACCAGAACACGGATCGGTCGAGACAAGTCGCGGGAGTGGGTCATGTCAGCGGAATCGGAGGATGGCGGCGAGGTCCCGGACGGACTCGCGGGCCTCCGCCTCGTAGATGACGTTGATCACGATGCGCTGACGTAGCGCCTCCTCGATGGCATCGTCCACGACGTCCAGCACCGGGATCGGCTCGCCCTCGCCGCGACACTCGCGCTCGGTGCGGGCCAGCCGCCCGGAGTCGCCGCAGCGGAATCCGGGCCCGGCTGAGTCGGCGTTCACCAGTAACGCGCGCACCTGCCCGCGCGCCAGCGCCCGAAGCGTCTCGTCCAGGCCATTGACCGACCATCCGTTGCCTTTGCCCTCGAGCATCTCCTGTACCAGCGCGCGCTCCGAGGCCCGCTCCCATCGCTCACGCACGGCGAGCGTGGCGGCGTGCACCACCGGAGCGGAGACTTCCTTCGGATTCAGCTTGGTGGTGCCGATCACCCGCTCCACGAGGTAGTTGTGGAGGAACGGCTCTACCGCGCCGGCCTCGGTGCCCGTCGCCGCGAGCACGATGCCCTGGGCGGGCTGCCGCCGGTCGATGGCAAAGAGCTCCCGCGCGATGGCCTCGTAATGCCGCTGCTTCTCCTGGCGAATCCTGTTGTGGTAAGTATGCTCGCCCCAGCCCGGTCCGCTCTGGTCGCCGTGGAAGCGCTTGCCCCTGGTGCTATCCGCCCGCAACCCCGGCAGCTCTTCGCAGTCGTACGCGGTCACCATGAAGAATCGGGCGCTCGTCCGGTCGAGCACCACGGTGAGGAGCCGGCCGAACTCGTCTTCCACCGACGCGAGCTCGCGCACGAGCGGCGTGCCGTCCACGCCGATTCGTGATCGGTGCACCGCCGGCAGCGGAATCGTCTCGAAGAGCCCGATGCCCTCGCAGGCGAAGACGGCCACGCCGTGGGTCGAGGGCAGCAGGTCGGGATTGGAGAGCGACTGTTGAATCCGGTCGAGATCGCGTTCCACGGCGTCCTGGACGTCGCGGCCCAGTCCCAGACGGGGCAGTGACTGGATCGCTTCGCGGACGCGGTTCTTGAGCTTGATGATGTATTTCCCTCGGCTCCGATCGCGGGGCTCGAGCTTCAGGTAGCAGGTGACGACACGGTGCCGTCCGGCCCGCACCGTGGCGAGACGCTCCAGACGCTGCTGCACCGCGGGCACCGCGGTGCGGGCGCGTCCCCGTCCGTTCGTCTTGCGGGTCTCAGAAAAAGACCGGCTCACGATAGCTGCCATATATCTCCTCGAGCACATGCCGGATCTCGAACAGCGTGCAGTACGCGCGCGCGCAATCGAGCATGGCTGGAATGATGTTGCGATCTTCGACGGCGGCGCAGCGCAGCGCGGCCAGCCGTTCGTCGACCAGCGCTGGGGTGCGGGCGGCCCGCATCCGAGCCATCCGCTCCCGTTGGGTACGCTCGGCGACGTCGCCGACCTTGAGGATCTCGACCGGCGCCTCCGCTTCCTCCACGAAATCGTTGACGCCCACGATCCGCCGCCGGCCCTGCTCCACCTCCAGCTGGAACCGCGCGGAGGAGAGCGCGATCTGCCGCTGGAACCAGCCGCTCTCGATCGCGGACACCACTCCGCCCTGCACGTCGATCTCGTCGAAGAGGCCCTCGGCCTCGCGCTCCAGCACGTCGGTCAGGGATTCGACGTAATACGATCCTCCGAGCGGGTCCGCCACGTTGGCGACGCCGGTCTCGTAGGCGAGGATCTGCTGGGTCCGGAGGGCGATGCGGACCGATTCCTCCGTCGGCAGCGCGAGGGTCTCGTCGAACGCGTTGGTGTGGAGCGATTGGGTGCCGCCGAGCACGGCCGCCAGCGCCTGGTACCCCACGCGGGCGACGTTGTTGTGGGGCTGCTGGGCGGTCAGCGTCACGCCGGCGGTCTGGCAATGGAACCGCATTCGCCAGCTCCGCTCGTCGCGCGCGCCATAGCGCTCCCGCATGTGGCGAGCCCAGATGCGGCGCGCCGCGCGGAGCTTGGCGATCTCCTCGAAGAAGTCGTTGTGCACGTCCCAGAAGAAGGAGAGCCTGGGCGCGAAACGGTCCACGCTGAGTCCCCGGGCCAGCCCGTGCTCCACGTAGCAGAAGCCATTCGCCAGGGTAAAGGCCAGCTCCTGGGCCGCCGTCGCGCCTGCCTCGCGGATATGGTACCCCGAAATCGAGATCGTGTTCCACTTCGGCGTGTGCTCGGCCGCCCACTCGAACAGATCGACGATGACCTTGAGCGCGGGCTCCGCCGGATAGATCCAGGCGTGCTGCGCCATGTACTCCTTCAGGATGTCGTTCTGAATCGTGCCCTGCAGCTGGCCGATCGGCACCCCCTGACGTTCCGCCGACGCCACGTAGAAGCAGAACAGCATGGCGGCGGGCCCATTGATCGTCATCGAGGTGGAAACCCGGTCGAGCGGAATTCCGTCGAACAGCGTCTCCATGTCGGCGAGGCTGGATACCGCCACGCCGCATTTGCCGACCTCGCCCTCGGAACGCGGGTGGTCCGAGTCGTAGCCCATCAACGTCGGAAAGTCGAAGGCCACCGAGAGGCCCGTCTGTCCACGCTCGAGGAGGAACTTGTAGCGCTCGTTCGTGTCCTCGGCGGTTCCGAACCCGGCGAACTGCCGCATGGTCCAGAGACGGCCACGATACATCGTGGGGTGTATCCCGCGGGTATAGGGATAGGTGCCGGGCAGACCGGGGCCGTCGGACTCGGATCGATCGAGGCGAGTGTAGACCGGATCCACGCTGCGGCCAGAGACCGAGGTGAAGTCGGTATCGCGGCGCACCGGCAGCCGGGCGGCCATCGCCCGCCACGCGGCGACCTCGGCACGGAGGCGCTCCAGCTCGTCGGCGTCGCCGCTCATGTCCGCGTCCCCTGCTTGAGGCCGTCGAGCACTTCCGCCGCCACCTCGTATGGACTGGCCCGGCCCTGGGCCACGTCGTCCAGTCGTCCGGCCACGTGCTGCTCGGCCCCGGTCTCTTCCCACACCCAGCGCCGCGTGGCGCGGTCGACCACCTCACGCGTCCGATCCAGCAACCGGCGCCGACGCCGCTCGCCGAGCTCGCCGGTGCGCTCGAGCCATTCGAAGCGGCGGTCGAGGGCTTCGATCAGCTCCGGGACACCGTCGCCTTTCACGGCGCTCATGAGGAGCACCGGATGAGTCCAGGCTTCCGGGCGCCCGTCGGGGTCCGCGCCGGGTTTGCCCCCGCGGATGCCGTGATGCGCCGGAACGTGCCGAAACGCATTGCCCCGCCGTATGCCCAGGGTCACCTCGATCTCCTGCCGCAGCTTTTCGGCTCCGGGGCGGTCGGCCTTGTTGACGACGAAGACATCCGCCACCTCCATGACGCCCGACTTGAGGGTCTGAATACCGTCACCCGACTCCGGCACGAGCACCAGGACGGTGGCATCGGCGATGCGGGCGACGTCGAGCTCCGATTGGCCGACGCCGACCGTCTCGACGAGAATGCGATCGAACCCCGCCGCGTCGAGAATGTCGCACACCTCGCGGGTGGAGGTCGCGAGCCCGCCCAGCGACCCGCGGCTTCCCATCGAGCGGATGTAGACCCCTTGGTCGAGGGCGATGGATTCCATGCGAATGCGGTCGCCAAGGAGGGCGCCGCCGGTGAACGGACTGGTGGGGTCGACCGCGACGACGGCGACCCGAAGCCCGGCGGTGCGGTAGGCTGAGACCAGTCGCTCCATCAACGTGGATTTTCCGGCGCCGGGCGGGCCGGTGATGCCGATCCGGCGGGCGCGGCCGATGGAGCGATGGACCTTGGCCAGGAGTTGTTCGAACCCTGGACGGGCGTTCTCGACCACCGAGATCGCTCGCGCCAGCGCGGCCGTCCTGCCGGCCAGCAGCTCCGCGAGGAGGAGGTCGGAATCCATGGCTGAAAAGTCGCCATGGCATGAGTCGGAGGCAAGCGACGATGCCAGGCCCGGTTCAGCCCTCCCTGGGGACGTCCTCGTCGAGGTGCAGCCGGCGCTTGGTCGCCAGATGCACCATCACGACGACCACGATCCCCACTACCACCGCACCCAGTAGCCACAGCTCGACGCGCCGGACCTTGCCGAGCACGAGCTCGGCGCTCCCGCTGACCAGGTAGCCCAGCGATGTGAAGAGCAGGGCGCCCATCGCGCAGCTCAGGGCGTCGACCCCGGCAAACCGATTGAAGGCGAGGCCCTGCAGGCCCCAGAAGAGCATGCTGGCATTCCGAGTTCCGTACACGAAGCGGACCAGCAGCAGTTCCCATACACCAAACCGGCGGGCCAGGTACTCGATGCGTGGCCCCACCCGCCGATATAGCCGGCTGGACCGGAATGCGGCGCCACGATGCCGCCCGAGCCAGTACCACACGCAGTCGCCGAGAAAGTTGCCCGCCGCGCCGGCCGCGATCGCCACCGGTAGGGGGAAGATGCCGAGATGGGCGACCACGCCGGAGAGAATGAGGGTCATGTCGCCTTCCACCATCGATCCCAGGACGACGGCGGCGGGCCCATAGGCGATGAGCAGCTGCTCCAGCCTCACGGCGACTCCGGGTAGGTCACGAACATGGCGAGCTCGGATGTGAGGCTAGAACAAGACCAGGCCGGCGACCGCTCCGGCCACGATGACCACGGCAGAATTTACCCCCGCACCGAGAAGTATCAGGGCCACGAGCGACGTCAGCACGGTTCCCAATCCATCGAAGGCCGCCAGCCCCAGCTGCCAGGTCACGACCAGCATGAGCGCGACGGCACCCACGTTGATCCCATCGAGCAGCGCGCGGAGCGCCGGCGATTTCCCGACGCGGCGCACCAGCGGCTCGCTCGCCGCCACGAACACGAACGCGGGAAGGAAGATCCCCACCGTCGCCGCCCACGCGCCTCCCCACCCCGCCAACAGATAGCCGATGAACGTGGCGGTCGTGAACACCGGGCCCGGGGTAACCTGGCCGATCGCCACCGCATCGAGAAGCTGGCTCTCGGTGAGCCATCCGCCTCGTTCTACCAGACCCTGCCGGAGGAAGGACAGAAGGACGTAGCCGCTCCCGTAGAGCACCGCGCCGATCTTGAGAAAGAAGAGGAACACCCACCCGCTGTCGGGGACCCCCGGTGCGCCCGTGAGCCCGGCGAGCCCCGGGAGCCAGATCGCCGCGGCCGCCGTGACGCGGGGCTGTGTCGTCAGGGCCAGCGCGAGGAGACCACTCGCGAGCAGGACGAGGAGCTCATGCACGCCCAGAGCGGACAGCGCCACCGCGACGGCGGCCGTGAGCACCAGCGGGAGCGACTTGAGGGCCGTCTTCCCGAACCGGGCCAGGGCCACGGCCACCACCGCTACCACTACCGGCTTGACGCCGCGCCAGAGACCCTCAACCTCCGGACGATGGCCGAAGCGAACGTAGAGCCAGGCGCAACCCAACACGATCAGCATAGCCGGAAGAATGAAGGCCGAGCCCGCCACGAGCAGGCCGGCCGTTCCCGCCCGCCGGCGGCCGATCGCGAGCGCGAGCTCCGTCGAATTGGGGCCCGGGAGAAGGTTCGCGACCCCGATGAGGTCGAGAAAATCCTCTCGGGACATCCACTGCCGGCGCCGGACGAACTCGTCTTCCATCAACGCGATATGAGCGGCTGGACCACCGAAGCTCATCAGGCCCAGCTTGAGGAAGAGAAGACCCAGCTCTCGAAGATCGCCGGTGGAGCGTTCCACGCCTGACCTCGTCGAACGAGTTGGCCGCGTTCTTGCCCTGAGCGAGGGAGTATCTTACTCCAGCGCGGTAGGGCGCTGCAGGAGCGACAGGGAAGATGCCGATGACCGACGGAACCGTCCTCAAGCCCCCGCTGGGCCTCGCCAGGCGGCTCGCGTTCCTGACGGCGGCGATGGCCGTCCTCCTGGTGCTGGGCGCCACCGAGATCGCGCTGTCGTGGTCGGCCCGGACCCGGCTGGAGGATTTCCGCCTCGAGTCGGTGGCTCTGGCGAACACGCTGGCGTCGCTGCTCGTGCGCGCCTCCCCCAGCGGCAACCCGGTCGCGCTGGCCCAGGCGCTCGAGGGATGGTCCCATCATCGCATCAACGAGTCCCGGGCCATCGTGTTCCTCCTTCGCGGACGCCAGCTCGTGCCGGTGGCAGCCAGCGGCATGTCGGACAGCTCGGCGGCGGGTCCCGAAGCGTACGAGGCGCTGGGCCGCCGTGCCGCATATGTGGAGCAGCTCTCGGGCGCGGATCCGGGGTGGCAGGTCGTACTCCCACTCGGCTCTCCCCGACCGTTCGGCGTGCTGGACGTCCGGGTCTCGACCGAGCGTCTGCAGGACTGGGCACGCCAGGAGCGGCGCCGCGCCTACCTGCTGGCCACGTTGTCCGCGCTGCTCCTCTCGCTCGGCGTGGCTTTCGTGACCGCCCGATGGGTCGGGCGTCCTCTCGCGGCGATCGGCGGCGCGATGGCCGGGGCCCACGGTGGTGCGGCGCACGCGCCCAGCGCGCCGGAAATCGGGCCTCCGGAGTTTCGCGAGCTCGCGCGGCGCTACAACGGGATGCGTGACGCCCTCGCCGATCGGGAGCGGGAGAGCGCATCCCGGGCGATGCTGCTCGCCCTGGAGGAGCAGGCCCGCGGGCTCGACCGCATGGCGCTCATGCACGAGACGGCCGCCGGGTTCGCGCACGAGATCGGGACCCCGCTCAACACGGTCAGCGGACATCTTCAGCTCCTGCGAGACGATCTGGCGGCCGAGCACGACGAGCGTGGCGTGGAGCGGGTGCGGCTCCTCCTGGCGCAGGTGGAGCGGGTCGCCGGCATCGTGAGGGCAGGCCTCGAGCGCGGAGGATGGCCCAAGCCCGCCGTGCAGGCGGTGGACCTGAACGTGGTGGCGGCGCGGATGACCCGCTTTCTCGAGCCCTCGTTCAGCGACGCGGGCGTGGTCGCGCGCCTGGAGGCCTCGGCCAATGGGCACCCTGGTCCGGTCCTCGCGTCGTGCGATCCGTCGATGGTGGAGCAGATCCTGCTCAACCTGCTCAAGAACGCGATCGAGGCGCTCGAGTCCGGCAACAGCGTCACGATCCGGACAGGGCGCTCCGAGAGCGAGACCTTCATCGACATCCACGACGACGGTCCCGGTCTCGACCCCGAGGCAGAGACGAACTTGTTTCGGCCGTTCTCGACGACCAAGGGACCTGATGGCAGCGGCCTGGGGCTGGCGGTCAGTCTGCGGCTGGCGCGCACGCTTGGAGGAGACCTGGTTCACCTGCCGTCCACCCGCGGCGTGAGCTGGCGCCTGACCCTTCCGCTCGCGAGCCGGACATGACGGAGGGTGCTTCGGGTATCGCGCCGCCCATCCGCCTCCTGCTGGTGGACGACGACGAGGCCGCCTGCCGGCTCCTCGCCGAAGTGCTCGAGCGCGAGTCCTACAACGTGGTATCCGCGCTGTCCACCGAGGAAGCGCTGGCCGCTATCGAGAAGTCCGGACCCTTCGATGCGATCCTGACCGACCTCCGGATGCCCGGCTCCAGCGGACTCGACCTGCTGCGCGCCGCCCGCGAACGGGATCCCAGCGCGCTGGTGCTGGTGCTGACGGCCTTCGGCGATGCGGCCGCGGCGGGTGAGGCGATCCGCGCGGGGGCGTACGACTTCATCAGCAAGCCCTACGACATTGCGGCCCTTCGAGAGACCCTCGGCCGCGCGCTGGGCCGGCGCCGCATGGCGAGGGCCGACCGATCGGGAGAGGCCCCGTCCGTCGATTCGGGACCAACCGCAAACGCGCCAGCGCTCGTGGGGCACAGTCCCGCGATCATCCAGGTCATGAAGACGCTGGCACGGGTCGCTCCGTCCCAGGCTTCGGTGCTGGTCGTCGGGGAAACGGGCACCGGGAAAGAACTGGTGGCGCGCACCATTCATTACTACTCCGACCGCGCCGATCGTCGCTTCGTGGCCGTCAATTGCTCGGCGCTCGCGGAGGGGTTGCTCGAGAGTGAGTTGTTCGGTCATGTGAAAGGCGCCTTCACGGGGGCGAATACGGCCAGGCCCGGCTTGTTCCGCGAGGCTGACAAGGGCACGCTGTTCCTCGACGAGATCGGCGACATCTCCCCGGGCCTCCAGGCCCGTCTGCTCCGGGCGCTCCAGGAGCATGAGATCGTGCCGGTCGGCTCGGAGACCCCGATCAAGGTGGACGTGCGCGTGCTCGCGGCGACGCACCGGGACGTTCCGTCCTTGGTCCGGGAGGGGCGCTTCCGCGAGGACCTCTACTACCGCCTCAACGTCGTCACGCTCGTGCTGCCGCCCCTGCGCGAGCGGCGGCAGGATATCCCGCTTCTGCTCGACTACTTCCTGCGTGCGCTGGCGGCGCGTCACGGCCGGGGACGTCTGGCCGTGGATCCCGAGGCGCAGCGGCGGCTGCTCCACTACGACTGGCCCGGCAACATCCGCGAGCTGCAGAACGTCCTCGAGCGCGCCATGCTGCTCGCCGAACAGGACGTGATCGGCCCGGAGCATCTGCCGGCCGACGTGCGTCCCGTCTCGCGCGCGCCCGCGCAGTCCGCGTCCTCGCCCACGGCCGAACCCGAGTGGCCGATGCGATCGCTCGAGGATCTGGAACGGGAGCACGTCCAACGAGTGCTGGCCGCCGTGCGGGGAAACCGCGAAGCGGCGGCCCAGGTGCTCGGTATCTCCCGGAGAACCCTCACGAGAATGATCCAGCGCTGGAATCTGCCCCGGCACTGATCGCGGGACACTCTGTCCCATCGACGACAGTTTGGCGCGCCATTCCCTGTCCGGTCTCCCTCCAACATCCTCCATCGCCGCAATCAGGCCGTGATTCGAACGCCACCGGGGTTGGCACGTCGATTGCCTTTCCGGCCGCCGACAACTCCCCGGCCCCAGGGATTCACACCGGGCCGTCGCAACCACCTCGAGGAGGACTGCATGTTTCGCACGATCGCCGTTGCCGCCGCCGTGATGACCTGCGCTCTCGGCGCGGGATCGCTGGCCGCTCAGAGCACGGCGCCCGCCAAGCCGACGCCGCAAGCGCAGAAGAGCACGTCGGCCAAGGCGGCTACTGATATGGCGCCGGCGCACAACTGGACGAAGGCCGAGATCACGGAGGCGCAGCAGGAGCTGGCCAAGGCGGGATACTACAAGGGCAAGCCGGATGGCAAGATGGACGGCGACACCAAGAAGGCCCTCAAGGCGTTCGAGAAGGCCAATGGCATGCCGGCCAACGGCAGGCTGACGGACAGCGTCTTCGCCAAACTGAAGACGGCGTAAAGCGCACAGCAGGCTCCCACCCGGGTGACGGGCGGCGGCTCCGTCCCGTCACCCTCGCCCCTCCGCAAGGAGGGGCACCTTCCTTTAAGGCTGAAGGCTGAAGGCTGACGGCTGAAGGCTAAAGGCTGAAGGCTGAAGGCTAAAGGAGCAGCGCCCCGGCCAATCCCAACAGCAGCAGGAAGCCGCAGACATCCGTGAAGGTGGTCACGAAGATCGAGGAGGCGATCGCGGGGTCGACACGGAGGCGCTCGAGCACGATGGGAATGAACGCGCCCGCGAAGCCTGCGACGAGCAGATTCCCCGTCATCGCCAGGAAGACGACGAGCCCGAGTCGGGACCCTTCGCCCAGCACCGCGGCCACGACGCCGACCACGCTTCCGATCGCCAGGCCGTTGATCAAGCCCACCAGGATCTCCTTGCCCACGACCCGGGCGAAGAGATGGCCGGGAATGAGGCCGAGCGCGAGCCGGCGAACCGTGACCGCGAGAGCCTGGGTACCCGCATTTCCCCCCATGCCCGCGATCACCGGCATCCACACCGCGAGCGTGACGGTGCGTTGCACGGTCCCCTGAAAGATGTACACCACCCCGCCCGCCAGGAACGCGGTGGCGAGATTGACGTAGAGCCACGGGAGCCGGCTCTTCACCGCCACGTTCCAGTCGGCGGCCAGCTCCTCGTCGGGCGGGACGCCGCCGAACTTGAGCAGGTCCTCGGTGGTTTCCGCCTCCACCACGTCGATCACGTCATCGAACGTCACCCGCCCGAGGAGACGGCCGGCCTCGTCCACCACCGGGACGCTCGGCAGATTGTAGCGGGCCATCAGGCGGGCCACTTCCTCCTGGTCGAGCCCGGGCGCGACGGTGATGTCGGCGTCGGCCATGAACGTGCCCACCACCCGGTCGGGCTTGCTCACGACGAGATCCTTGAATGGCAGCACCCCCACCAGGCGGCGGGCCCGATCCACCACGAAGATCTGGTAGAAGTCCGTGACTTCCTCCGCCTGACGGCGCACCCGGCCGAGCGCCAGGTCCACGGTGTCCGTGTTCAGGACGGTCACCGTGTGCGACGTCATCAGACCGCCCGCGGTCTCCTCGTCGTAGCGCAGCAGCCGGTCGACGTCGGCCCGGTGCTCGACTTCCCGGAGGATCCGCTCCTGCTCCTCCGCCGGAAGCTCGCCCAGGAGGTCGGCGGCATCGTCGTCTTCGAGCTCCTCGACGATTTCCGCCGCCCGCGCCGGGCCCAGCGCGACCAGGGTCTCGCCCGCGTGCGCGTCTTCTGGCAGCTCGGCCAAGGCGTGGCTTGCCAGCTCCGGCGGGAGGGCCTGCACCACCGCGACCCGCTCGTCCTCCTCGAGCGCCGCCAGGACATCGGCCAGATCGGCGGCCTCGAACTGGTGCGCCCAGCGGACGAACGTGGGGATCTCGCCCTTTCGGACGAGCTCGACCATGTGCTCGATGTTGTCTTCCGGATTCGTCATGAGGTGCCGGGCTGGAGAGGCACCACGGGTGTGGAATCGGGCCGGATGACCAGGCGCTCGATGCGCGTCGGAGAGGCCTGCAGGACGTCGAACTCCAGGCCGCGGAGGGTGAAGCGGTCGCCGGCGTTGGGGATGCGGCCGGCCCATTCGGCGAGCAGGCCCGCTACCGTCGTGGAGCGCCCCGAGGGCAGCGTGACGCCGAATCGCTCCTCGAGCGCCTCGCGCGGGAGATTGCCATCCGTATCCACCATCGCCGGACCCGAAGCCGGCGCCGGGTGGACCTCGTCATCGTGCTCGTCGAAGATCTCGCCCACGAGCTCCTCCAGCAGATCTTCGAACGTCGCGATCCCGAGACTCCCGCCGAACTCGTCGAGCACGACGGCGAGATGGCGTCGCTCCCGCTGCATGTCGAGCAGGAGGTCGCCACATGTGCGGCTGCCGGGTGTGACCGCCACGGGCCGCACCGGCAGGGGATCGCCCGGCTCGAGCTTGAAGAGGTCGAAGGCATGCACCATTCCGACGATCTCGTCGAGCGTCCCGCGGAACACGGGCAGCCGGCTGTAGCCGCTCTGGGCGAAGACGAGGCGGATGTCGTCGAGCGGCGAGTTTTCCTCGATGGCCACGATCTCGGTCCGGGGTGTCATCACTTCGCGCACGGGCCGGACGCTGAAGGCCATGACCCCGCCGACCATCGCCAGCTCGTCATCCGCGCGGATGCCCACCGCGGCACCTTCGCGCCAGATCGCGCGAAAGTCGGTGGGACGGGTCGCGACCCGCGCGGGGAGCAGCAGGCCCAGCACGCGGGACCACGGCCGCAGAATGGGCGTGACCCGCTCCGCTACGGCCTCGGCCCGTGGTCGGGTGAGCCACCGCGGCACGAGGTAGGCCGTGATCAGCACGAGCGGCACCGCCAGCAGGGCGAGCACCACCACCAGGCGCGGCGTGCCCGCGCCCGCGCTCGCGAGGATGGCGGGAATCGCCGCGCCCACCAGCAGGACGCCGAGCGATGTCGTGGCCGACGCGGCGGTCAGATGGTAGTCGATCTGGTTGAGCCAGGCGAGCGACGGTGCGCCGCCGCGGAGCCGGCGCGCCACCGCCCGGGTGAGCTCGGCGCGGCTCACGGTGATGAGCGCGGCACCTGCCGTCGCGCCGAACGCCGCGACCGCGACGCCGATGGCCACCACGATCCAGATCATGTGAGGGCCCGCTCCACCCCGTCCAGCGGGGTCTCGACCGCGGGCCGGCGTACCGCGACACGGCGCACCCGGCGCCGTACCACCTGCTCGACGAGGAGCTGATAGCCCTGCAGATCGATCGCCTCGCCGACCCTGGGCACGCGGCCGAATTCGGCGAGCACGAGCCCGCCGACCGTGCTCACATCCTCGCGGTCGAAGCTGTGCCCCAACGTCGCCTCCAGCTCGGACAGCGCCACGCCCCCGTCGACCCGAAGCTGATCCCCGGCCACCTCCTGGATCGGCACGACCTCGTCGGTATCGCGCTCGTCATGAATCTCGCCCACGATCTGCTCCAGGATGTCCTCCAGCGTGACGATCCCCGCCGTGCCGCCGAATTCGTCCACCACCACCGCGAGATGGCTCGGCCCACGCTGAAAGTCCCGGAGCTGTCGGTCGAGCGTCTTGCCCTCGGGCACGAAGGCCGAGGGCCGGATGAGGGCGTGCCAGACCTCGTCGGCGATTCCCGACGCGAGCACGTCCTTGGCGTAGATCACGCCCGCCACCGAGTCGGGGCTTCCATCGAATACCAGCAGCCGCGCGTGCTCGGAATTGCGGAGCGTCTCGGCGACCTCGTCACGGGTCGCCGAGGAATCCACCGCGACGATATCGATGCGCGGCGTCATGACTTCTTCCACCGTCGTATCCGCGAGCGAGAACACGCCCAGCAGCATGTCCCGCTCCACCGCGCCGGTCTTGCGCGGCCCGCTGGGAGCGGGCGTGTTCCGCGTCTGGGCATCGGCCCAGGCCGCGAGCCGGAGCAACGGTCGGAACGGCGTCAGCGTGGAGGCCGCGGCGCGCCGCATCGGTCCGGTCAGCTCCGGCGCGACCACGGCGAGCAGCCGCGGCAGCAGATCGCCCACGACCCACACCAGAGCGATGGCGAGCACGAGACGCACCAGACTCCGCGCCGGCGACCAAGCCCACCACGCCACGGCACCCCCGGCCGCGGCACCGGCGAGTACGAGCAGCGAGAGGTGGGCCACGTGGAGCTGCCGCGAGAGGGTGGCGCCCGCGCCGTCCCCGACCACGTGCCCGCCGAGGGCGCGGGGAAGGTCGGCGTCGGATTCGGCCGCGAAGGCGAGCCATGCGGCCCAGAGCGTGAGGAGCGCCGCGAGCAGCGGAGCGATGAACAACTGCAGCATGGCCATCATGCGAGCGCCGCCACATAGCGCTCCTGGCGCCGCCACATGGCCGAACGGGTTCGAGTCTCGCCCTCGGGATGGTTCCACCCGAGCGCGTGCAGCGTGCCGTGCACGATGAGCCTGATCAGCTCCTCCCGGACCGCGAGCCCGCGAGTGCGCGCCTCGTTTCGCGCGACCGAAGCGCAGAGATACACGTCCCCCACGGCACGCCCATCCGGACCGGGGAGGGCGAACGCCAGCACGTCGGTAGGACGATCGACACCCTTGTGCCGGGCGTTGAGGCGACGCATCGACTCCCGGCCGAGGAATGTGACGGAAATGAAGGCGTCCGTGCGCTCACCGCGCAGGACCGCCGTCACGACTCGGCGAACCCGAGCCGCGGAGAGCGGCAGCCGACGGCCGGAAACCACCACTTCACTGCCTGTCGGCTGTCTGGAATTCGGGAGTGATGCCGCCGCTGGCACGAGGGTAGCCGATGCGCTTGTGATAGGTGCCCGACATTACCCGGGCGAACTCGCGCTTGACGCGCTCGAGATCGCCGAGGGTGAGCGGACAGTCCTCGAGCTGTCCCGATGCCAGCTTCTGCTGCACCAGATGCTCGATCGCGTCGCGCACCTTGTCCGGTGAAGGGTCGCTGAGGACCCGCACGGCCGCTTCCGCGGAATCAGCCAGCATGGCGACGGCCGTCTCGGCGGACTGGGGCCGGGGTCCGGGATAGCGGTAGTCGCTCGCGTTGACCTTGCCGTTGTCCTCCGAGAGCCGGGCCCGCATGAGAAAATAGGTGATCTCCGTCGTCCCATGATGTTCTGGGATAAAAGCTTTCACCGACGGCGGCAGCTCCGCCACATCGGCCAGCGCAATCCCGTCCAGCACATGTCGTCGAATGATATTCGCCGATTCCAGCGGCGGCAGCATGTCGTGGGGGTTGGGTCCCCCACCCTGATTTTCCACAAAGAAGCCCGGCGTGGTCAACTTGCCGATGTCGTGATAGTAGCACCCGACGCGGGCGAGCAGTCCGTTCGCGCCGATAATATTGCAGGCGGACTCGCACAGGTTGGCCATCGCGAGGCTGTGGGCCCAGGTGCCGGGGGCCTCGAGGGCCAGGCGCCGCAGGAGCGGGCGCCCGAGATCGGACAGCTCGAGCAGCGTCAGGTCGGTGGTGATCCGGGTGCTCGATTCGGCGAGCGGCATGACGATCATCGCCAGCGAGGCGCTGGCCGGGGCCATCAGCACGCCAAGCAGCGCGCTCGCCACGATGGTGACCGTGGACCACCCCTGCATGAGCCCGATGGTGACCGAGGCGAGCACGCCCGCCGCGGCGACGACGCCGATGGTGAGATACAGATGACGGCGCCGGCGCACGACCCTGATGCCGATCGCGCCCGCCACGCCGCCCATGAGGCCGAAGAACAGGATGAACGTGTCGCGCAGCGCCCATTGCCCGTCGAGCAGCACGGCCAGGGTCAGCGCGGCGAAGACGCCGATTCGTCCATCGTAGAGCAGGGTGACGAGGATGGCCGCGAACGGAATCGGGACCAGCTCCGGTCGCCCCGGCACGAGCTCGGTGAGACCCGCCGAGATGAGCAGCACCAGCGAGAACAGTGCCCCGAAGAAGGCCATCTGGCGGGCCTCCGCGTACGTCTCCCGCCCGTAGAACATGATCAGCAGCCAGAAGACGCTCAGGACGATGGCGTTGTAGAGCAGCACGCCGAACGCCCCGGGCAGCCACAGATCGTCGGTGCCCCGCCGGTGAAGCTCGTTGTGGAGCGCGATCAACTTGGCGCGTGCGTCCTCGGTGACCGGCTCGCCCACCCGGATGATTCGCTCGCCGGTCCGCACGGTCGCCTTGACCGGATCCACGCTGGCGCGCAGCTGCTCCCGCCTGGCGGTGGTCAGGGGAATGTCGGGCACGACGGTCGGATGGTAGAACGCGCCGACCAGCCGGCGGAGTGTTCGCTGGCCCACCGGATCGGAAAGAACGATACCGGCCGCCTCCGCCTGGTCCATCAGGTCGGCGAACGTCTGGATCGAGTCGCGGGGCATCACCCGCTCTTCATCCCCGCGGCGCAGGGTCACCTTCCTGCTCACCTCGCCCCGGATCACGCCCGCGTCGGCGACACCGCCGGAGAGCGCCTGTCCCAGGAAGTGGGTCACCACCTCCTGCATCTCCCGGCGCTTCACCGAGTCGGCGAGATAACGGGTCTCCTCCGGGCCGAGATGCACCCGGGTGGCCGCCACGGCCCGAACCAGATCGGGGCCCTGGGCATCGGCCCGCTCGAGCTCGGCGAAGAACTCGCGGGTGGCGGCCAGGGCCGAGTCGTAGGCGGTGGGGCTGAAGCGGTAAACCGGCTGCGCGGTGAGCGCGCGGGACTCACCCTCGCGGGCGATCTCCTCGGTGGACTTGCGCACTTCGAAGGGGAACGGCGCCAGCACCGTCCGCTCGGCGCGCTGGCCCACCTCCGGAAGCCGCGTGAGCACGCCGGCTGGAGGCGGGAAGAGCACGTAGGTGAGCAATGCCGTCCCGAGCAGCGGCCCCCAGCGCACGGCGTGGAACCGGATTCGTTCCGCCGCCGTGCCCATGGCCGCGCTGCTGGGCTTGCGAGGCATCCACCGTTTGACCATCAGCCGTTCTGATCCTCCGCGTACGCCCGGATGATCTCCCGCACGAGCCGGTGACGCACGACGTCCGTCTCGTGCAGATAGCAGAAGGAGATCCCCTCGATCCCGGGCAGCACCCGCTCCACCTGCACCAGCCCCGAGTCCTCGCGGTGGGGCAGGTCGATCTGGGTCTTGTCGCCGGTGACGACGGTCTTGCTGTTCACGCCGAGCCGGGTGAGAAACATCTTCATCTGTGCGCCGGTGGCGTTCTGGGCCTCATCGAGAATGATGAAGGCGTCCGCCAGCGTGCGCCCGCGCATGTAGGCGAGCGGCGCGATCTCGATGGTCCGGGTCTCCAGCGCCTTCTGGACCCGGTCGTGCGGCATCATGTCTTCGAGCGCGTCGTACAGCGGCCGCAGGTACGGGTCCACCTTGGCCTGGATGTCGCCGGGAAGGAAGCCCAGCGACTCGCCGGCCTCGACCGCGGGCCGCGCCAGGATGATCCGTTTGACCCGCTTGCGCGCGAGCGCCTCGACCGCCTTGGCCACCGCGAGATAGGTCTTGCCCGTGCCGGCCGGGCCGATGCCCACGACGATGTCGTGGTTGCTGATGGCCTGCAGGTATTCGCGCTGGCCTTGCGTCTTGGGAACGATCGCCCGGCGCAGGCCCGGCAGCACGATCTTGCCGTCGGCCGGCGCGGTGACGGGATCGGCGGCGGGACCTTCGGAGGCCAGCCGGAAGACGTCATCCGCGGTGACCGGCTCGCCCATGCGGGCGAGGTCGAGGAGGCCCTGGACGACTGGGGTCGCCCGCTCGAGTTGATCGGCCCCGCCGGTCACCGTCACCGCGTCCCCACGGAACGAGACGCGCACGCCGAGCGTCCGCTGCAGCTCCACCAGGTTCGCGTCGTTCACCCCCGCGAAGAGCAACGGGTCCGCGCCCTCGGCCGATAGCCGCTGATGCTGTTCGTCAGCCACGCGGGCTCCTTGCCGTTTCGCTCACGCCCGGACCTCGAGATGCAGGGCGTGAAGATCGAGCGGGTCGACCTGAGTCGGGGCGCCCTCGAACAGCGCGCGGGCCGCCGTCGTCTTGGGAAACGCGATCACGTCCCGCAGGGAGCCGGCCTCAGCCAGGAGCATGGAGATCCGGTCGAAGCCCAGGGCGAATCCCCCGTGGGGCGGTGCCCCTGCGGACAGACCGTCGAGCAGGAACCCGAACCGCCGGCGGACCTCGTCCTCGGGAATACCGAGCAACGAGAAGATCAGACGCTGGACCGCGGGGTCCGTGATCCGGATCGAGCCGCTGCCCAGCTCCACGCCGTTGTACACCGCGTCGTAGTGGAGCGCGCGGCAGCGTGCCGGGTCGGACTCGAGCTTGTCCCGGTCGTCCGGGTGCGGCGCGGTGAAGGGGTGGTGCGCGGGCACGTACCGCCCGCTTACCGGGTCGAGCTCGAAGAGCGGGAAGTCCACGACCCAGACGAACCGGTGCGCCGATTCCGGCCGCGCGTCGGGGCGCCGCATGAGGGCCATGCGCACGGCGTGCAGCGCGGGAGAGGTGACCGCGTCGGCCCCGGCGACGGCGAGCAGGAGATCGCCGTCGGTACTTCCCAGCCGGTCCAGGAGCGTCGCGCCGACAGCCTTGACTCCCTGCCCTTCCCATCCGGCCGCGGTGCGCCGGGCCCAGATCAGGCCGCCGGCCTTGGCCTCTTTGGCCGCCGCGGTGAGCCCGTCGAGATCCTTGCGGCTCAGGGCGGCCCCACCGGGCACGACAATGCCACGAAGCCGGCCGCCCTTGGCGGCGGCCTCGGACAGGAAGGACGCGGCATCGCCACCGATCAGCGACGTCAGGTCGCGTATCTCGTAGCCGAACCGGAGATCGGGCTTGTCGATTCCGTAGCGCTCCATCGCTTCGCGATAGGAAAGGCGGGGAAACGGACGGGCGATGCTCACCGACGCCTCGGCCCAGAGATCGACCAGCACGGTCTCCACCACCCGCTCGATGTCCTCCGCCGATACGAACGACGCCTCGAGGTCGATCTGGGTGAACTCGGGCTGCCGGTCGGCCCGGAGATCTTCATCGCGGAAGCAGCGGGCGATCTGGAAGTAGCGGTCGTAGCCAGCCACCATCAGCAGCTGCTTGTAGATCTGCGGGCTCTGAGGTAGCGCGTAGAACTCGCCCGGGTGCACCCGGCTCGGCACCAGATAGTCGCGCGCCCCCTCCGGTGTGGGCTTGGTGAGAATCGGGGTTTCGATCTCGAGGAACTCGAGGGCCGTGAGCGTCTGGCGGGCCCGCTGCAGCAGCCGGTGCCGGAGGACGATGTTGCGCTGGAGCTCGGGCCGCCGGAGATCGAGCACCCGGTGCTTGAGACGCAGCTCCTCCGCGGGCAGATCTTCCTTTTCCTTTCGCGCCACCGGAATGGCCGGCGTCTGGGCCGCCCCCACCACCTCGAGATCGGTGACGTGAACCTCGACCTCGCGCGACAGCAGGGTCGGGTCCCGTGATGGCTCGGGGCGGAGCTCGACCCGGCCGGAGACGAGGACGACGGATTCGGTCCCCGCCTCGGCGGCGCGGGCCATCACGTCCGGCGAGGTCCACTCGGGATTGCAGGACAGCTGCACCAGGCCCGCACGGTCCCGCAGGTCGATGAACACGAGCCCGCCAAGGTCTCGGCGGCGGTGGACCCAGCCGCCCAGGCGGACCTGTTGTCCGAGGTGGGCACGGGTCAGCTCGCCGCAGCGATGCGAGCGCAGGGCGGTACTGCTCATGCGAGGGTGGACGGCAGGGTGATGCGGGCCATGGGTAGGAGGGCCTGGGAGATGAGGGCGGGGCGAGTCAGCGCGCTTCCGCGTCGAGTAGGACGTTGTGGAACTCATCGGGCGTGCGGGCCTCTGTCAGCTCGCGGCGAACCGCTTCCTCCCGGACCAGACGCGCGATCCGGCTGAGCAGCTTCACGTGCAGGCCGGCGGACTCCTCCGGGCCCACGATCATGAACACGAGCCGAACGGGTTCGCCATCCATCCCATCGTAGGCGATCCCGGTGCCGGTTCTCCCGCCCACCACCGCCAGCTCGGGGACGCCGCGGCAACGGGCGTGGGGAATGGCCACTCCGAACCCGATTCCGGTATTGAGAACCGCCTCGCGCTCCAGCACGGCGGCCATCACTTCGTCGAAGCCCCCGCCGGAGCGACTTACGAGGTGCCGAGACAGCTCCGCTAGAACTCCGTGCTTGTCGGTAGCGGCGAGGGGAACCACGATCCGGTCCGGCGTGAGCAACTCGGTCAGGAGCATGGCTCGGCCAGCAGGGGCATGGGACAAACGTAACCGACGGCCAGGGGGGTAGCAAATGCAAGGTCCGAGCGGCATTTAGGCTGCCGGAAACCGGGCATTATCTTTGACCGGATGTCCCCTGCCACCCGCCACGCTGGCCCAGCGTCCGACACCCTGCTCGACCATCCCCCGGCAGTCGCCCGGACCCATCTGGAGCGGTGGGCGGCGGACCGGAGCTTGCCCCGATATCGGGTGGCGCAGCTCGAGCGACGGCTGTGGCGGGCCCCGGTTGCCCGCTGGGCCGATGCCACCGAGCTGCCGCTCACACTCCGCGCGGAGCTGGACGGCCTCCTCCCCCTCCCCAGGCTCACGGCCGAGGTCGTCCAGCTATCGGTGGACGGCACCCGGAAGTACCTGTGGCGGCTGGGAGACGGCGAGGCGATCGAATCGGTGCTCATCCCGTCGGGCGCACGCCGGACGCTTTGCATCTCCTCCCAGGCCGGGTGTGCCCTCCGTTGCGCGTTCTGCGCCACCGGGAGGATGGGCTTCCGCCGCAATCTCACGCCGTTCGAGATCGCCGGGCAGGTGCGGGAGACGCTCCTCGACAACCCGGGGTCCGGTCCCACCAACATCGTCTTCATGGGGATGGGCGAGCCCCTGCTCAACTGGCCATCGGTCGACACCGCCCTCACCATCCTCAACGATCCGGCGGCCCTCGGCATCGGGGCCCGGCACATTACCGTCTCGACCGTCGGCATTCTGCCGGCCATGGAGGCATTCGCTCGGCGGCCGGAACAGTTCCGGCTCGCGATCTCGCTCCATGCGCCCACCCCGGCCCAGCGGATGTCGATCATGCCGATCGAGAAGAAGTACGACCTCGACGCGGTCGTCCGCGCGGCACTGGCGTTCCGAAAGCGGGTGACGCTGGAGTACGTGATGATCGGGGGGGTGAACGATGCGGACGCCGATGCCGACCGACTCGCCAAGATCGCCCGCCGCCTCGGCGCACTGGTGAACATTCTGCCACTCCACCCGGGCGGCGCCCCGGATCTGGAGCCGACGCCGCCGGACCGGATCCGCGGGTTCGCGGCTCGCCTCCGCAATCAGGGGGCCGAGGCGACGGTCCGCCGCAGCCGCGGGCTCGATATCGATGCGGCATGTGGGCAGCTCGCTACCCCGTCGCCCCGAACCCCGCCGCGATGCAGTTGATCGAGAGCAGCAGCGCCGACAACTGCTCTTCCTGGCTGCGATCCCCGCCCGACTCGCGGAACCTTCGCAACAGCTCCACCTGCTGCCGCGACACCTGATTCAGCGTCTCCATCCGCCTCGCCAGGCGGCGCCGGAATCTCGGAAATCGCTCGTTCAGCTCTCGCCCGCCGCTGATCCGGAGCACGGCCTCCATCGTCCGGTGATACTCGTCCTCGATCAAGCCGAAGACCTCGTCGCGTGCGTCCGCATCGGCCACGAGGGCCGCGTATTCCCTGGCCAGTCCGAGGTCAACGTACGAGAGCGTCTTCTCCACCTCGTCCACGATCAGCCGGAAGAGCCGCGAGTCGCTGAACATCCGCTGGAGGAGGTTCGCGCCCCGGCTTCCCCGGACCTGCAGGAAGGTCAGGATCCCGCTGCCCACCCCGTACCACCCCGGCACGAAATGGCGGTTCTGCGACCAGGCGAACACCCACGGAATGGCGCGGAGGTCGCCGAGCGAGCGGGCCCCGAAGCGGCGAGCAGGACGAGACCCCATGTTGAGCAGGGAGATCTCCTCCAGCGGGCTCGCGCTCTGGAAGTAGGTCAGCAGACCGGGGTGATCGATGAGCCGTCGATAGGACGCCTGCGCGGCGCCGGACAGCGCCTCCATCGCCTCGTCGAACTCGGCCGTCGGGGCCAGGGCCGCCTCCTGCTCCGATTTGAGCGTGTGCTCGACGACGCTCGCGGCAAGCAGCTCGATCTGATATTGCGCCGTGCCGCGATTGGCGTACTTGAACGAGACCACCTCGCCCTGCTCGGTGATCCGCATGCGGCCCCGGATCGACCCCGCCGGCTGCGCCGCGATGGCCCGCCCGGTGGGCGCGCCTCCGCGACTGACCGACCCGCCCCGACCGTGAAAGAACGCGATCGGGACCCCGATCTCCTCGCCCAGTCGTGTCAGCCTGATTTGCGCCTTGTACAGCTCCCAATTCGACGTCAGGAACCCGCCGTCCTTGTTGGAGTCCGAATAGCCGATCATCACCTCCTGCACCGCTCCCTGGGCCCTCACGCTGCGGCGGACCAGCGGTACGCCGAGCAGCTCCTTCATGATCGCGGGCGCCCGCTGGAGGTCGTCAATGGTCTCGAACAGGGGGACGATGGGAAGGGTGCAGCTCTCGGTGCCGGCGGTGTCGGCGAAGAGCCCGGCCAGCTTGGCGAGCAGATACGCGCCGAGCACGTCGCTGACGCTCCGGGTCATGCTGAGGACGAAGGCGCCGAAGGCCTCCCGGTCGACTTCGTCCCGCAGCTGCCGCACGAGCTTGAACATGCCCATCGTCTCGGCCGATTCGGGTGGCAGGGATGGGGCTGCCGCCCCGGCCGCGAGCGGCCGGGCGAGATCTGCCGCGAGCCAATCGCGCCAGGCGTCGGACCCCGAGTCGGGCGCCTCCCCACCCGCGGAACCGGACGTCGCGCGCCAGAGATCGGCCAGCGCGGCGTTGAGCCTCGTGGTATTCTCTCGCACGTCCAGCCGCACCGTGCTGAACCGGAACGCTTCGACCTCGCGCCGCACGGGTCGCACGACCGAGGCCGCGATCTCCAGGCGCGACGCGTCGCCCAATTCGGCCTCGATCAGCTTGAGGTCCGCGACGAGGGCATCGGCGGACGCATAGCCGGCGGGATCGGGCCGCGTGTCCCCCCGCTCGGTGCGCACGATCATGGTGTCGAGTCGCCGGAGCGAGCAGGTCAGCAACTGCCGGAACACCTCGCCGGGGTTTCGAGCGGCGATACCCTCCGCGTCGCCGGTGGCCGCAAGTTCCTTCTCGAGCGCCTGCCTGAACCGGTCCGAGAGCTGGACGGATCGCTCGGTGATACTCAGCGCGCGAATCAGGTCGTCGAGTCGGCGGCGATAGCGCCGCAGCACCGTCAGGCGATTCTCCAGCAGCGTGCTGCGGGTGACGTCATTGGTGACGAAGGGATTGCCGTCGCGATCGCCGCCCACCCAGGAGCCGAACTGGAAGAACGGCGGCACCACCCAGCGCTCGCCGGGATAGTACTGGGCCAGGACCCGCTCGAACTTCTCGATCAGGTCGGGAACGGCCTCGAAAAGCGTCTCGTTGAAAAAGTGCAGTCCCCAGAAGACCTCCTGGGGAACAGTGGGCTTGCTGAGGCGCAGCTCGCCCGTCATCCAGAGCAGCTCGATCTCGTTGCGGAGGCCATCGATCAGCGCCTGGCGCTCCCTCGGCGTCCAGCGTGGCGACTCGAGATCGACGAGCCGACGGTAGATCCGCCGGTGCTTCTCCAAAACGGTGACGCGCTTGGCTTCGGTGGGATGGGCCGTGACGACGGGCCGGATGCGGATGACCTCGAGCAGCTCTCGAACCTTCGCCGCCGGCACCCCGGAGGCCGCGGCCCCCGAGATGACGTTGGCCAGCGTGCCGCGCAGCTGGTCGTACCCGCGCTCCGCCTCGATCTGCCGGCGCCGGCGCATGGCCGCGTTCTGCTCGGCGATCGAGAGGACCTGGAACCAGATCCCCTGCACCTGGAGCGTCCGGGCCAGCAGCTCGGGGCTCAGCATCGATGGGGCGCGGTCGCCCCGGAGGACCGGCTCCACATCGGGCGCGCGCCGCCGGACCAAATCGAGCAGCAGCCCGGACAACAGCTCCACCACCTCGGTCGCGTAATGCGCCGCACTGGCCGCGACCGGATCGGGCGACTCCGGCAAGTCGGCCGGGGAGAACGGCTCGAGCGCCACGCGCGTCACACCACGCGATCTCTGAGCGGCGAGCCCTTGAAAAAGAGGCGGAGGTTCTCGAGGGCGCGCATTCCCATGGCCACGCGAGTCTCCCGCGTCGCGCTCCCGAGATGGGGGAGGAGCACCACGTTCTCCATCGTGAGGAGGGCCGGCGTCACCTGCGGCTCCTTCTCGAAGACATCGAGGCCGGCGCCGGCGATCTTGCGCGCCGTGAGGGCATCCACCAGCGCGGCCTCGTCCACCACGTCGCCGCGCGCCGTGTTGATCAGGAACGCGTCGGCCCGCATGAGGGCCAGTCGCTCCCGGTTCATGAGGTGCCGGGTCTCGGGGGTGGCCGGGCAATGGAGGGAGACGAAGTCCGCTTCGCGGAGCACCTGGTCGAGCTTCGCGCGCGGCTCGGCGCCGAGCGAGGCCGCGACGTCCGGCGACGGTGGATACGGATCATGGAAGATGATCTTCATCCCGAAGCCGTGATGCGCGCGCCGCGCCACCGCCCGGGCAATCCGGCCCATCCCCACGAGACCGAGCGTCTTGCCCGACACGTGGGTGCCGAGCAGATGGGTCGGCCGCCACCCCGACCATTGTCCCGCGCGCAGGTGGCGCTCGCCCTCTCCCGTGCGGCGCGCCACCATCAGCAGCAGCGTCATCGCCAGGTCGGCGGTGGCGTCGGTGAGGACATCCGGGGTATTGGAGACGGCGAAGCCTCGGGCCTTGGCGGCCTCGGTATCGATGTTGTTGAACCCCACGCCGAAGTTGGCGAGCAGCCGCGCACGCCTCGGCTCCACCGACAGCACGTCGGCGGTGAGCTTGTCGGTGACCGTACAGAGGAGCGCGTCGGCCTGCCTCAACGCCTCCCGCAATCCGTCGGGACCGAGCGGCCGGTCCTCCGCATTGAGGCGCGCGTCGAAGTCGCGGCTCAGCTCCTGCTCCACCGGATCGGGGAGCCGCCGGGTCACGACGACGGTCGGACGGGGACTCACTGCGGGACCATGCTGCGCTTGGACTTCTTGCCGAGCGCCGACGCGACGGTCGACCCCAGCTCGGCGGGACTCGGCGCGACCACCAGACCGGCCGAGCGCATGATTTCGGCCTTCTCGGCGGCCGTATCGCCGAAGGCGGAGATGATGGCGCCGGCGTGCCCCATCCGGCGCCCCTTGGGAGCCGTGAGACCGGCGACGTAGCCGATCACCGGCTTGGTCATGTTCTCCTTGACGAACAGCGAGGCCTCCGCTTCCTGCGGCCCGCCGATCTCGCCGATCATCATGACCGCTTCGGTCTCGGGGTCTTCCTCGAAGAGCTTCAGCATGTCCACGAACGAGCTGCCGTTGATCGGGTCACCGCCGATGCCGACGCTCGTGGTCTGCCCGATCTTGAGTGCGTTCATCTGCGAGGCGGCTTCGTATCCGAGCGTCCCCGACCGCGTCACCAGTCCGACCGGGCCGCGCGAGTAGATATGACCGGGCATGATGCCCAGCATCGCCTTGCCGGCGCTGATCACGCCGGCGCAGTTGGGGCCCACGAGCGTGGTGCGGCGCTCCCTGGGGAACCGGAACAGGTAGCGCTTCACCATCATCATATCCTGCGCGGGTATGCCGTCGGTGATGGTGACCACGAGCCGGATGCCCGCGTTGGCGGCCTCCATGATCGAGTCGGCGCAGAACGCGGCCGGCACGAACACGATGCTGGCCGTGGCGCCGGTGGCCCGCACCGCCTCCTTCACCGTGTTGAACACCGGCCGGTCGAGATGCCGCTGCCCGCCCTTCCCCGGCGTCACGCCGCCGACGACGTTGGTCCCGTAGGCGATCATCTCCTTCGCGTGGAAGGTCGCCTTGTCGCCGGTGTAGCCCTGCACGATGATCGGCGTCTTCTCGTCGATGAGGATGCTCATGGTCAGTTCCCGGTCGAGGCCTTGGCTTTGGCCGAGGCGGGTAGCGCGGCCACCACCCGCTCGGCCGCTTCCGCCAGCGTGTCGGCGGTGAGGATGGGGAGGCCGCTTTCCTTGAGGATGCGGCGGCCTTCTTCGACGTTGGTCCCGGCGAGCCTGACGACCAGGGGGATCTTGAGCTGGGTCTCACGCGTCGCCTGCACCACGCCCTGGGCCACCCAGTCGCAGCGATTGATGCCGGCGAAGATGTTGACCAGCATGGCATCGATATTGGGATCGGAGAGCACCAGCCGGAAAGCCGCCTCGACCCGCTCGGGCGATGCCCCGCCCCCGACGTCGAGGAAGTTGGCCGGCGTCCCGCCCGCGTGCTTGATCATGTCCATCGTAGCCATCGCGAGGCCGGCGCCGTTGATGATGCAGCCGATGTTGCCCTCGAGCGCCACGTAGTTGAGCCCGAACTCCGCCGCCTGGGCCTCGCGCGGATCCTCCTCCGCGTAGTCGCGCAACTCGCTCACGTTGGGGCGCCGGAACATGGCGTTGTCGTCGAAGGTCATCTTGCAGTCGAGCGCGAGCACCTGGCCGTCGCTGGTGAGCACGAGGGGATTGATCTCCACCATCGTGGCGTCGAGATCACGGAACGCGCGATAGGAGCCGAGGAGCGTGGTCACGGCCCGGCTCACCTGTGCCGGCGTGAGGCCCAGTCCGAAGGCGACCTCGCGGGCCTGGAACGCCGTCATCCCGACGGCGGGCTCCACCACCTCGCGCACGATCGTGTCGGGCGAGTTGCGGGCGATCTCCTCGATCTCCATGCCGCCCTGCGCCGACGCGACCACCATGATGCGCTCGCTCTTCCGGTCGAGCACCAGCCCGATATAGATCTCCCGCTCGATAGGCACGGCGGCCTCCACGTACAGCCGGTGCACCACCCGGCCCTCCGGCCCCGTCTGCTGCGTCACGAGACGTTTGCCTAGGAGCGTCTTGGCGGCCTGACGCACTTCGTCCTCGTTGGCGCAGAGCTTGATGCCGCCCGCCTTGCCCCGCGCCCCCGAGTGGATCTGCGCCTTCACCGCCCAGCGCGTCCCGCCGATCTCGGACGCGCGGTACACCGCCTGCTCCGGGCTGTACGCCACGCCACCGCGGGGGATCGCCACGCCGAAGCCGGCGAGCAGCTCTTTCGCCTGGTACTCGTGAATGTCCATTGGGCAAACGCTCCATTGTTGGCTGAAGGCTGGACCGTCGAGCCTCGGCTTTCAGCTTTTGGCCTTCGGCTTTCAGCTTTTGGCCTTCGGCTTTCAGCCTTTAGCCTCTAGCTTCTCCGCCATCTGGACCACGTTCTTCGCCATCCGTGCCGAGGCGGCGTCGATCATCCGGCCGTCGAGCTGCGCCGCGCCGCGCCCCTCGCGCGCCGCGTCATCGAGCGCCACCAGAATGCGCTTGGCCCGCTCGACCTCGGCGGGCGGCGGCGTGAAGAGCTCGTTGGCCAGCTCGATCTGCGATGGGTGGATCGCCCACTTGCCTTCGACGCCGAGGGCGGCACCCCGGCGCCCAGCGGCGCGGTAGCCGTCGGGGTCCTTGAAGTCGCCGAAGGGACCGTCGATGGGCCGGAGGCCATAGGCCCGGCACGCCACGACCATGCGCGAGATCGCGGCGTGCCACTGGTCGCCGGGGTAATCGGGGTTGAGCCCACCGATGCTCACCGTGCGCGCCCGACAGCTCGCCGCATAGTCGGCGACGCCGAAGTGCATCGCCTCGAGGCGCCCGCTCGACTGGGCAATCGCTTCGACGTTGGCCATCCCGAGCGCGGTCTCGATGAGCACGTCGATCCCGATCCGGTGCGGGATCCCCTTCGCTTCTTCGATCTGCGTGAGCAGCGCATCCACCAGATAGACGTCGGCCGGCACGCCCACCTTGGGAATCAGCACCGTGTCGAGGCGCTGGCCCGCCTGCTCGACCACGTCCACCACGTCGCGGTACATGTAGTGGGTATCAATGCCGTTGATGCGGACGCAGATGGTCTTGCCCCGCGCACGCCAGTCGTGCTCGAGCAGTCCCGCGATGACGTTGGTGCGGGCCCGCTCCTTGTCACCGGGCGCGACCGCGTCCTCGAGATCGAGGAACACGTAGTCGGCCGCGCTGTCCAGCGCCTTGGCGAACATCGCCGGCTGGGAGCCGGGGACCGCCAGCTCGCTGCGCTGCAGCCGCCCCCGCGCCGGCTCGTGGCGCGTATGGCTCATCGCCCGGCGCCGGCGGTGGCCTTCTCCTTGGCCGGGACGGCGGCCGGCTGGGCATCGGGAGCGCGAGGCGGGAGCTCGCGCTTGGACAGTGGCGGGGCCGTGCCGCGCCAGTATTCCTGGGCCGCGGCGACGCCGCTTCCCGGCGTCAGCTTCACGCCCGCATCCCGCATCGCCATCTCCGCGCCGGCGATTCCCCCGAGCAGCATGAGCTCGTTGAGGTCTCCGAGATGGCCGATCCGATAGAGGCGGCCGGCCATCCGTGCGAGGCCGGCGCCGAGCGCGAGGTTGTAGCGGCGGAAGGCGATGTCGATGATCTCCGCCGCATTGATACCCGACGGCACCATGATCGCGCTGACCGTGTCCGAATTCCACTTCGGCGCCCGGGCGCAGAGCTCGAGGCCCCAGGCCTTCACGGCCTGCCGGGTGCCTTCGGCCAGCCGGTGGTGCCGGGCGAACACGTTGTCGAGACCTTCCTCGAGCAGGATCGCGATGGACTCGCGGAGACCATAGAGCAGCGGGAGCGAGGGGGTGTACGGGAAGTACCCGGTCGCGTTGGCCTTCCGCATGTCACCAAAGTCGAAGAAGACCCGCGGCAGCTTGGCCTGGTCGTAGAGGGCCAGCGCCTTCTGGCTCGCGCAGACGATGCCGAGGCCGGCGGGCAGCATGAGACCCTTCTGCGAGCCGGTGACGGCGAGGTCCACGCCCCACTCGTCCATCCGGAAGTCGATGCTGGCGATCGAGCTGACGCCGTCCACCATGAGCAGGGCGGGATGCCGGGTGTCGTTGAGCGCCTTGCGCATGGCAGCGACGTCGCTGGTGACGCCGGTCGCGGTTTCGTTGTGGGTGAAGAGCACGGCCTTGATCTGGTGCTGCTTGTCGGCGGCCAAGGCCTCCTGGTACCGTTCCACCGGCGCGCCCTCGCCCCACTCGGTCTCGAGGATGTCGACCAGGAGACCGAGCCGCTGCGCCATGTCGATCCAGAGATGGCTGAACATGCCGAATCGCGCGGCGATCACGCGGTCGCCGGGCGAAAGGGTATTGGCGAGCGAGGCTTCCCACGCGCCCGTGCCGCTGGCCGGAAAGATGAAGGCCTGGCCGGACGAAGTCTTGAAGATCTTCTTGAGGTCCTCGAGGCAGGCGTTGGCGAGCGCCGGGAAGGACGAGGAGCGGTGGTCCTCCATGGCCACGTGCATGGCACGGAGAACCCGGTCGGGCACAGTGGTGGGGCCCGGAACGAAGAGGAAGTTGCGGCCGGCCATCGCAGAGCCTCTCTGTGAAGGATGGGTCACCGGCGCGGCCAAAGGGCCGTCGCCGTCTTCGACGATCGCGGAGGCGCCGGCCTCCGAATAATTATGCGTCTTCCCTGATATATCACTTTGTGCTTTTTTTCACAAGGCTCGCCTCGTGCCCCTGCCCCCCCCGAAGCCGCCCGCCACCGAGCTCACGCATCGTCTTCTGACCGATCTCTATCGCGTTGCGACTTCGGCAGTTGATCCAGGGCCTGCCGTGGCCGACCGACTCCGGGCACTGCCGACGGCAGGCGCGGCGCCGCCTTGGATACTCGCCTTGGGCAAAGCGGCCACCCCCATGGCGGAGGCCGCCGTGGGGGTGCTCCGCGAAGCCGGCAGCGCCCCGGCAGGCGGCCTCGTCGTGGCGCCTCGATCCGATCCTGCGCCCGATCCGCGCCTTGCCGTCGTCGCGGGCGACCATCCCGAGCCGGGACCCGGCTCGTTGACGGCAGCGGAATCGCTGGGCCACGTCATCAGCCGCATCGGGCCGAGCGACGAGGTGTGGGTTCTGCTGTCGGGCGGCACCACGAGTCTGCTCGCGGCGCCCGAACCGGGGGTCCCGCCCGCCGACCTCACGGCGCTTTACGCCCTGCTCCTCGGCTCCGGCCTCGACATCACCGCGATGAACCGGATCCGCAAGCGCTTCTCCCGGTGGGGCGGCGGCAAGCTGGCCCGCGCGCTCGCACCCGCGACGGTGCGCGTGTACGTCGTTTCCGATGTCATCGGCGACGACCTGGCGGCCATCGGCTCGGGCCCCTGTGTCCCCGACCCCGCCACCGCCGCGGACGTTCGACGGACGCTGGAGGCCGCCGATCTGTGGGACCGTATCCCCGCCTCCGCGCGCGATCTGGTTCTCGCTACCGCCGCCGGGAAAATGCCGGAAACGCCAAAGCCGGGCGATCAGGCCTTCGCGCGAGTGTCCCTGGAAGTGATCGCCAGCAACAGGCTGGCCCTGGAGGCCGCTGCCCGTCACGCGGCGGCGGTGGGCCTTACCCCGGAGGTGGCCGCGGAACCGCTGGCCGGAGAGGCGGCGGCGGCCGGGACGCGTCTGGCCGCCTTTCTCCTACAACATTGCGGTCGCGGGAGCATCCCGCAACCGGATCCACCGAAGGGGTTACGACGGTGCTTCATCTGGGGCGGGGAGACGACCGTCACCCTCGGCGCCGAGGCGCCGGGACTCGGCGGGCGGTGCCAGGAACTCGCGCTGGCCGCGGCCCGGACTCTCGATGGCGCGGGCAAGGGCGTGGCGCTGCTCGCGGCCGGCACCGATGGGCGCGACGGGCCTACCGATGCGGCGGGAGCCATCGTGGACGGGTCGACCTGGCGCGCGGTGCAGGCCGCCGGTCGCGATCCCGCGCGAGACCTCGCCCGGCACGATGCCTATCGCGCGCTCGATGCGGCGGGCGTCCTGCTGCGCCCCGGCCTTACGGGCACCAACGTAATGGACGTGGTCGTCGGCCTCTGCTGAGGCGCCCGGCTTCCCGAGCGTGGAGCGGCTGGCTACGGGTGCAGCGGCAGCTTAGGGCGGTAATCCTCGCCGATGATCACCGTGGCATCGACCCGGCGCAGGGTATCCGGCACGATTCGCATGCGGCCGGCGCCGAGCGCCTCGACGACGTCCTTGCCGCGTGCGGGGTCGCCGCGGCGGACGAGGACGCGGGTCGAGTCGGCGACGCTGTCCGCGTTGCCGAAAAACACCACGTCCACTCCCCGCTCCCGCAGCACCCGCGTCGCCACCCGGGCGAGCCCCTGTCGGCGCGTCCCGTTCAGGACTTCCACCGTGATGCGGCGCTCGGGTGAGGGGACGGCATAGGCGTGGCCCTGGACCAGCTCGCGAGGCGGCGGCCGCAATATCCACACGGCGCCGATCGTCACGAGCACCACCGCCGCGCTCAGCGCGAGGCGACGAGGCTGTTCCAGAATCGGACCGTCGGTTCGGGTAGCGTCCATCCGGATTGCACCAATCGGGTGACCCGTTCGCGGGCGACCTCTCGTAGCACCCCTCCCGGATCGCCCGGGAAGCGCGTCGCCAGCTCGGCTCTTCGCTCCGGCTCGCGGGTCCGGCCGGGCTCGAGATAATCCCCGCAATAGAGACTTCGTCCCACCATGTCCCACTCGGCCAGGCCGAGCGAGTGATAGCGCACGGCATCGAGAACGCCGCGATCGACCTCACCCTCCGCCTTGGCGCGGGCCGCGCTGGCGGGGCCATGGCGGAGATTCGGCGGCCCCGGCGAGGTCGGCGCCCATTGCTCCAGCTCCTCCGCCGGCGCATCCCGGAGCGCGTCGTGCAACCAGACGGCGCGAAGCCAGCGATGCCGCTCGTTGGCGGGGATCCCCATCGTCTCGGCCCAGGACGACACCAGCGCGGCCACCCGCTCGATATGCGCCAGCCGCTCCGACGACACGATGGCCCACGACGGCATCGTGGGACGCAGGCCGGGAGCGGGTGCCGATCCGCTCACCGGTCCAGGCCTTCCCCCAGCACGATGTTGTCGATCAGCCGGGTGTGGCCGAGACGGGTCGCAATGGCCACGATGGTATCAGGCCCGGCCTGCGCCACAGGCGACAGCCCGCGGGGCTCCGCGATCGCGATGTATTCGACTTCTACGCCGGGGGACCCTTCCAGATACCGGCGTATGACACGCTCGATCGATCCCGCGTCGGTCTCGCCGCTGCGCCAGGCCTGGTGTGCCGCCCGCAGCGCGCCGCTCAGAGAGACGGCCTCGCGGCGCTCGGATGGATCGAGGTAGGTGTTGCGGCTGCTGAGAGCGAGTCCGTCGGCCTCACGGGCTGTGGGGACGACGTGGATTTCGAGCGGCCAGTCGAGGTCGCGCACCATCTGCGTGATCAGCACGGCCTGCTGGACGTCCTTCCGGCCGAAGCATGCCACGTCGGGCTCCACCAGGTGCAGCAGCTTGGCCACGACGGTGAGCACGCCGGTGAAGTGGCCCGGACGCGCGGCGCCTTCCCAGCGGTCCGCGGAGGGGCCCGGCACCACCCGGATCTCGGCGCCGGGCGGGTACATGGTCTCGGTCGATGGAACGAAGACGGCGTCGACGCCCCGAGCCTTGGCCAGCGAGCGGTCGCGCGCAAGATCGCGGGGGTAGCGGGCGAAGTCTTCGGTGGGACCGAACTGGAGCGGGTTGACGAAGATGCTCATGATCACGGTGTCCGCCCGACGCCGTGCCTCATCCACCAGCCGGAGATGACCCTCGTGCAGAGCGCCCATCGTCGGCACGAAGCCGATCCGCCGCCCGGCCTGGCGCTGGGTCCGGATCCAGCGGCGCAGCTCGGTGATGGTATGAAGCTCGACCATCGAGGAGCTAGAAGCTGTGCTCGGAGCCCGGATAGCGACCATCCCGCACCTCGGTGGCGTAGGCTCGCACGGCCGACCGCACGGCCTCTCCGAGCTCGGCGAAGCGCTTCAGGAATTTGGGATTGAACGTCTCATTGAGCCCGAGCATGTCGTGCAGCACGAGCACCTGTCCGTCGCAGCCGGGACCCGCCCCGATGCCGATCGTGGGCACGGTCAGCGAGGCGGAAATGCGGGTGGCGAGATCCGCTGGAAGCAGCTCGAGCACGATCGCGCAGGCGCCGGCGTCCTCCAGCGCCTTGGCATCGGCCAGCAGACGGCCCGCGGCGGAAGCATCCCTCCCCTGCACCCGGTAACCGCCCAGCGCGTTGACGGACTGCGGCGTCAGACCGAGGTGGCCCATCACGGGGATGCCACGCTCGGCCAGCGCGTGTACGGTTTCGGCCATATGGCTCCCGCCCTCGAGCTTCACGCCGTGCACGCCGGCCTCCTGCAGGATTCGGCCGGCATTCCTGATGGTTTCGGGAATCGAGACCTGATAGGTGAGAAATGGGAGGTCGACGAAGACCAGCGCCCGACGCGCAACGCGGCGGACCGACGCCGCATGGTAGATCATCTGGTCGAGGGTCGCGCTCAACGTGGTCTCGTGGCCCGCGAGAACCTGGTTGAGCGAGTCGCCCACGAGCAGCACGTCGACCCCTGCGTCCTCCAGCAGCCTCGTAAAGGATGCATCGTAGCAGGTCAGCATCACCACGCGGCGCCCCGCGGCCTTCATGGCCGTGAGCTCGGGCACTGTGAGGGGACGACTCTCAGCGTTCATCGGCACTCAGGGCTCTGAAGTTCGGCCAGCTCCCGCAGCCAGAAGTCACGGTTGGGCAGCTCGGGATGGGGAATGATAAGGTCAGGCTCCGCGATCCGCTGCTCACCATACTTCACGATGTCCAGGTCGAGCGTGCGGGGCGCCCAATGGGTGGTGCGCACCCGCCCGGCCCGGCGCTCGATCTCCTGCAGGGCGTGGAGCAACGCCCGCGGAGCGAGGGCGGTGTCGAGGGCCACCATCTGGTTGAGGTAGGAGGGCTGCGCCATGCCGCCGAGCGGCTCGGTCTGCTCGACGGCCGAGGCGGCCACGAGGTCGGTTTCGGGAAGACGCGCGAGGGCCGCGCGTGCCGCGCCGAGATGCCCCTGCCGGTCGCCCAGATTACTGCCCAGCGCGACGTACACACGCTGGCGCGACCCGCCCACGGTCAGCTCTCGACCGCGAAGTGGCGGGCGATCCGCTGAAGATCGGACGCCACCTCGCCGAGCTCGCGAATGGCGCGCTCGAGGTCGGACTGTCCCGACGCCGCCTCGGCGGCCCGCCGGGCCAAGGCATCCGTGTCGCTCCGCGTTCTGGTGGAGCCGGCGGCCACCCGTTCGATCTGCCCCGTCAGTCCGCTCACGGCCTCGAGCTGCTCCGCCGCCGTCGCGGCGATTGCTTCGGCGTGTCGCCCGGCTTCGCCCGTCGTGCCGACGATGGCCTCGAGCGCTTGCGCGGCGTCGGCGCTCAGCTCCTCCACGCCCGCCACCGCTTCCCGGCCCCGGTCCATCGTCCCCGAGACGCGAGTGACCTGGGTGCCGATCTCCTCGAGCAGCGTGCGCGCTTCACCGGCCGCGTGGAGACTCTGCGCCGCCAGGTCGCGCACTTCGTCCGCGACGACGGCAAACCCCCGCCCCTCGGCGCCCGCGCGGGCAGCCTCGATCGCGGCGTTGAGCGCGATGAGGTTCGTGAGATCGGCGATCTCCCGGATGGTGCCGATGAATCCCGTGATTCGGGCGGTGAGCGCGCCGAGCGCGGCCACCTGGTCCGCGCTTGCGGACACGAAGCCTTTGAGGCCCACGAGACGGTCGATCGCCTGACCGATGACGACGCGATTGCGCCCCGCGACGGCCGCCGCGGTGCCGCTGGCCTGCGCGGCCTGGGCGCCCTGCGAGGCCATGGCCCGGGTAGCGGACGACAGAAGATCGGTGGCGCGAAGGCCGCCGGTCACGAAGCTCTCGAGCTCGCTCGCGCCCTCACGCATGCCCTGCGACGCATCCGCCAGGGCGAGCGCGGACGCCCGAAGCGATTCGGTCACCCGCGCGAGGGCGGTGACCTGGAGGCCGATCTGCTCCACCGTACTGAGGAGCGGCCGGCGCAGTTCGGCGATGTGGATCGCGGTGGCCATCTGATTGGCGAGCGTGCTCAGCGCCATGAGATCCTTCGTTCCGTACGCGTGGCGCTTGGGATGATCGACTTCGACCGTCCCGAGCAGCTCGTCACCGAAGCGGATGGGATGGACCACCAGGCTTCCCACGCCCGGCATGGGGGTCGTCACCCGCGGATCCCGCCGCACATCCTTGACCACCACGACGGTCCCCTGCGCGAGGGCTTCGCCACGGAACGGCATCGCCGAGGCGGGCGGCTCCTCATTCATGGGCCGCGAGAGGGTTCCGCGGTATGCCAGCATCGGCCCCGACTCCCCCACCCGGTACACGCGGAAGTCGCTCCAGTCCAAAAGCCGGTACGCCAACCGCTCGATCTGTCCGAACGAGCCTTGCAGCGTCGCGTTGCTGGCGATCGATGCTTCCATCAGGTGGACCTTGTTCAGGTCCTCGGCGCCGATCGCCTCTTCCAGGATCCGTCGGGTGAGCACGCCGAGGACGCCGAGGGCGAGACTGACGGCGATCCAGCCGACGGGCGCCAGCGTGCGAATCGCCGCGACGATGACGACGGTGGCGATCAGGGTCAGCAGATAGGAGATGATCTCCCAGCGGAGGATCAGGATCTTCTCGACGTACTCGAGCTTGTCACGCACCAGCAGCGTGAAGTAGAACAGCGCCCGGCCCACGAAGAAGTACAGGCAGATCAGGATCGCGGCGGCGGGGAGGCTGTCCAGGGACAGCCCCGGATTCCCGCTCAGCGACAGCACGGCGGCGTACGGGCCATAGGCGGCGATGAAGGCGAGCACCTCGCGGCCCGCGTTCACGAATCCCGCGCGGGGGAGCTTCCGCAGCCAGAGCACATCGGACACGAACGTGCCGCTCCACAGGGCGACGACCACGGGCGCCGGGCCGACGCATACCGCGCCGACCAGCGCGGCGATCGCGGATTGATTGAGGTAGGAGTACTTGCTGAGGCGGACGGGAGCGGCCCGGAGCACGATCACCGCCGCCGCGAGGATGACGGTGGTCACCGGCTGGAGCAGCCAGCGAAGATCGAGGGCCATCGCGCCCATCGCGGCGACCAGGCCGCCCATCCAGATGCCCCTGGCGTATCGATCGATCAACCGCTGCAGATCCATAATCATCGCCACGCCGCCTCGCGATCGAGCGCGTCACGGAGCGATCGCAGGAAGGTTCGCACGCCGCCGACTCCGTCGCGCCCCAGGACGTCCACCAGCGCGCTGCCGACGACGACGCCATCGGCCAGCCGGCCCACCTCGGCCGCCTGTGCGGGTGTACTGATCCCGAAGCCGACCGCGATCGGCAGGGTGGTGGCCAGGCGCAACCGGGCAATGGAGTCGCCCAGCCCCTTCGCCAGCGACGGGGTGGCCCCGGTGACGCCGAGGCGCGCGACGAGATACACGAAGCCCTGGGCCCCGGCCACCGCGGCCGCGACCCGCTCCTGACGCGAGGTAGGCGCGACCAGCCGGATGAGATCGAGCGGGCTCCCCTGCACGGCGCGCTCGACCGTTGAATCGCTGCCGGCCGGCAGATCAGTCACCAGGAGCCCGGCGGCCCCGACACTGCCGGCCTCCCGGAGGAACCGCTCCACGCCATAACGCAGAATCGGATTGAGATAGCTGAAGATCACGACCGGGCGGGTGAGCCGCGCGCGGCCCACGAGCTCCAGCGTGCCGGCCAGCGTCATGCCCCGCCGCAACGCCTCGAACGTGGACCGCTGGATCGTTGGCCCATCCGCGAGCGGGTCGCTGAACGGCACTCCGACTTCGATGATATCGGAGAGCTCGTCGGCGGCGCGAAGGGCGTCGAGGCTGGCCTGCGGTGAGGGATACCCGGCCGTCAGGTAGGGAATCAGTGCCGTGCGCCGGTCCCCTCCGAGCGTCGCCCAGGCGGACGACAACCGGGACTCAGACAAAATAGTCGCCGACGGTGATGCCGTACCGTCCGGGATTGGTGACCTTGACGATCGAGCGCTGGAACGCGTCCCCCTCATCCTTCTCCGTGAGGCTGACCAGCATGCCCGGCGGGGGGATGGTGCCGCCGTTGACGTCGACGACGAGGCGCACCAGCGGACGGTTGAGCTGCTGGCTTTCGGGATCGGGACCCGCGACGACGCCGATCTCGAGCGTGTCGAGAATGACGCAGGTGCCTACCGGGTATACGCCGATGAGGTTCACCAGGCCCTTGACCAGCAGCGTGTCGTACCCTCGCCTCGGGTTCTCCAGCATCTCCCGCAGCACCTGGTCCGGCTCGATCGGGACCGTCTGATAGGTCCGCCGGGTCGTCGCCGCATCGAAGCCGTCGGCCACGGCCACGATGCGGGAGAAGATGTGGAGCTTGCGTGGCCGGATCGATCGGGGATAGCCCGTAAGGTCGGTTTTCATGTGATGCTCGTGGGCCACCAGGATGGTCCGGAACGGCATGTCGTCGTGGGTCTTGAGGTTGAACAGGGTCAGGGCGCCAAGCCACGGATGGCCCTGCATCACGCGCCACTCGTTCTCGTCGAGACCCGTCGTCTTGTGCAGAATCGAGAGCGGGACCCGGGCCTTGCCGACGTCATGCAGCAGCGCCGTCATGCCGAGATCGTAGAGCTGGAGCCGCGAGAGCCCCAGCTTCTTCCCGAGCGCCACCGAGAAGATGCAGACGTTGACCGAATGGGTGAACGTGTACTCGTCGTAGTCGCGGATGGTCGTCAGTCCGACCAGCGAGGTCTCGTTGTTCAGCACCTGGTCCACGATGAGCTGCACCGCCCGCTTCACCCGCTTGACGCTGCCGGTACGGCCGAGCCGGACACCGGTCATCACGTCCTTGGTCACGGCCACGCCCTGGGAATACACCCGCTTGGCCGCCTGCCGCTGCTCCTCCGATTCGACTTCGCGGTCGTGATGGCTGGCCCGCTCGATCACCAGCCCCTGCACCTCCGCGCTGTCGAGCCGCTGGTCGAGCTCGTCGAAGCGGCTCTCCGGGTCGCCCCGCTCGGAGAGGCTCAGCAGAACGCTCAGGAAGATCTGCCATTCGCGGCGGTTGGCGGCCGGGAGGACCCGGAGCGCGCCGATGTCGAACGCGCGCAGCATCGTGAGGATGTGGCTGAACGAGGCGTAATTGTCGAGCTCGAGGCGGAGCCGGGTGGCGTTGACGAAGATGAAGTCGCCCGCCAGCCGCAGCTCCAGCTCGGACTCGATCGCCATCAGGGAGTGCGCCGCCGCCTCGAGATCGTAGAGCGCCTTCTGCACGGTGGCGTTCTCGACCGGATAGAGCTTGAGACTTCTGAGCGCGGCGTAGAGGGCCAGGAGGAGACCGCGCCCGCCCTGGCGAAGCTGGCCGTCGGCGGCCCTCGACGAGATCTCGCCGGTGTGGCTCACGAGGCGCCCTCCCGGAGAGCCCGGCTCACCGCGTTGCGGACGACGAGATCCTTGTCTTCGGCGGCACGCTGCAGCACGTCGCGGGCTTCGGGCGTCCGGATCTTCCCGATCGCGATGGCCGCGCACGCCCGGGTCTCGGACGCCCCCTTGATCCGCAGGAGCCCGCGGGGGAGCAGGATGGCCATCATGGCCTTGAGTCCCCCCGGCCCGGCGATCGCCCCGTAGGCTTCGAAGAAGGCCATTTTCTCGGTGAGGTCCATCTCTTTCACCGCTTTGCCCAGCACGACGGCCTCGACCCGTCGCTGCGCGTTCTTGTATCCGCGCGCCGACACGACCCGCACCGCGGCGAGCCGCACGCCGCGGTCCGGGTCCTCGAGCGCCTTGTCCACCAAGGCGAGCGCCGCGGGCGTCCCGAGGAGGGCGAGTGCCTGGACCGACGCCAGCCGGATGGCCGAATCGCGATGGTTGACCGTGTCGCCGAGGCCCGAGACGGCCTGGTGCAGGTTGAGGCGACCGCACACGCCGACCACGGCGAGGAGCGCCGCGGAGTCGGGATCGCGAAGAATGCGGACCACTTCCATCGTGTGGGCTTCCGCCAGCCGATCGGCGACGCCCTCGAGCAGGGTGCGGAGCGGCGCCGACGAGAGGTTGGGCAGCCAGGCGAGCACGGGCTCGAGCGCGGAGGCCCGCAACTCGTTCAGCACCTCCGCGACCGAGGCTTCGGTGGCCATGCCCGCGGCCTCATCGAGCGACTGGATCAGCTGGCTCACGATGGCCGGCTCGCTCAGGCGATCGACGAAGCCCTCGAGCCGCTGCTTGTACCCGGGTTGCAGCTCGGTCGCCCGCTTGGCCAGGACCCGGCACTCGCGGATGACCATGGCCGCCGCGCGGAAGTCGCGGGCATTGAGAAGATTGGGAAACAACTGCTCCAGGATCGCGAGGATCTCTTCCCGGATGTGCGGTTCTTCCTCCAGCTCGAAGAGATCGAACACGGCGCTCAATGCCGACCCGCGCACGTCCCGGCGATACTCCTCCTCCAGCTCCGCGGCGATCGTATTGATCTCCCGCTCCTCGAGGAAGTAGAGGGTCGAGTCGAAGTCCTCCACGTCCACGACGCCCTTGGGTCGGGGGGGCGCCTCCTCGGCGGCCTGGGCGTGACGCTGATCCGCATCGGCGGCCGCCTCCGGTCCACCCTGGTTGTAGGTGCCGGTGACTTCGAGCGACGCGCCGGAGCCCTCTCCGAAGAACTCGATGAACTTGTACTGGATGAACTGGTACTCCTGTTCCCAGAGCAGGGTCAGCAGATCGTCCCCCGCATCGGCGGTCAGGAAGCGCGCCTGGTTGATCAGCTCGAGGAACTTGGGCAGTTCCTCGGTTTCCGCGCCCCGGCGGATCGTGAGCGACCGCATCCCGTCCTTGAACAGCCCCCACGCCACGCTCTCGCTCTTGGTGGGCTGGTGGTACACCACCTGGTCTTCCCAGATGAAGTCGGTCTCGGCGACGGTGAGCGAGAGCTCCTCGGTGAGGTCCCAGACGGGCGCGAACGCGGCGCGCAGGTTGTCGGTGGCGCGCTGGTGAATTGGATTGTTCGGGAGATACATGTGATACGCCCGCAGGGCCTTCACCAGGCTGTTCATCAGCTCGGTGATCTGCCCCGCGGGCGCCTCGGCGGCCGGACCGGGCCGGGTCACACGACCTTCCCCAGCAGCGAGGCGACATGAGCGACGTCCTTGTCGCCGCGGCCGCTGAGACAGAGGAGAATCGGCGTGTCCGCCGGCCACTGGCGGGCGGAGCGACGCAGCCAGGCGAAGGCATGCGCGGTCTCGAGCGCGGGAATGATCCCCTCCAGGCGACACACGGCCTGGAAGGCATCGAGCGCCTCGGCGTCCGTGGCCGACTCGTACACGACGCGCCCGCTGTCGTGGAGGAAGCTGTGCTCCGGCCCGACGCCGGGATAATCCAGCCCGGCGGAGATCGAGTGCGCCGGCGCCACCTGTCCATCGGCGTCCTGGAGCAGATAGCTCAGGCTGCCGTGCAGCACGCCGGGAGATCCGGCCCCGAGTGTGGCGCTGTGATGGCCGGACGGGATCCCCTCCCCGGCCGCCTCGACCCCGACCAGCCGCACCGACTCGTCATCCAGGAATCCGGCGAAGATACCCATGGCATTGGAGCCGCCCCCGACACAGGCGACGACCGTGTGCGGAAGGCGGCCGTAGCGAGCGAGGACCTGTGCGCGGGCCTCGCGCCCGATCACCGACTGGAAGTCCCGCACCATGCGGGGATAGGGATCGGGGCCGACGACGGAGCCGATGATGTAATGGGTGGTGGGCACGTTGGTGACCCAGTCGCGCAGCGCCTCGTTGGTGGCATCCTTGAGTGTCCGCGTGCCGGACTCCACCGGGACGACCCTGGCTCCGAGCAGCTCCATCCGGTACACGTTGAGGCGCTGCCGGGCGACGTCCTCGGCGCCCATGTACACGACGCAATCCAGCCCGAACCGCGCGCACACCGTGGCGGTCGCGACCCCGTGCTGCCCCGCGCCCGTCTCCGCGATGATGCGCCGCTTCCCCATCCGGAGCGCGAGCAGCGCCTGGCCGATCGTATTGTTAATCTTGTGTGCCCCGGTGTGGTTCAGATCTTCGCGCTTGAGGACGAGCGTCGCGCCTACCTCCCGGCCGAGCCGGGGCGCCTCCGAGATCGGCGACGGACGTCCGACGAACTCCGCGAGCAGCGCTTCGAACTCCGCCCAGAACGCCGGGTCGGCGCGGACGGCGTCGTAGAGCGCGGCGAGATCGTCCAACGCCGCGACGAGCGTCTCGGGAACGTAGCGGCCGCCGTAGGGGCCGAACCGTCCGCCGACCGCTCGCTCAGGAGATAGCGCTATGGCCAAACACCGCCTCCATGAATCGCGCGATTTTTTCTGGGTCCTTCTCCCCGGGCAGGCCTTCGACCCCTGAACTTACATCCACCACCTCGGGTCGAACGAGTGCCGCGGCGTCAGCCACGGTCGCCGGCGTGAGCCCACCGGCCAGGACCATGGTATGGCCGGCGAGTCGCGCGCGGGCCTCACGAGCCAGTGCGGGATCGAGCGCGACGCCGGACCCGCCCGCCACGTGCGGGACCCGCGGCTCCACATGCACCGCGTCGGATTCGAAAGTGGCGTCGTCGAGAAGATCGAGGTCCCGCGCCGCGGCGATCCGAACGACCCGCCACACCACGAGACCGTGTGCCCTGAGAGCCGCGGCGTCGGTGCGGGTGAACCGCCCATGGAGCTGCGCGCCCGCGAGGCCGGCGCGATCACTGATCCGGAGAATGTCCTCGACCGTCTGCTCGCCGTAGACGCCGAAGGCGGGTACCGACCCGCCCGCGGCCACGACCTCGGCAGCCTGCTCGACCGTGACCAGCCTGGGACCACCAGCAAGAACGACGCCCAGATACGAGGCGCCGGCCCCCACGGCCCGGGCGGCGTCGGCCGGACGGGTGAGACCGCAGATCTTGACTCTAACGGCCACGGCGCCCGATCCCGGTCAGGTCCAGGAGCAGGGCGGCCGGATCGGCGGCCACGGACAGTGCCGTCCCGATCAGCACGGCATCGGCGCCCGCGGCGGCCGCACCGGCCACGTCGAGTGCGGTCGTCATCCCGCTCTCGGCGACGGCCGTAACGCCCGGCGGCACTCGCGCCAGCAACTGCCACGCGGCGGCCGTGTCGATGGCGAACGTATCGAGATCGCGGCTGTTGACGCCGACGAGCCCGGCATCCGCGTCCAGCGCGGCATCGAGCTCGCCTGCGGTGTGGACCTCGACGAGCGGGTCCAGATCCATGTCGGCCGCGCAGGTCAGCAGCTCGCGGAGACGGCGTCGCTCCAGCGCTCGGACGATGAGCAGCACGGCGGACGCCCCGGCCGCGCGAGCCTCGAGGATCTGCAGCTCGTCGAGAATGAAGTCCTTGCGCAGCACTGGCACATCCACCCAATCCACTACGTCCCGCAGGTCATCGAGCGAGCCTCCGAAGAACGGCCCGTCGGTCAGCACCGAGATGGCGGCGGCACCCGCCGCCGCATAGGCCTTGGCGTGCTTGACCGGGTTGAGATCCGCCCGGATCGTTCCCGCGCTCGGCGACCGTCGCTTCACCTCCGCGATCACGGCGACGTGGGATCCCGCGAGCGCGTCGAGCAGGGGCGGAGGGGACGCGGTCGCGGCAGCCTCACGCTCCAAAGCGGCGCGCCCGGCTCGGAGGGCCGGCAGGCGGTCCCGGGTCGATTCGAGGATTTGCTCCAGGGAAACGGGCATCTTGTCCTTCGGCCGGTATTCGGGTACTCTTATTCGGCCTCTATTCGGTCGCCACCCCGCGAACTGTGGAGATCGTTCCATGCCCCTGACCAAGCGCCAGAGTGAAATTCTAGGCTATTTGCACGGCCACATTCAGCAGCAGGGATACGCGCCCAGTTTCGAGGAAATCGCCGAGAAATTCGGCTTTCAGTCTCTCGCCACCGTTCACGAGCACCTCACCAATCTCGAGCGCAAGGGCTACATCAAGCGCGCCTACAACGAAAGCCGCTCGATCGAGGTGCTCCCGCCTCGTGGCACGTCCGCGGCCAGCGAGATTCCGCTGCTCGGCAAGGTGGCGGCCGGCACACCGATCGAGTCGCTCATGCATCAGGAAACCATCGCCGTGCCCGATCAGATGTTGCCCCGGCGCGGTCCAAACTACGCGCTTCGGGTCCAGGGCATCTCGATGGTCGACGAGCACATCCTCGACGGCGACGTGGTCGTGGTCCACGGAAAACAGACCGCGGAGAACGGCGAAATGGTGATCGCCCTGGTCAACGGCTCGGAAGCCACCGTCAAGAAGTTCTACCGCGAGCCTGGCGGCTGGATCCGGCTGCAGCCGGCCAACGCCACCATGCAGCCGATGCGCTTTCAGGAGCGCGACGTGCTGATTCAGGGTGTCGTGGTCGGGGTCATCCGCAAATACTAGGTCACACCGACCGGAGCCGCGCGAGGGCCTCGGCCCCCGCGCCGCCGTCGAGGGCGTCGCGCGCGCGCGCGAGTGACTGCTCCAACGTCCAACCCCGGCCCGACACGTACAGCGCCGCCCCCGCGTTCAGCAGCACGGCACATCGCTCGACGGTTTTCCCTCCACCCGCCAGGATCCCCTCGATCCGCGCCGCATTCGCGGCCGGCTCTCCTCCCGCCAGACCGTCGAGATCCTCGCACTCCAACCCCAGCGATCCCGGAAGAATCTCACGACACGCCACCCCGCCCTGACGTACCTCCCACGCCATTGTGGATCCCCATGGACTCACCTCATCCATCCCGACGGAGGCGTGGACCACGAGGCCATGCGTGGCGCCGAGCCGGGCGAGCGCGTCCGCCACGAGCGGCGCTCTCGCCGGGTCCGCTACGCCGATGACCTGACGTCCGGCCGCGGCCGGGTTGGCCAGCGGGCCGAGGAGATTCATGATCGTCGGCACCCCGAGCTCCTTGCGGACGGGAGCGACGTGCCGCATGGCTGGGTGGTAGTTCGGGGCGAAGAGAAAGACGATCCTCGCGCTTCGGAGGGCCCCGGCCGCCCGCTCGGGGCCCATCGCGATGTCCACGCCGAGCGCCTCGAGGACGTCGGCGGATCCTGATCGCGAGGTGTAGCTGCGATTGCCGTGCTTGGCGACCGACACCCCGGCGCCGGCCACGACGAATGCAGCCGCCGTGGACAGGTTGAGCGTGCCCACGCGTCCGCCGCCGGTGCCGCAGGTGTCGACCAGCAGCTCGGGCTCGTCGGCAGGTACGCGGATCATCGCGGCCCGGAGCGCCGAAGCCGCTCCGGCGAGCTCCTCGGCGGTCTCCCCCTTGATTCGAAGCCCCATCAGCAGGGCGGCCGTCTGGGCCGGTGTGGCTTCACCGCGCATCACGACGCCGAACGCATCCGCCGTCGCCTCTTCGGATAACGAGGCCCCACGGGCGAGTTCCTGGAGGGCGGAGCGGAGAGCTGCGTCCTGGGTCACGGGCAGTCGAAGGTCGGGGGCGCGAGCAGCAGGTGGAAGCGTCGGAAAGACTACCCGAGAAGTGGCTCTTTTGTCAATTCTGACAAGGATTTGCGTAACTTGCTCGGGTCGTGGGGAGAGGCTAGATTTCGGGCCGTGAGCCGGACCTTTCTCGCCACCCTGCATTACGATGGAACCGGGTATGTCGGGTGGCAGCGCCAACCGGCGGGCCGATCTGTCCAGGTCGAGTTCGAGCGTGCTCTGGAGCGGCTCTTCGAGCACCGAGCGGTCGCTCATGCCTCGGGTCGAACGGATTCGGGCGTTCATGCCGCCGGGATCGGCGTCAGCTTCGACGCACCTGCTCGGTGGCACTCCTTCGATCTCCGCCGCGCCCTCAACGCGCTGCTTCCCCGCGATTGCTGGGTCGAGTCGGTGCACCTGATGCGCCCCGGCTTTCACGCCCGCAAGAGCGCGCAGGCTCGCCGATACCGATACGACATCGGCCTCGATGAGGCGGCCGGCTCGCCGTTCCGCCGCCCGTTCGAGTGGGCTCTGTGCCGCCCGCTCGACCTGGCCGCGATGGACGAGGCGGCGGGACGGCTCGCCGGCGCGCACGACTTCTCCGCGTTCGCCGCCAAGGGCACGCCGCGTCCGCACTACTGTTGCACGCTCACCTGCTCGGACTGGGTCGCCCGCCCGGAAGGCCGCGGTGTCGCGTACCACGTCGAAGCCGACCGGTTCCTTCACCACATGGTGCGCCTGATGGTCGGCACGATGGTGGACGTCGGCTGCGGGCGGCGACCGGTCGAAGACATCGACCGATTGCTCGCCAGCGGCGACAACCAGGAGACGAGTCCTCCGGCCCCGCCGCAGGGTCTCTATTTCGTCGCGGCGTCATACCCTCGCGAGCTGTTCGCCGATTCGTCCGATGAGGAGGCGCATGCGCTGGCGCCCGGCGCGTAGCGCCGTTCTCCTCACCGTGCTCGGGGCGGCGTGCCGCGACTCCGCGCGCGACGAGAGCGCGATGGCGGTCACGCGCGCGGCGGCGCAGTCGACGGTGCAGGCGCCGGCCGCCGCGACCGTGCCGCGCGACCGGGCCGCCGACACGAAGCGCAGCGTGGGTGAGTCACGCCGCACCGCCCTGGTCGCCGCCGCAGAGCGCGCTTCGGCGGCCGTCGTGTCGATCAACGTCACGTCGCGCCGGGAAGCGGCGCCGCGCTCGCCGTGGGACTTCTTCTTCGTGCCGCAAGGCGCGCGGATCGTCCAGGGGTACGGCACCGGATTCGTCGTACGGCCCAGCGGCGTCATCCTCACCAACCAGCACGTCGTCGCCAATGCCCAGAAGGTCGTCGTCACGCTGGCCGACGGCAGCGATCTGCCGGCGCGCGTCCTCGGTGAGGATCCGCTGACGGATATCGCGGTGCTCAAGGTCGACCGGCAAGGCCTCACCCCGATCGTGACCGGACGGAGCACCGACCTCATGATCGGCGAGTGGGTGGTCGCCCTCGGCAATCCCTATGCCTACCTCCTCGGCAACGCCGAGCCCACCGTGACGGTCGGTGTGGTGAGCGCCACCGGCCGCAACATCCTCCCGAGCGGCGAGCAGACCGGTCTGTACCTCGACATGATCCAGACCGACGCGGCGATCAATCCCGGGAATTCCGGTGGGCCGCTCACCAATGCGCTGGGTGAAGTCGTCGGCGTCAACTCGTCGATCTTCAGCAGCAGCGGCGGCTCGGTCGGACTCGGCTTCGCCATCCCGATCGAGCGCGCGCTCCGCGTCGCCGACGAGATCATCAAGACGGGGACGGTGCGGCGCGCGTGGGTCGGCCTCGAGGTCGAAGGCGCGGCGGCCATGCGGGAGTGGAAGAGCCAGGGCGGCGTGCAGGTCGCGTCGGTGGTGCCGGAGGGGCCGGCGGCCAAGGCGGGTCTGAAGGCCGGCGACGTGCTGGAGCAGGCCAACGGGCGCCGTCTCCGGAACTACCTCGACTGGGAGGCGGTCAAGCTCGACCTCCACGTCGGCGACGGAGTGGCCATCACCCTGAAGAGCAACGGCCGCACGAGCACGCGCCGGATCATCACCGGCGACCTCCCCACGGTGACCGCCGAGAAATACACGGTCCTGCAGGATCTCCAGCTCATCACGCTGACGCCGTCCATTCAGGCGGAGCGCGGCATCAGGAGCGAACATGGGGCTCTCATCTTCAAGATCTCGCCGTCGGTGAGCCGGGCCACCGGCCTGCAGGAAGGCGACGCGATCGTCGCCATCAACCGCAATCCGGTGCGCGCCGCCGATCAGGTCGAGGAGCTGATGAACGTTCGGGCCGGCCAGCTCATCCGGGTGTATTTCGAGCGGGACGGGCAGATCTCCTTCACCGATCTCACGTTCCGATGACCGACGACGACCGCTGGCGCTCGCCGCTCGGCACCCGCTACGCCTCCCCGGCCATGCAGAATCTCTGGGGCGAGCCGCACCGCATCGCGCTCTGGCGCCGGCTGTGGCTGGCGCTTGCGGAGGCCGAGCGTGAGGTGGGCCTGGAGATCCCCGACGAGGCGCTGGCCCAGATGGGCGCCCACCTCGACGATGCCGACCTCGCCGCCGCCGCGCGGTTCGAGCGGCGCTTCCGCCACGACGTCATGGCGCACATCCACGCGTTTGGAGAGCAGGCGCCGGCGGCCCGGCCGTTCCTCCACCTGGGCGCCACCAGCGCCTTCGTCACCGACAACGCCGATCTCCTGGTGATGCGCGAGGGGCTCCGCCTGGTGCTCGGACGGATCGTGGCCGTGCTTTCGGCCCTCGAGGGCTTCGCCGTCCGGAACGCCGCGCTGCCCTGCCTCGCCTATACCCACTTCCAGCCCGCGCAGCTCACGACCGTGGGCAAGCGAGCCACGCTCTGGATGCAGGACTTCGCCCTCGACGTCGAGGAGCTGTCCCACCGGCTCGAGGCGCTCCGCTTCCGGGGCTGCCAGGGCACCACCGGAACGCAGGCGTCGTTCCTCGAGCTTTTCGGGGGCGATCACGCGAAGGTGCGCGAGCTGGAGCGGCGGGTCACCGCCAAACTCGGGTTCGCCTCGCAGTACGCGGTGACGGGCCAGACGTATCCGCGGAAAGCCGACAGCATGGTGCTCGACGTTCTGAGCGGCATCGCCCAGTCCGCGGCAAAGCTGGCCGGCGATCTGCGGCTGCTCCAGCACGAGGGCGAGTTGCTCGAGCCGTTCGAGTCCGAGCAGATCGGGTCCAGCGCGATGGCCTACAAGCGGAACCCGATGCGGGCGGAACGGATTACCGGTCTCGCGCGCTTCGTGATCTCGCTCCAGGCGAACGGGCCCCACACCGCCGCGGGGCAATGGCTCGAGCGGACCCTCGACGACAGCGCCAACCGACGACTGTCCCTCCCCGAATCGTTCCTGGCGACGGATGCGATCCTGGTGCTCGCCGCCAACATCGCGGCCGGTCTCGAGGTCCGCGAGGATGTGATCCGACGCCATGTCGATCGGCAGATGCCTTTCATGGCTACCGAGCGCTGTCTCATGCTCGGTGTCGCCGCGGGCGGCGACCGGCAGACGCTCCACGAAGTGATCCGCCGCCATAGTCTGGCGGTATCGGAGGCCATGAGCCGGGGCGCCGACAACGACCTGCTGGCGCGGCTCAGCACCGATCCGGCGTTCCGTGCCGTGCCGCTGGACGAGCTCAAGGCCGAGCTGCGGCCGGCGGCCTACACGGGACGGGCGGAACAGCAGGTGGGAGAGTTTCTGGCGGAGTACCTTCGGCCGCTGCTGGAGCGCGCGCGCCCGCTCGCGGCCGAGGCGACGACGGCGGAGGTCGGAGTATGACCGCGCTGGCCGGGAGCCGCCTCCCCCTGCCGCTGGTCCGGCGGGGCAAGGTGCGCGAAGTGTACGAGGTGGACCTCGACCATCTGCTGCTCGTCGCGAGCGACCGCGTCAGCGCCTTCGACGTCGTCATGCGCGAGCCAATCCCGTACAAGGGCGTCGTCCTCACCCAGATCAGCGCCTTCTGGTTCCGCCGGCTCGCGGGCGTGTTTCCCTCGCACTTCGTCTCGGCCGACGTCGCCGACATTCTCGGCCGTGTCCCGACGCTGGGCCCCCACGCCGCGGAGATGGCTGGGCGGGCGATGCTGGTCCGCCGGACGACGCCGGTGCCGTTCGAATGCGTGGTGCGGGGCTATCTCTCCGGCTCCGCCTGGACCGAATACCGGAAGAGCGGGACGCTCGCTGGCGAGCCGTTACCGCCCGGCATGCGCGAGAGCGAGGCGCTCGAGCCGCCGCTATTTTCGCCCGCGACCAAGGCCGAGAGCGGTCACGACCTCAACGTGACGTTCGAGCAGGTGGCCGCCGCGCTCGGGGTACCGTTCGCCAGCCGCCTGCGCGACGCCAGCTTTGCGATCTACCGCGCCGGGCGCGACCACGCCGCCGCGCACGGGATCATCATCGCCGACACCAAATTCGAGTTCGGCCCGGACCGCGAGGGGACGCTGCGCCTGATCGACGAGGTGATGACGCCGGACTCGTCCCGGTTCTGGCCGGCCGACCGCTATCAGCCGGGAAGGAGTCAGCCGAGTTTCGACAAGCAGCCGTTGCGCGATTATCTGGCCGGGCTGCGGACGGAAGGGCGCTGGAACGGCGAGGCTCCCCCACCCACCCTGCCGCCGGAGGTCGTGGAGGCGACGAGTTTCCGGTACCTCGAGGCTTACCGGCGTCTCACCGGGCGGCCGCTCGAGACCGAGTCGTGATTCGAACGGCACCGGAGGGGCGGTGGTTTATCGTGGGGGCCTGGACGATCGCGGCGGCACTCCTCGCGCTCGCCTGCTATCGGGGTGACGTCCGGTGGTGGCTCGGCGCGGCCATCTGGATCCTGGTCTCGACCTGGGTCGTCGCGTTCTTTCGCGATCCGGAGCGATCCTGGACGCGGGATGACAAGGTCATCGTCGCGCCGGCGGACGGCAAAGTGGTCGGCGTGGTGGAAGTGGACGAGCCGGCGTTCTTCCACGAACGCGCGACGCGCGTCTCGATCTTCATGAACGTGCTCGACTGTCACGTCAATCGGTATCCGGCCGACGGCACGGTCCGGTACCGGCACTACAATCCCGGCGAGTTCGGACACGCCGGGGCGGAGAAGGCGAGCCTCAGCAATGAGCAGTCGTCGGTCGGGCTCGACACGACGCACGGGAAGATGCTGATCAGGCAGATCGCGGGACTCATCGCGCGCCGGATCGTGACCGATCACCAGGTCGGAACGACCGTGCGCCAGGGCGAGCGGATGGGGATGATCCGCTTCGGCTCGCGGGTTGACCTCTTCCTCCCCCCGCGGACCCGGGTGCTGGTGAACCCCGGGGACACCACGCGGGTGGGAGTCACGGTGGTGGCCGAATGGAGCTGATTCCACGTCGAGACCGGTTGCGGCGGCCCACGATGCGGCAGGTGGTCGTGGTGATGCCGAGCGCGTTCACGCTGGGAAACCTGTTCTTCGGATTCTGGGCGATCGTCTCCGCCTTCAACGGCAACTTCCGGTGGGCGGGTTGGTTCATCGTCTTCGCGGGCATACTGGACATGCTCGACGGGCGCGTGGCCCGACTCTCCAACACCGGCTCGCGCTTCGGTGCGGAGCTCGATTCGCTGGTCGACGTCATCTCCTTCGGCGTGGCCCCCGCCCTCCTCATCTACTTCCTCGATTTCGCGAGCGCGGGACGGTTCGCCTGGGTGCTCTCCTACATCTACGTCACGGCGGTCGCCCTCCGCCTGGCCCGGTTCAACGTCCTCTCCGCCGGCAAGCCCTCCACCGGCTGGTTCACCGGCATGCCCTCGCCGGCCGCGGGCATGACGCTGGCCGTGTACTACCCCTTCAGCCAGACCGAGTGGTATCGCGCGTCCGTCGCGTACCTCGACCTCCAGCACCAGGGGCTGGTGGTCCTCGTGCTGCTGCTGGCGCTGCTCATGGTGAGCAACGTCCGCTACCCGAAGTTCCCGCCGATCGGCATCCGGAGCACCAAGGGAATTATCGGCCTGCTGGTGCATCTCACCATCCTCCTCGGCGGGCTATTGTTCCCGTCGTACTTTCTGTTCCCCTTCGGCCTGTTCTACATGACGTTCGGGGTCTCCCGCGCCCTCGTCCTCGGCCTGATGGAGCGGCCCGAGCCGGCGGTGGGCAGGCCTCCCCCGGCCGAGGAGGAGTCGTCTCACGCCGCCGCCGCGCCGCTCACACCGGAGCGTCGCGGAGAGTGGATCGACCGGCGCCAGCCGCCGGAGGACCGATGAGCTTTCGGGTGCATGTTCGAGTGATGCCGCGGGGCGGGTTGCTGGACCCTCAGGGACAGGCGGTGGAGCATGCCCTGTCCGCGCTCGGATTCGCGGAGGCGGGCGACGTCCGGGTGGGCCGGGCCATCGAGCTCAACGTCACGGCCGCCAACCGCGGAGATGCCGAGGCGAGGGTGCGCCGGATGTGCGACAAGCTCCTCGCCAATCCGGTTACGGAGGACTACCTCCTCACCGTCGAGGACGCCTGATGCTCAACGTCGCCGTCGTCCGCTTTCCCGGCAGCAACTGCGATGTCGACGCCCTGCGCGCGGTCGAGCAGCAGGGGGCGCGGGCGTTCTTCGTCTGGCATCGTGATATCCACCTGCACGGCGCCGACGTGGTGATCCTGCCGGGCGGCTTCAGCTACGGCGACTATCTCCGCTCCGGCGCGATCGCCCGGTTCAGCCCGGTGATGCAGGCGGTGCAGCGCCACGCCGCTGCCGGCGGCCCGGTGCTCGGGATCTGCAACGGGTTCCAGATTCTCTGCGAGGCGCACCTGCTTCCCGGGGCGCTGCTGCGGAACGCCGGCCTCACCTTCGTGTCCAAGCCGGTCGACGTGACCGTCGAGCGGACCTCTACGGTGTTCACCTCCGCATATGCCCGCGGCAGCCTCCTCCGGTTGCCGGTGGCTCACGGCGACGGACGGTTCGTGGCATCGGCCGACACCCTGCGCATTCTCGAGGCGGAGGGCCGCGTCGTCCTCCGGTATGTGGCGGCCGGCGGCGACCCGGCCCTGCAGCCCAATCCCAACGGGTCGGCCAACCACATCGCGGGCATCTGCAACCCCGGGGGCACCGTGGTCGGCATCATGCCGCATCCCGAGCGTGTCGTGGGCCCACTCCTCGGCTCGTCGGACGGGGCCGGTTTCTTCACATCCCTGGCTGCGCTGCAGCCCAAGCCATCCACCTCCAACGCGCCGGACCGATGAGCACCGACAAGCCAAGCAGGAACGAAGACGAATACTTCGTCAAACGGGAAGCCGAGCTCATCAAGCGCCAGCGGGCGCTCGCCGAGAGCGCGGCGCTCGAGAGCGAGCGGAAGACTCACTTCATGAAGTGCCCCAAGGACGGCTACGACCTGGTCAGCAGCCAGTATCACGGCGTCCAGATCGAAAGCTGCCCTCACTGCGGCGGCATGTGGCTCGACGCGGGCGAGATCGACGTGGTGGCGCACGAGGAGCGGCCGGCGCTGTTCACCCGCGTGCTCTCCGACGCCTTCGCCAGCCTCCGGGGCGGGACGCGGCGGCCGTCATGACCGGCTTCGCCCTCGCGGGAGCTACGGAGGCCTTCTCCTTCGCCGGCGAGCGTCCGGTCACGCCCGAGGTGGTCCGGGAGCATAACCTCAACGACCTCGAGTATGCGCGCGTCGTCGAGATGCTCGGCCGGTCGCCCACCCTCACCGAGCTCGGGGTGTTCTCCGCGCTCTGGTCGGAGCACTGCAGCTACAAGCACTCCAAGCCCGTGTTGAAGATGTTTCCAACCACCGGCAGCCAGGTGGTCCAGGGCCCGGGAGAGAACGCCGGCGTGCTTCGGTTGCCCGACGGATGGGCGGTGGCCTTCAAGGTCGAGTCCCACAACCACCCGTCGGCCGTGGAGCCCTACCAGGGCGCGGCTACGGGGGTGGGCGGCATCCTGCGCGACGTCTTCACGATGGGGGCGCGGCCGGTGGCGGTGCTCAACAGCCTCCGGTTCGGTCCGCTCGACATCCCACGCAACCGCTACCTGCTGGCGGGCGTGGTGCGCGGCGTCGGCGATTACGGCAACTGTGTCGGCATTCCGACGCTCGGTGGCGAGGTGGGGTTCGCCGACGGTTACACGGGCAATCCGCTGGTGAACGCGATGTGCGTGGGTCTGCTCAAGGAGGCCGACCTGATTCGCGCCGCCGCCCACGGCGTCGGCAACGTGCTGCTGTGCGTGGGCTCGCGCACGGGCCGCGACGGGATTCATGGCGCCAGCTTCGCGTCAGAAGAGCTCTCCGAGAAGAGCGAGGCCAGGCGGCCGCAGGTTCAGGTCGGCGACCCCTTCACCGAAAAGCTCCTGCTCGAGGCCAGCCTGGAGCTGATCACCGCCGATTTGATCGTCGCCATCCAGGACATGGGCGCCGCCGGGCTCACCAGCTCGAGCGCGGAGATGGCGGCGCGCGGCGGCGTGGGCGTGGAGATCGACACGGCGCTCGTCCCCACCCGCGAGCCGGGGATGACGCCCTACGAGATCCTGCTGTCGGAGTCGCAGGAGCGGATGCTCGTGGTCGCCGACCCGTCGAGGGTGGCCGAGGTGCAGGCGGTATGTGAGAAGTGGGAGCTGACGGCCGCGCCGATCGGGCGGGTTACCGACGACGGCATCTTCCGCGTTCGCCACGAGGGACTGGTGGTCGCGGCGATTCCGGGCCGGCGGCTGGTCGAGGATTGTCCCATCTATACGCCCGAGGCACGCGAGGCGAACGCAGCGCGCGAGCGGCGAGCCGCCCACCCCTCGCGGGGGCCGGGCGCCGACCTGCGCACGGCCCTGGAGGTGCTGCTCGACAGCCCCAACATCGCCAGCAAGCGGTGGATGTACGAGCAGTTCGATTCCACCGTGCAGGCCTCGACGGTACTCGGTCCCGGCGGAGACGCGGGCGTCATCGCGGTACCGGGAACCGGGTTCGCCATTGCGGTGACGGTGGACTGCAACAGCCGCCTCGTGGGGCTGGACCCCTACGAGGGGGGCAAGGCCACGGTGGCGGAGGCCGCGCGCAATATCGCCTGCACCGGCGCACGTCCCCTCGGGATCACCGACTGTCTCAACTTCGGCAACCCCGAGAAGCCCGAGGTGTTCCATCAGTTCGTGGAAGCGTGTCGCGGCATCGCCGACGCCTGCCGCGCGTTCGATACTCCGGTGACCGGCGGCAACGTGTCCTTCTACAACCAGAGTCCCGCCGGTGCCATCGACCCGACGCCCACCGTCGGCATGATCGGCCTGCTCGACACGGTCGGTGACCGGGTCTCCAGCCATTTCGCCTCGGCGGGGGACGAGATCCTCGTGCTCGGCGACACCCGAGGCGCGCTCGGCGGCTCGGCGTACTGGGCCGAGATCCAGACCTTCGTCGGCGGCAAGCCGGCGCCGGTGGATCTCGAGGCGGAGCTTCGGTTGCAGCGGCTGCTGGTGGCGGCGGCCGCGCGCGGCCTGCTCCGTTCGGCTCACGACTGCTCGGATGGCGGACTGATGGTCGCGCTCGCCGAGGCGGCCATCGGCGGCCCCTATGCGCTCGAAGGACTGGGCGCAACGTGCGACTTCACCGACTACGCCGCCGGTGTCTCCGGCGAGGCCCTGCTCTACGGCGAGGATGGCGCGCGGGCCGTCGTCACCTGCGAGCCCGCCGCGGTCGACCGTCTCGCGACACTCTGCGGCGAGCACGGCGTTCCGGTGTTCCGCGCGGGACGGGTGGGACGCGCATCCGGCGAGCTTCGGGTGACCGCGGCGGGACAGTCGCATGGGTGGAGCGTGGCGGCATTGCGGACGATCTATTTCCAGGCGATTCCCCGTCGGATGCAGCACCCCGACCTGGACCGCTCGGCGGGAGCATAGCGATGTGCGGGATCATCGGGGTTTCGGGCACTCCTGACGCGGCGCGGCTGGCCTACCTGGGACTCTACGCCCTCCAGCACCGGGGTCAGGAGAGCGCGGGCATCGTCGCAGTGGATCGCGAGGGCGTCGCCCGCTCGCACCGGGGGATGGGGCTCGTGAGCGAGACCTTCGACGAGCCGCAGTTGGCGCTGCTCCCCGGTGATCTCGCGGTGGGCCACACGCGCTACAGCACGACGGGCAGCACGATACTGGCCAACGCGCAGCCCTGCAGCGCCAACACCCGCTGCGGACCGCTCGCCATCGCCCACAACGGCAACCTGGTCAACGCGGCGGAGCTCAGGCGCGAGCTGGTAGACCGGGGCGCCATTTTCACCACCTCGTCCGACACCGAGGTCCTGGTTCATCTGATCGCCCGCTCCGAGGCCGACACCGTCGAGGGACAGATCCGCGAAGCGCTCGAACAGGTGGACGGCGCCTACAGTCTGGTCCTCTCGGTCGGCCGCACCCTCTACGCGGTGATCGACAGCCGCGGTTTCCGCCCCCTCGTACTGGGCCGGCTGGGGGCCGGCATGGTGGTGGCGTCGGAGAGCTGCGCACTCGATCTCCTCGGCGCCACGCCGGCCTGCGAGCTCCAGCCGGGCGAGTTCATCCGCATCGACGACGGCAAGGTCACGGAGCTGCCGCGCCTGAGTCCCCGCCCCGTTACCCGTTGCGTGTTCGAGCTGGTGTATTTCGCCCGGCCGGACAGCACCGTGTTCGGCGAATCGGTGGACCGGGTGCGCCGCGAGCTCGGGCGTCAGCTCGCGCGGGAGCAGCCCGCTCCCCGGGGCGAGGTGGTGTTCAGCGTGCCCGACAGCTCCAACGCCATGGCGCTGGGATTCGCCGAAGTCTCCGGGGTCAAGCTGGAGTACGGCCTCATCCGGAACCACTACGTCGGCCGCACCTTCATCAACCCGACCCAGAACCATCGCGTCGCCAAGGTGAAGATCAAGTTCAATCCCGTGCGCGACGTGATCGAGGGGAAATCGGTCGTGGTCGTGGACGACAGCCTGGTGCGGGGTAATACGAGCAAGAGCCTGGTGCAGATGATCCGTGCCGCGGGAGCGCGCGAAGTCCACCTGCGCCTGGGTTCTCCGCCGATTACCGGACCCTGTCTGTACGGCATCGACACGCCGACGCCGGAGGAGCTGATCGCGTCCACCCATTCCATCGAGGAAATCCGCCAGTTCCTGGGGGTCGACTCCCTCGGATATCTCTCGCTGCCGGGCATGTTGCGCGCCGCGGGCGATGTCAACGGCTATTGCCACGCCTGCTTCTCGGGCCAGTATCCGACCCCCATTCCGGGAGACCTGGTGCAACTGCGGCACGACTCGCCACTTCTGGCGACCCCCGCATGAGCGGCCCCTACACCCAGCCGCTGGTCTACTCGTTCGGCGCCGGGCGGGCCGAAGGCACCGCGGCGATGAAGGACGTGCTGGGCGGCAAGGGAGCCGGCCTGGCCGAAATGACCACGCTCGGCATCCCGGTCCCGCCCGGCTTCACCATCGCGAGCACCCTCTGCCAGACCTATCTGGAGAGCGGCCAGTTTCCCAAGCGGCTCCAGAGCCAGGTCGAGAGCGCGCTTCACCGGGTCGAAGCGGCCACCGGCCGGTATTTCGGCGACGGCGACAATCCCCTCCTGGTGTCCGTCCGCTCCGGCGCCGCCGTGTCGATGCCCGGTATGATGGAGACCATCCTCAACCTGGGTCTCAACGATGCCACGGTCGAAGGGCTCACCCGGCAAAGCGGCAATCCCGGCTTTGCCTGGGACTCCTACCGCCGGTTCGTCCAGATGTACGCGGTGGTGGTATTCGATCTGCCCAAGCGCCCTTTCGAGCAGCTGCTCGAGGAGCATCGCCAAGGCTGTGGCGTGGAGCGCGACATCGACCTGCCCGTGACCGAGATGCAGGCCATCGTCCGGCGATTCAAGGAAGTCGTGAAGCACGAGAGCGGACACGAGTTCCCCACCAATCCGCTCGACCAGCTCTGGGGCGCCATCGCCGCGGTGTTCGAGAGCTGGAATACGCGCCGCGCGATCGACTACCGGAAGCTGCACGACATTCCCGACTCGATGGGCACGGCCGTCAACATCGTCGCCATGGTCTTCGGGAACATCGGCGAGGACAGCGGCACGGGTGTCGCGTTCAGCCGCGACCCGTCGACCGGCGAGCGGGTGATGTATGGAGAGTACCTCCTCAACGCGCAGGGCGAGGACGTGGTGTCGGGCGCGCGGACGCCGCTGCCGATCGCCACGCTCAAAGAGCGGCTCCCGGCATCCTTCCAGGAGCTCGAGCGGGTGGCGCGGACCCTGGAGCGCCACTTCCGCGATCTCCAGGACATGGAGTTCACGATCGAGCGCGGCAAGCTCTACATGCTGCAGACCCGCCGCGGGCAGCGGTCGGGACAAGCCGCGGTGCGCGTGGCCTGCGAGATGGTGGACGAAGAGCTGATCTCCGAGGAAGAGGCGGTCGCACGGATTCCGCCCAACGATCTCAATCAGCTTCTCCATCCGACCATCGATCCCCAGAGCCGGCTCGACCTGCTCACCACCGGTCTCCCGGCGTCCCCCGGCGCAGCCTGCGGCACGGCGGTCTTCGACGCCGATCATGCCGAACGCCTCGGCCGGTCCGGCCAATCGGTCATCCTGGTGCGACGGGAGACCTCACCCGAGGACTTCCACGGCATGATCATGGCCAAGGCCGTGCTCACCGCGCGCGGCGGCATGACGTCCCACGCGGCCGTGGTCGCCCGCGGCATGGGCAAGCCGTGCGTGGCGGGCGCCCAAGCCCTCCAGGTGGACGAGCGGGCCGGGCGGGTCTCGGTCAACGGACGTCATATCACTGAGGGAGACTGGATCACGGTGGACGGAAGCACCGGCAAGGTCTTCGCGGGCCAGGCGGCGCTGGTGAGCCCCGAGCTGAGCAGCGACTTCCTCCGGCTGATGCAGTGGGCCGACCGTATCCGCCAACTCCGCGTGCGGGTCAACGCCGACACGCCCGCCGACGCCCACCGGGGCCGCGATTTCGGAGCCGAGGGGATCGGCCTGTGCCGCACTGAGCATATGTTCTTCGACGGCGACCGGCTCACGGCCATGCGGGAGATGATCGTCGCGCAGGACACCGCCGGCCGCCAGCGCGCACTGGCCCGTCTCCTGCCCATGCAGCGCTCGGACTTCGAAGCCATCTTCCGCGCGATGGAAGGGTTCCCGGTCACCATCCGTCTGCTCGATCCCCCCCTGCACGAATTTCTGCCCCGGGATCCCGCCGAGATCGCGGCGCTGGCCAGCGAGCTCGGGATCGGGCTCGAGGAGCTGCACGGCGTCATCGACCGGCTTCAGGAAGTCAATCCGATGCTCGGGCTCCGGGGCTGCCGGCTGGGGATCATCTACCCCGAGATCACGACGATGCAGGTGCGCGCCATCTTCGAAGCAGCCTGCACGGTGGCGGCCCGGAAAGGCCGGGTCATGCCCGAGGTGATGATCCCGCTCACCGCCAGCGTCGTCGAGTTCCGGAAGCAGGCGCTCATCGTCCGCCAGACCGCGGAGGAGGTCTTCCGCGAAAGGCAGATCACGGTGCCGTTCCTCCTCGGCACCATGATCGAGCTGCCCCGCGCGGCTCTGACGGCAGACGAGCTGGCCCGAGAGGCACAATTCTTCTCCTTCGGCACCAACGACCTTACCCAGACCACCTGGGGCCTGTCTCGGGACGATGCGGGGCATTTCCTGCCCTACTATCTGGAGCACGGCGTGATCGAGGACGATCCCTTCCAGGTGCTCGACCTGGCCGGCGTCGGAAAGCTGATTCAGATGGCCTGCGAGCTGGGCAGGCGCACCCGTCCCGATCTCAAGCTGGGCATCTGCGGCGAGCACGGCGGCGAGCCGGCCGCGGTGGCGTTCTGCGACAAACTGGGCGTGAACTACGTCTCCTGCTCGCCGTTCCGGATCCCGATCGCGCGCCTCGCCGCGGCGCAAGCGGCGCTGGCCACGCGGGGCACGATGGACCGGACACGGGCAACGGTATGAGCCAGGCACTGGTCGGCATCGTGATGGGGAGCGACTCCGACTGGGAGGTGATGCAACACGCCGCCCGGCGTCTGACGGAATTCGACATCGCCCACGAGTCCCGGGTCGTGTCCGCCCATCGGACACCCGACCTCCTCTTCTCGTATGCCACCGACGCTGCGGGCCGTGGTCTGCGCTGCATCATCGCCGGCGCCGGCGGCGCGGCGCATCTTCCGGGCATGCTGGCCTCCAAGACGACGCTGCCCGTGCTGGGTGTACCGGTCCCCACCCGTCACCTTCAGGGCCTCGATTCGCTGCTCTCCATCGTGCAGATGCCCGCGGGCGTCCCCGTCGCCACGTTCGCGATCGGTTCCGCCGGTGCGCAGAACGCCGCCCTCTATGCGGTCGGGATTCTCGCGCTTGCCGACCCGGCGCTCGGCGCGCGCCTGACGGAGTTCCGCCGCGCGCAGACGGCGCGGGTCAGCGAGCTCAAGCTCCCTTCCCCCGGATGATCCTGCCCGGCGCCACCATCGGCGTCCTCGGTGGCGGCCAGCTCGGTCGGATGTTCACGCTGCGGGCCCGGACCATGGGGTATCGGGTCTGCGTTCTCGACCCCGATCCGGGGAGTCCCGCCGGGCAGATCGCCGACCGGCACGTGCGCGCGGCGTATGACGACGAGGCCGCGATCGACACGTTCGGCTCCGGCTGTGCCGCCGTGACCATCGAGTTCGAGAACGTCCCCGCCTCGACGCTGGAGCAACTGGCCCGAGTGACCGTCGTTCGGCCGGGCGCGTCGGCCGTCGCGGTGGCGCAGGACCGCATCGCCGAGAAGACGTTCCTCCTTCGGGCGGGATTCGCCACCGCGGCGTTCCGGGCGGTGGGCAACCCGGCGGAGCTCGCGGCGGCCGTGGAAGCCATCCGCCTCCCCGCGCTGCTCAAGACCAGCCGACTCGGCTACGACGGCAAGGGTCAGGCTCCGATCAATGCCCGGTTGGATGCCGAGGCCGCCTTCGCGAGCGTCGGGCGGGTCGCGTGCGTCCTCGAGGAACGCCTCGAGCTGGAACGGGAATTGTCGGTGGTCCTGGCCCGAGGAGCGGACGACCGGGTGGCGGCGTTTCCCGTCGGCGAGAACCGGCACCGTGACGGGATCCTCGAGACCACCGTCGTGCCCGCGCGGGTGCCGTCCGGGTTGGCGGGCGAGGCATGCGCGCTGGGCGTTTCCGTGGCGAAGGCCCTGGACTATGTCGGCGTTCTGGGTGTGGAGCTATTCGTCGCCAACGGCGGGAAGCTCTACGTGAACGAGATCGCGCCTCGTCCCCACAATAGCGGGCACTATACGCTCGACGCGTGTTCGGTGGATCAGTTCGAGCAGCAGGTCCGCGCGCTCTGCGGTCTGCCGCTGCACGAGCCGAGACTGCTCTCGCCCATCGCGATGATCAATCTGCTGGGGGATCTCTGGCGCCACGGCCCGCCGCGATGGGAGGAGGCCTTCCGGCGCCCCGGGGTTCGGCTCCACCTCTACGGAAAATCGGAGCCCCGTTCGGGGCGAAAGATGGGTCACCTCAACTGCCTGGCCACGGATGCGGATCGCGCACTGGCGCTGGCGCTGGAGGCGCGCGAGGGGCTCTGCCCGGCCCCCTGATCCGTCATCTCACGATCATAGGGATGCCGGCGCCGCAGCCCGGACCAGGCTCCGAACTCCCTCCAGCAGGCGATCGATCTCCTCCTCCGTGGTATAGCACGCGCAACCCGCCCGCACCAACCCCTGGGCCGTGAGACCCAGCCGGGCGACGACTGTGGTCGCGTAGAAGTCCCCGCTCGACACGAACACGCCCCGGTCAGCCAACGCCGATGCCACCTCGTCCGCGCTTCGTCCCGCGACGGTGAAGGCCACCGTCGGCGTCCGTGGCTCGGACGGCCGAGGCCCGTGAAGTCTCACACCGGGCGTCCGGCTCAGTCCTTCCCAGAGCCGCTCCAGCAGCCCCTGCCCCCGTTCGTGTAACACGTTCAGCGTTCCGACGAGGCGCTCCCGTCGGGTGTTGCCCTGGCTGAGCGATGCCAGAAAGCCCACCGCCGCGCCCGCTCCCGCGATGCCCTCGTGGTTGAGCGTCCCCGTCTCCATGCGCTCCGGCGCCGTGTCGGGCGCGGGGGCGAGTTTGGGGGCATCGAGCGCCTCGAGCCGATCACGCCGACCATACAGGATGCCCAGATGCGGCCCGTAGAACTTGTAGGATGAGCAGGCGAGAAAGTCGCAATCGAAGGCGCGCACATCGACAGCGTGGTGGGGAGCATAGTGGACTGCATCCACGAATGTCAGCGCGCCCACTTGCCGAGCCAGCCGCACCGCGCGGGCGACATCGCTCACGGTACCGAGCGCATTGGAGGCCGCGCCGATCGCCAGGAGCCGCGTTCGGGAGGACAGGGCACGCTCGAGCGCCGGCCAGTCGAGCTGTCCCGTATCGAGAACCAGCGGCACCATGTGGATGGTGACCCCGCGCTCGCGCTCGAGCGCCGTCCACGGCGCCACGTTGGCGTGATGATCGAGCTCGGTCACCACGATCTCGTCTCCCGCCGCCCAGCCCCGCCCGAGCGCCCGACTCAGGTGGAACGTCAGCGTCGTCATGTTGGCGCCGAACACGACCTCGGCGGGAGAGGCGTTCAGGAAGTCCGCCACGGCCTCGCGCGACGAGGCGATGATGACATCGGTCTCCTCGCTGGAGGGGTAGCGCCAGTGGGTGTTGGCGTTATGCCGGTAGAGATAGTCTGTCATCGCTTCGGCCACGACGGTCGGCACCTGAGTGCCTCCGGGCCCATCGAAGTAGGCCACGGGATAGCCGCGGTGCTGCCGGCTCAGTGCCGGAAACCTGGCCCGAATATCGGAGGTTGAGTTGGTCACGAAACGGCCTCGGCGTGAGCGTGACGTGGGCTGAGATGTTACCTGACATCTGACAGCGTAAGATGGCACCCAGTATTACATTGAGCGCCGACGTTGGACAAACATTAGACAAGTAGTCCAAGGTAGGTCCATCTTGGGCCGAAAATGGTGGCGGCCCGGATCCGCAGCCCGTAGCTTACCGCTCCGACCTCCACCACACCAGCGAAAGCCGCCAGCGCCGATGCGAACTCCGATTTCGACCACGACTCTCGCGGCGGGCACGGCGAGATGACGCTCGCCCGCGCTCGACCCTGGATCTATGCCGCGGGCGCCGCCGCGCTGGCGAGCTGGGTCGCGGTCCGCTGGTACGTGTCGGTACCGCTCGGAACGCCGGGCCCGGACATCGATCAGGCCTGGGCCGCCGCGGGCGCCGTCCTGCGGGGCCAGGACGCCTATGGCGCCGTCGGCCTGTCGTCGGGCTTTGCGTTTCCACTTTACTATCCGTTGACCACCGCGGTGATCTCCCTGCCCCTGGCACTGCTGCCGATCGAAGCGGCACGGTTGGTATTCGTCGCGGGCACGGCCGGGCTGCTCGGGTTCTCCATCGGAAAATACCGGCCGGAGCTTTGGCCGATGCTCCTCTCCATCCCGTTCCTCATCGCACTACGAAGCGCCCAATGGACGCCGCTACTGACGGCGGGCATGATCGTGCCCGCGCTCGGCTGGCTCGGCGCGGCGAAGCCGAACCTGGCCGTCGCGATGCTGGCGGGCTCCCGCTCGAGGCGGCAGGCGCTCATCCTCGTGCTCGGCGCCCTCCTGCTGCTCGCCGCGAGCCTGCTGATCGATCCCGGCTGGCCCTGGAAGTGGCGGGCCGCGCTCGCCAGCGCGACGCACTTCAGGCCGCTCATTCTGCGGCCGTTCGGCTTGCTGGTTCTCGCTCTGCTGCTCCGATGGAGGGATGCCGACGCCAGGCTGCTCCTGGCACTGGCGGTGGTGCCGATGACCGGCCTGGCCTACGATGCACTCCCCGCCATACTGGTGGCGCGCACCTGGCCGCAGTGCCTGGGCCTGGTGGTGATCGGTTGGGCCTCGACGCTTCCGGGTTGGGTGCCCAATGTCGCACCGGACTTTGCGGGTCGAATGTGGCTGAACGGCACGTTGGTCTTGTGGTTCGTACTGCTGCCGGCCGCGGTCTTGGTTCTTTGGCGGGAGCGAAAAAGGTCAGCGGCGGGAGTGCCGGAGCAGTCCCGCCGCTGGTGATGGAGGCGCAGGGAATCGAACCCTGGTCCGAGTAAGCATTCAGAACGGCGTCTACGTGCGTAGGCCCGGCTTTTTACCGTGTCCGCGGGGCGGTGCCGGACCGACCCCCCCTTGGTCTAGCTCCGTGATACTCTCGCCGTCGGCGTCGGAGCGACGCCTCGAGCCAGTCCGGTTTTGCGATTCGACGGGCAGCGCCCCGGACGGGCTCTACCAGCCGAAGGCGCATCAAGCGAGCGTTAGCTCAGCTTACGCGGCCAATGCCAGGTTAGAGTTGGCAGTTGAAGCATTCCAGACGGTTTCACCAGGACTCTGGACCTGGGCACGCTGCCACTCCTTCAACAAACCCGTCGAAGCCAGTCGCCCCCGGGTGTCACAAATGTAGTCGGGTACGAGGCCACCTTCAAGCAGCTACGACGCCCCGGCCTTCTCTACTCGGTTACGCCCGCTGTTCTTGGCCACATACAAGGCCGCGTCGGCCTGGGCCGCGAGGTTCGAGAGGCTCTGGCTCGTCTCCGGGCATCCGGCCACTCCGAACGACGCGGTCAGCGGCCATGTCCTGCCCTGCCATGCCCACGACGTGGTGCTGAGTCTGATCCGGATCCGCTCCGCGATCCGCGATCCGGCCTCGAGTTCCGTGACTGGGAGCCAGATGGCGAACTCTTCCCCACCGATGCGGGCGGCCGCGTCCACCGCTCTGATCTGCCCACGGATGATATCGGAGAAATGGACGAGGGCCGCGTCGCCCGCGGGGTGGCCGAGCGTGTCGTTGAGAGACTTGAAGCGGTCCAGGTCGGCGTAGATGAGAGCCCCGGTTCGGGAGCCGCCTTGCCGCGCCATGACTTCGTCGAGGCCACGCCGGTTGAGCAGACCCGTGAGCCGATCGGCCATCGCGCGGGTACGCTGCTGGTCGGCCTTGCGAGCGCGATAGAGTCGCGGCCCCGCGCTCTCGAGCGCCGCCGCCAGCTCAGCCTCGGCCGCTCCGACCGGCGGACGCCCCCCCGGCGGCCAGATGGCGACGGCCCCGACGACTTCACCTGCCGAGGCGATCGGCCGAAGCACGACGGTTGGGGGACGTTGCCGGCGGTCGGCCACCGCGGCGCCCAGAGGGTCTCCGGCGAAGCTCCCTTCCTCTCGGGTCACGAGCGCCACCTCGGCGAGCGCACTGCCTTCAGGCAAGAGCGTGTCGAGCAGCCGCCGGTCGCCCTTGCCGGACACGCCGATGACGCGGACCCGGAGATCGGCCGCCCGCGGATCGCGCACGAGCGTATCGGGCAGCTCGCGCGCCGCCACCACCACCTGGGCATCGAGAGCGCGCTCGAGCTGATACGCGAGCCGGAGCCCGACGCTGCTCGCCGATTCGGGAGAGGACTCGTCGGCCTGGGCTTGCGCCAGCTCCACGATTTGTGGTCTCCGACGGACGCCATCCAGCAGCCGTCGGAGGTCGTCCTCGGCGGACGACAGCACGGCGGCGTCCGACGCGTTGGGGAGCAGCAGACCCACCGCAACGCCACTGGCCGCGTGGAAGACCAGGATGCCGCCTTCCATCCGCTCGACGCCGCTCTGCTCCTGGTCCCTGGCGCGCTCGAGTCTCCGGTCGACCGCGACGATCTGTGCGACCTCGAGACGCTCCGCATCCACGATCCGCTCGGCGCGGGGTCCCTCCTCGTGCGGATCGAGCTCCGTAACCCAGACCCCCAGGGCCTCGTGGGAACGCCTGAGCCACTCGAGTGCCGGATCGGGCAGAAGATGGGGTCCCACGCCTGTCGCCATCGGCGTTGCAACTCGCCGCCGGGCGAGCCACCATCCGGCGGCCACACCCACGAGCAGGGCGAGCAGCACCGCCAATGCGCTCACTCGCGCAACCACCCGCGCCGGCGGAAACAGATGAAGCGGCTGAACAGGGTCCGGACCATCACGAGCGGCAGATCCGGCTCGCGGCGGCGGCGGCGCCGAACCCATTGTCGATGTTCACCACGGTGATCCCCGACGCGCAGGAGTTGAGCATGCCGAGCAGGGCGGCCAGGCCGCCGAAGGACGCGCCGTACCCCACGCTCGTCGGCACGGCGATGACCGGCACCGACACCAGGCCACCCACAACGCTCGGCAACGCTCCTTCCATGCCGGCCACCACGATGATGACGCTCGCCCGGGCGAGTTGTTCCGAGGCGGCGAGCAGCCGGTGCAGCCCCGCTACACCCACGTCATGCAGCCGCTCGACGACGTGGCCGAATGCCTCGGCGACCACCGCAGCCTCCTCCGCGACGGGGAGGTCGCTCGTTCCGGCGGAGACCACCAGGATGGAGCCGGTTTGAGTCGCCGTCGGTTGCCGCTCGAGAGAGGGCAAATAAGCCACGCGGGCGAGCGGATTCCATACCATCTTCGGGAACCGCTCCGCGAGCAGAGCGGCCGTCGCGTCGTGGACCCGGGTGCCGAGAAACGAGCCGTCGGCCGCCTCGAGCCGCTCGCAGATGGCGAGCACCTGCTCGGCCGTCTTTCGCTCGCACAGCACGACCTCCGGCTGTCCCTGTCGGAGGGCGCGGTGGTGGTCGATCCGCGCGAATGGCAGATCTTCGAAGGGGAGATGACGGAGGCGGGACATCGCCGCCTCCGGTGCCAGACGTCCTGCAGCTACGTCGGCGAGCAGGGCCTCGAGTTGCGCGGCTTTCACGCCACCGCGGCGACCGGCTCGAGGTAATCGAGGAAGATGGTCTCCGCCTCGGCGATGGACTCGATCGCGAACAGACGCTGCCGCAGCTCGCACGCGCCGTGCAGTCCCCTGGTGTACCAGCCCAGGTGCTTGCGGAACTCCAGCACGGTCTTCCGCGTGTCGCCCTGGAGTCGAAGCGCGAGCCGGGCGTGTTCGAGGGCCACCCGGAACCGCTCGGCGGCGCCCGGCAGGTCCGGTGCGGGCAGGCCCCGGAGCAGCGCGCGGCCGTGGCGGAACAGCCACGGATTGCCGAAGGCGCCCCGCCCGATCATCGCGCCCGCGCAGCCGGTGTGATCCCGCATCCGGACGATGTCCTGGGGCTCAACCAGGTCGCCGTTGCCGATGACGGGGATGTCGAGCGCTTCGACCACCCGGGCGATCTCATCCCAGCGCGCCTTGCCCGAGAACATCTGCGTGCGGGTGCGCGCGTGCAGCGTGAAGGCGCGCGCCCCGGCATCCTGCATTCGGAGGGCGATGCCCACGGGATCGCGGCTCTCGTCGCTCCAGCCGCTGCGCGTCTTCACCGTAACCGGGAGATGAGTCGCAGTGATCACCGCGCGGATGATCCGCTTGACCAGCTCGAGATCGCGCAGACACCCCGAACCGCCGTTCCGCTGCACCACCTTCTTGACGGGGCACCCGAAATTGATGTCGATGAACTCGGGCCTGTAATGGTCGGTGATGAGCCCCGCCGCCTCGGCCATCGCGTTGGGATCGGCCCCGTAGATCTGAATGCCGATCGGGCGCTCCACTTCCTCGAACTCAGCCCCTTCCAGGGTGTTCCGGATGCGCCGCCGTATGGCCTCGGAGGAGAGGAATTCGGACAGCACGACGTCTGCCCCCATCCCGCGGCAGATCTGGCGGAACGGCGCCTCGGAGACCCCGGCCATGGGAGCCAGGATGAGGGGAAACGGATGGGCCGAAGGATACGGCAACTGCATGGGGACAACATACTTGGGCATAACATCTCCGGCAATGGAACCCGGCTTCCTCGCCTCGGGCAACGCCCCTGAAAGACCACCGGCTTCGTCCCACCTGTGGATGGGACACGCCGTCGGGCGTCCGTCGTAGGTAGACCTCCCATGAAACAGGATCTCATCGATGCGTCGCAGCCTCATGCTCGGCTTGGCTTGCCTCTGCCATGGCGCCCCCGCGCGCTCCCAGGACGACCCGGTGCTCGCCTCGCGCGCAGAGTATCGTCAGGCGATGCAGGCATACAAGGAGAAGAACGTCGGCGCGTTTCTGGAGCACGCGCGACGAGCCGCCGAGCTGCGGCCCGACCACGGCGGGGTGATGTACACGCTCGCCTCGGGATACGCGCTGGCGGGTGACACCGGCAAGGCGCTGGACGCGCTCGAGCGGTTCGCCGCGCTCGGGTATTTCGCCGATATCACGGCGGACTCCGACCTGACTACCCTCAGGGGCGCGCCCGGCTACGAGCGGGTCCGCAGCGACCTCGAGGCGAATCGGCGGCCGGTCGTGAAGAGCGCGGTCGCGTTCACCCTTCCCGAGCGCGACCTGCTCACCGAAGGCATCGCGTACGATGCCGTCACCAAGAGGTTCTTCATCGGCAGCGTTCATCATCGAAAAATCCTCCAGGTGGACCGCTCCGGCCGTACGACTGAGTTCGTCCCGTCGGGACAGGATAGCCTGTGGGCCCCGCTTGGCATGCGGGTGGACTCCGCGCGCCGAGTGCTCTGGGTAGCGGCGGCGGCGATCCCACAGATGCTCGGCTTCGACTCGGCTCAAGATGGACGGAGCGGCCTGTTCCGATACGATCTGGCTAGCGGGCGCCTCACCGGCCGCTTTCTCATCCCGCCCGACAGCGTTGGGCACCTGCTCGGCGACCTGACGGTCGCCCGCAATGGCGACGTCTACGCGAGCGACAGCCGCGCGCCCGTCCTCTGGCGGCTTCAGGCGGGGCATGATTCACTCGAGCCCTTCATCGAGTCGCCGCTGATCCTCTCCGCCCAGGGGCTCGCGCTGGCGCCGGGCGAGCGCACGCTGTACCTCGCCGACTACGCCCGCGGCATCCTCAGGGTGGACCTCGCGTCGCGGTCCGCCGTGCTGCTTCCCCGCCGAGCCGGTGTGCTCGCCATCGGCATCGACGGTCTCTATCTTGCCGGAACCCGGCTGATCGGGATTCAGAACGGCATGGAGCCCCACCGCGTGGTCGCTCTTTCGCTCGGCCCACGCGGAGACAGCCTGATCGGCCTCGAGGTGCTCGAGCGGCGCCACCCGGCTCATGAGGAGCCGACGCTCGGTGTCGTCGTGGGACGCGATCTCTACTACATCGCCAACAGCCAGTGGGAGCGATTCGGCGAGACGGGAGCAGTGGAGCAGGCGGATGAGCTCGCGCCCCCGACGGTGCTTCGTCTCCGGCTTTGACACTCCAGCGCGGCGGATGTAGGTTGCCGCCGCCATGCAGCTTGCCGATTTCTTCAGCCCCGATGCGGTCTCTCTCGATCTTCGCGCGACCACCAAGGACGAGATCCTGGCGGAGCTCGTCGCGCTTCTGCGTCTCGACGAGCGGTCGGCCGACACGCTGCTGCGCATGCTCCAGCGCCGGGAGACCCTGGGATCCACCGGCGTGGGCCGGGGGATCGCCATCCCGCACTGCCGCTCGCTCGTGGTCAGTCGGCTCCGCCTGGCGTTCGGCCGCAAGCGTGAGCACGTGGACTTTCAGGCAATCGACGGGCACCCGGTCTCGAACTTTTTTCTCATCGTCGCTCCCCCCACGGAAGTCTCCAACCAGTACCTCCCGGTGCTGGGCAGGATCGCGCAATTCGCCAAGGACCCGGAGGTCCCCGTGCGGCTCGCCGCCGTCCCCTCGACCGAGGCGTTCTTCGATCTGCTCCGGGAGAAGGGGGTGTAACCAGTGATCCGGACCGGCTTCGCCGGTCTGCTGGCCATGTTGCCGCTGGTTCCAGCCGCCGGTCAAACTCCCGCCCAACGCCAGGAGCTCGAGCGCTACCGCGACACCCTCGAGACGATCGCTCCGGCCGACACCGCTACTCTCCGCACCACCGTTCGAAGCCTGAGTCGAAGCGCGAAGCGCTCCCGCGACCCGATGCTCGCCATGCGGGCCGCACTGGCCGCGATGCGCCTGGGAGCGCTTGGCGCCGACCGCGACTACAGCGAGGCGATCGATCACCTGCGCCGGGCGGCCCGTCTCGATCCCGGGTGGCCCTGCGCCTGGTACGAGCTCGGCGTGGCGGAGGAGCGACGAGGACGATGGGAGCAGGCCAACCCGCTGGCGCTGGGGAACCGGGTCGGGGTCAAGACGCTCGAGCGCGCCACCGACGACTATCGGCGATCGCTGCAGGCCGACCTCCGCTTCGGGAACGCCGCCCTGGCACTCGCCGCGCTCACGCTTTCGCTCCGCGATACGTCTCGGTACGCGGCTGCGCGTGACATGCTCCGCCGTGCCGCGGCGACCGGCCGCTCGCCGGATATGCTGCTTGCCCTGGGACGACTGGAGCGCGCCGCGGACGCTCCCGACTCCGCCGCCGGGGCGTTCGAGGCGGCGTTGGCGGCCGGGGTCTCACGCTCCATTGGACTGTTGGAGCTCGCGAGGACCAGGCTCGCCGGGGGACACAGTGACGGAGAGGACCCTTATTTCGAAGGTGCTGCCGGCGACGACACGACGTCCGTCGAAGGCTATCGCGAGGATCTCGCCCCGATCGCGACCGAGGCGGATCTGGCCGCGTTCGATGCTACACGGGGCCAGGCGCGAGCCGACTTCCTCAGGGACTTCTGGTCGCGCCGGGATCGCGAAGAGCTGCGGAGCGACGGCGAGCGTCTTCGCGAGCATTACCGCCGCCTGCTCTACGCGCGGCGGCACTTTGGGCTCACGATCAGCCGCAGGTTCTACGGCAACCGCGACGCGTATCGGTCCGGCAGCATGGAGTTGGACGACCGCGGCGCGATCTACGTGCGTCACGGAGAGCCGACCGAGCGCCTGCGGCCCTTCGTGTACGGCCTCATGCCGAGCGAGTCGTGGCGCTACGCGCGCGCCGATGGCGACCTGCTCTTTCATTTTTCCGCGGGGTACGACGACAATGGCGGGGGCGATCTGTATGACTATCGCCTGGTCGCGAGCGTTCTCGATTTGCACGGAGCCCGTGATGCCCCGGCCGATCAGCTCCTTCTCTCACGCCAGTCGCTCTCGCCGCTGTATGGCCGCATGCTCACCTGGGGTCCCTACGGCGCCGCGCACGCCCGTGCCCGCGAGCGCGGGATCGGTCAGGCCAGCATCGAGTTCGGTACCTCGACCGACAGCTACGAGCTGCAGTTCGCCCACCGGCTCCCGGTCGTCGCCAATCTGGTGGCCATTGGACACACCGGGAACGCTCCCATCGCCCACTTCGTGTTCGCCGTCGGCTCGCCGGATTCCGCGCCGGCGTTGCAGCCGGGGCAGACGTATGCGGTGCGGGTGCGCGTGTCCGGCTTCGACCGCGCCGGCCGCGGATTCGTCCCGATCGACACCACCGTGAGCGTGCGCGCACCGCGCACTCTCGCGCGCGGCCAGTACCTGGTCGGCCGGGCCGAGGTCCCGCTGCGAGTGGGCACCTGGACCTGGAGGGCGGCCGTGCAGATGGGTTCGCGAATCGGCACCATCCTGCCCCGCGATACCGTTCGGGTGGCGCCGGCGGGACGTGGGCTCGCGCTCAGCGATCTCGCCATCGGCGTCGCCGGCGCCGGTGCGGCGTGGCACCCGACCCCGGCCGACACGGCGTATCTCACGCCGTTCGGCATGGTACCGGAGGGGAGCGAAGCGGAGCTGTACTACGAGGCCTGGGGCGCCCGCGCCAACGCGAAGTACTCCCACCAGATCGCCGTCTATCGGATGAAAGGCGACCCGGCGGAGGCCGAGCGGCGGCCGGTGGTGCGGCTGGCGTTCGACGAGTCGTCGGCGGATTCGGTGCTGCGCGCCCGTCGCACGCTGCAGCTTCGCCGCCTCAAGCCCGGCCGGTACCTGCTCGAGGTGTCGGTGTCCGGGATCGAGGGCGAATCGGATGTGCGCCGGCGGGAGTTTCGAGTGCTGAAGGGGTCGAAGTAGCGAAGGTCATGCGCCGGACTGTTCCAGCAGCCCGAGGCTCGCCTCCATCTCGCTGTCCATCAGCTTCCGTAGCTCGATGAGGCGGAGGGCATAGCGCTGGAGCGCACGATCGGTCTCCGTCTCCGGCATCCAGGGGGGAACCGGCTTCGGTCGCCCACTGGCGTCCAGTGCGACGAAAACGATCACGCAGTGGCAGCGTCGCGATTTGCGCCCCTCCGTGGGGTCGCCGGCGTAGATGTCGATCGCGACGTGCAGGCTGGTCCGGCCGGTGTGGATGACGAGCGCGCGAAGCTCCACGACCTCGCCGACATGAATCGGCTCGAGGAAATGGAGGCCGCCGACATAGAGCGTGACGCAGTAGCCGCCGGTCCATCCGGCGGCGCAGGTGTAGCCGGCCTGGTCGATCCACTTCATCACGGCGCCGCCGTGGACCTTCCCGCCGAAATTGACGTGACCAGGCTCCGCCAGAAAACGCAGCGTGACGTTGCGCGGCCCGCTCACTCCCATTCGATCGTGGCCGGCGGCTTGGAGCTCACGTCGTAGACCACGCGATTCACGCCGTCCACTTCGTTGGCGATGCGATTCGAGATCCGGCCGAGCACCTCGGGTGGAAAGGGGAACCAGTCCGCCGTCATCCCGTCGCGGCTGGTGACCGCCCGGAGCCCGACGACCTGATCGTAGCTCCGGAAATCGCCCTGGACTCCGACCGAGCGGATGGGAAGGAGAACGGCGAACGCCTGCCAGATCTCGTCGTACAGCCCGGCGGCCCGGATCTCTTCGATGTAGATGTGATCGGCCTTTCGAAGGATGTCGAGCGACGGCTCGGTCACCTCGCCCAGGATCCGGATGGCCAGGCCGGGGCCGGGAAAGGGGTGCCGACCCACCATCTCCTCCGGCAGGCCGAGCTCGCGCCCCACCTGTCTCACCTCGTCCTTGAACAGCTCCCGGAGCGGCTCCAGCAGGGCGAACGGCAGACGCTCGGGCAGGCCGCCCACGTTGTGGTGGGTCTTGATCGTGGCCGACGGACCGCCCTTGGGCGACAGCGATTCGATGACATCGGGATAGAGCGTCCCCTGCACCAGGTAACCGACGTCGGGACCGACGCCCCCCGCGGCCTCCTCGAACACTTCTATGAACGTGTGGCCGATCCGGCGGCGCTTCTCTTCAGGATCGATGACGCCCTCGAGGCGCCGGAGAAACAGGGTCGAGGCATCCACGACCCGGAGGTCGATGCCGAGGTGGCGGCGGAAGGTGGCTTCGACCTGATCCCGCTCGTGGAGGCGCAGGAGTCCATGATCCACGAAGATGCAGGTGAGCCGGTCGCCCACCGCGCGGTGCACCAGCACCGCCGCCACCGATGAGTCCACTCCTCCGGAGAGACCACAGATCACGCGCCCGCTCGGCCCGACTGTGTCGGCGATGCGCCGCACCTCGCTTTCGACGAAGTGCCCGGGAGTCCAGTCCGGCGTGCATCCGCAGACCTCGAACAGGAAGTTGCCGAGGATCTCGCCGCCACGGGGGGTGTGGGCGACTTCCGGATGGAACTGGACGCCGAAGATCGGCCGTTCCCGGTGCTCGAAGGCCGCGACGGGGGAATTGTCGCTCGACGCGGTGACCCGGTATCCCGGCGGCGGGACATCGACATGATCACCGTGGCTCATCCAGACCGGGGTCTCCTCGCCCTTGCCGAAGCCCCGAAAGAGGCGGCCTCCCTGGACGGTCACACTGGCCCGGCCATACTCGCGTCGTGCCGCCGGCTTGACGTCGCCACCGGACAGTTGGGCGAGGAGCTGCATGCCGTAGCAGAGGCCCAGTACCGGCGTGCCCATCTCCAGCAACGACGGGTCGGCAGTGGGGACTCCGTCGCCATAGACCGAGTTGGGACCGCCCGACAGAATGATCCCCCTGGGTTTCCACTTCCGAATCCATTCGACCGTTCGCGAAGGCGGGTGGATCTCGCAGTAGACATGCGCCTCACGCACCCGCCGGGCGATGAGCTGAGTGTACTGAGACCCGAAGTCGATGATCAGGATTCCGTCGTGATGCGGTGCCACGGTCTGCGGTGCTCCCTCGCGAAGGGCGGGTTCTCGAACGGCGGTCATGGAGTGGCTCGCTCTCCGGCAAAGAGCCCATCCACCGTCTCGCGTGGACGCGCTACCCACCAGGCGCCTCCATCGATCACCACCTCGGCTGGTCTGGGCCGTGAGTTGTAATTGGACGCCATGACGAACCCATAGGCGCCCGCGCCGAGCACGGCGAGTCGCTCGCCCGGAAGCACCCCCGGAAGGGATCGGTCGAGCGCCAGAAAGTCGCCGGTTTCGCAGACCGGCCCGACGACGTCGACGCGCTCCGGTGAACGGCCCTGCTCCTCCACCTCGACGATCTCGTGGTAGGCCTGATAGTGGCTCGGCCGCACCAGGTCGTTCATGCCGGCGTCCACCACGAGGAACTCCTTTCCGCCGGAATGCTTGCGGTACAGCACTTCGGTGAGGAGAACGCCGGCGCTGCCCACGAGGAACCGGCCCGGCTCGAGGTAGACGGTGTGACCCGTGGGCGCGAGCATCGGGACGACCGCCTCGGCGAATTGCGCGGGATTCAGTGAGGGCTCGTCGGCATACCGAATGCCGAGCCCGCCGCCGATGTCGAGAACCCGGAGCGCGGCGCCGGTGACTTGAAGCCTGGAGGCCAGCTCCAGCAACCGGCTGATGCCCTGGCGAAACGGCTCCGTACTGACGAGCTGACTCCCGAGGTGCATCGCGAGAGTCGTCAGCTCGAGCAGCGGATGGGCAGCGATGTACGCGGCCGCGGCCTCCACCTGGTCGACCGGCACCCCGAATTTGATGCCGCTCTTGCCGGTCGAAATGTACGGATGGGTCTCGGTCGTGATGTCCGGATTGACCCGAATCCCGACCGACACCGGCGTCTTCTCGTGTTCGGCGATGGCGGCCAGCCGCTCGAGCTCCTCGCGCGACTCGACGTTCAAGTGCCCCAGGCGCGCCCGCACCGCCTGACCCAGCTCCTCGGTCGACTTCCCGACGCCGCTGAACACTACGCGCGAGGGGTCGAACCCGGCGGCCAGAACGCGCGCCAGCTCCCCTCCCGATACGATATCGGCGCCGGAGCCGAGGTCGCGAAGCACGCGCAGAATGGCCAGCGTGCTGTTGGCCTTGACGGCAAAGCAGATGCGGTGCGGAACGCCGGCGAGGGCCTGGTCCAGGGCGCGATACCGGTCACGAATCGCGTCGGCGTTGTAGACGTAGGCGGGGGTTCCCACCTGTTCGGCGATCTCCGTGAGCGAGACCCCGCCTAGGTGGAGGGTGGCTCCCCGACGCGACAATCCCGCGTCGGCGAACAGCCCTGACACCGCGCCCGTCAGTACGCCTTGGCCCACACCGCCTCGGCAACGCTCGGCCGGCCGCACCACATGCAGGTCGTGGGAACTACCGGCGAGCGAAATTCCTCGTCCGGCAACACCCGGATCGTCGCCTTGGTCTGTTCCTTGATCTCCGCCTCGCACGACCCCTCGCCGCAGAAACCGCCGTACGCGAACCCGCCGTCGGCAGCCATATGGGCGAGGAACTGGTCCTTGGTGACGCCACGGATGCTGGCGGCCTCCCGGCGGGCGCGGGCCGTCTCGAGCAGGTCGGCCTGCATCGCATCCATCATCTCGTGCAGCCGGCCGGCGATACCGGCCATCGGCAGAGACTCCTTCTTGCCACCGGTGCGCCGGGCGAGCATGACCGAACCGGAAGCGAGGTCGCGCGGGCCGATCTCGATCCGGAGGGGGACTCCCCGCCCTTCCCATTCATAGTATTTGGCGCCGGGCTTCATTCCGTCGCGCGCATCGAGATGCACCCGGATTCCCGCCGCGGCGATTTCACGTTTGAGCGTATCGGCGGCGCCCGTGACGGTGGCGCGCTCCTCGTCGGTGCGGTAGATCGGCACGATCACCACCTGGTATTGCGCGAGCAGCGGCGGGCAGACGAGGCCCGCGTCGTCACCGTGGGTCATGATCAAGGCCCCCACGAGACGCGTCGACACGCCCCACGACGTGTTCCAGACGTGATCGAGTCCGCCGGCCGCCGTCTGGAACGTGACCTCGAACGCCCGTGCGAAGTTCTGGCCCAGGTTATGGCTGGTCCCTGCCTGGAGCGCCTTGTTGTCCTGCATCAGCGATTCGCAGCTGTAGGTGCGCAGCGCGCCGGCGAACCGCTCGCTGTCGGTCTTCCGGCCGGTCACCACCGGCATCGCCATGTACTCTTCCATGAAGGTCCGGTACACGCCGAGCATCCGGCGGGTCTCTTCTTCGGCCTCGGCCTCGGTGGCGTGGGCCGTGTGGCCCTCCTGCCAGAGGAACTCCGTGGTCCGGAGGAACAGCCGGGTGCGCATCTCCCAGCGCACGACGTTGGCCCACTGGTTGATCAGCACCGGCAGGTCGCGGTAGCTCTGGATCCACTTCGCGTACATCGCGTAGATGATGGTCTCGGACGTCGGCCGGACGACGAGCGGCTCCTCCAGCTCCTTGCCGCCGCCGTGGGTCACGACGGCGGTCTCCGGCGCGAAGCCCTCGACGTGCTGCGCCTCGCGCGCCAGGAAGCTCTGGGGAATGAAGAGGGGGAAGTAGGCGTTCTGATGCCCGGTGTCCTTGAACATCTGGTCGAGGGCGCGCTGCATCTGCTCCCAGATCGCGTACCCGTTCGGCCGGATGACCATGCACCCGCGCACCGGGCTGTAGTCGGCCAGCTCGGCCCTGGCTATCAGCTCGTTATACCAGGCACTGAAGTCCGTGGCCCGGGGTGTCAACGCCTTCACATCCGCCATCCGTGCTCCTCGTTTTGCATTCCGTCCTGTCCCGACCCCCAAGCCCCATTCACCGCCTACCATCACCCGATAGCCGCGCGACGATCTCCTCGCGGCGCACCGCGTTCTGCGACTTCCCCTCGAGGTCCTTGAGTACGACCTCACCGCGGGCCCGCTCGTCCGGACCGATCAATACCGCCCACCGCGCCTGCCGCGCCCCGGCCAGATTGAGCTGCTTCCCCAGTGCCTGCGGGGTCAACGCATACTCGACCCGCAGGTTCGCTTCGCGCAGCTCGTGCGCCAGGGCCAGGACATGCGGCAGGTCTTCAGCCGTGATGCCGGCCACGAAGATGTCGATGGCCGGCACTGCGCCCGGCGCGACCCCGCGGTCCTTGAGCAGCTCGCCGAGGACGACATCGCCCATTCCGAAGCCGAGCGCGGGGAGATCGACCCCGCCGAGCGACTCCAGGAGCGAATCATATCGACCCCCGCCGCAGATGGCCCGGAGGGAACGGCCGGCGTCGAACAGCTCGAACACCGTGCCCGTGTAATAGGCCAGGCCCCGCACGATCGTGAGATCGAGATCCACGAACTCGCGGAGGCCCATCGCCCCCAGAGCCTCGAGCGTGGCGCGCAGGGGCTCGAGGGCGTTTTTCGCGTCCGGGTGCTCTTGTCCGATCTCGTCGAGATCGGTCAGGCCCTTCAACGACTCGAGCCCGCCAATGCTCGACTCGGCCATCCCGGCATCCAGCAGTGCCTGCTTGCGGGTCCCGTACTCCCGCCGCCCCATCTTGTCGAGCACCTGGTGCGCGAGAGCTTCCCTCTCTCCGCCGAAGCCGAGCGAGGACAGAATGGCCCCAAGGAGCCGGCGATCGGAGATCCGCACGCGGACGTCGCCGGGACCCAGGTCGAACGCGCGCATCACGTCGATCGCCAGCGCCACGATCTCCGCATCGCCGAGGGGGCCCGGCTCCCCGATCAGATCGCAGTTGAGCTGGAAGTGCTCTCGAAGCCGCCCCCGTTGCTGCCGCTCGTAACGGAAGAGTTGGGGGATGGCGAACCAGCGGATCGGCTTCTTGAGACGGCCGGCCCGGGTGGCGACCATGCGGGCCAGCGTCGGGGTCATCTCGGGACGGAGCGCGACCTGACGGTCACCCTTGTCGGTGAACGTGTAGAGCTGCCCCACGATCTCGTCGCCGCTCTTGGCGGTATAGAGCTCCAGCGGCTCGAGCGGCGGCCCGTCATACTCCTCGAATCCGTACCGCGCCGCCACCGTCCGCCAGGTGCGGAAAATGTATGACCGGAGCGCGAGGTCGTCCGGATAGAATTCGCGAAAGCCCGGCAGGGCCTGGGTTTGCATGGGGGGAAAATAGTGCGGCTGAAGGCTAAAGGCTAAAGGCTAAAGGCTAAAGGCTGAAGGCTAAAGGCTGAAGGCTAAAGGCTGGAGGCTGGAGGCTGGAGGCTGAAGGCTGAAGGCTGAAGGCTGAAGGCTGAAGGCTGAAGGCTCTCTGCCGGAATGGGCTCCGCTCTCAGCTTTCAGCCTTCGGCCGTGAGGCTTGAGCCTGGGGCTTTGAGCTTTGAGCCTTCAGCCTACCCGTCGGCTTCCATCCCCAGCGCCGTCATCACGTCTCCCACCGTGTGAAACGAGCCCGTGACCAGGACGGTCGCGGCCCCTTGCGGAGCCGTCTCGAGCGCCTCGCGAAAGTCGGGAACAAGTGACCACAGCGACCGCGCCGGGGGGCGGCCGCGATCACGGAGCCACCGGCGGAGCCAGCGCATGTCCCAACCTCGTCCGGCCGCGGTCGGCGCCACCGTAAGGATCCCCCGGTCGATCACCCGGTCGAGCTCCACCAGCATCTCAGGCCACTCCTTGTCTCCCAGGATCGACACGAGCGCGTGGAGCGGGCGAGCCGGCTTGGTGGCCTCGATGGCACGGACCAGGGCGCGGATGCCGTCCGGATTGTGGGCCACATCGAAGAGCCACTTGCCGCGGCGATCCAGCCGGCCCGCGATCCGGGTCCCGGCGAATCCGCGCGCGATCGCCTCGGCTGACGGCCGGTAGGGCTCGGGCAGGGCCATCACGACGCCGTGCGCCACGCCGGCGTTCCGTCGCTGGTGGGGGCCGGCCAGGCTGAGGGAGCCGGTCCACTCGTAGTCCGCCGGCAGCACCCGGACATCGGCCTTGCCCCGCGGATCCATGCGGGTGACCGCCTTCCGCGCCTGCCGCCGAAGCACCTCGACGAGCCCCGGGTCGCGTTCCCCGATGATGAACGGGGCCCCGGGCTTCGCGATCCCCGCCTTCTCGCAGGCGATCAGCTCGAGCGTGTTGCCCAGGTACTTCATGTGGTCGCGCGCGATCTTGGTGACCCCGCTGACGAGCGGCTGGATGACATTGGTACTGTCGAGCCGGCCTCCCAGCCCTACCTCCACCACGGCGATCTCGGCACCGCGGGCGGCGAAGTCGGCGAAGGCGATGGCCGTGCTGGCCTCGAAAAAGGTTGCCTTGTGCTCCAGAATCGGCCGGCGCAGCACGTTGGTCCACGTGGCGAGCGCGTCTTCCGCGATCGGCACTTCATCCACCCGGATGCGCTCGCGGAACGATACCAGGTGGGGCGACGTGTAGAGGCCCACCCTCCAGCCGGCCTCACGGAGCGCCGCCGCGACCAGCGTCGAGACGCTGCCCTTGCCGTTGGTTCCTCCGATATGCACCGTCGGCACCACGTCCTGCGGGTTGCCCAGAGTCTCCAGCAGACGGCGGGTGGTCCCGAGACCGAACTTGATCGTGGTGGTCCGGGGAAACAGAAAGGCGAGGGCGTCGTCGTAGGTCAGGGTTATCGTCCCGGTCTCAATGAAAACGCCCCACCCGAGTTGGCCGTGGTGGGGCGCGGAAGGCGAGAAATGATCCGGACTCAGCTCTGCTCAGCCATCTCCGCCTGGGGCCGCCGCCCTTGCATATGCCGAAGCAGTCGCGCCGTGGTGTCGCGGAGCGAGGCCCGCGGGACCACGTCGTCGATCTGGCCGTGCTCGAGCAGGAACTCGGCCGTCTGAAAACCCTCCGGCAGATCCTGCCCGATGGTCTGCTTGATCACCCGCTGTCCGGCGAACCCGATCACGGCGCCCGGCTCGGCCAGGATCACATCACCCTGCATCGCGAACGACGCCGACACGCCACCGGTAGTGGGATCGGTGAGGATCGAAATGTAGGGGATGGAGTCGCGGTGGAGCTGTCCGATCGCGGCCGATGTCTTGGCCATCTGCATCAGGGAGAGGACGCCTTCCTGCATCCGGGCGCCGCCCGAGGTGGAAACGAGAACCAGCGGGGCTTTCTTTTCGTGCGACCGTTTGGCCAGCCGGGAGATCTTTTCTCCCACGACCGACCCCATCGACCCGCCCATGAACCCGAAATTCATCACGCCGAGATTGAACGGCTGGCCGTCGAGTTTGGCGGCCCCGGTCAGGATCGCGTCGCCGTCCCCGCCCTTCTTGCGGGCGGCCCCGAGGCGATCCTTGTAATTCTCGAAGTTGAGCGGGTCCACCGACCGGAGCCCGGCGTAAAGCTCACGCCACGACCCCTGATCGGTGAGCAGCTCGACATACTCCTCGGCACTGATCCGCCGATGGCGGCCGCATTCCGGGCATACGTTGAGGGCCTTCTCGAACTTCTCCCGGATGTCAATGTGACCGCACCCGTCACACTTTTCCCACGCGTCCGGGGGAATCTCGAGGCGCTCGCGCTGCGACTTCCGAGGCTTCCGTTCTTTCTTAAACCATGCCATCACGGCCATAGGAAATAGGTATCACGAGAAGAAGGAGGCAGCCAGGAAGGGACCCTGCAATTTCGGGCATTCGCCCCTGTGGCGCTAGGCCCCATCTTATAAATCGTTCTCATACATCAGGATAGCCTGACTGGCGGGAGTCCCAGGCCACCCGGAGGGCCAGCCCCAGGCAGATCGAGCAGATGATGAAGAACGAGCCTCCATAGGAGAAGAACGGGAGGGGAATGCCGGTGATCGGCATGAGGTTGACCGTCATCCCGACATTCTCGAACACGTGGGTGAAGAGCAGCCCGAGAACACCGAACGTCACGAGGCTGCTGAAGGGATCGGTGGCCCGGCGGGCGACGCGAAGCAGGGCCAGGAACAGCAGGAGAAAGAGCGTCAGGGCCAGCAGGACTCCGACGAATCCCAGCTCCTCGCCCACGATCGGAAAGACGAAGTCGGTGTGCTGCTCCGGAAGGAAGGCGAGCCGCTTCTGTGGTCCCTCGGTGAAGCCGGTGCCGAACCATCCCCCCGATCCGATGGCCACCCTGGACTGGATGGCATGGTAACCGGCGGCACGCGGGTCGGCCTCGGGGTTCAGAAACGTGAGGAGTCGGTTCTGCTGATACGGCTCCAGCCGTCGCCAGAGCGGTAATGCGATGGTTCCCATTGCGACGTTGAGGAACCAGACGATCAGCGAGTCGTAGATGTACGGCCGCCACACGACGAGGAGTGCGGTGACCGCCACCATCCAGGCGCCCCAGGCCCAGTTGTTGAACGCCAGCAAAAGGCTCAAGCCGGGCGAGGCTACGAGAAAGAGAAGGCGAGGCCGGACCCCGGCCCAGAAGAGCATCGCGAACGAAATCCCGATGAAGACGATCGCGCTGCCCAGATCGGGCTGCTTCATCACGAGAAGAAACGGGGCCCCGACGATGGCCGCGGGGATGAGCAGGTCGCCAAGCGACCGCGGCGGCTCCTTCCGGCCCGACAGGTAGCGGGCGAGCATCAGGACCGTCGCCACCTTGGCGAGCTCCGAGGGCTGGCCGATCTGGTGCCCGCCGATCGACAGCCAGCTGTGGCTGCTCTGGGCGGTGCCGGCGCCGGTGCCGACCACGAGCACGAGAGCGAGTAGCGCCAGGCTCAGCCCGTAGAATGCCGGCGCGAGCCATTCCAGCAGCCTGAGCGAGATGTGGAAGACGATCCAGCCGGCGACGATCCCGATGCCGAACCAGAAGAATTGCCGATACCACACGCCGGCCGCCCTGGTGGGAACGTCCGTCTGCCCCGCCGAATAGAGCGTCAGCAGACCGAAGAACATGAGCAACGCGCTCACGATGAGCAGCCGGCGGTCGAGGGCGGCCGCTCTCACATTCGCCTCCCCTGCCGGGCTGAATCGGCGGCAGCCTTCGCGGCAGCGGAATCGGGATCCAGCTCCAGCGGCCGCGGCGCGCTGTCCTGTACCGTGGCGGTCTCGTTCATGAGGATCTTGACCTTGATGGTGCCAGCGGTGTCCGGTCCCAGGATGTAGCGCCGGAGGGTGCGAACGACGTACGGTGCCGCCACGGTTCCGTGCTCGGCGAATTCCATGATGGCGCCGACGATGAGCTCGGGCTTCTCCGCGGGAGCGAACCCGATGAACCAGCCGTGGTCTTTCCCGTGTGGGTTCTGCGCCGTCCCGGTCTTCCCCGCAACGGCCAGGTCCGTGCGCCGGTTCGCACGCGCGGTTCCCTGCTCCACCACCGCGATCAGCGCCCTCCGAAGCCCGTCGAGCTGGTCCTCGGAGAGGCCAAGCTGCCGAGGACGCGCCGCGGCCGGATGGACGAGGTATGGCGACGCCGCGTCACCATCACCCGCCAGTCCCTCGTAGAAGCGCATCATGTTGATCAGGGTCTGGGTGTTCTCCCCCTGACCGATCGAGAAGTTCAGGGTCGTGGCGGGGGGACTCCAGTTGCGGGCCCCGTACAGGCGGTCGAAGTAGGCGGTCGTGGAGGGGTAGATAGGGTCGATCTCGTTCTCGAGATCGATCCCGCTCTTGTCCTTGAAGCCCATCAGGACGCCATCCTGGATGATGGCGTTGAGTCCCAGGCGCAGTCCCAGCTGGTAGAAGTACACATCGCAGCTCGCTGCCACGGCGCCGAGCAGGTCCACCGACCCGTGGCCTTCCTTCTTCCAGCATCGGAACACGCGGTTGCCCATACGCAAGCCGCCCCGGCAGGGCTGCGGCATGTGGGTATCGAGCGTCACCAGCCCCCGCTTCAGCGCCATCGCGGCGATGGCCAGCTTGAAGGGTGAGGCGGGGGGATAGCGCGCCTGGATCACGCGGTTGAGCAACGGGCGCGCCGAGTCGGTGTTGAGCGCCCGCCACTCCTTGCTGGAGATGCCGCCGACGAAGTCGTTGGGGTCGTACGTCGGCGAGGAGTAGAGCGCCCGGATCTCGCCGACCGGTGTCATGGCGACGAGGGCCCCGCGGACTCCGGCCGGCCAGATGCTGTCGACGAAGCGCTGCAGATCGAGGTCGATCGTCGTCTCGATGGGCTTGCCCGGCCTGGGGAGCAGTGTCGCGGCCCCCGCCTCCTCCCGAACCAGCCGACCCCGGGCGTTGACCTCGATATAGCGGACGCCCTCGACGCCCCGCAGCGTATCGTCGTATTCCCGTTCGAGGCCGGCCTTGCCCACGATCGAGCCGAGGCCGGCACCGGGATACCGATTGGTGGCAAGATCCTGTTCCGTCACCTCCGAGACATAGCCCACCAGGTGAGCGACGGCCCTTCCCGCTGGATAGAGCCGCTTGGGCTCGGCCTGAATCACCAGGCCCGGCAGGACGAACCGATGTTCCTCGAGGCGTGCGACGATCTCGTAGCTGGCGTCGCCGAAGACGAGCGCGGGCTGGTAGCGGGCCTGTGTGAAGCGACGGACGATCTCCTCGACCTGGCTGGTGTCGAAGGCCACGAATTTGGCGATCCGGCCCAGCACGGCCCGGAGCGAATCGGCGGATGGGGCCAGCAGCTTGACCGAATAGCCTGGAACGTTCTCCGCGATCACCTCGCCCTTACGATCGAGAATCGAGCCTCGGGGCGGCGTGACGGATATCGGCCGAAGCCGGTTGGTCTCGGCCTTGAGCTGGAACTTTTCGTGCTGGAGGACCTGGGTACGGAAGAATGCGCCGCCCAGGACGAGGAACGCGACGACCAGAATGACCTGGGCGATCTCGGCCCGTTCCCGGAGACGGTAGGAGTCGAAGCCGTTCATGCGTCCAGCCTCACCGAGAACCACTGCCGAGAGGCGAGGAGCACCAGCAGGGCGAACGCGGCCGTGGCCAGCGCCTCGAGCGGGCTGTATATGGTCAGCTCGGTCAGGATGGGCCGGTCGCCGGCGCCGCTGAGGAGCAGCGTCAGGAGATCGCGCGTCCACAACCCGATGCCGACGAGCGCGGCGTTTACGAGGATGTTGTCGGCGAAGAACACGGCCCGACCCCACGAGGCGAGGTAGCCAATCACGGTATTCGCCAGCATCCCGGCGCCGAAGCGCGCCGGAGTCAGCGCGTCGGCCGCCAGGCCGATCATGAATCCGGCCACGGCGGAGACGCCGGGACTGCTGCGCAGCGCCACCAGCATGAGCCCGAGGAACAGGAAATCAGGGCTCACCCGCGGACCCCAGAGCCTGGGCCGCACGTAAAACTGGAGGAGCACCATCAACAATAGCACCAACACCAAATGCACGCGGTTCGCGCGCGTCGGCATCATCGGACGGAGTCTCGACGGGCGGAATCCGGACGCGGGGCCGGCGCCGACGGCCGCACCGACGGCGGTGCAGCCGGTGCGCTACTGTCGGCCCGGGCGGCTGCGCGGCGGATCCGGGCCAGCGAGTCCCTCCGAGCCGCCGCGGCCTCGCGCGCGGCCTGGGCCAGCGAATCGGCCCGGCGGGCCCGGAGAATGGAGTCGAGCCGCTGCGACCGCAGCACCGAGTCGCCGGGGAACGCCGAGGCGAGGTCGCGGGACGGCGAGGCCACCAGAATCAGCACGTGCCCGACGGATCCGGGGTTGGCGGCGGGTAACAGGCGGTAGACCCGCTCCCAGCCCGCCTGCTCTCGGACGAGCCCGGTCACCGTGCCGACGGGAATCCCCTTGGGATACACCCCACCCAGGCCCGATGAGAGCACCAGGGAGCCCGACGGCACCGAGTCGCGATAGGGCACCCCGCGAAACTCCAGGGCCCCTTCCCCGCTCTCCGCGGACAGCGAGGGCGCCACCACACCGGCCGCGTTGCCGGTCACGGTGAAGGCGCTGACCCGGAACTCGGGGTGGGCCCATGTCATGGCAATGCTGGTCCGCTCGGCGGTGCTGAGGACGACGCCGATCAGGCCTTCGGGCGACACGACCGGATCGAAGGGTGAGACGCCTTGCTTGGAGCCGGCGCTGAGCAGCAAGGTGCGCGCGTCCGTCGCCTGGGACTGGTGGAGCACTTCGGCCGCCACGTAGGAGGTGGAAAGGCGGCGGCTCAACGCGAGGAGCTGCCGAAGCCGCTCATTCTCGGCGAGCAGCGAAGGCAGGCCCTGTGCGAGGTAGGCCGATGAATCGCGTTGGGCGGTCACTTCCTTGAATCGGACCCGGCTGGTGCGTCCCTCCTCCGCCCGGACCTGGAGCCACACGAGGGGAGCGAGCACGGTCTCTCTGAGGGCGTCGGCGACGCCGAGGCCGATCCGTGTCGGCATGACGAGGGCGACTACGGACATCCCGACGCAGACGAAGAACAGGATGGTATCGCGGCGCGTGTAGGAACGATCCGACGCGCTGGCCATGCTCAGACGGAGAGAACGCTGCGGTATTTCTCGAAATCGTCGAGGATGCGCCCCGTGCCGCGCACCACACAGGTGAGCGGGTCTTCGTCCACGTGGATCGGCAACCCGGTCTCCTGGGCCAGCAGGATGTCCAATCCGCGGATGAGGGCGCCACCTCCGGTCATCACGATCCCCCGATCGACGATGTCGCTTGCGAGCTCCGGCGGCGTGATTTCGAGCGCACGACGCACGGCGTCGACGATCTGCTGAATCGGCTCCTGAACCGCCTCCCGGATCTCGGCGGAATGCACCCGGACGGTCTTGGGGATGCCCGAGACGAGGTCCCGCCCCTTGACCTCCATCTCCCGCTCGTCGCCGGTGGGTGCCGCGGAGCCGATCTTGACCTTGATCGCCTCGGCCGTCGGCTCGCCCACGAGGAGGTTGTAGTTCTTGCGCATGAACTGGACGATGGCCTGGTCCAGCTCGTCGCCGCCGGTACGGATCGAGGTGTCGGACACGATCCCCGACAAGGCGATGACGGCGATCTCGGTGGTGCCGCCACCGATATCGATCACCATGTTGCCGGTGGGCGTCTCGACGGGGAGCCCGACGCCGATCGCCGCCGCCATCGGCTCGGCCACCATCAGCACCTGCTTGGCGCCCGCCGTCTCGGCGGAATCGCGGACCGCGCGGCGCTCCACCTCGGTGATGCCGGACGGGACGCAGACGATGACCTTGGGTTTGACCCGGAAGACGTGCTTGTCGATGATGGTCTTGAGGAAGTACCGGAGCATCTTCTCGGTCACGTCGAAGTCGGCGATGACGCCGTCCTTCAGGGGCCGAACGGCCAGGATGCCATCGGGCGTGCGCCCGAGCATGCGCTTGGCCTCGAGTCCGATGCCTTTGATCTTGCCGGTGGCCTTCTCGATCGCGACCACCGAGGGCTCGTTGAGGACGATCCCTTCGCCCTTCACGTAGACGAGCGTGTTGGCCGTGCCGAGATCCACCGCGATCTCATTCGCGGGGAGCCAGGACGTCAGATTCAATGCCGGAAATTTCATCAGGCGGCCGTGCGGCGCATGGGTCACAAGGTAAATGGGGCCAATGGTGGGGCGAAAGGGCGAAACGGACGCCCTATCGGCCCGTGCTGCCGAACCCGCCCTCGCCGCGCGATGTCTCGGGCAACCGATCCACCGGCCTGAACGTCACCCGCTCCACCCGTGCGATGATCATCTGCGCGATCCGCATGCCGCGGGTGACCTCGAACGGCTCGGTCCCGAGATTGACCATGGGAATCATGAGCTCGCCGCGGTAATCGCTGTCGATCGTGGCCGGTGTATTGGGCAGGGTGATGCCGTGCCGGAGCGCGAGGCCGGACCTGGGTCGGATCTGGCATTCGAAGCCCTCCGGCACCGCGATGGCGATGCCCGTACGGAACAGCTTCCGTTCGAGCGGACCGAGGGTGCCGTCCTCCGCGCTGACCACGTCGTACCCGGCGGCGCCTGGCGTGGCCCGAGTCGGCAGCGGCAGACCCTCGGCGTGGGGCAGACGGGCCACCAGGATGTCGGTCATGCGAGGGGCGCGCTCAGAGGACCGACGCGACGTCGGTGAGCGGCAGCCGGAACGCCTCGGCCACGCCCGGGTACACTACCTTCCCCTCGACCACGTTGAGGCCGAGCCGCAGCGCGGGATCGGCCTTGCAGGAGGCGCGCCAGCCCTGCTTCGCCAGCTTGAGCGCGTACGGCAGGGTGGCGTTGGTGAGCGCGAGCGTGGAGGTGCGGGGCACGCCGCCCGGCATGTTGGCGACCGCGTAATGGAGAATGCCGTCGACGAAGTAGGTCGGATTCTCGTGCGTCGTGGGCTTGATGGTCTCGACGCAGCCGCCCTGGTCAACCGCGACGTCCACGATGACCGAGCCCGGCTTCATCGATTTGAGGTCCGCGCGCTTCACCAGGTGCGGGGCCTTGGCGCCGGGGAGCAGCACGGCGCCGACCACGAGATCGGCCCGCCGGATGGCGTCGAGAATGTTGTGCCGGTTGGAATACGTCGTATCGACATTGGCCGGCAGGACGTCGTCGAGGTAGCGGAGCCGGTCGAGCGAGATATCCAGAATCGTGACGTGGGCCCCGAGGCCGGCGGCCATCTTGGCGGCGTTGATGCCAACCACTCCGCCCCCGATGATGACGACTTCGCCCGGCGCGACGCCGGGGACACCGCCCAGCAGGATGCCGCTGCCGCCGAAGACCTTCTCCAGGTACTTGGCGCCTTCCTGCACCGCCATCCGTCCCGCCACCTCGGACATCGGCGTGAGCAGGGGCAGCTCCCCGCTCGCCAGCTGCACCGTCTCGTACGCCACCGCGATGGCGCCCGAGGCGATGACCGCGCGGGTCAATTCCTCGGCAGCCGCGAAGTGGAAGTACGTATAGATGAGCTGGCCCTTCCGCATGCGGGGCCATTCCGGCGCGATCGGCTCCTTCACCTTCATGATCATCTCCGCCTTCTGCCACACCTCGTCGGCGCTTCCCAGGATGGTCGCGCCCACAGCCTCGTAGGCCGCGTCGGGGAATCCGCTCCCCAGTCCGGCTCCCGCCTCGATCACCACCGCGTGTCCGGCACCGGTCAGCGCCTCGGCACCCGCCGGGACGAGCGCGATCCGGTTCTCGTTGGTCTTGATCTCCTTCGGCACGCCGATGAGCATGGTAATCTCGGAAAGTGGAGGAAGGTTCTAGGGTCGACTCACTTCGGCCCCAGCCGCATCACCGTCTGTCTGCCAGGCGGGAAGAACTCCGCGGCCACCGCGCCGATCTCGCGTGCCGATATGGCGTCGATCTCCGCAAGCATCGCGTCGAGGGGCCGGTACTCGTCCCCGTGGAGCTCGAAGCCGGCCAGCCGGCTCATCCGGGCCGCCGGACTCTCGAGCGACAGCATGATCTGGCCCTTGAGCTGGCGCTTGCCGTCGGCCAGTTCGTCCTCCGGCAGTCCTTCCCGCGCCATCCGGCCGTATTCCGTGGCGATGGCCTCGACCGCCGCGTCGGCGGTGGCCGGCTGGGTGCCGACATAGACGCCGAGCTGCCCCGAGCTCTGATAGAACTGCTTGTACGCGAAGATGGCGTAGGCCAGTCCCAGCTCCTCGCGCACCCGCTGAAACAGGCGGCTCGACATCCCGCCGCCGAAGGCGTTGGTGAGGATGGCCAGCGGAAACCGCCGGTGGTCGCGCAGCGGGAACGTGTCGGTGCCGAAGACGATGTGGGTCTGAGCCGTGTCGCGCTCCTCCGCGCGCCGCTCGCCCCGCCGAGCCTGGCTCGCGCCCAGCGGCGGCCGGGCGGGCTGACGCCCGTTGCCGTCGAGCCACCCTTCCCGGCTCAGCGACTCCAGCAGCGCGGCGTGCTCCAGATTGCCCGCCGCGGCGATGACACAGTTGCCGCGATGGTACCCGCCGCGATGCAGCACCTGCAGGTCGGCCGCCGAGAGACCCGCGAGGGTTTCGGGCGTGCCGAGGATGGAATAGCCGTATGGGTGTCCGGGCCAGAGGGCCGCCGCGTGGAGCTCGAAGACCAGATCGTCGGGCGTGTCGGCCACGCCGTTGATCTCTTCGAGGATGACGTTCCGCTCCGGCTCGAGATCGGCGGCGCGCAGGAGCGGCCGGCGCACGAGGTCGGTAAGGATGTCGACCGCGAGGGCCACGTCCTCGTCCAGCACGTGCGCCTGGTAGCTGGTGTAATCGCGGCCGGTGAACGCGTCGAGGCTGCCGCCGCGCACTTCGAGCTCGAGGGCGAGCTGCTTGGCGGTTCGCCGCTCGGTGCCCTTGAAGACCATGTGCTCGAGCAGGTGCGAGATGCCCATCTGGCCGGCGGATTCGTGGGCGCTGGCGGTCCGGACGTACACCCCCACGGCCGCGGAGCGAACGGCCGGCAGCCGCTCGCTGAGGACGACCAATCCGTTCGGCGCCGTGGTCCGGGACAGCCCTTCGTCGAGGCGAACCGTGTCCACGGCGGACTACTCCTTCGGGATCAGCGCCTTCCGGGAGAGCTTCATCCGCCCGCGGTCGTCCACCTCGAGCAGCTTGACCTGGACGATGTCACCTTTCTTGACCACATCCTCGGTCTTCTCGGTGCGACCGTGCTGGAGCTCGCTGATGTGCAGCAGGCCTTCGACGCCGGGCAGGATCTCCACGAACGCCCCGAAGGCGGTGGTGCTCTTGACCGGCCCCTCGTACGTCCGGCCGACCTCGGGCTCCGTGGTGATGGCGGCCACCATGGCGCGGGCCTTCTCGCCGGCCTCGCCGCCAACGGCGGAGATGGTCACCAGCCCGCTGTCCTCGATGCTGATCTTGGCGCCGGTGGCATCCTGGATGCCGCGGATGGTCTTGCCTTTGGGACCGATCACGTCGCCGATCTTGTCGGGCTTGATCTGCATCGTGAAGATCCGAGGGGCGAACCTGGACAGCTCGGGACGCGGCGCCGGCAGCGCCTTGGCCATCTCCCCCAGGATGAAGAGACGCCCCTTCCGCGCGCGCTCGAGCGCCTGCTCCATGATCTTGAGGTCGAGCCCCTGGATCTTGATGTCCATCTGGATGGAAGTGATGCCCTTCTTCGTGCCGGCGACCTTGAAGTCCATGTCGCCCAGATGGTCCTCGGAGCCCAGGATGTCGGTGAGCACCGCGACCTTCTCGCCTTCCTTGATGAGCCCCATCGCCACGCCGGCGCAGGGGGCCTTCATCGGGACCCCGGCATCCATGAGCGCGAGCGAGCCGCCGCACACCGTGGCCATCGACGATGAGCCGTTCGACTCCAGGATCTCGGAGACGACGCGCAGCGTGTAGGGGAAGTCTTCGTACTGCGGCAGCAGCGGCTGGAGCGCCCGCTCGGCGAGAGCCCCGTGCCCGATCTCGCGGCGGCTGGTGCCGCGGATCATCTTGACCTCGCCCGTCGAGAACGGCGGAAAGTTGTAGTGCAGCATGAACGACTTGGTGGTCTCGCCCGCCACGTCGATGCTGTCGATGCGCTGCTCGTCATCCGTGGTACCCAGCGTCACCGACACGAGCGCCTGGGTCTGGCCCCGGGTGAAAACCGCCGAGCCGTGGGTGCGCGGCAGCGCGCCGGTCTCGATGGTGATGGGGCGGATCGTGTCGAGGTCGCGGCCGTCCACCCGCTCGCCCTTCTCGAGCACCTGCTTGCGCATCACGCGGTACTCGATCTCCTCCAGCTCATTGCCGATATCACGGGCGTTCTCGGGAAACTCGGCCACGAGTGCCGCGATGGCCTCGTCCTTCACCTGCTTCACTCCGCCCACACGGGCGGCCTTGTCAGTGGCGTTGATGGCCCGCGCCATGGAGGCCTCGGCGGCCTCGACGACGCGCGCCTGGAGCGCCGGGTCGACCGCGGCCTTGACCCAGGCGAGCTTGGCCGGCGGGCTCGCTTTGTCGATGAGCTGCTTTTCGAGACCGATGAGATCGCGGATGCCCTTCTGGGCCACCTTCAGCGCCTCGAGCATCTCCGCCTCGGAGATCTCGAGCGAGCCGCCTTCCACCATCACGATCGACTCGGTCGAGCCGCTGACGACGAGGTCGATGGTGGAGAACTCGAGCTGCTGGAAGGTGGGATTGAGGATCCAGTTGTTCTCGACCCGGCCCACGCGGACCGCGGCGAGCGGGCCGTTCCAGGGAACGGTCGACAGGCTGAGCGCCGTCGAGGCCGCGATCACGCCGAGAATGTCGGCGTCGTTCTCCTGATCGGCCGAGAGAACCGTCACGAAGACCTGGACCTCGTTCTTGAACCCTTCCGGAAAGAGCGGGCGGATCGAGCGATCGATGAGACGGCTGGCCAGGATCTCCTTGTCCGACGGCCGACCCTCCCGCTTGAGAAAGCCGCCGGGGATCTTGCCGGCGGCGTAGGTCTTCTCGCGATACTCGACGGTCAGGGGGAAGAACGGGAGGGAGGAGATGTTGGGGGAGACCGTGACGGCTGCCAACACGAGGGTGTCGCCGAACCTGAGCGCGGCGGAACCGGCCGCCTGCCTTGCCAACCGTCCCGTCTCCAGGGTGAGGGTACGGCCGGCGAACTGAGTTTCGATCCGTTGTGTCACTGCGTTTCTCTCTCTTGGCGTGGCGAATGGGACACGAGTCGCGGGTCGGAGCTAACGAGTCGCGGGCCGCGAGTCATGGCTGCTCGGGCGCCCCACCCTCACCCGATACTGCGGCCCGACACTCGCGACCCGCGACTCGTGACGACTAATGACGGAGACCGAGCTGCTCGATGAGGGCCCGGTAGCTCCCGAGGTCACTTCGCTTGAGATACGTGAGCAGTCGGCGGCGGGTACCGACCATCTTCAGGAGGCCGCGGCGGCCGTGATGGTCCTTCGGATGGGTCCGGAAGTGATCGGTGAGCGAGTTGATACGCTCGGTGAGCAACGCCACCTGCACTTTGGTCGAGCCGGTGTCGTCCGGGTGGGCCTGGTGCCGGGCGGTGACCGCCTGCTTGTCGAAGCTCATGCTACCGGTGTCCTCTGGTCAAAATCGCGTCTAATCGCTTGTAGCACAGGAGAATAACCGAGCCTTGGGCCAGGGGCAAGAGGTGGGGGTCCACGGCCGGGGGTCGGTGGGGACAGCGACCTTCGACCTGAGACGCGAGACTTTCGACCCCTCAACCCCCAAACAGCCGCCGAATGTCATTCGAGAAGGCCAGGCCCATGAGGAGGACGATCAGCACCATGCCCACCATGCTGAGACGCTCCCGAAGCTTGATGGGCAAGGGACGCCGGGTGATGCCTTCCGCGAGCAGGAACACGAACTGTCCGCCATCCAGGATGGGGACGGGGAGGAGGTTGAGGATGGCGAGGTTGATGGAGATGAGCGCCATGAAGGCGAGGAACGGGTCCAGGCCCATCCTGGCGCTCTCGCCGGCCAGTTGCCCGATCATGATGGGGCCGCCGACTTCCCGCTTGTCGATACGGCCGCTGAAGAGACCGCGGATGGTCCGGATGATCTGCGTCGAGGACGACGCAGTCGATTTCCAACCTTCCTGCACCGCCGCCATCAAAGAAAGGTGTTCCGACCGGAAGTTGGTCTCTACCGCCACGCCGATCCTGCCAACCGGGCGACGAACCCCGTCGATATCAACGAGCGTGTCGACCTTGGGCTGAACCGGCAGGGTGAGGTGCTCCGGCCCGCGGGCCAGCTCGAAGGCCAGCTGACGCCCGGGGTCGCGCCGGAGGATTTCCAGCAGGTCGTACCACTGGGTTACCCGCTGTCCGTCGACGGCCAGGATTGTGTCGCCCTTGGCCATCCCGGCATGGTCGGCGGCGCGGCCGGGGAGGACCTCACCGATGACCGCCGGCCGGAACGGCTGGATGGCCTGGGAGGCCTTGAGCCGGCTCTCCAGCGCGTCCGGGTGGAGCGGGACCTCGACCTTCCCGCCGTCGGCGAGCTCGATGCGCACGCTCTTCTCGGGCGCGTTCAGGATGCCCTGCTCGATCTCATTCCACGACGTCACCGGCCGGCCGTTGATGGCCACGATGCGGGACCCGGACCTCAGCGTGTTGAGTCCCTCGGCGCCGGCGGGCACCAGCTCCGGCATCACGCGTCCCACTGTCGTGACCGGATCGATCTGCCGGCCGTTCTTGGCGGCCAGGAAGGTGAAGAGCAGCCAGGCGAACAGCGCGTTCATCGTCACGCCGGCCAGAATCACGACCATCCGCTTCCACAGCGATTTCGACTCGAACATCCGGTCCCGGGGAACCTGAGCCGCGGGGCGGCCGCCCTCGAGGGGGCTGCTGCCGATGTCTTCCTCGCCGCTGGCCATCTTGACGTAGCCGCCGAGAGGGATCCACGAAACCGAGTACTCCGTCTCACCCCGCCGAAAGGTGAGCGCGCGGATCGGTGAGCCGAGGCCGAGGGAGAACCGGTGGACATAGATGCCGGCCCACTTGGCGGCCAGGAAGTGCCCCGCCTCGTGAATGAACACGAGAACGCCGAGCACCACGATCAGCGACAGGACGGTCGTCAGCACGCACACCTCTCTTCAGCGTTCAGCATTCAGCTTTGAGCGTTCAGCTTTCTCTCACCAGCGTCCGGGCCTGCCGGCGGGCCCAGCGGTCGGCCTCGCGCACGACCTCGAGGCTGGTGGCGGGGCCGGCGCTGTGCGCGTCCAGCACGCCCTGGATGACCTCGCTGATCCGACCGAAGGAGATGCCTCCGCCGAGAAAGGCCGCCACGGCCTCCTCGTTGGCGGCATTGAACACTGCAGGAGAAATGCCACCGGCACGACCGGCCGCCAAACCGGCGGCGAGCGCCCCGAAGACATCCTGACGCGCCGGCTCGAACGTCAGGGGGCCGGCGGCCACCGGATCGAAACGACGCACCCCGGTATCCGGCAGGCGGGCCGGATGCGTGAGCGCGTAGAGAATCGGCAGTTCCATCGAGGGAAACCCCATCTGTGCGATCACGCTGCCGTCGCAGAACTCGACGAACGCGTGCACGATGCTCTGAGGGTGGACCACGACCTCGAGTGCTTCGTACGGCAAGCCGAACAGGTGATGGGCCTCGATCACCTCCAGCGCCTTGTTGGCCAGCGTGGCGCAGTCCACCGTGATCTTGTTGCCCATGGACCAGGTCGGGTGGCGCAGCGCCTCCGTCACGCTGGCCCGGCGCACTTGCTCGGCCGGCCATTCCCGGAAGGGGCCCCCGCTGCACGTCAGGATCAGGCGGGCCAGGGTGCCGTCGCTGCCGGTCAGGCACTGGAGGACCGCACTGTGTTCCGAGTCCACCGGCACGAGCTCGCCACCGCCGGTGCAGGCGGCCTGCGACACGAGGTCGCCGGCCATGACCAGACTCTCCTTGTTCGCGAGCGCCACCCGCTTGCCCGCGCCGAGCGCGGCCAACGTCGCATCGAGTCCCGCCGCACCCACCACCGCGTTGACGACGATATCGGCATCGGTCAGCGTCGCAGCCTCGATCAGCACCGAGGGACCGGTCGGCATGCGGGATCCGCCATTACCCCCGGCCAGTCCGGCGAACGCCGGCTTCCACTCCTCGATCTGCTGCGCCAGTTGATCCTCCCGGCGCCCACCGGTCAACGCCACGACCCGAAAATGGTCGCGCTGGCGGCGCAATACATCGAGCGTGCTCCGCCCGATGGAGCCGGTGGATCCGAGGATGGCGACGCCCAGCCGGGCCGTGTCGCTGCGAGACCGCATTCAGATTGCCCCGAAGAATCGGTACAACGCCGCCGCCGCCGGGACCACGAAATACAGGGAGTCGAGTCGGTCGAGCACTCCGCCGTGACCCGGGATGAGGTGGCTCGAGTCCTTCACGCCGGCCTGACGCTTGAGCAGCGATTCCACAAGGTCGCCCACCTGCCCTACTACCCCGAGCACGCCGGCGATGACCAGCAGGCTCCCCAGACCGAGGGCCACACCGACTCGTGGAAAGACGAACGCCGAGAACAGCGGCGCCACCACGAGCGCGCCGATCACGCCCGCGACGCTTCCCGACCTCGTCTTGCCCGGGCTGACCGACGGGGCCAGCTTGGCTCCTCCCACTGCCCGTCCTCCGAACATAGCCGCCGTGTCGCAGACCCAGGTGACCACCAGCGGGTAGAACACGAGCCACGCGCCCGCCCAGCTCCGGAGTGGGTGGTGCCCGTGCCGGATGGCGACGACGAACGCCGGGAGCGCTCCGCAGTATGCCACCGCGAGGACCGTCACCGCCACCGCTTCGAGCGGCCGGGCCGAGCTCGGGCGGGCAGCGAGGGCCCAGGTGAAGACAAGGAGCAGCCACGCTACGGCGAGGTAGGGCCACAGCTCCACGACCCACTGCTCCGCCGGCCGATTCACGGCGGCGTACGTCAACGGCGCCACCGCCGCCGATCCGACGATGCCGAGCATGCGGGCGGGCCGTACTCCCTGCCGCTCGGCCAGACCGAAGAGCTCGTGGGCGCCCAGCGCCCCCGCCAGAACGAGAAGACCGACGAGAGGCAAGCCGCCGTACCAGACGATGAGCAGCGCGAGCGGGATCGCCACGGCGGCGAAGGCGACTCGCCGAACCAGATTCCCATCGCTCGCCGTGGCGCTGGTGGCCATCAGACCGAGACGCGGCCGAACCGCCGGTCGCGCCGCTGGAACTCGAGGATCGCCTCGAACAGGTGGCCGCGGGTGAAGTCGGGCCAGAGGACCGGCGTGAGGTACAGCTCGGCATAGGCGAGCTGCCAGAGGAGGAAATTGGAGAGCCGCATCTCGCCCGACGTCCGGATGAGCAGGTCGGGGTCCGGCCACGGCGCGGTGAAGAGGTGCCGCGCCAGGGCGTCCTCGTCGATCTCCGCCGGCTCGAGCCGACCTGACGCGACCTCCCCGGCCAGGATCCGCGCGGCCCGGGTGATCTCCGCCCGCGATCCATACGAGATACACAGATTGAGCGCGAGAGTCTCGCCGCCCGCCGTCTCGCGCACGACGCGCTCGACCGCTCGCCGGGCGCCGGCCGTGAGCCGACCCACGTCGCCCAGAATCCGGACGGACACTCCCCGCTCGCGCAGATTGGGGAGCTCCTTGGCGATGTACTCCTCGAGGAGTCGCATCAACGCTTCGATCTCGAGGGCCGGACGCTGCCAGTTCTCCTGGCTGAAGGCGAACAGCGTCAGGACCCCCACGCCGGCGTCCAGGCACCCGCCGATGACCTCGCGGACCGCGGTCATCCCCGCGTGATGACCCAGGGGCCTGGGAAGGGAGCGGCCCTTGGCCCAGCGGCCGTTGCCGTCCATGATGATGGCGATATGGGCTGGAACCGCGCCATTGACCCTCAGCCGCCGAAGGAGATCGTCACTCATCCTTCAGACTTCCATGATCTCGGCTTCCTTGGAATGGATCAGCCCGTCGATCTGCTTGATGTGCTCGTCCGTGAGCTTCTGGACTTCCTTCTCGGCACGCGTCTTGTCGTCCTCGGGGACCTTTTCGAGCTTCTTGATCTTGGACATCGTCTCGGTCCGCGCGTGGCGCACCGCGATCCGTCCCTCCTCCGCCAGCTTATGGATCACCTTCACCAGGTCCTTCCGGCGCTCCTCCGACAGGACCGGGAGCGGGACCCGGATGAGGTTGCCCTGGGTGGCCGGGTTGAGGCCGAGGTCCGCCTCGCGGATGGCCTTCTCGACGGCGTGCGCGAGCGACTTGTCGAACGGCTGGACGGTGAGCAGGCGGGCCTCGGGCGCCGCCACCAGGGCGACCTGATTGAGCGGCACGGTGCTACCGTATGCCTCGACCCGGACGATATCGAGCAGCGAGGGACTGGCCTTGCCGCTGCGGATGTGGCTGAACTCCCGCCTGGTGTTCTCGACCGCCTTGTGCATCAGCTCGCGGGCGTGCTTGGTCAACTCGGGAATGGTACTCATCGGACGATGGTCCCTACCCGGTCGCCCTGAAGCACGCGGGTGATGGCGCCGGGCTGGTTGATGTTGAACACCACGATGGGGAGTTGGTTGGCCTTGCAGAGCCCGAACGCGTTGGCGTCCATCACCGCGTAATTCCTGACGATGGCTTCCTGATACGTCAACTCGGGAAGGAAGCTGGCCGAGGGATCGGTGCGGGGATCGCCGGTATACACGCCGTCCACGTTGGTGGCCTTGAGGATGACCTGGGCGTCGATCTCCAGGGCACGCAGCACGCCGGCCGTATCGGTGGAGAAGAACGGGTTGCCGGTACCGGCCGCGAAGATGATGAGGCGCCCCTTCTCCAGGTGGCGGATGGCGCGGCGCCGGATGTACGGCTCGGCCAGGGACTCCATCCGGATGGCGGTCATCACTCGCGTGTCTACCCCGATCTTCTCGAGGACGTCCTGCAGCGCGAGCGCATTGATGACCGTGGCCAGCATGCCCATGTAGTCGGCCGAGACCCGGTCGAGTCCCTCCCGGCTGGCGGTGGCCCCGCGTATGATGTTGCCGCCGCCCACGACCAGCGCCAGGTGGACGCCGAGGGCGTGAACCGCTTTGATTTCCTCCGCGAACGCCTCGACCTTGTGAAAGTCGAGTCCGGATCCCTTTTCGCCGCCCAGCGCCTCGCCGGACAACTTCAGCAAGGCGCGGGTGTAGGCGAGGGGCATCAGGCTTCCCCGATCTTGAAGCGGGCGAAGCGGCGCACGGCGATCGCCTCCCCCAGCTTTCCCGACGCCTCCTTGATGAGCTGACCGACCGTCTTCTTGTCGTCCTTCACGTAGAGCTGCTCGGTGAGCGTCCGCTCCGCCACGAACTTCTTGAGCTTCCCGTCCACGATCTTGCCGCGGATGTTTTCCGGTTTGCCCTCCGCGGCCACCTGCTCCTCGGCGATCCGGCGCTCCCGGTCGAGCAGCTCGGCCGGTACGTCCTCCGGATTCACCCCGATCGGATCGGCCGACGCGACGTGGAGCGCGACGTCGCGGGCGAGCTGCTGAAACTCGTCGGTCCGGGCCACGAAGTCGGTCTCGCAGTTGAGCTCCAGCAGGACGCCCACCTGGCCGTTGTGATGCAGATAGCTCACGACGACGCCCTGGGACGCACTCTTGCCGGTGCGCTTCTCGGCCTTCGCGATGCCCTTCTTCCGGAGGATCTCGGCGCCTTTCTCGAGGTCACCACCCGCCTCCTCCAACGCACGCTTGCAGTCCATCATGCCGGCGCCCGTCCGCGCCCGCAGCTCACTGACATCTTTCGAGGTAATCGTCGCGCTCGCCATGGTCTCCAACCGGGATCCAGTCAGGGGTGAATAGTAAAACCGCCGCTCACGGCCCGCACTGGCCAGGAGCGGCGGATGCTCCACGTGTTTCGGCCGAGCCTATGCCCCGCCCTCGCCGGCCTCGACCGGCGTGCCGGCCTCGACCGGCGTGCCGTCGGCGTCCGTCTTGAGCCGGGCCGCGATCGCTTCGGGCTTGGGCCGCCGCTTCCGCCGGGGGCGGCGCCGCTTCCGGTCGGCATCCGCATCACCTTCGCTGCCGGCGTCCGTGCTGTAGGTCTCGGCCTCGAGATCCTCGGTGACCTCGCGCATCGGCATCTGGGCCCGAGACTCCTGGATGACGTCGGACAGTGCCGCGGTGATGAGCGAGACCGAGCGGATGGCGTCGTCGTTACCCGGCACGGGGACGGTGATCAGGTCGGGATCGGCGTTCGTGTCCACGATGGCCACGACCGGCACGCCGAGCTTGTTGGCCTCGGCGACGGCGATCTTCTCCTTCTTGGCGTCGACGATGAACAGCGCCCCCGGCAGCCGTCCCATCTGCTTGATGCCTTCGAGGTTGCGGCTCAGCTTCACCCGCTCGCGCTCGAAGAGCAGCTTTTCCTTCTTGGTGTAGTTCTCGAAGTCGCCGTCGGCCGCACCCTGTTCCAGCTCGCGCAGCCGCCGGATCTGCTTCTTCAGCGTCTGGAAGTTGGTGAGCATGCCACCAAGCCAGCGCTCGGTCACGTAGAACGCGCCGCACGTCTGCGCCTCGGCCTGGACGATGGCCTTGAGCTGCTTCTTGGTGCAGACGAAGAGCACGCCTTCGCCCTTGAGCACGACGCTGCGCAGCAGCTCCTGCGCCTTCTGGATCTGACGGAGGGTCTTCTGGAGGTCGATGATGTAGATACCCGAGCGTTCGGCGAAAATGAATCGCCGCATCTTCGGATTCCACCGGCGGGTTTGATGGCCGAAATGCACGCCGGCTTCGAGCAGGTCCTGGAGTTGGGGCTGTGCCATGCGAGGTATCGTATCCAATCCGTCTTCAGGGTTCGTCGTCCACCGCGTTCATCTCCGGAGCGCTTCCCCCGCAGGGGCACCCACGCCCGGATCCGGCGGTGTGAGGGATGGTCGGAACGTTGGAACGGCGGAACCTTCCGCCGTACCGCCGTACCGCCGTGGTTACCGCTTACTGAACTGGAACCGCTTCCGCGCGCCGGGGCGACCGGGCTTCTTGCGCTCCACCGCGCGCGGGTCCCGGGTCAGCAATCCCGAGGCCCGGAGCTTGAGCCGGTGCTGCCCGTCGGCCTCGACCAGGGCCCTGGCGATCGCGAGACGAAGCGCCCCGGCCTGACCCGCCTGCCCGCCACCGTCCACGTGGGCCTTCACGTCGAACGCGCCGAGCGTGTCGGTGGCAGTGAACGATTGCTGGATGTGCTGCACGAGCGAAGGGCGCGGGAAGTAATCGCCGAGCGTGCGGCCGTTGATGTCCCACTTGCCGGTGCCCGGCGTCAGGTACACCCGGGCGACGCTGGTCTTGCGCCGGCCCACGGCCTGCCAGCGGAACTGGGGCTCGACAGTCGTCATGCGCTCACCTTCGAAGCTGAGGGGGTGATCGAGAACGGCTTGGGCTGCTGGGCCGCATGAGGATGCTCGGCGTTGCCGTAGACCTTGAGCTTGCCGCGCAGCTTGTGCCTGGCGAGCGACGTCTTGGGCAGCATGCCGAACACGGCCTTCTCGATGACCCGATCAGGGTGCTTGGCCAGCATATCGCGCGCGGCCGTCATGCTTTCGTGACCCATGTAGCCGGTGTGCTTGAAGTACTTCTTGTTCGACAACTTGCGCCCGGTCAGCTTGACCTTGGCCGCGTTGACCACCACGACGAAATCCCCGCCGTCCATATGCGGAGTGTAGGTGGGCTTGTGCTTGCCCCGAATGAGCTGCGCAACCGCGCTGGCCAATCGGCCAAGCGGGACGCCCGTGGCATCGACCACATGCCACTCGTGGGTGATGTCGTCCGGTGTGGCAGTGAATGTCTTCATCGGCTCGATTGCACTGTGGTGAACGGTCCCAAACCGAAACAGACCCGGAAGATAGCCCGCGCCGGCGGGTCGGGTCAAGGGAGGAAATCGGCGGAACGACGGAAGGGAGAGCCGGTTAGCGGGCTGCCTCGATGAAGGCCGAGAACAGCCGCTCCATGCGGGGGTCGCGCTCGATCAGGGACTCGGGATGCCACTGGACGCCGAGCATGAAGTGCCCGTTGGAAGACTCGAGACCTTCGATGAGGCCGTCGGGAGCGTAGGCCGTTGGCCGGAGCCCGGAGGCCACATCCTTGATGCCCTGGTGGTGCATGCTGTTGACCTGGACCGTTGGTGCTCCGAGCAGCGACGCCAGGCGAGAGCCTGGAGTGAGCCGGACATCGTGCACCAACTGGTCGCGGGTGTAGTGGCCCCGCCGGGGGAAATAATCGTGCTTGATGGCCCCCGGCAGCTGGGCCGCCAGGTCCTGATGCACCGTCCCGCCGGCCGCCACGTTCACCACCTGGATCCCGCGGCACACCGCCAGCAGCGGCTTCTTGTCTTCGATGGCCCAGCGGGTGAGCGTGAGCTCGATCTCGTCACGGGCCGGATCGGTGCGGCCGCAGAGGTCGTTGGGCTCCTCGCGGTATGCCGCGGGGTCCATGTCCACCCCGCCCGGCAGAAAGACGCCGTCGAGGCGATCGTAGATGGAGCGCAGGGTGGCCCTGTCGCCCTCGAGCAGCGGAACGATCCACGGGATGGCGCCGGCGGCCACCAGGACCCGCACGTACTGCTGGCTCATCACCCAGCAGCGCGGGAGCTGGTCCGGAATTTCCTCCAGCGTTTGCGTCGGGACCCCGATGATCGGTCTGCTCGCCATGCCGTGCGACCCCCGTGAGTGGTCCGTCCTGCCCGCGGTTCTAACGCCGCAGGGACGACGCGGGTTCCACGGAATCTACCACGCCCTCCGCCGTTTCCATGATCAGGCCGTCGACCACGGCGTTCAGGTCACCGGCCTGTCGATACTTGGCGAGCTGGCGGTCGGCGCTGGTGCCCTGCTCGAGGATCTTGAAGGCGTACTCCACTTCCTTCCTGCTCCCCAGCTCGTCCAGCACGTCGTCCACGAACCACTCGATCAGCTCCCGAACCAGGTCCCGGGCCGGCAGCTCCTTTTCCTTCCCGAGATCGATCAAACGCCCGTCGAGGCCGTAGCGCACCGCGCGCCACTTGTTTTCCTCCAGCAGGGCGAGCGGATAGACCCGGAACGTCATGTTGTCACGCCTGAGCTTCCACAGCTTGGCGACGATCGCCTGCAAAATGGCGGCCACGCACACGGCCTCGTCGACCCGGGTGCAGACGTCGCACAGCCGGAACTCCAGGGTGGGGTAGCTGTGGTTGGGGCGAAGGTCCCACCACACCTTGGAGGCGTTGGGAACGCACCCGGTCCGGACCATGGTGTCCACCAGAGCGGCATAATCCGACCACGAGTCGAGCGTGGGCGGGATCCCCGTCCTCGGAAAGTTCCTGAAGATGATGCTGCGGTACGATTTGAGACCGGTGTCGCGGCCCATCCAGAAGGGCGAGCTGGTCGACAGGGTCAGGACGTGGGGCACGAAATAGCGGGCCACGTTCATCGCGTCGATCAGGAACTCACGATCTTCGATCCCCACGTGCACGTGGGTGCCGAAGATCAGCAGCTGCTGCGCCAGGTCCGCCAGGTCCTGTTTGACGCCGAGGTACCGCTCGAGCGGAGTGATCTCCTGGGTGAGCCATGAGGAGAACGGGTGGGTGCCGGCCGCGGCGATCACCAGGCCGCTCTTGCCGGCGAGCTCCATCACCGTGCCCCGCAGCCGTACGAGCTCGGCGCGCACTTCGGAAGGGGCCCGGCAGACGCGGGTGCCGATCTCGACCATCGACTGGTGCAGCTCGGGCTTCACCTCGCCGAGCACCATGTGGTCGCCGCTCAGAATCTCGGTGATGTAGCTGCGGAGCTCCCGGGTTTCCGGATCGATGATCTGATACTCTTCCTCGATTCCCAGCGTCAGCGATGGAGGTTTCATGTCGTCCCCACTAGCGTTTTTCGACGACGAACGTCGGAACGGTTGAGCCGCCGCCGGCGGTCACATTGAGCAGCGCCGCCGTCGAGACCCGGGTCAGGCACCCGTCGGCATAGCGGCCATAGGCGATGAACGGCGCGGTGTCGAGCATACGATCCTGGATGTGCAGCCGTCCGTCCACCACACTGGGAAACGGCTCGAACGGCAGCGTAATCCGCTCCTGCACCACGTAGGGCTCGGCCAGCGCCTTGGTCACGGCCCGCTCCCAGGCGGCCGCGTCGACCTCCCAGCCGAGCGCGATGCCGGCGCCGCCGTAGTCATCGCTCGGCTTGAGCACGAGCGTCTCGCGATGCTCCAGGATGAACGGTACCAGATCGATCGGCTGCCCGTCGAAGACCGACCGCCGCTCCTCGACCCGGCGGGTCCACGGGATGTAGTCCGCGATGGCCCTGCGCTGCTCCGCTGGAAAGAGCCCCGCGTTCCGCTCGTCGCTCAGCACCGCGAGGCTGGTCTTCTTGTGGAGCAGCTTGCACTGGAACGGGTTGACCATGCACACCGCCCCCTCGCGCACCGCCCGCACGACCGGGCTCTCTTCGCCCTCGCGGCTGATGAGCTCGCTGAGCAGCACCCGCTTGTAGATCAGCGTCGCGTGGAGACCGCCGGCCCACAGCTTGCCCTCGCGATATTCCACCTCGCGCGGGTCCGCGATCTCACACTCGAGGCCCTGGGAGCGGAAATAATCCCGGAAGAGGACGAACTCGCTGTACGTCGGCACTTCGCGCCAGTCGAGAATGGCCATCCGCGGGGGCTCCGAGCGCCCGGACCACTGGCGAAAGGCGTCGAGGAGGACGTGGAGCACGGCGTGCCGGGCCGGCAGCGGGCGGACGTCGTAACGGCGGAGGAACTCGCGCATCACCGGCAATCCGTAGAACATGTGGGTCAGCGAGTCGTTGTACGCCGATCCCGCGGGTGTCTCCGCGTTGTATTCGGTGAAGCGCAACCCGTCCCCCTGGAAGAAGGCATCGAGTCGTGACGCCGGGCTCGGATCGCGGAACCGGGAAGCGCAGCGGATGAAGCGCTCTTCCCAGTCCGCCAGGCCGAATTGCGCCCGGATGTCCGGGCGCGCCATGGCCGCCTCGTAAACGGTGCGAAACGGGCCCATGATCCGGGCGGCGCCCGCCTGCATGGCCGCGTGCTCCTGGCGCGAGAGGAACCGGGGGCGCAGGACGGTGCAGACCGGCCGCTCGCCGAAGAAGAGGCCTCGCGCCCGAAGCTGCGATTCGAGCTGCGCCTGCGACGCCGCCGCGATCTCCTCGGTCAGCAGATCGTGATACGTGGCGATCGCCTCGGCGCCCGGGTTCGTCACGGCGTCGAGCGGGCGGGCGCTCGCGCGACCGCCGGGGCGGCGGCGGGCGGCGAGCCGGCGGCGGCCGCCTGCCGGTCGGGACCGCCGAAGAAGGAGTGCCACCGCATCTCGCGGGCCTGAGGTCGCGGCTCGAGCGCCAGCCGGACCGCCATGTCGGCCATGCGCTTCACTACCCACTCGAAGTAATGCGGCGTCAGCGAGTTGACGTCCATGTCCGGAGCCGGATTCATGAAGTCGATCGCGTAGGGGACCCCGTCGCGGATGGCGAACTCGATCGAGTTCATGTCATAGCCCAGCGCCCGCACCAGCGTCCGCGCGTCACGCACGACGCGCGCGCCGACCTCCGGGCTCAGGTGGGCGTGGTCGAGGATGTACCGTCGCTCCTTGGGGTCGTACCTGGTCGGGAGAATCTCCTCCTGGCCGATGCAGATGCAGCGCACGAACTGCTCCCACCGGACGAACTCCTGGACCACCATCGTGAGGAGACCCGAGCTGTCGTAGTGGTGGATGAGCTCGTCGAGCGAATGGCAGACGTAGACCTCCTTCCACCCGCCGCCGTGCGCGTCTTTGAGCACGCAAGGCAGGCCCACGTAGTCCACGATTCCCTTCCAATCGAGCGGATAAGAGAGGTTGCGCAGGCTCTCGACCGGGACGATGCCCGGTACGTACGACTTGTTGGGGAGCGCAAGGGTCTTGGGGCTCGCGACGCCAAGCTTGGTGGCGAGGGCCGCTCCGAAGAACTTGTCGTCGGCGCTCCACATGAAGGGATTGTTCACCACGGTCACGCCCTGGACCACCATCTGCTTGAGCAGCGCGCGATAGAACGGCACCTCGTGGGAGATCCGGTCGATGACGACGTCGTACCGGCCGGGGTCATCCATCCCCACCGCGCCGACTTTCACGAACTCCGCGGTCACCCCCGCGTCCCGCCGCTCGACTTCCTCGAGAAAGGCGGGCGGGAACGACCATTCCCGCCCCACCAACAGGCCCACGCGCTTGGTCATGATGCCCTCACAGGTAGCCGCCGGCAGCCGGCGCGATCAATCGTGCCCACCGATGTACGTGCGGATCATGCGCTCCCAGTACGGCCAGTCATGCGCCCACCCGTCCCAGATCCGGAGCGCGTTCCCGATTCCCTTGTCCCACAGCACCGCAGAAAATTCCCGGTTGTTGTCGCAGGACGGATCATCGTGCCCGATCGCGAAGATGATGTCCTGCCGCCTGAAGAGGTCCAGACGCCAGGGGTCGTGCTCGTGCCGCATGAAGTCGAACGGGTTGCAGGCATACACGTTGGGGTCGGAGTACCCGCCGGTGAGGCGCTTCACGTCATAGAGCCCACTCAGCCCGATGATGCGGTTGACGAGATGGGGGTGCCGGAAACCGAAGCAGGCCGCGTGATAGGCGCCGAAGCTCGCGCCGACGGTGATCAAGTAGGGATTCCCGTTCCGCCCCTGGGAGAACGGCAACACTTCGTCACGAAGGTACCGGTCGTACTCCAGATGGCGCCAGGCGCGGGCCCCCGGGTGGAGATGGTCCCCGTACCAGCTCTCGGCAGGGACCTGGTCGACGCAGTAGAGCTGAACCCACCCCCGCTCGATGTGCTCGCCCAGCACCTCGTGCATCCGGCGTTCCAGCCATTCGGCCCACGTCCCCAACGAAGTGGGGAACACGAGTACCCGAGCCCCGGCATGGCCGACCACCATGATCTCCATGTGCCGCTGCAGCACGGGACTGTGCCAGCCGTGGCGCGCGAAGTTCATCTCGCGTCCTCGCGAGCGAGGAGAAACGGCAGCGCCCGGGCGAATCGGCGGGCCCACGAGGCCTCGTCGTGCCGGCCGCAGCGCGACTCGAGCCACCGCAGGCTGTTCCCGAGGCGGTATCCCTTGAGGATCAACAGATCGCGCATCCGCCGGGCCCGGGCCACGTGCGCGGGGCCCTCCGTGGTGCCGATATCGAGGTAGATCCGGCCGGAGCGATACGGGGCGCGCTCCACCGGGGAGAAGATGGCGTCTTCCGCAAACCAGAGCGAGGGACTCAGCACCCCGGCGAATCCGAACATCGCCGGCGACCGGAAAAAGGCGTACAGGCTGATCAGCCCGCCCATGGACGACCCGGCAATGCCGGTGTGCTCCCGGCCGGGCAGGGTCCGGAAGCGCTCGTCGATGGCCGGCTTCAAGGTTCGGATCAGGAAATCGACGTACCGGTCGCCGGCACCGCCGCCCTGCGCCGGATCGACGAAGGGGCTGTACTCCGCCAACCGCTCCACGCCCATGTTGGGCACCCCGACGACGATCGCTTCGACGCCCCGCCGCGCCGCCGATCCCAGCAACTTGGGCAGCTTCCAGTCTCCCGCATAGCTGGACGCGGGGTCGAAGAGATTCTGCCCGTCCTGCATATAGAGGACGGGATAGGCCCGGTCGTCCAGAGCATAGGATGGAGGGAGGTACACGAGGATATCGCGCCGATTGCCGAGCTCGGGACTCGAAGAAGGCCCTGAGTGTCAGAAGCTCGCCCCGGGATTCGGTCAGCCGGCTAGCCATGGTCGGACTCGAAGTCCACCAGCACCTGGCCTTTCTCGACCGGCTCGCCGGGCTTCACCCGGACCTGTTTCACCACGGCGGTCGCCGAGGCCCGCAGCTCATTTTCCATCTTCATCGCCTCGAGCACCACCAGACCCTCGCCAGCTGTCATGGTCTGGCCCGGGACGGCGAGCACCCGCAGCACGAGGCCCGGCATCGGTGCCTTGAGCGGCGGCGTTCCCCGCCGGCCTTCCGAAGCGCCCGTCAGGCTTCGAATGTGCCGGGTGCGCTCGTCGAGCACTTCCACATCCCAGCGCTCGCCTCGGCGGGCAATCGTCCAGCGACCGGGCCCATTCGGCACCACCGACATCTCGATCTGCCGGCCATCCAGCATGAGCTGCCTCAAAGGGGTCATGGGCACGCCGCTGAGGGACGCGCAAATCCGCTTTCCCTGGTAGACGACGTGGTCGCCGACGACTTCCACCTCGAGCTCGCGGCGGCCGATGGTCACGAGATACTTCACGAGGCGCGCTCCAGCACGGCGACGGTCTCGACGTGCGCGGTCTGGGGGAAAAGATCGAAGCAGCGCACCGTGCAGGGCCGGAAGGAGGGAAGCCTCGTGAGGTCGCGGGCGAGCGTCGCCGGGTCGCAGGAGACGTACACGACGCGATCCGGACGGGCTCGCTCGATTGCCGCCGTGACCCTGGCATCCATACCCGTCCGCGGTGGATTGGTGACGACCAGACGGGGCGCGGCCATCCCGTCGATGGCATCCTCCACCCTTGCCGCGTGCCGGCGCGCCTCCGGACCGGCCGCCTCGGCGGCGGCGACCGCCCGGGTATCGACTTCGACGCTCTCCACGACCGCCCCGCCCCGCGCGAGCGCGGCCGTCGTCTCGCCGATGCCGGCATATAGATCCCACACGGTCTGCCCCGAGACGTCTCCCATCTCCGCCACCGCGAAGGCGCGGGCCCGGTCCCCCATTTCAGGGTGGACCTGCTCGAAGGCGGTGGCGGGATACGCCTCATCGGAGCCCGCGACGGCCCGCGATGCACCGCCCTCGGGATGCCACCAGAGCGTCGCCGCCTGGCCCCGTTCGGCTAACGCCTCGTGTAGCGTGTGGGCCGTGGTCCACACGGCGGCGGCGTTGACGCGCGCCACGACGTGAAGGCCGGCTCGGCGGTCCTTCCTCAATACCAAGCGGTCGAGATTTTCCGGCAGAAGCGAGCGCAACCGGCGTAGCTCGCCCCACAGCCGCGTGATCTCGGGGACGGCGATGTGGCATCGATCGAGCGCGAAGATCTCACCGGGTCGATCGTATCGGCGCAGACCGATGACGCCGTCGCGTCCCGCCGCGGCCAGTGTGAGTTTCGTCCGGTACTCGAACGCCCGCTCGGCCGGCACGAGCTCGGGATCGCTCGCGTCGAGCCGGGCGAGGCGCCGGAGCGCATCGCCCACGAACGCGCGCCGAGCCGCCTGCTGGGCCGGAAGGGCGAGATGCTGGAGCTGGCAGCCGCCGCACTCGTCCGCGGTGTAATGGGGGCACCTGGGCTCGACCCGGGCCGGGCCCGGCTCGACCAGCCGTCCGGGTCGCGCCCGGGCGAACCGGCGGTACTCGCGCAGCGCGCGCAGCTCGACCAGATCCCCGGGCGCCGTTCGAGGCACGAAGACGGCGCGCCCGTCATCCAGCCGCCCGACGCCGTCTCCGCCGGCAGCCAGCCGGTCGATTCGGACGGCAGTCATCGGCTGCTCTCGAGGCGCGCCTGCCGCTGCCACGGCGAGCCATCACGGTCATCCGCCGATACGAACGGCCGCCGGGATCGGCGGGCGTCGTCCTCCGCCAGCGCCGCGGCGATCACCAGCAGCCTGGCGTCGGCGTCCGACAGCTCGGGCTCCATCAGATCACCGCGCCGCTCGAGGAACTGCACGTCGACGTCGCCCTCCCTGAATGCGGGATCGGCCATCAGCCGCCGGTGAAATCCCTGATTGGTGGCGACCCCGGACAGCACCAGCTCGTCGAGCGCCCGCGTCATCCGGTCGATCGCGTGAATCCGCTCGGGAGCCCAGACGATGAGCTTGGCAAGCATCGAGTCGTAATGGAGCGTCACCTCGTCGCCGACCTCGACGCCACTGTCCCACCGCACGCCGGGCCCCGTCGGTGGCCGCAGGTAGTCGATGCGGCCCGTGGAGGGGAGGAAGCTGTTCGCGGGATCTTCGCTCGTGATCCGGCACTCGATCGCCCAGCCGCGGGGCTGGAGCCATCCCGGCGCCACCCGCATCGGGTGGCCGGCCGCGATCCTGAGCTGTTCCCGCACCAGGTCTACGCCGTACACCAGCTCGGTGACCGGGTGCTCGACCTGAATCCGCGTGTTCATCTCGAGGAAGTAGTAGGAATGGTCCGCGGCCAGCAGGAATTCGCAGGTCCCCGCCCCGCGGTACCCCACCGCCTCAGCCGCGGCGACGGCGGCCGCGCCCATCCATTCGCGAAGGTCGGGCGTGACGGCCACCGAGGGCGACTCCTCGACCAGCTTCTGGTGGCGGCGCTGCACCGAGCACTCCCGCTCACCCAGGTGAATGGTGCGGGTGTCGTCGGCGAGGATCTGAAACTCCACGTGGCGCGGGCGCTCGATGTACTTCTCGACGTACACCCCGCCATCGCCGAAGGCCTTCGTCGCCTCGGCGGACGCCGAGGCGAGCGCGCCGGCGAGATCGCGATCGCGGTGGACCAGGCGCATGCCACGGCCGCCACCACCGGCGGCGGCCTTCACCATCACCGGATAGCCGATGTCCTCCGCGAGCGCGCGAACAGCCTCGAGGTCGGCCATCGGCGTGGTGGCCCCGGGAACGATCGGTACGCCGGCCTCCAGCATCCGCCGGCGCGCCTCGGTCTTGTCGCCCATTGCACGGATCGCGGCCGGCGGCGGCCCCACGAACACGAGGCCCGCCCGCTCCACCGCCTCGGCGAAAGCGGCGCGCTCGGCGAGAAACCCATACCCCGGATGCACCGCATCGGCTTTCGTCCGGCGGGCGGCGTCGATCAGTTTCTCGATGTCGAGATAACTCTGCGAGGGCGGTGGTGGACCGATCGCCACCGCGTGGTCGGCGGCACGCACGTATGGGGCGGCGCGGTCGGCCTCGGAATACACGGCCACTGCCTCGAGCCCTTCCTCGTGACAGGCTCGAACGATGCGACGCGCGATCTCTCCGCGGTTGGCGACGAGGACGCGCTTCATCTTCGAGGTTTCAGGGACGGCAGGCGGGGGGCGGCGCGTCTCCGTAAAGCAGGAGGAGGCTGCTGCAGAGGAGAGAGTTCTGGCGGGCCGCCGCGTCGTAGACGCCGCGGACATCCCGCACCCAGGGCGACTCTCCGTACCTGGCTGCCTTGAGAAGCTCGGTGACGGAGAGGACGTCGTTGCCCGGCACCGATTGGCGGCTGACTCGCACGAGCCGGAACGGCACCCAGGCGAGCGGCGGGGCGGCCGCCGGGTCCGTGCCCGGGCTCAGGCACAACGGACGGTTCGCGGCCACCGCGGCGAGGGCGCGCTGCACGGGCAGGGCGGGATCCACCCCCATGGCCGTGGCCATGCGGAACCGGTAGATGGAGTCGGTCGCGTAGAGTGCTGGACGGAGAGGGATGATGCCGGAGAGCGTGCTTTCGAGGCTGCCGTACCACACCGAGAGGGCCTCGAGATCGCTGCCCGTCACGAGGACGCCTCCCGCCGGACAGGACCCGAGAAGGTTGGCGCCGAGCTCGACGATGTAGGCCGGCATCGCGGGAGTGCCGGGACCGGGATGGCTGTATCGCTCGGCGTTCCAACCCGAATCCTCCACGACGATCAGTCGCCGCTCGACCTCGGTCACCCCCCGGAACACGAGGCCCGAGTCCACTGCCAGCCGGAGCGACTGGTCCAGCGCGGTCGCCGCGAAGTCCAGATACAGTGGCCCGTCGGGATCGCCACGGTGGCCGTGCCGGTGCCAGTCGCGTGCGTCGAACAGGTAAAACCGGCCCAGTTGCAGCCACGCCTGCCCGTCGTCCGGCGCAGTGGCCAGGTAGTGCCCCAGCATATCGATCGCCATCTGGCGCTCGCCCTCGCGGTCCAGCGCCGCGGCGCGGGGCGCCACGTTGGGATCGATTGCGGCCTGGGCATGGAGAGGGGTAGCGGCGAGAGAGAGCGCAAGCACGGCACCGGTTGGGCGGCGCCACGCGCGCAACTCTCCTCGACGTCGCATCCTCAGGGGCGAGAGCATCTTGCGCATCTCGACCAAAGATGGCTGGCAGGCGAGGGGTTGGCTAGTGGCGGACTCAAAGCGGCAGGTTCCCGTGTTTGCGGGGAGGATTGCGGTCCCGCTTGGTCTCGAGGGTGCGGAGCGCGTCGATGAGGCGCGGCCGGGTATCCCGCGGGTCGATCACGTCGTCGATGTAGCCCCGCTCCGCCGCGGCGTAGGGATGGGCAAACTGGCGGGTATAGTCGTCGATCAGGCGCGCCGTCGCCTGGGCAGGGTCCTCGGACCCGGCGATTTCATTTTTGAACAGGATCTCCACCGCCCCCTTCGGCCCCATCACCGCAATCTCTGCCGACGGCCAGGCCAGGTTTACGTCGCCCCGGATGTGCTTGGAGCTCATGACGTCGTAGGCCCCGCCATAGGCCTTCCGGGTGATGACCGTGAGCTTGGGCACTGTCGCCTCGCAGTAGGCGTAGAGGAGCTTGGCCCCGTGCTTGATGATGCCTCCGTGCTCCTGGCCCACCCCCGGCAGGAAGCCCGGGACATCGACGAAGGTGACGATCGGGATGTTGAAGCAGTCACAGAACCGGATGAATCGGGCCGCTTTGAGCGAGGCGTTGATGTCCAGCACACCGGCCAGCACCGCGGGCTGATTGGCCACCACCCCGACCGGATGTCCACCCAGCCGGGCAAAGCCCACGATGATGTTCTCCGCATAGGCGCCGTGGACTTCGAGAAAGCCGCCGTCGTCCACCACGCGGCTGATCACCCCGTGCATGTCATACGGCTTGTTCGCGCTGTCGGGGATCAGGTCCAGCAACGCGGGATCCCGGCGGTCCGCCGGATCGTCCGTGGGAAGCCGGGGCGGCGAATCGAGGTTGTTGAGCGGGAGAAATCCCACCAGGTCGCGCACGGCGCGAAGGCACTCGGGCTCGGAGTCGTGCACGAAGTGCGACACACCCGACACGCTGCCGTGCACGTCGGCCCCGCCGAGCGCGTCGAAGGTCACCTCCTCGTGGGTGACCGTCTTCACCACGTTGGGGCCCGTGACGAACATGTAGCTCACCCCGCGCACCATGAACACGAAATCGGTGATCGCGGGGCTGTAGACGGCGCCGCCGGCGCAGGGACCGAGGATCGCCGAGATCTGGGGCACGACGCCCGAGGCGAGCGTGTTGCGCAGGAAGATGTCGGCGTAGCCGCCGAGGGAGACGACGCCCTCCTGAATCCGGGCCCCACCCGAATCGTTGAGCCCGATCACCGGCGCCCCGTTCCTGAGCGCCAGGTCCATCACCTTGCAGATCTTCTCCGCGTGCGCCTCGGAGAGGCTCCCGCCGAAGACGGTGAAGTCCTGGGAAAATACGTAGACCAGCCGGCCATCGATGCGGCCGCTGCCGGTGACGACCCCGTCGCCCGGGTAGACCTGATTGTCGAGTCCGAAGGCGGTGGAGCGGTGGGTGACGAAACGGTCGAGCTCGACGAAGCTGCCCTGATCGAGCAACAGGTCGAGCCGCTCACGCGCGGTGAGCTTTCCCTTCTTGTGCTGCTGCGCGATTCGGGAGGCGCCCCCGCCCTGCTCGGCGAGGACCTGACGGTGATGCAGTTGATCGAGCAGCTCGTGGGGATCGGGCATCGCGAGAGAAGATAGTCGCTCCTCCCCTCGTGCCGACAGCCGCCGCGACGGGGCCAGGTCAGATCGTGGCCGCCGCTCCCGTCACGCGCGCGAGCGCCTGCCCCAGCTCGCCGTGCAGCTGCCTGGCTTCGGCCCATCTCCCGCCGCGCACCACACCCTCGAGGCTGAGACTCAACGCCATCATCTCCTCGGCGCCGATCGTGGCGCAGGTTCCCTTGAGCTTGTGAGCGACCTGCCACGCCTCATCCTCGCCGCGCGCGGCGATGGCCGCATCCAGCTCCGCGAGGGTCGCCCCGCTGCTCGCGGTGAACATGCCGAGATAGCGCCGGACTTTCTCGGAGTCGCCCCCGGAGATCTCCCGCAGCCGCTCCGGATCGAGCGCCAGCGCCCCGGCGTGAGACCCGTTCGTCGTGGCCGGGCGTGCGGGCGCCGCCTCGAGGCTCCCGGTCCAGCGGGCAAATACCTGCGTCAGCCGCTCACGGTCGATGGGCTTCGTCAGATAGTCGTCCATGCCCGCGGCCAGGCACCGCTCGCGATCGCCCTTCATCGCGCTCGCCGTCATGGCGACGATCGGCACCCGCCGTCCGCCGTTCTCCTTGCGACGGATCTCCCGGGTGGCGCCGTAGCCATCCAGCTCCGGCATCTGACAGTCCATCAGGATCAGGTCGTAGCGCGCGCCGTCGGCCGCGGCCACCGCCTCGGCGCCATTGGCCACGACATCCACTCGGTGACCGATGCGCTCGAGCAGTCCCAGCGCCACCTGCTGATTGACCTCGTTGTCCTCCGCCAGCAGGAGGTGGAGCGGACGCGACGGCGCAAGCGTTTCCGGGCCGGGCTCGCATCCATCGAGACCGGCGACACCGGGACCTCTCGCGGGACCCATCAGCGTCGCCAGGCAGTCGTACAGCGCGGATTGCCGCACCGGCTTGGTCAGGAAGGCCTCGTACCCCGCGGTTCGCGCCTCCTGCGCGGCTTCGCGGCGAAGTCCGAGCGTCGTCAGCATGACCAGGTGTACCCTGGCGATCGTGGGGTCGCGCCGGACGGCCCTCGCCAGCGCGACCCCATCCATGCCGGGCAATCGCTGGTCGATCAGCGTCACGTCATGGAGGCGCCCTTCGATGGCCGCGTCGTGGAGGAGGGCAAGGGCGGCGCCGGCACTGTCGGCCATGTCGCACTGGATGCCCCAGCTGCGGGCCTGATTGACGAGCGCGTCACGGGTCGTCTGGTGATCGTCCACCACCAGCAGCCGCAGCCCGTCCAGCCGCTCGCGCTCCGCGGGCCCGGCCGACTGCTCGGCCGGCGCGAAGGCGAGCGTGAACCAGAAGAGGCTTCCACGGCCCGGCGCGCTCTCGACGCCCAGCTCGCCTCCCATGAGCTCGATCAGCTGTTTCGAAATGGCGAGGCCAAGACCCGTTCCGCCGTACCTGCGAGTGGTGCTCGCGTCAGCCTGGGAGAACGGCAGGAAGAGGCGGTCGCGGACGGCGGCGGACATGCCGATGCCGCTGTCGCTCACCTCGAAGCGAATCCTGACCGATCCGTCGACGCGGCCGGCCGCCTGCGCCTTCAGCAGCACTTCGCCCACCTCGGTGAACTTGATCGCGTTGCCCGCGAGGTTGAGGAGGATCTGCCGCAGGCGCCCCACGTCGCCGCGGAGGAGCGGCGGCACCTCGTCGCCGATCACCACTGCGAGCTCGAGGCCCTTCCGCGAGGCGCGGTCGCCGAGGAGGGTCGCGATGTCCTCCAGCGCACCGCGCACGTCGAAGTCCACCGGGTCGATCTCGAGCTTGCCTGCCTCGATCTTCGAGAAGTCGAGGATGTCGTCGATGATCGTGAGCAGGCCCTGAGCCGACCGGTGCGCCGTCAGGGCCCGGTCGCGCTGGTCGGGATCGAGACTCGTCTCCAGCAACAGGTCGAGCATGCCGAGGACCCCGTTCATCGGGGTGCGGATCTCGTGGCTCATGTTCGCGAGGAAGGCGGCCTTGGCGTCACGGGCGGAGATGGCCCCGTCCCTCGCCTGCTCGACCTCACGGAGCCGCTCGACGGTGCGGTTGAAGACGGAGCCGAGCCGGCCCCATTCGCGGGAGGGGCCGGGCGCCGGCAGCGTCCGAAGCTGCCCTTTGCGCTGCATGTCGTCGAGTGCCGAGGCGAAGCTCACCAGCGGCCGCACGATGAGACGCTCGCCGCCGAGCCAGACGATGCCGAGCAGCACCGCGGCGACGACGGCGGTGCCGAACAGGAATCGGGGAACGAGGCTTTCGAGCCGCCCGATGGGGGCGCGGGACGACCGCAGGCCGATGACGGTGGCCGGCTTGCCTGCGACGTCCGTGATGACGAGCCTGGCCTCGAGACTGTCGCCCCGGGCGAACACCCGCCCCTCGGAGGCCCGCGGCCTGGCAGGGCGGCGGAGCGGCTCCACGGTGATCCGGCGCTGGAGCTCGCCGCCGAATACCTGCAGCAACGAATCGGTGAGAGGCTGCGCGACGACGAGGAATCCGCGAGGAGTGACGGTATCGGATCCGATCGCGGCGGGCAGCACGAGCGAGGCGGCGATCAGGTAGGGCCGATCGGCGACCCAGATCATGCCGCCGAGCGCGCGCTCACGGCCGATGCGCTGAAGGAGGTCGGACTGCTCGACCCACGAGCGCAGGGCGGTATTGGAGTCGAGATCCGCCAAGTAGCGGGGCCGCCCCGAGGGGTCCCACAGACCGATCAGCCGGTCGCCGTAGTGCGCCGGGAACCAGACGTCGAAGTTGTTGTGGAACCAGTCCCGGCCATCGGCCATGGGCTGGGGCGCCATGTGCTGGTAGGCGAGGTCCCACATGGCGTACTCGACCACGCGGTCTCGGTCGCGAACGGCGCGGCGGGCAAAGAAGGCGCGAGCCCGCTCGAGGTCGCCCCGGGTGTTCTCGACCTCTTCCTGGTGGATGGCACCCTGGACCGCAGTGGCGAAGCCGGCCACGATGAGCCACATCGCGACGGCGCTGGCCACCGCCACGAGCACCAGGTGCGCGCGTAAGGGCCATGCCTTTGGCGTCGCATCGAGCCGCCTACCTGCCACTGATCCTTCCCGGGTTGGACTTTGAGAGGGGCGGTCACCCCAGAGTCAAGTTCCATTCCACGGGACGGTGGTTGCCAAGTGACTATTTGATAGGTGCTTACCTAACCCGACGAATTCATGATCCTCGCGGAATGCAAGGGGGCTCGGACCATCAGCTCCCTGACTCCTTGGCCAGTCCCTTGACGTCGATCTTCTCCATGACCTGCTTGGCCGCGCCCTCTTCCCCGCCGTCGACCTGGGTATGCACGATGAACCGGTCACCCACCAGAACCGTCAGCTCGCTGCGGCGGGAGCTCTTGCTCCATTCCTCGTAGGCCGGGAACCCATCGTAGTCCACGGTGCGCTGATAGCCCGAGGTGCTCTCGGTGTTGATCTTCATCCCCTTGAGCATCTGGTAGGGGATGTACAGCAGGCTGTTGCGGGCGAGGTCGGAGATTTCGGCATTGGCGCTCAGGCCGCCCTGCTCGCTGTTGAAGTGCACGTTCGCCGAGGAGATCTGCCACACGCCGTTCGGACCGGCGGTTGTCGTCTGGCCCTCCGGCTCGCCCGCTTTCATGCCGCTGAGACTTTTGGGGAGATACTCGATGAGCTTCTTGAAGCTGACCGGCGGGACCGCCTTGGCGTTCTTATCGGTGGCCATGCCCGCGGCGGCGCCGGCCATCTGCTGGGCACCCTGCGCGAGATCGGTGGCGGCTTTCGTAAGGGAGGCGATAGCCTGGTTCGCGTCTCCTGAAGACTGATCGCCGCCGACGCAGGCGCCGATCAGAAGGGAGACGATGGACGAGAGGACCACCCGCGCGTGCGTACGCATGGCAAGCTCCCGGAGGATCGTTTGTCGGGGTCGGAAATGGCAAGGCCAGCCTCCAAGCTGGAGACTGGCCTGTCCCGACGCAAGCAGGCGGCCGGCGGGAGGCTATTCGGCCTTGCTCTCCTCGTACACCGGCTTGACCGGCGGGATGATGGGCTCATCGGGATAGCCGATGACGGCGAGCACGATCCGATGATGGATGGGATCGACCTCGAGCACCTTGAGCTCCACGGCCTGGCCTTCCTTCACGGCATCCCCGGGATTCTCGAGGTTGGCGACGCCGAGCTGCGACATCGGTACGAAGCCCTCGATGTCGTTGCCGAGGTCCACCACGACTCCCTTGTCCATCAGGCGCACCGCGCGGCCCCGCAGCTCCATGCCGATCGGATAGGTCTCGCCGATCCGGAGCCACGGGTCTTCCTCGGCCTGCTTGAGGCCGAGCGAGATCCGCTTGTTCTCGGCGTCGATGTTGAGGATGACCACGTCCACCCCATCGCCCTTCTTGACGACCTCGGACGGATGCTGAACCCGCTTGGTCCAGGACATGTCCGAGATATGGATCAGGCCGTCGATGCCCGGCTCGATCTCGACGAAGGCACCGAAGCTGGTCAGGTTGCGGACCTTCCCCTGAATCCGCGTGCCCACCGGATACTTGAGCGGCAGCACCATCCACGGATCCTGCTCCGTCTGCTTCATGCCGAGCGAGATCTTCTCTTCCGACTCGTCCACCTTGAGCACCACCGCCTCGATGGTCTCTCCAATGCTCACGATCTTCGACGGGTGCCGGACGTTGCGGGTCCAGCTCATCTCGGAGATGTGCACCAGCCCTTCGATGCCGGGCTCGATCTCGACGAAGGCGCCGTAGTTCGTGATCGACACCACCTTGCCCTGCACCCGGGTGCCGACCGGGTACTTGGCGGCGACGTTCTGCCAGGGGTACGACTGGAGCTGCTTCATGCCCAGGCTGATGCGCTCGCGCTGCCAGTCGATATCGAGGATCTTGACCTCGACCTCCTTGCCGATCGCGACCATCTCGGTGGGGTGCGAGACCCGCCCGTACGACATGTCGGTGATGTGGAGCAGGCCGTCCACGCCGCCGAGGTCGATGAACGCGCCGAAGTCCGTGATGTTCTTGACCACGCCCTTCCGCACCTGGCCGACCGCGAGCTCCTTCATGAGGTGCTCGCGCTTGTGGGCCCGCTCGTTCTCCAGGATCACCCGGCGGCTCACCACGATGTTGCGGCGGCGCTTGTTCAGCTTGATGATCTTGAACTCGTAGGTCTGGCCCAGCAGCTCGTCGATATTGGGCACCCGCCGCAGCGCGATCTGGCTGCCGGGGAGGAAGGCGTCCACGCCCATCAGATTCACCACCACGCCGCCCTTGATCTTCTTGACCAGGGTGCCTTCGACGGGCTGATCGCTCTCGTGGGCTACGCGGATCTTTTCCCAGACCCGCATGAAGTCGGCCTTCTTCTTCGAGAGGACGACGGCCCCTTCCTGATCCTCGAGGTGCTCGAGGAAGACCTCGACCTCGTCGCCCTCCTTGAGCGACTTGGGATCCTTGAACTCGTCGAGGGGAACGGAGCCTTCGGACTTGAAGCCGACGTCGAGAATGACCGCGTTATCGGTGACCCGGAGCACCTTGGACTTGACGATCTCGCCCTCGACGATCTGCGCCATCGTGCCCTCGTACATCGAGAGCATCTGCTGGTAGTCTTCGTCGGAGTAGTCTTCGTCGTAGAGGTCCTGCCGAACACGGAGCCCGGTGGGAGAGATGAACTGATCGGTGGAGGGTTGAAGTTGATCGAGCATGAAGTGCAGAGGTCCTTTACCAGCCGCGCCCGGCGAGGCCACGGGTTGAAGTGATCCCACCCGAGGCGGAATTGCCTGGGGAGGTAGCCTATTAAGTTAACCGCGACGGCCACCCAACGCAAGCGGGGACAATGAGTTTGGTCAGCCCTCCCGGGGCCGGGCGAAGATCGGCCGGGCCAGCTCGACAATCGTCCAGACCTGGTCGGCGAACGCCAGGGCGGTGGTGTCCAGGTCGACGGCATCCTCGGCCCGCCGCAACGGCGCCACCGACCGCGTCGAGTCCGCCTGGTCCCGTGCCGCGAGGGCCGCGGCCTCGGCCTCCAGGCGCCGGGGGTCCATATCGTGGCCCCGCTGAGTGATGCGGCGGCCGGCGCGAGCCTCGGCGCTGGCGGTGAGGAAGATCTTGAGATCGGCATCGGGAAACACGACGGTCCCGATATCCCGCCCATCCACGACCACATCCCGCCCCGCCCGCACCATCGCCCTCAACCGGGTGTTGACCCACTCGCGGATCACCGGCACCGCCGACACCGCCGACACCCGCGCCGTGACATCCGGACCCCGAATCTCGCCATCGACGGGCTCGCCCTCGAGGTAGGCGGTGAACCCGATGCCGTCTGGCTGCAGCATGAGACCCCGGTCTTCCGCGGCCCTGAGGATCGCCTCGGCTCCCAGAGCGTCGACGGGGTTGCGGTCACTCAGACCGCGGCGAGCCTGCTCGCGCAGGGCCACGAGCGTCACGCCCCGATAGAGTGAGCCGGAGTCCAGATGGGAAAAACCCAGGGCCTCGGCGACCGCTCGGGCGGTGCTCGACTTGCCCGAGGCCGACGGGCCGTCGATCGCGATAACGCCACCGCTCATCGGCGCGCCTTGCCGAGCCCGCGCAAAATCTGGGGAAATCGGGGGAAGCTCACCGCCGCGCAGGCCAGATCATCGATCGCGATGCGAGCCGCCGGAACCGTCCCCAGCACCGCGAACGCCATCGCGATGCGATGGTCTCCCGCCGAACGGACAAAGCCTCTCGGCGGCGTGCTCACGCCTTCGACCACCAGGTCGTCCCCCTGCACCTCCGCGTTCGCGCCCACCGCGCGCAGGTTCTCGGCGATCAGGGATAGCCGGTCGCTCTCCTTGACCCGCAGCTCGGCGACCTCGCGAAAGACGGTGACGCCATGTGCCCGCGACGCCAGCGCCGCGAGTAAGGGAATCTCATCGATCAGAATCGGCACCTCCCCGGCATCAACTTCAGTCGCCTCGAGCGCCGCGGGTCTCGCCACCAAGTCCGCCACCGGCTCTCCTACGTGCTCGGTGAGGCCCTGGACCTCGATCGAGGCGCCCATTCGCCGCAGGACGGTGAGAAACCCGATCCGCGTCGGGTTGACGCCCACCCCCGAGATTCTCAACTCTCCAGCCTCGGCCAGAATCGCCGCGCCGGCGAGAAATGCTGCCGATGAGGGATCGCCGGGCACCTGCAGCTCGAACGGCTGCACCCGCCCGCCCGGCCGGAATCCCACCCAGCCATCCTGTTCCTCCACGGAATACCCGAACGCGCGCAGGAACCTCTCGGTGTGATCGCGCGAGCGCCCGCGCGTCTCCCCGATGTCGACCGGGACGCCGCCCGACAGGCCCGCGAGCAGCAGCGCGCTCTTGATCTGCGCGCTCGCCACCGGCAGCTCGTAGCGCAGCGGCCGAAGGCCTCCGCCCCGGATGGTGAGCGGCAAGCCGTCGTTCGCCCTCTCCTCGAACCTCGCGCCCATGATGGCGAGGGGGCCCGTCACCCGCCGCATGGGCCGTCGGCGCAGCGAGGCGTCTCCCGTGAGTGTCGCCCGGAACCGGTGGCCGGCGAGCAGGCCGAGCAGCAGACGAGCGGTGGTGCCCGAGTTTCCGCAGTTCAGCACGGCCTCCGGCGCGCGCAAGCGGCCTCTGCCGGTGGCGGTGACGACCACGCCGTCGCGCAGGGGCGAGATCGATGCGCCGAGCTGGCGCAGAACCCGCGCGCTCGACCTCGCGTCGAGGGAGTTCAGCGCCCCGCCGACGTGGCTGGTGCCTCTGGCGAGCGCAGCGAACAGGAGCGCCCGGTGAGTGATGCTCTTGTCGCCGGGAACGCGGACGATCCCCGAGACCTTCACGAATCGAGTCCCTCGCGAAACCGCCGCGCCGCCAGCAGGTATTCGCGGAGGCCGGTCACGTCGTTCGCCAGCATCAGGCGCCGGAGATCCGCGAGGTGGGTCTCCGTCGCCGACAGGGCCTCGACGATCGCCTCCCGATTGTAGAGGAGGATATCGAGCCACATCTCGGGGTTGCTCGCGGCGAGCCGGGTGGTGTCCTTTGCGCCGGTGCCGAACGACAGGCCGGCGAGGCCCCGATCGGCGAGGGTCTTCGCGACGGCCGATGCCACAGCCTGGGGCAGATGGCTGGTCCATGCGAGTTGGCGGTCGTGGGCGGCCGCGTCGATCAGGATGGGCGACGCCTCCACGATATCTTCCCAGAACCCCATGAGCGCGCGCGCGGCCCGGTCTCCGCCGGGCGCGCCGGTCTCACAGACGTACACGGCACAGCCGCGGAGCCGGTGGGGAGACGCGCCGAGGAAGCCGGATGTGTGGGTTCCCGCCAGCGGGTGGGCGCCCGCGAACCGGTCGCCCAGGCCATGGGCCACGGCGCAGGAGACGACCGGAGCCTTGACGCTGCAGACGTCGGTAAGGATCGCGCCCGGTTCAAGCGAAGCCCCGAGCATGCCGATAAGATCCAGGGTCGCCTGCGGGGGAACGGCCAGCACCACGAGCTGGGCCCCCGTGATGGCGCGTGCCGGAGAGTCAGCCAGCTCGGAGATCGCGGAAGCCTGGAGAGCCTGAACCCCGTCCGCGCGGGACCGTGCGAAGCCGACGACCCTGGCCACGCCGGCCTGCCGGGCCTGCCAGGCCAGGGACCCTCCGATGGCCCCGAGGCCGATGACCGCCAACGACGATGGCCGCATCCGTCAGGCCTCGCCCCGAATCTGCACGCCGTGCATGCGCCCGCCCGAATGAGGCGGCTGCGGCCGCCATAGTTTACCTTGGAGTCGGCCCGCATTTTACCGATATGACGACTGATTCACAACGCAATTCCGGACTGCCTGCGAGAGGCTCCGCCGGTGCCGCGACCTCGGCGCCGGCCGGCGCGAGCGCCGCCCGCGAACCATCCGACGGATGGCTCGAGCCGATCCTCCTGGGCGGTGGTCTCGTCTCCCAGGCGCAGATCGAGTCGCTCACGGTCAACCGCCCGGCCAGTCTGTGGGCGGGCGTCGTCTCCTCGGGGTGGACCACCGACGAGAAGATCGCCGCCGAGGTGGCCCGAGCGTTCCGCCTCCCGGTGGCCAATCTCGCGGCGAGCGACCCGAGAATCACGACGCTCCTCCCCGAAGCGGTGGCGCGCAAGCACCGCATCGTCCCCATCTCGGCCAACGACCGCACGATCCAGATCGCCACGGCGGACCCGCGCGACCTCGACGTGGAGCAGACGCTCCGCTTCGTCACCAGTAGAGAGGTGGGCTTCCAGATCGGCACTCCGCAGGCCATCGACGCCAGGCTCGATGAGCTCTACCGTCCCGAGCGCGCCATCGAGCGGCTGCTCGGCGGATTGCCGGACGTGCCCGTCGTGACCCTCGACGCCCCGCCAACGGGGCCCCAGCCCGATCGCGAGCTCGACGGGCCGGTCGCCAAGCTGGTGGACGCGATGATCCACGACGCCATTCGGGAAGGCGCCAGCGACATTCACGCCGAGCCCACCGAGGGTGCCGTCGTGGTGCGCTACCGGGTGGACGGGGTGCTTCGCGAGGTCATGCGGCTCCCCGAGACCGCCGGGGCCGCGCTGGTCCGGCGGGTGAAGATCTGGGCCAAGCTCGACGTCACCGATCCGCTCCGGCCGCACGATGGCCGCGCCGTGGCTCGCGCGGGTGCCCAGACGGTGGATCTCCGGGTCTCGACCATTCCGGTCGCGCGGCGCGGCGAGAAGGTGGTCATCCGCATCCTCGACAAGAGCAACCTGTGCAGCAACCTCGCGGAGCTGAAGCTTCCTGCGGGCGAGCACGGGATGCTCGAGCGCCTGCTCGGCCATCGGGAGGGCATGGTTCTGGTGACGGGACCGACCGGCAGCGGCAAGACGACGACGCTGTACGCGGCCCTGAACCAGCTCAAGACCGGCAAAGTCAACATCGTGACGGTGGAAGACCCGGTCGAATACGAGGTCGCGGGCATCTCCCAGATCCAGGTCAGCGACGTGCAGGGGCTGACGTTCGCCCGCGCCCTTCGCTCCGTGCTGCGGCAGGATCCCGACATCGTTCTCGTCGGCGAGATTCGCGACCTCGAGACGGCGGGCATCGCGGTCCAGGCCGGCTTCTCCGGCCACTTCGTGCTCTCCACGCTGCACACCAACGACGCGCCGTCCGCTGTCGTCCGGCTGCGCGACATGGGGATCGATGCGTTCAAGGTGGCCTCGGTGCTCAAGGGTGTGGTGGCCCAACGACTGGTACGCCGTCTGTGCGAGCATTGCGCGGAGACGGTGCCGGCCGATTCGCTGCCCCCCGAGGCGCGCCCTCCGGCGGGCCGAGCGGTGCGGGTGCGTAAAGCGACGGGATGCCGGCAGTGCAACGGGCGGGGCTACCGGGGACGCGCGGGAATCCTCGAGATCATGCCGGTGGACGAGTCGGTGGCGCGCTTGATCGACGCCGGCGCGCTGCCGGATACGCTCGCCGCCGCCGCGCGCAAGATCGGCATGCGCTCCCTGTGGGAGAGCGGCCTGGAACGGGTCTGGTCCGGCCTTACCTCACTCGATGAGGTGAAGCGCGTGCTCGGTGAGCACGGCGACGAGTCGGGAGCCGCGGCGGTGATCCCTTCGGCTCCTGCCGTTGCACCGCTCGAGACCCCGGCAGCGCCCTCGCCACCGGCAGCCCCGCCGGCACCGGCCGTCGAGACCGCCGCCGAGGGCGGCCGGATCCTCGTCGCCGATGACGACCCCCAGATGCGCCGTCTGATTCGGATCGTGTTGCAGCGCGATGGATTCGAGGTGGTGGAGGCCAACGACGGGCTCGATGCCCTGGACCTGATCGAGCAGGGACGCATCGATCTCGTCATCCTCGACGTGGACATGCCCCGCCTCAACGGGCTGGGCGTGCTGGAGGAAATCCGGGCCCAGATGCGAACCGCGTCGCTGCCCGTCATCGTCCTGACCGCACTTCAAGATGAGACCGAGGAAAAGGCCTTGGATCTCGGGGCTCAGGACTACCTGACCAAGCCGGTGCAGACCCGGTCTCTCGTCGCGCGCGTGCGCGCCGTCCTCAAGCGCGCGAAGTCGTAGCGCATCAGCAGGTTGGAGCCCTGGTCGACCCGGCGGCCGGCTGGATCGACCCGCGAATCTCACCCCTAAATGGCGTGCTTCTTGCCGTCGGAGCGATGGATCGTGGCCAGAATTCTGATCGTGGAAGACAGCCCGGACAACATGAAGCTGTTCCGGACCGTGCTGACCACCAAGGGGCACACGGTAACCGAGCTGACGGGCGGCGAGGGACTGCTGGCGACGGTCGCCGGGTCCGCGCCCGAGCTGGTGCTGATGGACATCCAGCTCCCGGGCAAGGATGGCTTCGCCCTGCTGGAGGAGATCCGGGGATCGGAGCACCGGGCCTTGCGGGTGGTCGCGCTTACGGCTCACGCCATGACGGGCGACCGGGAGCGAGCGATCCAGGCGGGGTTCGACGGCTACATCACCAAACCGATCGACGTTCGAGGCTTTCCCGATCAGGTCAGGCGCGCGCTCGCCGGAGAGGCCGTCATGGCGTGATCGGGACTCGACGAGAACCCGAGGCACCATGAATCGCGACACTTCGACGTCCAGGGCCACGCCAGACCCCGCTCCAACGACAGCACCGGCCGGGTCGGCGGAAAAGAAGGCCCTGCTCGACGCGTTCGATACCGTCCTCAAGACGCAGGCGGAGGAGCGGGAAGCCAGCCTCCGCGACGCGGAGGCCCGCCGGCGTGCCCGCGCCAGCTCGCGGCCGCTGCTCGCCGCCTCGGCGCTCGTCGTGCTCGGGCTCGGCGCCTATCTGGCGATCGTGCGGCCGGCCTGGGTCTTCGCGCCCCGCGCATCGCCGGAAACGCTGGCGATCAAGGAGGCCAGCCTCCGCATCGCGATGGCGAATGTCTCCCAACATGTGCATCACTTCCAGCAGCGCAACGGACGGCTCCCGGATTCCCTGGCGGAGGCCAGCGCTGGCGACCACGGGCTTTCGTATCAGCGCCTGGGCGCGTCGTCGTACCGCCTCGTGGGCGAGAACGGACCGGCACACGTGACATTCTCGTCGGAGGAGCCGCTGACGGACTTTCTCGGCAACAGCTATCAGATCATCGCGCGGAGACCCAGATGAGCAGGACCCGCGGTGGCTTTACGTTCATCGAACTACTGGTCGTGATGATCGTGCTCGGCCTGCTCTCCGCGCTCGCCTCGCTCAAGTACATCGACCTCAAAAACCGCGCGCTGACGGCCCAGGCGGCCGCGGACATGGAAGCGATCAGGCTGGCCGCTTACGGGGCATGGTACGAGACGGGCGCGTGGCCGGCCGAAGTGGGACCGGGCGTCGTGCCGGCGGAGATGGTCAACTACCTGCCCAAGAACTTTTCGTTCTCCCGGCCCGAGTACACCCTCGACTGGGAGAACCTCGCCCCTCCCGGCGGCGGCACCAGCGCGGGCATGCAGATCGGGGTCGTCATCTCCTCGTCCAACAGCCGGATGCAGCTGGCCCTGGAACAGACGCTCGGCAACAAGGGGCCGTTCTTCGTCACCGGCAGCGATCTCACCTTCGTCATCGTAGGGCCCGACGGCCGCAGCTGAGCTAGGATAGCTGCTTCCGGAACGCCTCGAGTCCCTCCGGCGGGCCGGGGAACTGCGGGTTCATCGCCTCCAACGCCTCCACCACCACCCGGGCGATCATCACGTCCCGTGGCAGCTTCTGGTCCGCGGGCACGACGTACCACGGCGCCTCCGGCGTGCTCGTGCGCTCGAGCACGTCGTGATACGCGCCGGTGTAATCGTCCCACCTGTCGCGCTCGCCGAGATCGGTCGGGTTGAACTTCCAGTACTTGGCGGGATCGTCCAGACGGTCGCGAAGCCGTTCCAGCTGCTCGGCCTTCGAGATGTGCAGGAAGAACTTGAGGATGGTGACGCCGTCGCGGACGAGCAGGTGCTCGAACTGGTTGATCAGCTCGTAGCGCGGGCGCCAGACCGACTCGGGCACGAGACCATGCACCCGCACCACCAGGACATCCTCGTAGTGCGAGCGGTTGAAGATCCCGACGGTCCCCTTCGGCGGCACCGCCCGGTGCACCCGCCAGAGGAAGTCGTGACGGAGCTCGAGCGGCGTCGGCACCTTGAACGCGGTCACGCTGCAGCCGAGCGGATTGAGGCGGCCGAAGACGCGACGGATCGTGCTGTCCTTCCCCGCCCCGTCGCGCGCCTGGAGCACCACCAGAAGGGCGCGCTTCCCCTCGGCGTACAGCGCGGTCTGGAGCGCGTCCATGCGCTTGCCGAGCTTGCCAAGCTCCCTCCGGAGATCGTGGTCCCCGGCCGGCTGGCTCACGCGGGCGCTCGAGTCCGACAACGATGGAACGGCGCCCGGCGCGACCGCCTCGAGTGCCAGAGGGTCCCGGGATCCATCAGGGTGGGGCCGAGGCATCAGCGCATGGTCTCGTGGCGGAGCAGCATCAGCGAGTGGGCGGCGAGATGCACCTGGCCTCCCCGAATGGCCCGCGGGGTGGGATGTGCGGTATCGAGGAGCTGGGACCAGACGCCGGGTCGCTCCATCACCGGCAGGTTGAAGGTGCGGCTGCGCGCGCCGCCGTTCACCAGCAGCAGGATCGCCGAGCCGCGGGGCGTCCGCCCGCGCTCGTCGACGTCGTCGCTCGCTTCGGCGCGGATGAGCATGCCGAGGACGTGGTTCGACTCGTCGGCCCACTGCTCCTCGGTCATTTCCCGGCCGGCGGCACCGAGCCAGGTCAGGTCCTTCCCTTCCCCCGTCTCGAGCGGCTCCAGCCGGAAGAACCGGCGGCGCCGCAACACGGGATTGGCAGCCCGGATGGCCACGATCTGCCGAGTGAACTCGAGCAGCTCTCGCTGGGCCGGGCCCAGGCGCCAGTCCACCCAGCTGAGCGGACCGTCCTGACAGTAGGCGTTGTTGTTGCCGCCCTGGCTGCGCCCGATCTCGTCGCCGTGGGAGAGCATCGGAACACCCTGCGAGAAGACGAGCGTCGCGAGCAGGTTCCGCTTGATCCGTTCCCGCATGCGTACGATGTGGACCGCCTCGCTTGGTCCTTCGACGCCCCAGTTGCGGCTCTGGTTGTTGTCGTTGCCGTCGCGATTGTCCTCGCCGTTCGCCTCGTTGTGCTTGTGCTCGTAGCTCACCAGGTCGTGCAGGGTGAACCCGTCGTGGCAGGTGACGAAATTGACGCTCGCCTGCGGCGTGCGCTGGCTCGGCTCGAAGAGATCGCTGCTCCCGGCCAGCCGCGAGGCCAAGCCGCCCACCTGACCGCCGTCTCCCCGCCAGAACCGACGCGTCGTGTCGCGAAACAGCGCGTTCCACTCGGACCAGCCGATCGGGAAGCGCCCGACCTGATAGCCGTCGGGGCCCAGGTCCCACGGCTCGGCGATCAGCTTGACGCGGGAGATGTCGGGGTCCTGGCGGACGACGTCGAAGAACCGGCCGAACGGGTTCACCTCGGGAGTCTCCCGCGCGAGCGCGGGCGCGAGGTCGAAGCGGAACCCATCCACGTGCATCTCGGTCACCCAATACCGAAGACTGTCCATGACGAGCTGCAGGGTGCGCGAGTGCCGGACGTCCACGGTGTTCCCGCAGCCGGTGTAGTCGAGGTAGAACCGCGGAAGGTCGGGATCGAGCCGGTAGTAGGCCGAGTTGTCGATGCCGCGGAAGGAGAGCGTCGGTCCGAGCTGATTGCCTTCGGCCGTGTGGTTGTACACGACATCGAGAATCACTTCGATGCCGGCGCGGTGCAGCCGCTTCACCATCGACTTGAACTCGGACACCTGCTGGCCGATCCCGCCCGTGGCATACCGGACGTCCGGGGCGAAGAAGCCGATGGACGAGTAGCCCCAGTAGTTGGTGAGCCCCAGGTCGGCCAGGCGCTGTTCGGTCACGAAGTGGTGCACCGGCAACAGCTCGATGGCGGTCACACCGAGACTCAGCAGGTGATCGATGATCGGATCGGTCGCGAGCCCGAGGTAGGTGCCGCGCAACGTCTCGGGCACGTCGGGATGCAGCATCGTCATGCCCCGGACGTGCGCTTCGTAGATCACCGTGCGGTTCCAGGGCGTCTCGGGCCTCCGGTCATCGCCCCAGCTGAACGCCGACTCGATCACCACGCACTTGGGCATCCCCGCGGCGCTGTCGTCGGTGCTCGGCTGGAGATCCCGCTCCTTCACCGGCCCCGTCAGCGCGTGCCCCGATAGCGCCTCGCTCCACCGGATCCTGCCGGTGATGCTCTTGGCGTACGGATCGAGCAGTAGCTTGGCGGGATTGAATCGCAGACCGCGCTCCGGCTCGAACGGTCCGTGCACCCGGTAGCCGTAGAGCTGGCCGGGACGGACGTCGGGAAGGTAGGCGTGCCACACCTGGCCCGAGCGCTCCAAGAGCGGAATGCGCATCCGCGCCGTCCCGTCCCCCGGCGCATCGTACAGACAGAGCTCCACCGCCGTGGCGTGCTCCGAGAACAGCGCGAAGTTGGTGCCTTCGCCGTCCCAGGTGGCGCCGAGCGGCGTGGGTGAGCCAGGCCAGATTCTGATCATGGTGATGAAGCGTCAGGGACCATCGGGCTCCCATGCCAGGAGCACCGCGCCGAGCGGAGGCAGCCCGATCCGGAAGGATACGGGCTGGTAGTTCCATGGGACCTCTTCGGTCTCCACCCGCTCTACGATACCGAAGTTGCTGCCGCCGTAGCGCTCGGCATCGCTGGAGAGCAGAACGCGATACGATCCCGCTCGGGGCGCGCCGGCACGGTAATCGTGGCGGGGGACCGGTGTGAGGTTGAGGAGCGCGATCACGGCGCCGTCTCCGTCGCGCCGCAGGAAGGAGTAGACGGAGTTCTCCCGATCGTCGGGATCGAGCCAGGCAAAGCCCTCGGGCACCGAATCTCCCCGCCACAGCTCGGGCCTCGCGCGATACGTCTCGGACAGGTCGGCGACGAATCGGAGCAGGCCCGCGTTGAGCGGCTGGCTCGCCAGGTGCCAGTCAAGGCTCGTGTCGTGATTCCACTCCCGTCTCGACCCCAGCTCCGAGCCCATGAACAGCATGGGCTTTCCGGGTCTGGCGTACTGGTACGCCAGGAGAGCGCGCAGATTGGCGAACTGCTGCCACTCGTCGCCCGGCATCCTGGCCAGGAGCGTCCCCTTGCCGTGGACGACTTCATCGTGCGACAGCGGCATCAGGAAATGCTCGCTGTACTCGTACATCATGCCGAACGTGAGGAGGTTGTGGCGACCCGGGCGGAACAGCGGATCGGTGGAGAAGTAGTCGAGGGTATCGTGCATCCACCCCATGTTCCACTTGAAGGTGAACCCGAGCCCGCCGTGGTCCACCGAGGCGGTGACCCCGGGCCACTGCGTCGACTCCTCCGCCACCGTGAAGCAATCGGGGTGCTCCTCGGCGATCGTGGCGTTGAGCGTGCGGAGAAACTCCACCGCCTCCAGGTTTTCGCGGCCGCCGGCCGCGTTCGGGACCCATGCCCCCTCAGGCCTGGAATAATCGAGATAGAGCATGGAAGCCACGGCGTCGACGCGCAGGCCATCCACGTGAAACTCCTCCAGCCAGTAGAGCGCGTTGGCCACCAGGAAGTTTCGGACTTCACGCCGGCCGTAGTTGAAGATCAGAGTCCCCCACTCGGGATGTTCGCCCCGCCGCGGGTCGTCATGTTCGTAGAGGGCGGTCCCGTCGAACCGCCGGAGGGCGAAGTCGTCCTTGGGAAAGTGGGCCGGCACCCAATCGAAGATGACGCCGATGTTGGCGCGGTGGCAGGCGTCGATGAGGAACCGGAGGTCGTCGGGTGTCCCGTAGCGCGCGGTCGGCGCGAAGTAGGCGCTGACCTGGTAGCCCCACGAGGGCGTGTACGGGTGCTCCGCGAGCGGCATGAACTCGATGTGGGTGAAGCCGAGCCGGGCGACGTAGTCGATCAGCTTGGGGGCGATCTCCCGATAGGTGAGCGGCCGGCCGCCTTCCTCGGGGACACGCATCCAGGAGCCGAGGTGCACCTCATAGACCGAGACGGGCCGGGTGCGCTGCTGCCGTGCGGGGGGCCGCGCCGCCATCCACGCGCCGTCGGCCCACTGATACGACGAGGCGACCACGCGCGACGCCGTTCCGGGAGGCAGCTCCATCGCCCGGGCGACCGGATCGGCCTTCACCCGCACCTCGCCGGCCGGCCCCACGATCCGGTACTTGTACACCGCCCCGGCCGACACGCCGGGGACGAAGATCTCGAACACGCCCGTGGTCCCGAGCCGGCGCATCGGCAGCCGGCGCTCGTCCCACCGGCAGAAGTCCCCCACCACGCTGACGCCGAGCGCCGATGGGGCCCAGACCGAGAACGAAACCCCATCCACGCCGTCCATCTGACGCGGATGGGATCCCAGCACTTTCCAGAGCCGCCGGTGGGTGCCCTCAGAGACCAGGTGCTCGTCGATCTCGCCCAGGGAGGGAAGGAACCGGTAGGGATCGTCCTGATCCCAGGTCACGCCCCCGGGAAAATGAAACCGGAACCGGTACCTGAGGGGCAGGTGCTGGCCCGGAATGAACGCGGTGAACACCCCCGTGCCGCGGAACTCCGCCATCGGCACCGGGGGGCCGGTTTCCAGGACGCACTCGGCGGATTCCGCGTCGGGATGGAGGGCCCTGACCACCACCCCCCATCCGGCGGGGTGGGCGCCCAGCACGCTATGGGGGTCCGGATGGCGCCCGGAGAGGAGGCGGGTGACCTCTTCGAGCTCGAGCTCCTGGTCCTGGTAAATCATGCCACCAACGTATGCGCATCAGGCCGATGGGGCCACTCGGCGACGAACAGCGGGCCGGTCAGCTATCGCCGGCACGAATCGACCGGATGCGGGCCAGGCTCCGCAGCACGACGATGAGGGTCACCAGGGTCCAGATCGCCGTGAAGGCGAGCTTGACGCCCGTCGCGGCCCTGATGATGCCCGCGACGAAGTATCCGCCGATGAAGATCGCGTCCACCAGCAGGACGAGACCGATCAGCGCGAGGATCTCCCGCCTTACGCGAGGGGCGCGCTCGGCCATTGCTCGATCCAGGTGGCTTCAATCTCCAGCCGGGCGATCTCCTCGCGCGCTTCGGCGACGCACTCCTGGAGATCGCGCCCGCCGCTCGCCCCGGCGAGGACGGTGACCATCTCCCGCAGGCCCTCGAGCTCCCAGAGCAGGAGCTGGCGATACCGGTGAGCCGCCTCGGGCCGGATAGGGGCAAGGCGCCGCAGCTCGGCCTTACGATCGAGGGTGTGCTCGATCGAATGCCGGGCGGCATAGTCTTCGGCCGCGATCCGGGGACGGCGACGCTCCAGGGCCGGGTTCAGAAAGGGGACGCGGCGGCGATGATGGCCGCCAAGATCGGAAAGGGTACTTCGCAGAAGGCCGAGGAAACTCACTCTCTTCTCGGCCAGACCGACCGCAGGTAGAGGCTCGCCAGGAGCAGAATGAGTCCGCCCAGAATCGGCCCCGGCCCGCCGGTGTTCTCCTTGGAGAAGGGCAGCATGCCCATCTGCCCCGGCGAGGCATGAAGAATCATCAGCACGCCGAGCACGATTCCACCGACTCCGAACAGGGCGAGAAGGAGGAACAGGTTCCGCATCGAAGCCTCGAAGAAGGAGATGACGAGTTGGACGAAACCTCCCCTGGCTCCGGCGGGCAAGTGGGATGCCCCTGGCCCGTGGCATCAGGGCGTGGCGAACCGGTCGATCGCTTCGGCGGCGGCCGCCTCCAACATATCGGCCTGCCCGGGGGGAATACTCACGATGTGTGCTCGATTCGACATCCCGACCGGCGTCCGCCCCGTAGCCCGGGCGTAAATCACGAGCGCGGCGAGATAGGTGCCGGTCGGACTTGGGTGGAACCCGTCACCCGCGAACAGCACGAGCGTGGGATCCCGCCGGAGCGCCGCCCGAAACGCCTCCCCGACCGGAAAGAGCATCCCATCCACCGCCCGTGCGGCCTCGGCGTATGACGCCGTGACGGCGTCCCATTCCGTGACTCGAGAGGCCGGAGGCCATACCATGTAGAGCGCGGGGCGCCCCCCGATCATCTGCGCCTCCCCGGCAAACTTGCCGGCGTACTCCACCAGATTGACCCGGCTCTCCGGCAACGCCGAGGGACCCTGCTGCAGAATCACCAGATTCCACCCGCCCCGCCCGATCGCCTGCTGGGCCTCCCCGCGATCCCAGTGGTCCTCGAGACTGAAGTCGGGCTCGGCGACGGACTCCACGACCGGGGCCTTCCCGTCGAGAGCCGCGCCCAGGCTGCCGATCACGGCGGGGAGGTCGTTGACGTAGGTAAGACTGTTGCCGACGAACAGGAGATGGAGGTCTTCGGGGGGTTGTGGCTCGACTGCGGCGCCGGCACAGGCCGCCACGGCCGCGAGAAGGAGCAAGCGCCGCATAGGCCTACACTACGCGGTCAGGGTTGGGACGGCCACGAATCCATTTCATGACCGGAGTCCAGGAGAGACCGAGCGTCAACGCCAGACTCACGATCACGAGCGCGGCATGCGTGGTACCTCGAGAGCTGTTCGGTGCCACCAGGTGACGGTCGATCACGAGCAGGACGATCTCGCCGGTGATCGTGAGCAGCAGGACGGCGCGCAGGATGCCGAGCGACCGGCGGGTGGCATGGAGAAACACGAGCCAGGCGATGAGCAGAAGAATGCCAGCCACCACCTTGAGCGGACTCACGGTCGCCATGCCTTCGCCGAGCAACAGGGGCATGGCCGCCCAGTGGAAGAAGGAGTGACCTTCCGGATTGAACGTCGCATACACGAGCAGGAGCGCGGTGAAGAGACGCACGATCAATACGCCCGGCGTGAGGCGCTCGGTCTGCATTATCTACCCCGCGGATTCGAGGTCGTGGGAACGGAAAGGCGGCCACCCAACTTATGTCTCCGGCAGCGAGGCCGCCATTGGACGCGCAGCCCGGCCCAGAGCACGGGAATTGCTCCTGAACACTGCCTCTCACCGACGAGAATTGCAGTCACGCCGTAGCGTCCAGCAACAGGGAGACTTCCATGCGCGTCCTCGGGGCGGCCCTCCTGGTTCTTCTTGCAGCCTGCGGCGATTCCGCCGGTCCGCCGAACGAGGGAGGCGGGAACGGCGGCTCGCCCGCCAGACCGGCCACCACGCTCGGCGGCTGCACGATCTTTCCCGGCGACAACGCGTGGAATCGCGATGTCAGCGCCGACCCGGTCGCCGCCAATTCGTCGGCGCTCCTGAGCCAGATGTCGCCCGGCAACGCGATCCATCTCGATTTGGGGACCACGGAGGAATACTACGGAATCCCATGGTCGGTTGTGCCGTCCGACCAGCCGCTGGTGACGATCGCCTACGGAACCGACGGGGCCGACTACTCCGACGAGAGCGACCTCGGGCCGATGCCGATCCCGCTGGATGCGCCCATCGAGGGTGGCAGTACCGAGCACCCGAGCCCCTCGTCGGGCGACCGCCACGTCCTCGTCATTCAGCAGGGCGCCTGCGTGCTGTACGAGCTGTACAATGCCGTGCGCACGTCCACCGGCTTCCGGGTCAGCTCGTCGGCCAGGTGGGACCTCAACACCAACGCGACCCGGCCGGCCGGCTGGACGTCCGCCGACGCGGCCGGGCTTCCGATCCTCCCAGGCCTGCTCAAGCACGGTGAAGTGGCCTCCGGCGCGATCACCCACGCGCTCCGGTTCACCGTTCCCCACGTCCGGCGGGCGTACGTCGCTCCCGCCGGCCACTGCGGCCAGTATTCCGACGCCAGTCTTCCGCCCTACGGCACCCGGGCACGGCTCAAGGCCGGTTTCTCGCTCGCGCCCTACAGCGGCGACGCGCTGGTGATCCTGACGGCGCTCAAGAAGTACGGGTTGATCCTGGCGGATCAGGGAAGCGGCTGGTACATAACCGGCGCGTCGGACCCGGCCTGGGAGGATGGGCTCGATCAGCTCCGGACCCATCCGGTTCGCGGGAGCGACTTCGACCTGCTCGAGAGTGGGGCGATGACCACCTGCTGAGCGTCAGCGGGCGGGACGAGCGCTGGCCAGCTCCGCGGGACGGACGGCGCCGACACCCGCGGTCTCGCCTGTGACGATTCGCCGGTGCGTATCGATCTGCCCGAGATGATAGGCGAAGTGCGTCAGCAGGTGGACCAGGTACTCCTCGGTCTCCACGTGCATCTCGGTGATGACCTCGGGGTACCAAGTCGGCAGCGGCCGGCCGTCGAACGGGGCCAGCGCGCGCCCGACCTCCGAGCGCGCGGCCTCGATCTCGGCGAGCAGGTCGTCGCGGGAGACGTCCCGCCGGGAGAACTCAGCCGCCCGGTCGCGCACGTAGCCCGTGGTGCCGAGACGCGCGCCGATGTAATGGCGGAGGTTGCCCGCGAGGTGGAGCGCCAGAGTGCCGGCGGTGTTGGCCATTCCCGGCACCGGTTGCCAGATAAGAGCCTCGTCCGGGTAGGCTTCCACCTCCCTCTTCAGCGCACGTAGGTCTCGATCGAGCAGCGCGGCGACCGCGGGTACGAGCATGTTCAGCCTCCTCCGGCTCCCAGACGAACGATGTGTCCCAGGCGGGCGATGAGCGGCAGCTCGTGCTCGGGCACCCACTCAGCCACCCATCGTACGAGGCCCCCGGCCCATTCCCGGTCGAGCGCCTCGCCCGTCGCTATATCCCTCCTCCGGGCCTCCAGGTCGGCCTTGAGCCTCTGGAGGAGCGGCTGTGCCGGCGTACCGCTCGACGTGCGCATGGCGGTGGCCTGGAGCCGCTCGACGGCGGCGATCGTGCTGTCGAAAGCGGACAGCAGATCCGTTCGGTCAGCCGACATCAAAGCGCGAGCTCGTAGCGGAAGAAGTCCGTGTCTCGCCGGTAGCCGAGGGACTCGTACAGCGATTGGGCACCGTGATTGGTCCTGGCGGTCGCCAGCTCGAGCCCACACGCCCCGGTCTCTTCCGCCAGCCGCCGCGCGCGATCCATGAGGTGCCGGCCGACGCCACGGCCCCGCGCCGCGGGCGTGACGAAGAGATCGTTGAGCAGCCACAGCCTGCCGGGTCGGGCCGAGGTAGACGAGAACAGCGGGTACAGCTGCACGAATCCCAGGGTCTCCCCGCCCTCCTCGGCCAGGAAGATGACCGATTCGCCGCGCTGGAGCCGCTGGGAGAGGAATTCGCCCGACAGCGCGAAGTCGGACGGCCGCTCGTAGAACTGACGGTACGCATCGAACAGCGGCGTGAGACGGCCGACATCGTCCGTGGTCGCCTGTCGGACCTTCACCGGAAGAGTCCCCGGCGCTCGGCCCAGAGCTTTTTCATGAGCTGAATCTGTCCCGTGTGGTAGGCGTCGTGCGCCGCGATGCCCAGCAGCAGCTGGCCATAGGTCCAACGGCGGCCGGCGGGGGGTATGCGGTCGAGCGCGTCGAGGGACACGCGCGTGGCCGCCGTGACCAGCCGTTCGTGCTCGTCCCGCAACAACGCCACGTCGCGGGCCCAGACAGCGTCGTCGGCTTTCTCGGGCGGAGCCGGCCAATTCGACGGACTACGGCGAAACCGGGGGATCGGACCCGGTTCGAGATGGCGCCTGACCGTGTACTTCCAGTACGCGACGTGCAGCGCCAGGGCCCAGATGCTCTTGCGACGGGGACCGGGGCGCCACGCCGCCTGCTCCGCCGTCACACCCCGGAGGGCCGTCACGGGCGACGGACCGCCATGCCAGTTCCTGAGACCCGGACCCGGCTGGAGGTTCCATGCGACGAGGTCGAGTACCGCCGAGCGCATACCCTGGTCTCCTACTGGGCGGCTAACCCTGACGAGACTGTTCCATCACCCGATAGACCACCCAGTGCTGGGACCCGGGCACGACGTACTGGGCGAGCGCCTCCGAGTGGGGGCGGAATTGCGGTGCCGACATCCCGGCGAGCGCGGCCTCGAAATCGGCCAGCGACTCGAACTCGTACTCGTCCACGATGTGCGAGGCCGACGCGCCGAGCAGGCCGGAGAGGAGGCGGGCGCCGCGAGCCCGGCGGAACTCGCTACTCGCGAACTTCTCCGCGCCCCAGGCCTTCATGACCTTTACCGCGTCGCCCAGCTTTCCGTAAGGCACATCGAGATGCCATTGGCAGACCAGCATACCCCTCCCGGCCGGCGGGGGCGCCGCCTATGTTGTCGAGTGAAACGGTAATCCGGTGCGCCCGACGATGAACGCCTCTCGCGAAGCTCGCCTCAAGCCTGAATACGCCCACCTGTATCCCGGCCTCACGCCCGGCGTCTGGTACAAGGCCGCCTGGTTATCCGCTCGTCAGTTCGCGCGGGAACCCAGCGACGGTGGGGCCGCCTCCATCGCCCGTATGGTCGACGAGAACCACTTCGAATTCCGCGGCGGCAGGCCGCGCCGCGGAGAGCAATCCAGCTCCGGCTAGATCCCGTACCGCGTCCGTAGAGTGTCGAGGTGGTGCCGTTCGTGCCCCGCGATGATATACGCCAGCGCCCGTACCGAGATCGCCACTCCGTTGGCGGTCCCCCGCCGGATCCAGGCCTCGGGCGCGAGCCCGCCGAACATCGTGACACTCGCCTTCCGAACCGCGACCCATTCCTCGATGAGTGCATCCAGGCCGAGATCGTCGAAGCGCGCCACGGGGACATAGGCGTTCTCGTCGAAGCCGGGCAGTGGCGTCTCGTCGCCGCGGGCGATCCGGAGCGCCCGATAGGCGAAGATCCGCTCCGTGTCGCTCAGATGGCCGATGACCTGCTTGATGCTCCACTTGCCCGGCTGGTACCGAAAAGAGCCCCGCTCTCCTGGGATGTTGGCGAGCACCGCGGCCGTGCTCTCCCGCTGCGCCGCCAGGAGCGCGACGATGTCGGCTTCGGGTGGCACGCGGCCGATATACTGGCCGTAGTAGGGGTCGTACTCGTTTTCCACCGGCGGGGCGGTGACACCGTGCTCCCAGGCCACCGGGGCGCCCACGGCGATCGCTCCACCCTCGAGCACCTCGGCGAACGCGCCGCCGCCCCAATCGCTCTTCATGGCGCCGCGCAATCCCGGCAGGGCCTCATCCATCCGCTCGCAGGGACGGGTCTCGCCGAGAATCCGGAGGCGGCAGTCGCCGATACGCAGCGTGCGATAGGTGGTGCGTGCGAGGGAGAGTCCGCTGACCATCACGTTGGCCCGGCGCGCCCCGGGCGAGACATCGCCACCGAGCTCCCGCATCAGCCGTTCCCACACTTCCCGTTCGATCAGGGTCACCTGGCGCCGGCGACCCTGATCCGCGCTGCCGACGACCCCCCGCCCGGCCGCCAGCTCGGCATCGGGTACCGGGTCCATGGGACCGCGGTGGGCGCGCTTGATCCAGATCGCTTCGACCCGCCCCGTCGCCTCGGTCATCTCACCATCTCCGTCTTATCCCTCGCTCCCCAACATGTTTCGCCGGCGATAGCTGCCGCACGGGGGATCCCCGATGCGCGCCCCGGCCGGAGTGGGCGGCACCCACGCATCCACGCGCGCGCTGTCGGCGGCGGTGACGGCGCCGTGGTACCGGTCGCGGCACTCCGAGAGAACGGTGCTCAGCTCCGCCCGCATCCGCTGCACGTTGCGTCCCCGCGCGACGAGCCTGATTCCGGCCCCGAGCGCCACGGCGAACAGGACGAGCGCAAGGACCAGGAGTTTCGAGCCGCCCCGGCTCACTGCGCCTCGAGCCGCGCGACCGGCCCGTGCTGCCCCAGCAGGTCGAGCCCCCGGGACGAGAGTCGATAGGCGCGCGTCTGGTCCAGTGCGGCCACGAAGCCCTGCTCCAGCTCCATGCCCTTGGCGCACGCCATCCTGGTCATGGCAATCGGACCGAGCCGCAGGCTGTCTCCGCTGACCTCGTACGTCCCCGCTATCCCGTTGCACCCCGCGAATCCCTCGACCCGCTTCCCGTCCAGCGTCAGCTCGAGCGTGGCCACTTTTCCGTCGTTGCCCAGCGGCGCCGGTTTGCCGTCCAATTCGGTGAGCCGCCAGGTCGTCCCGACGAGCATCGGCTCCTGCGCCACCCCTGAGTCGGCCTCAGCCGCAGGACGCGAGGAGTCGGCGCGGCCGGACGCCGAGTTGCCGCGGTCCGTCCCTCCGCACGCCAGCGAGACGGCTAGGAAGCAGGGCCAGAACATGCACAAGGTATTCATGGAGCGTCCTCGTGGACGGGATGGCGGCCTAGGCGAGCCGGGCGGCACGGATCACCATCGGCCAGGTGACCCGCCGGCGGGTCTCGCGATCGCCCCACTGGGACTGGAGGCGCGCGCCCAGGGATGACAATGGGTCCTTGCCTCTCGCGACGCGATACCTGGTTACCGCCGACCACGTACCAACGTATCCGAGCACCTCGGCGAGGGTCCAGTCCGCCGCCATCACGAAATCGGTAGCCGGCAGCTCATCGAAAGGAAAGGGAACGTCCCGGTACCGCTCGTCGACCAGCCTGCGTTGGGATGGCCAGAAGTCGCCCACCTCACCGTCGTAGAAATCGCGGACGATCTCGTCGAGACTCCTGTCGCCGAGCTGCATGAGATCGTAACTCCACACCGCGATGGCGCCATCGGGCACCACCACGCGGCGCACTTCCGCGTAGAAGGTGTCGTGGTCGAACCAGTGGAGCGCCTGCGCGACGATCACGAGGTCGACGCAGCGAGGCGCGAGAGGCGCCTGTTCCGCGGAGGATACGATCCGGCACAGTCCGCGGCCGCTCGCCGCGGCGAGCTGGGACCGGCTGATATCCGTGGCGATGACGGATTCGAAGTGAGAACACAGGGCCAGGGCTGCCTGTCCACTCCCGGCGCCGCAGTCCCACACGCGGCGGCGCTGAGCGGGCAGCCCGGCCAGGTAGGTGAAGAGCGCCGGGGGATAGGTCGGGCGATAGGCGGCGTAGGCGTCCGCGACGGTCGAGAAGTGGTCGGTATGGGTCAACCGTGTCTACCTTTCGAGCTCGGATGAAGCATAGCCGGTTCTCTCGAACGTCATGATCCGGAAGGAATATCGCTCCAATGAAGTCCGACGAGCTTCGGGCACGCCAGGGGCCGCTCAAGGAACGGTATCGGTCGGATCCCGCCGCTGCCCTCATCACTCTTCGCGCGGTAGGCAAGATCGGGGGACCGGGCATCAGCTGCCGGGTCGAGACCGGCCGCGCGCTGGTCGAGGCAGGGCTGCACCCGGCCACCGGCGGCTCGGGGCTCGATGCGTGCTCGGGGGACATGCTCCTCGAGGCACTCGCCGCCTGCGCCGGTGTGACGCTCAGCGCCGTGGCGACGTCGCTCGCGATCGGGGTCGAAGGGGGGACCATCGTGGCGGAGGGCGATCTGGACTTCCGGGGCACCCTCGGCGTAGCCAAGGACGTGGCCGTGGGCTTTCGCGAAATCAGGCTCCGCTTCGAGCTCGTGACTCAGGCGACGGCGGAACAGCTCGAGACCCTGCTCCGCCTGACCGAGCGCTACTGCGTGGTGCTACAGACCCTGCGGACGCCGCCGACGGTCACGGTCACGCGGGCTGCTTAGGGCGTTCCGCGCTTCAGCTCCTTGAGACTGTAGTTGTGCTTCACCGTCCAGGTCCCGGGAGCCGCGGGATCGGGAATCTCGACCAAACCGTTCGTGGCCGCGGCGAGCGACAGGGCGAACCGCTCGCGGATCCGGCGGCGCGGCCGCCCCTTCGCATCCACCGTGGTGATCGTCGTGCTCACCACCGGGATCGCCACGCCGGAGATCAGATCCTCGCCCAGGGCGCCGGTCTCATAGAGAACGCTGTCCCCTCTCGACGTCACGATCGACAGCGTCATGTCCGGGCCCACCGGCCGCGAAACGGACCAATCCTTGTCTCCCGCCTCCGAGCGGTAGAGCGTATCGCCCGAAACGCAGACCCTACTTCGCTCGGGATTCGGATCCGATGGCCGCCGCCGGATAGTCATGCTCGCGCAATCCGCGTTGGGACGGAACGGCTGGCCGGTCTGCACCGAATCCACGATCAACGGGGGCTGCGCCCGCCCGTCGGTGAAGTAAAAGAGCTGCGCGCCCGGGTTCAACTGGGAAGCCACCGTGCTTCCCTGCTGCGGCAGCGCGACCGAAAGCGCCGCCATCGCGGCACAGACCGTCATGGAAGCGTTCACGGCACCTCCACGCGCAAAGGTTGCGTGGTCACCACGACCGTATGACTGCTCGGATCCCAGCGCCCCACCCAGATCTCGTACGGGCCGGGCGCCAGCGGACCGAACTCGGCTTCGTAGACCACCTGCCGCCAGCCGGGCGCCGGCGAGGTGGTCTGCACGGTCTGTCCCGGCACCGAATCGAACAGTGTCAGTCGAAGCGTGCCCCGCTGGGTCGAGTCCACGTCGCCGTAGAGACCGCCATCCGTGCGCTGCTGATCCACTCCCCGGATGGTGATGACTCCATCCAACAGGAGCAGCGTCGGCGCACCCGTGTCGGAAGGAGCAGCGTCCCGAAGAACGCGGAAACCGGACGCCGATACCGGTGGCGGCATCGGCGGCGGATGATGGGCGCACGCGACGATCGCAGCGATGACCGCCGGCGCCACTACCCTAGGCCACGCCATCGCCATCCGGCGTACTCAACACATCGAAGTGGGTCACCGTCGGCTCGAGCTCCAGCAGAAAGCCGGTGTCTGCCGGATAGTATCGGGCGCGCTCGATGTCGTCTCCGGCAAATGCGCGAATGCTTTCCAGCGTGTCCCACAGGCTCGTGAGCAGAAAGTGGGCCACGTCGCCCTCGAGGCGCTTGAAGACGTAGACACCCATGTTGCCCGGCGTCCGACGATAGTCCGGGATACCCGTCCGCAGCAGATACTCGTAGTACTCCTCCGCGCGTCCGGCCGGTACCCGGCCGTGCCACGTTCGTGCAATCATCGTCGCGACTCGGTCATGGGACGTACCGGGCCACGGCCATGGCCGCGGTCGCGAGCACCAGCAGCAGGGAGGCGAACCTCGTCAGCGTGGCCGTGCGGGCCTGCAGCGACTGCATCTCGGCCACGGCCTCCGGTGCGGGCGGGCCTCCTCCCGTGCGCATCGAGGCCGCCAGCATTCCCAGCCGTCGGGTTGCCGGTGAGATGATCACCATCCCGAGGACCGCGACGACGATGCCCAGCAGAGCGCCGGTGCTGAACACGATGCCAGGGCCGGTGCGCATCCATGCCCCGCTGAAGCCGGCCGAGTCGCGCCAGTACAGCGCGATCCCCGAGAGGATCGTGAGAATTATGGCACCCATCATGTAGAGGGGCAGACGGCGGACCTGGCCGATCTGCTCCATGACCGGACCGGCCGCCGGCCCGACCGCCCGCAGGCTGGGCATGAGGAAGAACGCGGTAAAGAGCGCGGCCCCCACCCAGAACGCCCCGGCGAGAATGTGAATCAAGCGATACACGAAGATCATGGTCCTGCCTTCCGTGTCTGCGGATGAAGGAGCGGGGGTGCGGGCTCAGCCGAGGGGGCGGTCGATCGCGGAACTCTGCGCCGTGAAGAAGCGGGGACCATCGGCCGTCAGATGGAGGCAGTCCTCGAGGCGGATGCCGAACTCCCCGTAGATCACGATGGTTGGCTCGTCGCTGAAGCACATTCCCGGCGCCAGAACGGTGGTGTCGCCCCGCACGAAGTTCGGGGACTCGTGGCCATCCATGCCGATGCCGTGTCCCGTCCGGTGCGGCAGACCCGGCACCTTGTACCCCGGTCCGAATCCGGCGTCCGTGATCACCTTCCGCGCCGCGGCATCCACCGACTGGCAGGTCGCCCCGATCCGCGCCGCGGCGAATGCCGCGTCCTGGGCGCGGCGCTCGAGGTTCCAGATCTCGGTTTGCCGCGCCGTGGGCGGGCCGAAGACGGTGGTCCGGGTAATGTCGGACTGGTAGCCTTCCACCGCGCACCCCGCATCCATGAGGACGATGTCGCCCTCGCGCAGGTGCTGGCTCGCGTTGGTGCCGTGGGGATAGGCCGATGCGACGCCGAAGCCGACCAGCGCCCAGGGATCGGAACCCCCGAGTCGCTCGAGCGCGGCCATCATGGTGCTGGACAGCTCATGTTGCGTCATCCCCGGGCGCATCGTGGCGAACGCTGCGCGAAACGCGGCGATGGTGAGATCGCTGGCTCGTTGCATCAGGGCCAGCTCTGCATCGCTCTTGATCTTCCGGCACCCTACCGTGACATCGCGCGCGGCCACCCATCGAGTCGCGGGGGCGGCGGTCCGGAGCCCGTCGGCCACGAAGAACCGTACCTGGCCTTCGACCCCGACCTGGCCGGTGGCGATGCGGCGGTCGTGGAGGACACCCGCCAGCACTGCGTACGGGCTCTCGTCCTCCTGCCAGACCCGGACCTCGGTCGATGAAGAGAGCCGTTCGCGCGCGCGGGCTTCCTCGAAAGCCGGAGAGATGCAGGCGAGGTCGCCGAGCCGTGGGAGCAGGATCAGGAACGGCCGCTCGGAGAGTCCCCACTGCACGCCGGTAAAATACGTCATGCTTGTGCCCGGCTCGAGCACGATCGCGTCGATCCGGTTGTCCGCCATGAGCCGGCGGGCCTTCTCCCGCCGCTCCTCCCGTTCCTGATCGGAGATGGGCACGATGCCTTTCGTCATCGGGCTCAAGGCGCGAATCGAGGGCGCGAGGGTGCAGGGGTCGGGTGGATCGCTCGCGACGCCAGTCGGGTTCGCGGGCGACCAGGCCGCGGCGCCGACCAGGCCCGGCACCATGCCGACGAACGAGCGACGGTTCAGCATGTCCTCAGCCCTCCCGGAGTCGTGCGGGCCACGCGCCATGCCGGATCGTCGGCCCGAACCATGTCCCCGCCGCGAGGCCTTCCACCAGCTGCCGCGGACAGGTCATTGCGACACGGGTCTCAGGTCCAGATCCTGGAAATCGAAACTGAAGTCCACGTCCGGCGAAGCCGGAATCATCCGGGCCCGGTCGATGCTCCCATCGGGATTCAGGTCGAAGGTGAGGTAGGCATCGGCCCGGAGCTCACGGTCGCGCCACCGGACCAGGAACGAGTCGTGCTGCCAGTGCGACAGATCGCCGACCAGCGACGGGGAGTGTCCAAAGCGCATCACGAGCGCACCATTCTCCAGGGTCACCGACACGTCGCCGTACCACGCGTCGCGATAAGTGCCGGCGTAGCGTGCCAATGGCAGTGCGGGGCCGGACGTGGAATCGCGGCTCGCAGCCGCCTTCTGGGCGGCTTCGGCGAGCTGGGCTTTGCCCTGGGTCTCGAGCTTCGCGAAGATGCCGACGTAGTCCGGCGGCTTGGCGTCGAGATAGTAGTCCAGCGCCCGGAGGGTAATGGCATTGAAGGCGAGCCCGGACTCCTGATTGGTCAGCACCACCACGCCGAGCCGAAGATCAGGGATCATCGTCACCTTGGAGACGTACCCGGGAAGGCCGCCGGTGTGCTGCAGCAGCTTGTGCCCCCGATAATCCCGCACCCCCAGTCCCAGGGCATAGCCGCTGAAGTCGGCCTGCAGATGCGGGAGGCCGGGCGGCGGCGGATCGATCGGGACGGGCGTCACGTCCCGCCAGATCTGGACGGTGCTCGCCGGGGTGAAGATTCGCTCGCCGCCTGCGGTGCGGCCCGAATCGAGCTGCACCATCAGCCATTTGGCCATGTCCTCCGCCCCAGACATGATGCCGCCCGCCGGGTTGGTATTGTCGCTCAGGAACGGTGCCACGGGCCGGACCGTGTCGTTGACTTCGGCGTGCGGGGTGGCCACGTCGCCGCCGGCGCCGGCGCCCGAGTGAAGCACGTCGCTGTGCGTCATCCCCACCTTGGCCAGGATGCGGCTCCGTACGAAGTCTTCCCACGTGGTTCCACTCACCGCCTCGATCACCTCGCCCGCCACGAGGTACAGCACGTTGTCGTAGGCGTAGGCGCTGCGAAACGACGTGGCGGGCTTGATGAACCGGATTCTTCGGGCGATCTCCTTGCGGTCATACGTCGACGGCGGCCACCAGAGCAGGTCACCGGCGCCGAGTCCCAACCCGCTCCGGTGCACGAGGAGATCGCGCACGGTGAGCTCGTGGGTTACGAAGGGGTCGTACATCGCGAACCACGGCAGGTATCGAGTCACCGGCGCATCCCACTCGAGCTTGCCGTCCTCCACCAGCATGGCGACGGCCGTCGCCGTGAACACCTTGGTGTTGGAGGCGATCCCGAACCGGGTCTGCGGGTCCACCGGCGCGGAGTCGCCCAGGGTGCGCACGCCGTAGCCCCTCGCCAGCACCACCTTGCCGTCCTTGACGATGGCGACGGCGACGCCGGGCACGCGAAAGGTCCGCAGCACCTGCGTGACGTACGCGTCGAAGCGCGGAGGTGGACCCGCCCGTTGCGCCGATACCGGCGATGCCACGAGGGCCGACAGAAAGGGGAACGCGAACCGGTGCGGGCGGAAGTGCATGCGACCTCGCGATGGATCAGTAGTCGTAGATCTCGATGCCGCCGACGCGATCGGCGGCGGAATAGTACACGGTGGCGAGCACCCTCGCCGCCTGACCCGAGCCGCGCACGTAGCAGGCACGGGCGACGGGGGTGTCCAGATAGGTCAGCAGGCCTGGAGGGAGCGCATCACAGGTCACCACCTCCCAGGACGACGCCGGCTCCATCTCCTCCCGCAGCTCCTTTCGCCATGCGGCCGTGATGAAGCGGCGAAAGCCCGGGGTGATGACGGACGTATCGGCGGTGCCCTGCGCGAGGCGGCGCAGCACGGCCGGGGCCAGCGCCGCGACGGAATCGGGCGCGGGGTCGCGTGGGAGCGTCTGCGGCACCGCCAGCGCGGGCACCACGATCCCGGCAATGGCGAGGGACATCGCCCCGGGGTGTGAGCCGGCGAGATTCGAGAGCGCGACCACGGTCAAGTCGTACTCGGGGTACCGCTGAATGCTGGTCTGGAACCCCTGCCAGGCGCCCGTGTGTCCGATCTTGCGGTGGTCACGCTGCGGGACCAGAAACCATCCGGCCCCGTAGGGATAGGTCCCGATCCCGGCGATGGCCGCCGGGGTCCAGGCCGTCTGGAGGGCTCGCCGGCTGGGGCGCTCCTGGTGATTCAACGCCACCGCCCACCTGATGTAGTCTCCGAGCGAAAGGTAGAGCGAACCGTCGGCCGTGGTATTGAGCGACGGCGAGACCCACTCCTGGTTCGCGATGGCGCCGTCGACCAGCCGGTAGCCGGCCGCGCGGTTCGGGACGATGTCGGCCTCGCTGATGATACGGGCCGATGGCATGCTCAGCGGGCGAAACAGCGAATCGCGAAGGAGGTCGCCGTAGAACGTTCCCGTCGCGCGATGGATGAGGGCGCCGAGAAGGAGATAGCCGGTATTGCTGTAGCTCCATCGGGTGCCCGGCCGGAACGCCAGCGGAAGCGACGCCGCCATGCGGACGAGCCGGTCCTCGGTGTATTCGCGGTGAAGATCGACGGCGTCGTCGGTGTACTCTGGTATGCCGGACGTATGGGTGAGCAGATGCCTGATCGTGATACCGGCCCATCGCGCCCGCCCCTCGGGCAGGAGGCGGACGATCGGATCGTCAAGCGTGAAGCGCCCCTGTTCCGCCAGCATCAGGATAAGGGCGGCGGTGAACTGCTTGCCGATCGACCCCGACTGGTACACGGTGCTGTCAGAGGCGGCAACGCGCAGCTCCAGGTTGGCGTAGCCGTAGCCCTGCGCCATCATCACGCTGTCGCCCACCAATACCGCCACGGACATGCCCGGGATGTGCTGCCGCTCCATCTCGGCGTGGACGAATCGGTCGATGGAGTCGCGGGGGAACGGGGAGGTCTGCGCATCCGAATGGGAGGTCATGCCTGCCACGGCGACCAGGAGGGCCGACGCCGTCCGCGCGATCAACCGGCGACCGACCGGGCCATCACCCGGTCGCACTGCTGGTCGTTGCCGAGCAGGAAGACTTTGCTCCCCACGTCGACAAACCCGCACTTCCCGTAGAACGCCTTGGCACGCTCGTTACGCTCCCAGACCGCGAGCCAGATGGTCGCTGCTCCTCGCCGCGCCGCTTCCGCGTCGATGGCTCGTAATAGATCGCGAGCCAGCCCCAGCCCGTGCCAGGGACGATCGACGTAGAACCTGAGCAGCTCGACGGGAGCGCCTCCCCGCACGGCCTCGGGAGCGGGCCCCTCGCGGAGCTGTGCAAAGCCGGCGAGACGGCCCTCCGACTCGGCCACGATCGTCGACATAGCCGGATTGGCGATCTCGACGGCTTGCTGCGCCGGACCATACGCTCTGGCGAGGTACAGCGCCATGTTCTCGGCCGTATTCTCGGCGGCGAACGCATCGTAGAAGGTGCGCGCGCCCAACTCGGCGAGACGGGCGGCATCGGCGGGCCGGGCGCGGCGGATGGCGAAGTCGGCCTGGTGAGTGTCGGTGGGCATGGCCCTCGTAGACTGAACGGAACCGCGAGCCGGCGCAAGCGCGGACCCGTCAGCGGGCTCACCCGGCCGGATCTCGAGCACTCGGCGACCCGGACCCACTCGGCGGCCGGGAAAGGAACGCGTCAGCGTCGGGACGAGGGACGCCGCTCCAGCCGTCTCTCCAGGAGGTCGTCACCCAGCGCGAAGCCGTGCCGCTCGTAAAGCGCACGGCTCCGAGGGGTCGGCCAGAGAAAGACCGCATCGGCACCACACGACTCGCACTCGTCGAGGCATGCCGCAAGAAGCGCCGATCCGATGCCCGCGCCGCGGCGCTCCGACCGTACGAAAAGGCTGCTCACATAGCCGTGCATCTCGGGCTCTCCCACCGGATTCGGGAGCTTCTCGAGGAGCTGCAGCCAGCTCATGCCGAGCACCACCTCCGGAGTCTCGGCCATCCAGCACCGCCAGGTTGCCGGGGGATCCAGTCGCGACGCCATCCATCGCCTGCACCGCTCGAGAAAGGCGGTTTCGTCCTCGACCGGGGGGTCGATCTCCACCCGAAAATCGAAACGAAGCCGCGCGAGGGCGGGCGCATCCGCCGGCCCGGCTCTCCGAACCGTCGCCGTCGCGTCGTCCGGCCTCAACCCGGACGCTCGGTGGGCGCCGCCGCGCCTGGGCCGGGCAGCGGCGGCCGCGACCCTCCCTGCCGCTCTTCCTCCAGCAGCGCCTCGACGGATGGGTATCGGTAGATGACCCGCGCCCCGGCGGTGAACAGGCCGCCGGTGTCCGCCGTCGGGCCATACGTCGAATAGAGCGGCTGGTTGAGCAGACGGAGGTATACCGTGAGCTGACCCCGATGGTGGGCCGAGTGGGCGATGCGCCGAACCAGCACCCAGGCTCGCGACCGACGGGCGTCGAAAAAGTTCGTGCTCTCCTCGAACCACTGTGGCGTCATTGCCCGGAGCCGCTCCAGCCGGCGCCGCGACGCCTCGGCATAATGATCGAGAAACTCCTGCCGGGTTTCCCTGGCCGGCAGTGCCGGCCAGGAGACGTCGATGTCCAGCATCCCAGTCATCCAGACCTCTTCCGACAGACACTGGTGCACCATGTGCTCGAGCGGGGTGCGCGCCCGGGGCTCGGGCCGCAGACCGAGATCGTCGTCCCGGAATTGGGACCAGACGCTCAGCGTCTTGAGACGCTCGGTCTCATAGGTATCGGCGAGGAAGGCGTAGAGCATGCTCTCAAGCTACTCGATGAGCGCATGAAGGAGAGAGGATGAGGGAGTGCGGCGGAGAGCCCCGGCACGCGCCGGGGCCCGTGCTGCAGGTCAGACCGGGGTGGGTACTGCCGGCGTGACGGCGGCCTCGTCGCATTCACCGGTGCGGATTCTGCGCACCTGGGCCACGTCGAGGACGAAGATCTTGCCGTCACCGACCTCACCGGTATGGGCGGCCGTGAGAATGGCCTTCACTGTTGGATCGACGAACGGTTCGGACACGCCGATCTCCAGGCGGACCTTTTCCTGCAACTCGACCTTCACCGTGGTCCCCCGGTACGTCTCCACCCGGTCGGTCTCGCCACCGTGGCCAAGCACCCTCGACACCGTCAGACCGCGGACTTCCGCGCGATACAACGCTTCGAGCACTTCGTTGAGCCGGTCAGGCCGGATGATCGCGACGATCAGCTTCATGACGAGCCTCCGGCGTCAGCGCGCCGCGGGATAGGGGTGGAGAGCCGCGACGGGTGAATCGACGGCCGCCGACTCGGGGATGACCAGGATCGACCCCTCGCCGTTGGAGTAGGCCTCCTCGCCGTGCTCGGTGATGTCCATTCCCAGACCCTCGGTCCCGCGCACCGCGCGGAGCGACGTCACGAATGCCATCGCCTTCAGGATGAGGAATGTCATGAGGCCGGCGTAGGCCAGCGAGGTCAGCACGCCGAGCGCCTGCACGCCAAGCTGCGCGGCATTGCCGGCCAGGAGGCCGTCGTTGCCCGCGGCGTTCCACGCTTTCTGGGCGAAGACGCCGGTCAACAGGGCGCCGGTCATGCCGCCGATCCCGTGGCCCGCGAACACGTCGAGCGAATCATCGAGCCGGGTGCGTGAGCGATAGACGATCGCGAAATAGCTGGGCAGCGCGGCGATGCCGCCGAGGAGCAACGCACCGGCTGGACTTACAAACCCGGCGGCGGGCGTGATCGCGACGAGGCCCACCACGATGCCCGTCGCTCCACCGACGGCGGTCGCGCGACCGGTGCGGACATAGTCGAGCAGGACCCAGACCACCAGCGTGGCCATGGGGGCCAGGAACGTGTTGGTAAAGGCGAGCCCGGCGAGCTCGTTGGCCGCGAGCGCGCTGCCGCCGTTGAAGCCGAACCAGCCGAACCAGAGCAGGCCGGCTCCCAGGAGCACGAACGGCACGTTGTGCGGGAGAATGGCCTGCCGCCCGTAATCCTTGCGAGCGCCAAGCACGAGCGCCGCGACCAGCGCCGATACGCCGGCGTTGATGTGCACGACGGTGCCGCCCGCGAAATCGAGGACGCCGCGGCTCATGAGCCAGCCGCCGCCCCAGACCCAGTGCGCGACGGGCGCATAGACCAGCAAGGTCCAGAGGGCGATGAAGACGAGATACGGTCCGAACCGCATCCGCTCGACGATCGCGCCGGAGATGAGGGCGGCCGTGATGATCGCGAAGGTGCCCTGGTAGGCCATGAAGAGCACGTGGGGTATCGTCCCCTTCGCCTCGGTGCCCACCCCGCCCAGCAGCGCGTTCGCGGTGCCGCCGATCCACGCATTCCCTTCGCCGAAGGCCAGGGTGTACGCCAGGAGAGCCCACACGATGCCGACGACGCCCAGGGAGGCGAAGCTCATCATCATCGTATTGAGCGAGTTCTTGGAGCGGACCAGTCCGCCGTAGAAGAAGGCGAGGGCGGGCGTCATGAGCAGCACCAGGGCGGTGGCAACCAGCATCCATGCCGTGTCGGCGGGCACCACGGCGGAAGCCGCGGGGGCCCCGTCCTGGAGCGAGGCGACGAGAGCGAGATGGGTCACATCGGTCTCCTCAGGGAACAGGTTGAGGGCGGGCTCACCTGCCCCGGCCTACAAAATTGTACGGTCCCCGCCTGTCCCGCACAAGTCCCCTGTCAGCAGAAATATGCAGTTTTGACACGAATGGAGCCGCATTGCTCCAGATTTGCCCTCATTTTCGAGTTTCTGAACACCCTTCGGTGCCTGTTATGCGCTCTCGTGCATACATGAACCGGCTCAGGCCCCGGCCGGCCGGGCCTTCTCGATCGTCCGCGCCAGCTCCCCCGCCGCAGTCCCCAGAGCCGGCAGCTCCTCGTGCCGGGTGCTCATGGCCCCGGAGCGGAGGTCCGACTCGAGCCCCCGGCAAATCTCCTTGGCCCGCCGGAGCCGGAAGCTCTCCTGGAAAGCGCGGTAGTCGTTCGCGCTCCCCGCGCTCAGCAGGCCCCAGAGGCGCAACCGGAGGTCGTCCACGGAACTCTTGAACTCGCCCAGCGCGCTGCTGGGTATCTCGCCCTGTGTCATGCGCCGCTCGATCGCCTGCAGTGCCGAGTTGAGTACCGTGACCTGCTCAGCGAAGCTTGCCTCTGCCATTCACCCTCCCGGTTGAGCGCGAGAACATCCGAGCTAGGAGTCCGCCCCCACGCCTCTGGCCATTGCGGTGGCGGCGGCAACCATGACGATGAGGAGCACGACCTGGAGGTAGCTGATCGCCGCGAGCCGCGAGGCGGGACCGGTGTCGACCGCCTGGCCCTTCGCGACGGCCACGCGCCACCTGATCAACGTGATCATCGGCCAGAGCTCGAGCAGCAAGATCGCGGCCAGCGACGTCATCTTGAGCCAGAACACATGATTATGCAGGTAATAGCCGGTAGGCTTCTCGATGCTCGCCAGCAGCCGCCACAATCCACTGCCGATCAGCAGAATCGCCGAGACACCCCACCACGCGTCGGCGGTGAAGAGCCGGCGAAGTCCGGACCCGTCGAGGGTACCCCGGAAGCTCTCCGCTCTCGCCCAGATCGATCCGAGACCGATCCCGAACCCCAGCAGGTGCACGGCGGCGAGCATTACCCTGGCGGTCACGTCCCGTCTTCCCATGCCGACTCCCACAACTCGGGATAGTGAACGACCACTCCAGCCGCGTTCACCTCGAGTTCCGCGGAGACGGAGCCGCCGAGCGCCTCATAGCGATATCGCCGATCGGCGATATGGCGGTAGACCTGGGACAGGGGCCGCAGCGTGAGCTCGGGAACCTGAAGCCACGCGGCGGTGACGTCGGCCGAGTGCCCCACGGGGAGGTCGAGGCGGCGGATGGGCAGCATGTTGGTGGATGGACTGAACGACAGGTCGAGATCGATGCAGCCGGATACCTCGGGACACGGCCGGCCGTTGAGACGCCAGTCGTGACGAGCATCCGCCGCCAGGTCCAGGCGGATGCAGCGGCCGCCCATCCATCCGGTGATCTTGGCGTGGAGGGTCTGCCAACCCGCGGAACAGGCGACGAGGTACTCGAGCCGACAGGGCAGCCCTTCATGGGCAAAGACCGCGCTGCCGCTCAGGTGCCAGAACGGATCATGAAAGATCAGCCGCGCCGCTTCATGACCCGGCTGATCGAGCCTTCGCCACAACATCAATTGCTCCGTCAAGGGTCCTTCCCCGGAAGCGCGGGATGCCTGCTCGTCCCCTTGGATCCGCATCACTCGTAATCAGTATAGGCCGGCGTGTCTATGCGCGAGCCGGTCCGCACGTCGCGCAGCTCATGAACCAGTGTGACGGTGCCGGGTCCCCGGGTCACCCGTGACTCCAACAGCTCGAAGCGGGCGGCATCACCGAAGCCCTGCTCGTTCAGTCGCTCCGCCTCACCGCGACACACATCGCCTGGGGTCGGCCGACTGGCCGGATAGGCGTCCTCGTGGTGCTGCACGAGCGCGCGCCAATGCTCGTCGCCGGCCCGTTCCACGGAGGCCCGAACGTCATCTCGCGTCAGCGCCATCGCAATGCCCCGTCGGTCATAGGGTCCGCCGGTTTTCGCGCGGATGTGCGACCTGCCTGCTGCCCGGTCATCCTCGCCGCTTGAAGTACTGGACGGCGCGCTCGTGCCGCTCCGCCGCGGCCCGCGACTTGAAGGTGCCGAGGTTGCGACGCCTTCCCGTCCTGGGATTCTTCTTCTTCGAGTACAGACGATACTCGCCCGAAGCCAGTTTGCGAATCATGTCATCTCCGATGCACGTCGGTCGTCCCGCGGTGCGGGCCGGTATCCATCGTTACAAACTCCACTGGGCCGCTTGCCCGGAGCGTGATTCAAGTCACCTCATGAGGGCCGGAGGGTTCCTATGTTCGCATCGCGAAGGCAATACGGCCTGTGGACCGACGAAAGGACGATCCTATGAAATGGCATACAGTTGCACTCCCCGCGATCGTAGCAGCCGCTCTGGTCGGCTGCACGAACAAGTCCGGGACGGGCGGCGAGACCGGCGCCGTGCCGGGCGGAGCCGCGACGGACACGAGCATGGCCGCTCCGGCGCCGACACCCTCGGCAACCGACACGACGGCTATGGGGGCGCCCGGGACGGACACGATGGGCACGTCATCCGATACGGGCAGCAACACCGCCGACAGCAGCGCGAAGTAGGCCGATCCCGTCGGAGGGGGGCCCGCTGGCCACCCTCCGCGGGCGATGCCCGCCATCTGACCCCCACCGACATCGGTTCGAGACTCACCGTCACGCGCTCCCCGCGGGCCAGTCTCCGAGGAGCCGCCGCACGACGATCAGCTGGCCGACGTGATAGGCGGAATGATCCGCGACGAGCAGCAATTCCCGCAGGTAAGTCTGCCCGCCGCCGTGGGGAATCTTCGCATCGAGCTGGATCGCGTCATCGAGCGCCATCGCGCGGAGCGCCCCCCTGTCGTCTCGAAAACGCCGCAGACTCTCGGCCCAGGCCTGCTCCGATCCCGGTGCTCTCGACGCAGGCCAGTAGTCGTCGGGCCACTTCATCTCCCGATAGCCCGGATTGCGGCAGAAATCCAGGATGTCGAATTGGGTGATGCGGAGATGCTCCACCAGTTGCCACGGCGAGTATGGGAGTCCCTCGGGCTGAGCCCCGCGAAGCCGGGCCGGGACCGCGTGGACCACGGTGTCGAAGGAAGCGTGCGCGTCTTCCCAGTCGAGCAGGCGCGCCAGGTGCTCGCGAAGCGATCGATCGGACATGCGTTTGTTATCCCGTGAGCCCCGGCGCGCGGGCCCGCCGGCTGACGATGAATACGAGGGCGGCCACGAGGAGCGTGCCCACGACCGACCCGAGCTCGTGCCAGGTGGATTGCGCGGCCAGCCAGATCATGGCAAGGGCCCCGAGCGCGGCGACAAGACGCTGCAGGAGGAGCGGCACGGGCGGGTGGCCGCCCCCCGGCGACCGCTCCGCAAAGAGGAACGCGGCACAGCAGACCATTCCGTACAATATCGCGATGGTCACGCTCGCGAGAATGGCCAGCTTCGCGAAGGTGCGCGTAGCGGCGAAGACCATGGTAATGCCGGCGTGGAGCAGCACGGCCACGAAGGGGATGCGCGTGCGCGGATGCAGCGCGGCCAGCGCGCCGGGCAGAATGCGGTCCCGGCCGAACGCGTAGAGAATCCTCGAGCAGCCGAGCAGGGTCCCCGCCAGATGGCCGAGCATGCTGAACACCATGCCTCCCAGCATCAACTCGCGTCCCGCCGGCAGCGCGACCCCGACGGCGTCGGCCAGCGGCGCGGGCGAGCCGGCCAGTCGGCTGCCGAGGACGCCCTGCGCGACGAGATGGGTGGCGGTGTACAGGACCACGACCAGCGCGATCCCGCTGAGCATCCCGATCGGCACCGTGCGTCGCGAATCGCGGATCTCACCGCTCGCGCCCACCGCCGCCTCCATGCCCGCGAGCGCGAACAGAATGAGAATCGTCGCGCGACCGAGATGGCCGGCGTCCACCTCATCGGGCCAGCGCAGGTTTCCGGGGTCTACGGCTCGCGATGCGACGACGAGGAAGAGGAGCAGCGTGCCCAGCTTCACGGCCGTGGTCGCCACGATGAGTCGGCTGCCGAGGCGAATCGCGACGAGACTCAGCGCCACCGGGCCCGCGTATACGATGCCGACGAGGATGAGTCGGGCGATGGCGCTCTGGAGCCGAGGGTCGGCCTCGATGGCGAGACCCACCAGGGCGGCGATCAGACTCGCGCTGGCGAGCGCCCCGGAGAGCCACGTCAGGACGCCGGCCAGATAGCCGACGAAGGGACCGAACGCCGCCTCGACGTAGGCGTAGGCTCCTCCGGTACGGGTGACCCTCGCACCGACGATGCCGAACGAGCAGGCGACGAGCAGCAGCGCGCTCCCGCAAATGACATACGCGAGCACGCCGGCTGCGCCGACCTCGCCGGCCACGACAGCCGGCAGTACGAAGATCCCTCCGCCCACGACGACGTTGACCACCGCCGCGGTCATGGCCACCGGTCCGATCCCGCGGACCAGTCCTTCGTCCTCCTTCGCCGCGGGTCTTAACACGGGGGGCGCCGGGGCGTCCCTCTGTGTGCCTTACGCATGGAGCGTCGACAATGAGATCGAGTCATCGCCTGCGGATCCTTGCGCTCTCGGCGGGGCTGGCCGTCGCCGCGGGCTGCGCCGCGAGCCCGCCGCCGGGCCGCGTATATGTCGTGGAGCGCCCGCCGCCCACCCGCGTCGACGTGATTCCGCGGCGACCGGGGCCGGCGTATGTGTGGGTGCCCGGCTACTGGAGCCGGGCGCCGCGCGGGTACGCGTGGGTGACGGGACGCTACCTGGTTCCGCCCCGGGCCCGCCGAGCCTGGGTGCCGGGCGAATGGCATCACGCACGCGGCGGCTGGTATTTCGTGGAGGGACATTGGCGGTGAAGTGGCGCCGGCGCGGGCGTCGCTTCACGCGCCGAGCGTTCGCGTCAGTCGGTCGAGCAACTCGCTCTGGGCCGGATTGATCCTTCCCCTAGCTTCGGCCAACGCGAACCACGCGCACCGATCGACCTCCGGAAAGGTGAGGAATCGTCCGGACCCTCGAGGCCACTCCATCGTCGCCGCGTTGCTGCGGGCGGTGCGTGGATCGGCATCCCCCTCCCACGCCCACGCGTGAACCACCTTCCCCCCCTTCTGCTTCACCGTCCCGAGCGAGTGAAAGGGACCTGACGGCACGACGCCGGTCTCTTCCTCAAACTCCCGCCGGGCCGCGTCGAGCGGCGACTCACCCGAATCGATCATGCCCTTGGGAATGGTCCACGCTCCGGCGTCGCGCGCCTGCCAGAACGGGCCACCAGGATGGGCCAGAAAGACCTCGAGGCCGGCCGGCGTGTGGCGAAACAACAGGAGCCCGGCGCTGAGATTCGAAGACGCGGTCATCGCCGGAGAGAATGGCGTCAGTAGCCGGTGTTGTGGAATCCCCGGAGCCGTGTGGGCAGGTCGTACGGCTCGGTCATCAGGATCTTGCCGGTCGGGGCGACGTAGATGCGCACGCTCGACGCGCCGGGTATCAGCGTGGGGCCGAACGCGAATCGCCACGCCCGCGGATGGCCACGCAACTGCGACATCCCGTGCCAGAGGAAGGTGGTGGACCGATTCCCCATCTGGGGAGGAGGAGCGCCGAGCAGCTCGCCTACGCTGTTGAACGCCACGGCCCAGGACGCACCATAGAGGAGCGCGCCGACGAACGCGAGAATCAGGACCCACCAGAAGAGACGCGCCACCGGTCATCACCTCCGGCCGAATGTCCACTCGGTATTGAGACCGACCCAGATACAGACCGCCGCCACCACGAGGTACAGTGCCGCCGTCGGCGCGTCGCCAATCATCCGGCGCAGCCAGCGCGCCTTGTAGTGCTCCCAGAACCACCAGGGTCGCAGCACGGTCAGCACCCCGATGAAGACTCCGCATCCCACCCAGAACACGCGGTCGAGGCTCCATCCCGCCGACCACGATACCAGCCAAAGCGTGCCGCCGACGGCGATGGTGACGGCCATCAGCACGACACCGCCGCGCCAGCCGGAGCGCGGGCGCCCGCCGGCCGGCCCCGCGCCACCGGAGAAGTAGTCGCCGGCGGCGACGGCAAAGAGCGTAAGACTGGTGAGCGTGAGCGCGAGGGCGGTTGCCTTGAGATGTCCGGGAGACACGATATCGCCTCGTCCGACGGGAACATCCGGGTCCATCACGTCACGTCATCGTAAAAGTGCGCTGCCGTGCGGTGCGAGTCAAAGCCGGCGGATCCCATCGCAGCTCCCGCGCAGGGCGGCCCGATGTTCCCGCACCGCCAGCCACAAACATACGAATCCGAGCGGCACCGCGAGGCCGACGATGCCGGCGCCCGCCAGCACCCACGACCCCTTGAGGCGGGCCATGATGGGGATCCGGTGCCGAAGAGCGGAAATGACGATCGGCGCCCAACACCCGACGACCGCCGCCACCGCAACGGCAGCCAGCGAACGCTCTCGCCGCCACCGCCAGATCAGCGGAGCAACCGCCACCACGGCGACCGTACCCCAGAGAATCATCCAGGCACCGTCGTACACGCCGAGCGTGGGAATCGATTGGGTGTAGGCGGTGACCGCCGCGAGGAGGAGGGAGGCGACCCCGGCGCCCGCGGCGATCCGCCGGCCCGCGCGTCGTGAGGTCACGCGGCGGCGGGGTCGGGTCCCATGGCGTAGTGCGCCTGCACTCGGCGGATTCTGCGGCTCGCATCGAGCTCCATGCATTCCGCGCTCATGAGTCCCTGAATGCTCTCGTAGTGGAGCACGAGACTGTCCACGCCGGCGTAAGCGCGATGCAGCACGAAATGGAGCTCCGGGTAGCGAATGAGCATGGGCCCCCAATAGGCGCGCAGGGCGGACTTGCCCATGACGGTCTTCCGGCCTGGGCCAAGCACGGTCTCGACGAAGGGTGAGGTGACCTCGGCATCCTCGGCGTAATGACTCAGGATCTGCTCGAGGTCGCGAGTGTTCCACGCCTCGATCCATTCGACGGCGAAACGCTGCGCGTCGGCCTCGGTCATGGCGTCTAACCTACGCGTTCGCTTCCGCCAGGCCAGCGCGCCCACGAGGAGGCGGCCGTAGTCGATCGGGACTCGGGCGAGCGCCGGCCGAGCTCACAATTCACTGAACGTGAGCGGTGTAACTGGCTGTTGGAGACGGTATTACCTCCTTGGCCGCAGAGACGTGACGGCGCGGGCCCCATCACTCGCGCTGCTTCCATTGCTCTCCCGTTGGCGGAGTGGCCGCAAGCGTATAGTCGTCCTTCCCCGTTCGGGCGGTCCGCAGAATCAGCAGGCCGATGAACAGATTTCCAAAGCCGAGCCAGAGTCCCAGGTGAACGGCGCGCGACCAGTCCGGCCATCCATGAGGATGGCGGCCGATGAGGTCCAGCACGACCATGAGCACGCCCGCGCCAAGCAACAGGGGCCCGAAAACCCAGGCCAGAGCCCGGAACATCGGCCGCACCGCCGTCACACGAACCCCTCGCCCAGCAAGCGCGACCCCTCGGCCGTGATCTCGTGCAGCTGGCCCGAGCCGGTAACGACGCGCGACCAGCTCTCGGTCATGAGCCGGAGGCGCTTGGACGCGGGATCCCACCAGTACTTGAAGCCGCCGTGCATCCCATCGACCGGAAACCAGGCGGGATCGTCCTGCGTCCCCGCCTCGGGACCAAGCGTCGGGAGCGCGATGTCCGTAGCCCGCACGGCCTCGCCGGCACGGGCACGAATCAGCGCGTGGAAGTGTGCCTGGACCCGCGTCATCTCGGGGGCGTCCTCCGCGATTGCATCCAGGGCGGGCGCATCGCCCGCCGCGAGTGCCTGGCGAAGTCCAGCCAGAAACTCCTCCGAAAAGACCTCGGTGCGAATGGCCTCCGAGAGAAGCGGCAGCAGATCGGACTCCGGGAGCGTGAGCGCCTTGGGCATCATCTTCGCCCCCTGCCATGAGGAGAATCGAATCTCGACCTGCTTCGACTTCTTGACCAGGATCCGCTCGATCGCCGAGAGCGATTTGGGCGACGATCCGGAGGGCTGCGTGGCCCTGGCCAGCTCCTTGACGTACCTCGTCTCCTTGAGCGAGTCGGTCGCGCGCGGGCTCATCCGGATTGACCGGTGGGCCGCGGGCGAACCTGCCCGCTCAACAACTCGAGGGGAATGACGGCGGAGGATTTTACGTGGTTATCGGGCATGAGAGTTTCCGGTTAGGACCGACAGACCGTCGTCGTCTCCGTCTCCACGAACCGGGTCGGCCCGGTGCTGACGGGCCCGCTGACGACGTGCACGGGCTGCGTCAGCGCCTGGGTCGTGGCGCACGCTCGTCCCGGCCTGCTGGTCGTGACGAAGACGTCGCGGCCGTCGGCGGCGGCCCGGATGCTGTCGATGTGGATCATGAAGCCGCCGGTGGAGCGCTCACCGAGCGCGGCAACGATGATCGATTCCTGTGACAAGTCCACGGACGGCCGGGGAGGCGGCGGACTCAGATGGGCCGTGACCGTCGCCCACAGCGAGGTCCAATCGGCGGCACTGGTGACCACGGAGCGCTGCGCCTCGAGCAGGCCCGAGGAGTTCCCCGAGTAGAGCTCGTGGAGACCGGGTGCCGAAGCGCTCGAGCCCGACGAGGCGGGGTGGGCGTTGCAGCCGCCCGCGAATGCGGCCAGGAAGCCCAGCGCCGCCAGAGAATGGGAGTCGCGAAGCATATGACTCCTTGATGTTAAGGGAGCGTCGCCATGCACTCCAGTTCCAGCCGTGCCCCGAGCGCCAATCCCGTCGTGCCGAAGGCGCTGCGGGCCGGAAGGTGGGTGGTGAAGACCGTGGTGTACACCGCGTTCAGCGCGGACCACTCGCGCATGTCCGCCAGCATCGCCGTGCACTTGACCACCCGGTCGAGAGAGGAGCCGTGCCGGGCAAGCACGTCGGCGATATTGGCCAATGCCTGGCGTGTCTCCGGGCCGATGCCGCCCCGCACCAGGCGTCCGGTGCTGTCGGTGCCGAGCTGGCCGGAGAGATAGAGCAGGTCGCCGACACGGACGGCCTCCGAGAACGGCAGAGGCCGTCCGCCCGGCACGGGGTAGTATGCCACCGACGCGGTATTCCCGCCGTGCCCGGCGCAGGCGGCCAGGAGGAGCAGCGCGCCTGGCAGCACACGCCCCGTGGTCCTTCGGATTCGGGGCACCTCAGGGTCGGTCGAACTCCATGATCGGCCGCACCTCGATCGAGCCCAGGCGTGCGGAGGGAATGCGAGAGGCCACCTGAATCGCATCGTTGAGATCCTTGGCGTTGATGAGGTAGAACCCGCCGAGCTGCTCCTTGGTCTCCGCGAAGGGACCATCGGTCGTCGCCATCTTACCGTTGCGGACCCGGACGGTGGTGGCCGTCTGAACCGGCTGCAGGGCCTCGCCGCCGATGTACTGGCCGCTCTTTCGAATGCCCTCCGTGAAGGCAAAGTACTCTCCCATGAAGGCTTCGGACTCCTTCGGGGACATGCCCGCGACCTTCTTCTCGTCGTCGTAGATCAGGCAGAGGTATCGCATGACTCCCTCGAGTAGGGGGGTGCAACGACAGTGGATGCAGATAGTCGTTCGGGGGAGCACCAAATCGACATCGATCACTCCGCCTCGAGCTTGGCCGCGCATTCGGGACACAGGCCGTGGCTGGTATTGGCCTGGTGAGCGGCAAGAAAAGACTCGAAGGTGAGCCACTCGCCCTCGTTCCGGATTCGCCGGCACCAACCGCACAGGACGACGAACGACTCCAGCGCGACGATACGGCGGGTCAGGCGGGCCGTGATGGTCGTGGTGAGCACGCCGAGGAGGGCCACGACCGCCGATTCGAAGGCCGCTTCGGAAAGTCGTCTGGGTGTCGGCGTCGCGTTGAACAGCAGGTGGGGTAGATCGAGCAGCTCGTCCGCCCACAGGGTGGCGAGCACGAGAGCGAAACCGAGCGACTGCAGCAGAACGATCAGCCGCGGGACGCGTACGGACAACGAAGACTCCGGTGCGGGATAATGCCCAAAGCTAACCGGCCGTCACGTCCGCCGCCTGAGTCCAGTCGCACGGCTGGGGCGCCGCTCGAGAGTCGGAGTGCTGAGGCACGGTCCACCGCCACGTCGAGGCTATTCGCCTGGCAACGAGTCCGGCGCCCGCGGGAGGCGCCTGACGGAGTCGACGAACGCCGCGATGCCCTCCACCAGCGCGGGCGCGACGGCCAGGGTGGAGTCGGCATAGGACTGACGCTGCTGGCCCGGTCCGCCGCTCACCAGCTCGAGGACGTGATTCATTCCGTTCACGCTGAGATAGGTCGCGTCGGGACGCGCCCTGTGCAGCAGGTTTCCTTCGGAAGGGTCCGCCTGAAGGTCGGTCGTTCCCTGAACGATCAGCACCGGCATGCGAAGCCCGCGCAGCACCGCCGCCGGGTCGTACCGGAACCAGCTGATCAGGTACGGCTGGACGCTCGGACGATAGAGTGCCTCCAGCTCGGCGGGCACGCGGGCCACTTGCCGCCCACGCTCGAGGTCAGCCAGGATACGCTCGTTCTCCGCCAAGAGTGGCGGCGGCAGCTTGGACTGCAGCTGCCACCGCAACAGATCGGACGCCCGACGGCCGGCGCCGGCCACCGACACGTAGCCATCCGCACCCGCCGTTTCGGCCGCGAGCGCCGAGATCAGCGCCCCCTCGCTGTGCCCGAGCGCGATGACACGGTCGAAGCGCGAATCGGCGCGGAGCCGGGCGAGCCACGCCGCGGCGTCGTTGGCGTAGGTCTCGATCCGGAGGGCCGACTCCGTCGTCATTGCCGGCGCGCTCGCGCCGATCCCACGCTTGTCCACCCGGAGCGTGGCGATGCCGCGCGCAGCGAGAGCCTCGGCCAGGAGGCGCAGACTGTTGTTCTTGCCGGGAAGGATGGGGTTGTTACCGTCGCGATCCGTGGGGCCCGAGCCCGGATGGATGAACACGACCGGGACGAGAGACCCTCGGGTGGGAACCAGGAGCGTGCCGTAGAGCGCGCCGGTCCGGGTCGTGAGTGTCTCAGCGGTTTCCACGGAGGCACCCAGCGCCGGTGCGGCCTGCGCCTCGGCAGTCGACGCGAGGGACATGAGCAGGCACAATAGGCGGGGCGTCACCGGGCAGCGCGGCGCACGGAAGGCTACTCGAACCGCGCGCAGGTCGGCGTGCGCTCGCGCAGGACCGCCTCCTGCTGAAAACGCCGCTTGTATTCGCCGATGACCTCACCGATCGCGCGAAGCGCCGCTTCGTTGCCCCCATGCAACAGGATGACCACCTCCGAGTTCTCTTCCTCGACTACGCCGCTCTGGCCCTCCCACCGGCCGGTGGCCTGGATGACGGTCAGGCCGGCCGGGAAGCGCGGCGTCAGCACCTCATCCAGAAAGCGACGCCACTCGGCCTCGCTCACGACGCCCCCGTCCGGGCGGTTGCGTCCGAAATAGAGGACCTCGCGAACCAGCGCCGTGTCTCCGACGGCGCAACTTGCCGGGAAGTTTGCGGCGGGCCCGGGATGTCCGGCACAGGCCGCGGCGAGGGTGACCCACACCCGGGCCGCGCGGCTACGGGCGCGGGACACCCGGCGATCCGCCTGCGGCGACCACTGCGGCGTCGAGCCGCTCGCGCAGGTCCACGGCAGATATCGGTCCGAGGGCGGCGATCGTCGCCCGATGCGCCGCCTCCCACAAGGGGGTAGCATCCTCGATGACGCGCCGGCCGGCCGGTGTCAGCACTACGAGGCGCGCCCGCCCATCATCCGGAGCAGGTACGACATTGACGAGGCCGCCCCGCTCAAGCGGACGCAGATTGCGCGACAGGGTCGTGCGATCCATGACCAGAATGTCCGCGATCGTGCCCATGCCACCGCCGCCGGCACCGCACAGCGCCACCACGTTGAGCAGACCGAGTTGGGAGATCTGAATACCGAGAGGCCGCAGGGCCTCGTCATAGGCCCGAGTCATGACCCGCGACAAGCGGCGCGCGCGGAGCCAGAGGCATTCGCCGGCCATCATGCGGGCGCCTGGAGGTGGAGGGGTCACGACCGTATGCATAGGGGCATCCCGGGAGCCCGTCAAACACCTCGCGCCGGACACCCCCGCGATCCAGGCCGCCTTATGTTTGAAGAATGCTCTCCACGAGTCGTGAGCACGTGACCGCAGCGGCGTCGGCATTGGATCGGGGGCGGAAGGCGTTCGGACGGGCGGCCTGGGCCGAGTCGTACGCCCAACTCTCGATCGCGGATGGCGAGCACCCGCTCGATCCAGAGGACATCGTCAGACTGGCCACGTCCGCGCAACTCCTCGGCAAGGACACCGACAGCGCCGAGCTGTGGGCCAGAGCCCACCGGGGGTTTCTGGCCGGGGGCGGAATCCAGCAGGCCGTCCGGTGTGCCTTTCGCCTCGCCGTCCCGTTGCTGTTCAAGGGCGAAGTGGCCCGCGCGAGCGGCTGGCTGGCCCGGGGACGCCGGCTGCTCGACGAGCGGGACCTGGACTGTGTCGAGCGCGGCTATCTCCTCTACCCCCAGGGAATCCAGGCCATCCTCGGCGGCGATCCGGGCGACGGCTACCGGATCTTCGGCGAGGCCGCCGATATCGGGGCACGCTTTCGCGACACGGATCTCCTGACGCTGGCCCGGCACGGCCAGGGTCGGGCCCAGCTTCGCCTCGGCGACGTGGCTCGCGGCATGGCGCTGCTCGATGAAGTCATGGTCGCGGTGACCGCCGACGAGGTCTCGCCCCTCGTGGCGGGTGACGTCTACTGCAGCGTGATCGAGGCCTGTCAGGAAACCTACGACGTGCGCCGCGCGCAGGAGTGGACGGCGGCGATGACCCGCTGGTGCGCGTCGCAGGGCGACCAGGTCTCCTACCGCGGAGCGTGTCTCATCCGGCGCGCCGAGCTGATGCAGCTGCACGGGGCATGGTCGGAGGCCGTGGAGTCGGCGGAACAGGCGCGGGACTGGCTCTCCCGAGCGCGCGCGCACGGATCGGCGGGCGCGGCCTTCTACCAGCTCGCCGAGGTCTCCCGTCTCCGGGGAGAATGGGAGCAGGCCGCCACGAGCTACCGGGAGGCCAGCCGCTGGGGTCACGAGCCACAACCCGGTCTGGCACTCCTGCGTCTGGCGCGGCGCCAGAGGGATGCGGCCAGGAACGCGATCGCGCGTGCCCTGGGTGAGACAACGGACCGGCACGCCAGAGCGGGATTGCTACCGGCGTATGTCGAGATCATGCTGGCCGCGGACGAGGTCCCGGCGGCCCAGTCGGGCGCCGACGAGCTCGGGGCGATCGCCGCCGCGCTCGGCGCTCCCCTGCTGCTGGCGCTCGCGTGTCAGGCCCGCGGGGCTGTGCTGCTTGCCCAGGGCGATGCCGCCGGCTCTCTCACCTCGCTGCGCCGGGCGTTGTCGGGTTGGCAGACCCTGGAGGCACCGTACGAGGCCGCCCGTGTCCGCGTGCTGGTCGGGATGGCGTGCCGGGCGCTGGGCGACCAGGATGCGTCGGAGCTGGAGCTCGAGGCCGCCAGACGCACCTTCGAGGAGCTGGGCGCTCAGCCGGACGCGGCTCGAACGCGACAACTGGCACATCCGGAAACTGCCGGCGTCCCCGCTCTCACCGCGCGCGAGCTGCAGGTACTGGGGCTGCTCGCCACGGGAATGACCAACCGGGCCATTGCCTCGGAGCTCGCCATCAGCGAGAAAACGGTCGCCCGTCACGTCAGCAACATCTTCACCAAGCTCGGGATCTCCAGCCGCGCGGCCGCGGCCGCATACGCCTTCCGCCACCAGCTCGCCTAAGCCCTCTACATAGAATTACCCATGCCGCCGGCGGCCAGCGCTCAACAGTTCGCCCGATGCGCGCGGCGGCGGATCTCGCTACCGTGTTCCTCAGAACCTGTTACAGGTCACACGCTCGAGAGACGGGGGTCATCATGAGCTTTTCGCGAGAGGCGGAGCAGGTCGACACGATCGTGATCGGAGCGGGCCAGGCGGGCCTGTCCGTCGGCTACCATCTGGCGCAGCGAGGCGTTCCGTTCCTCATCCTGGAGGCCAACCAGCGCGTCGGGGACGCCTGGCGCCACCGTTGGGACTCGCTCCGTCTTTTCACCCCCGCCCGGTTCGATGGCCTCGACGGGATGCCCTTCCCCGCCCCACCAGACTCCTTCCCGAGCAAGGATGAGATGGCGGACTACCTCGAGGCCTATGTCGCGCGATTCAGGCTGCCGGTTCGCACCGGCATCTCGGTGACCCGGCTCGCACGAGACGGGGACCGCTACCTCATCGAGGCGGGCGACCAGCGGTTCGAGGCCGCGCACGTCGTGGTGGCCATGGCGACCTATCAGCGGCGACGGGTACCCGGGTTCGCCCACGACCTCGATCCATCCATCGTGCAGCTGCACTCGAGCGACTACCGGAACCTCACCCAGCTCCGGCCGGGTGGCGTGCTCATCGTGGGGGCCGGCAACTCCGGGTCGGAGATCGCGCTCGAGGCGGCGCGGGGCGGCCACCGGGTGGTGATGTCGGGGCGCGATACCGGCCACATTCCCTTCCGGATCGATGGGCTGGCCGGCCGGACCTTACTGGTGCGTCTCGTGCTCCGATTCCTGTTTCACCGGCTCATGACGATGGATACGCCCATCGGCCGGCGGGTCCGTCCTGCGGTGGTGAGCCGCGGGGGACCACTGATCCGCGTCAAGCCGAGGGACCTGGCCCGGGCGGGGGTCGAACGGGCGCCCAGGATGGCGGGGGTGCGCGACGGACGGCCGATCCTCGAGGATGGCCAGGCGGCGGATGTCGCCAACGTGGTATGGTGCACCGGGTACCACCCCGGGCTCTCGTGGATCGACCTGCCGGTATTCGAGACGGACGGCGAGCCGCGGCACCATCGCGGCATCGTGCAGGGAGAGCCAGGGCTCTATTTCGTGGGGCTGCATTTCCTCTATGCGATGTCGTCGACGATGATCCACGGGGTAGGCCGCGACGCCAGGCACGTCGTGGAGACGATCGCCGCCGCTGGCCTCCGGGCACGGGACGCAGCATGATTAGCCGTTATGGCCAGGGACACCGATGATGATCTGCTGAACCGCCTCCGCCGGCTCGAGCGGGCCGCCCGGCCCCTGGAGCCCGGTGCCACGCGGCGCAAACGGCTTCGCAACGCCGTGGTGGCATCCTCCGAGCGGCACCTCCGGCGCCTGGCCAATCTCCCCGCATACACCGATACCGATGACAAGGGCGTCGGGATCCTGAGCGAGCCGATCGCCGAAGAGGGCCGGTCGATCGACGCGGCGATCGCCCTGCTGGAGGAGCACGTGTTCCGACCGGGGCTGCATCCCGCCTCCGCCGGGCATCTCGCCTACGTCCCAGGCGGAGGTCTCTACTGCTCCGCGCTGGGCGACTATCTCGCCGCGGTGAGCAACGAATACGCGGGTGTGTTCTTTGCCGGGCCCGGGGCGGTCCGGATGGAGAATCTGCTCGTCCGATGGGTGGCCGATCTCGTCGGCTATCCCGGGACGGCTGGCGGCAGCCTCCTGTCGGGCGGCAGCCTCGCCACACTGGCCGCGATCGCGACCGCTCGGCAGGCACATGGATTAAGGGGAGCGGACTACGCCTCGGCCGTCGTCTATCTCACCAGCCAGGCTCACCACTGCATCCAGAAGTCTCTCGCTCTGGCCGGCCTGGGCGATGTCCAGGTCCGCTCCATTCGGGTCGACGCTCGTTACCGCATGCAGCCGGACGCCCTCGCCGAGACGATCGCGGCGGACCGCGGCCAGGGCCTGCGGCCGTGGCTCGTCATCGCATCGGCCGGCACCACCGACACGGGTGCGATCGATCCGCTCGACGCGATCGCGACGATCGCCGCCCGGGAGCGCTGCTGGTTTCACGTGGATGCGGCCTACGGGGGATTCTTCCTGTTGACCGAGGAGTCTCGCGACGCCTTCAAGGGAATCGAGCGATCCGATTCCGTGATCCTCGATCCGCACAAGGGGCTCTTCCTGCCCTACGGCGCCGGCATGGTGCTGGTTCGCAACGTCGAGCAGCTCGCCGCCGCGCACGACTACACCGGCCACTACATGCAGGACGCCGACCGGGAACCCGGGGAGATCTCGCCCGCCGACGTCTCACCCGAGCTGTCGCGCCACTTCCGGGCGCTCCGCATGTGGCTGCCGCTCATCGTGGCGGGGGTCCGCCCGTTCCGGGCGGCACTCGAGGAGAAGCTGCTGCTGGCCCGCTACTTCTATCGCGTGATCCAGGACGCCGGTTTCGCGGTGGGTCCGCCGCCCGAGCTGTCGATCGTGACGTATCGCTGGGCCCCGGGCGGCATGAGCCTCGATCGGGCCAACGACCTCAACCGCCGGATCGTGGACGGGGTCCGTCGGGACGGGCGCGTGTTCATCTCGTCGACGATGCTCGATGACCACTTTACCATGCGGCTGGCCGTGCTGGCCTTCCGGACCCACCGGCGCACGATCGATCTGGCGATCCGCGTGCTGCGGGAGCAGGCGGCATTGCTGGCGCGCTGACCGCGATCATCCCGCGACCCCCGCCGACCGACAAGGCTACGGCTCCTCGCCGGCTCTCGGAGCGAGGCAAACGGTGAGCAGCATGTCGCTCTCGATGGTCGCGCGCACGCTGTGCGGCACACTGGGGTCGAGAAACAACGCCTCACCCATCTTGAGCACGCCGACAGCGCCGGCCGCCTCGACCGTCAGCTCCCCCCGCAGGCAGTGGATCACGACGTGGCCGGGCGCGCGGTGCTCGGGCAGCTCGCCACCGGCCTCGAACGCGAACAGCACGAGCCGTGTCTGTCCGCGGTGCACCAGCCCCGCTTGGCGGTGACCCTGGGTCGACGGGTGCGGCTCCGCGTGCAACGCGCGAGCGAGGTCGGGCAGGTTGAGCGTGACCGCGGGCCCCGCCAGTCGTACACTCGGATGCGGTCGCAGCCGCTGCTCGCTCTCAGTCATGCCCGTCTCCCTCTGGCCGCCGTATCCTGGTCGAGTCGTGCCCGAATGTCGGCCAGCAGCGGATCCACGGCGGTGTACTGCCGGCCGTACTGCAGATTGAAATCGTAGTCGAAGTCGGCGGGGTTCTTGCCCTGATTGTGCTGCAGAATCGTCTCGAGCTTGTCCAGACCCTTGGCGAGCCGCGCCTCGGGCGAGACGGCCGCCTCGTACTCGTCCCACAATTCGACGATCTCCGCACGGAGCGGCGGCGGCAGCGGCTCGATCAGCCGGAGGAGATCGGCCCGCTCTTCCCCCGCCTTGCTGCCTTGGCCCGCCTGGAGGGGAGCCGGGATGTCACCGCGGATCGCTTCGCCCAGGTCGTGGATCAGGCACATCTTGATCAGCCGCGGGAAGCGGACCTCGGGGAAGTACCGGTGACACACCATCGCCATGAGGCACAGTCGCCAGGTGTGCTCGGCCACGCTCTCCGGCTGGCCGGTGGAGGTCCACGCGCTCCGGGTCAGCGTCTTCAGCCGCTCGGCCGCACGGAGGAACGACAACACCCCGTCGATCTCGTCGTCAGGTCCGAGGTCGCGTTCGTCGCGCATGGGGGGAATCTAGGAGCGCCCTGGTCCCACCGCATCGGGCATCCGTCGCACGATGATGGTGGACAGCATGGTGGCCACGAGCGTGGGCTCCACCTGGTCCGCGGCGGAGGTAGCCGTTCTGCTGGGTGAAGCGAGGCGAAAAGGGCAGCCGCAGATCCACCTCGCCGGGCGCGGGGCTCATCGGCGCTAATGGATCCGGTAGAAGAGGACGAGGTCGAGGCCGGCCACCAGCAGCATCGCCGGCAGCACCGCGCGTCCGATCGGGTAGGGCCGATCGGTCCGGGTCGCGAACGCGTGCACCAGACCACCACCGGCCATCGCGGTGCCCATGATCCAGTGGTGGAGCTGTTCCCCGAAACGCGGCAGATGGGTATGCGTCCCTCCGTGCACCCCGATAGCCAATCCGGCGAGGATGGCCGTGATGGGCATCGTCCACCGCCACCCGCCAGCGGGCAGCCCGCCGGCGGCGCGTGCACCTTCCACGCCCCCGGCCACCATCGCGCAGATCCCCGCCGTCTTGTGCTGAATGACGTGGACCTTCTGCACGGTGGCAAGCCAGACCGACAGGCTATTGGGAAAGACGCTGAGGAAGGTGTCCCAGGCGCCGACGCGCGCATAGGTGCGCTCCTGCGTCTCGGTCGGGATGACGAGAAACAGGCCGATGAAGAAGAGCAGCGCCGGCCAGATGTATCGCAGCGGCGAGGCCGGAAATGCCTCCGCGCCGATCCAGCAGATGCCGGCCAGCGCCAGGCCGACGCCGAACAGGATGTGCACGTGCTCGGTGTGCGTCACCGGATCCTCCCCGGCCTCCCCGTGCCGGACGGCGCCTTCAGGCGTGATCGGCGACGGCGGTCACCCCCGACTCACGGGCACAGTGGGCGCAACAGTAGAACGCGCCGTTCGCCTCCATCCCGTGGCCTACGATCTTGCAGCCGCAGTGATCGCACACCGGCGCGAGCCGGTGAATGGCGCACTCGAAACTGTCGAACGTATGCTGTCGACCCGCCGCGATGACCTGGAACGACATGTGGTAGTCGTTCCCGCAGACTTCACACTTCGCCATGAGATCCTCCTATGCTCGGGGCAGACCAGTGCCGGGTCTCATGGAGAGCCCCGGTGGATTCGGGTCCAGGTACATCCGTCACGACGGCTACTCACGAACGCGGCTTCTCGTGGTCGGTGAGTATCGGCAGCACCGGCACCCATGGCCCGACGGCTTCACGGTACTGCTTGGCCATCACCCGGGCCACCTGGGCGAGGTGCCCCAGGTCGTGGACGACCCATCCCGCCAGCAGCTGCCGGAGTGTCACCGGGCCATAGACGGGGTGAATGCCGTGGAGGTCGAGTTGTGCCTCTGTCAGGCGCCACGACGAGAGCAGGTCGAGGTTCGCGCCGCGCACGGTCGCGAACTCCGCGAGGAGGGACTGCAGGGTCCGCCCTACGTTGCGTGTGCGATGACGGAAGCGATCGTACGGCTCGAAGCGCGGCTCGGGACCACCAGCCAGGATGATTCGCGCCCGGGGAAGCCAGTCGGTCTCTTCCCCGTCGATCAGATGGCCGACCACGTCGAACGGGCTGAACGTATCCGGGCCTTCCCTGGCCGTGACCCATGAATTACCGAGACCGTCGAGCAATGCCGCCAGCGTCGCGGGCGTGCGGCGCAGTACCGCGGCGGATTCCTGTAGATCGAAATGCATGAGACCTTCTAGCTCCTCGCGAGTCGGAGACCGGCCGCCGACGTCCCCGTGACAACCAATGTCACTATGACAATCGTCATGCGCCTGCGACGACGATGTACGTGACCCCCCCGAGCGAAACCAGCGTGTGCGGCTTCCCGTAAACATCCTGGAGGCTAATTTCCTCAACGGCCGACGTCGCGGCCAGTCCCCACTCCAACTCAGCCCAACATGCTCGCGTTCCTGCTGCTTCTCCAGGACCCCGTCGCCGGAACCGTCGTCCCCGGCAAGGGGTCTCCCACCGCGAGCATCCCGCGCATCGAAGCGTCGGTCCGGATCGACGGCAGGCTGGACGAGCCGGTATGGGCGCAGGCGACTCGGCTCACCGGCTTCTGGCAGTATCAGCCGGTGGATGGCCGTCCCGCGGAAGAAGACACCGAAGTGCTCGTGTGGTACGCGCCGGATGCGATCCATTTCGGGATCATCGCGCACGATCGCAACCCCACCGCGGTCCGCGCCACCGTAGCCGACCGCGACAACATCGACACCGACGATCACGTCGTCCTCGACATCGACACCTTCCACGACCGCCGGCGCGCGTTCTTCTTCGGCGTCAATCCTCTCGGCGCCCAGAGCGACGGCGTGCGGAGTGAAGGCGCCGGCCAGGTGAGCAGCCTCATTCCCGGCAGCACGGACAAGAACCCCGACTTCATCTGGCAGTCCAAGGGCCGGCTTACCGACACGGGCTACGAGATCGAGATCCGGATCCCGTTCAAGAGCCTGCGCTACCCGGGAGGCGGGCCGCAGGAATGGGGATTCAACGTGACTCGCGTCGTGCAGCGCACGGGGTATACCGATACCTGGACCGATGTGCGCCGGGCCAACGCCAGTTTTCTCGGCCAGGAAGGCGCCATCGCGGGACTGCACGATCTGAAGCGGGGAGTGGCGGTGGAGGCCCAGCCGTTCGTCACCGCGACCGCCAATGGCACCCGCGACGTCGCCACGGGCAGGTTCGACCGGGAGGACGTCGATCCGGACGCAGGCCTGAGCTTCCGGCTCGGGTTCACGAGCTACGCGCTCGACGCCACCATCAATCCCGACTTCAGCCAGGTCGAGAGCGACGCCGGCCAGGTCACCGTAAACGAGCGGTTCGCCCTGTTCTTTCCGGAGAAGCGTCCGTTCTTTCTCGAGGGCATCGAGCTGTTCGGGTCGCCCCAGACGCTGGTCTATACCCGACGGATCGTGAACCCGAAAGCTGGCGCCAAGTTCACCGGCAAGTTCGGCCAGCTCGGGGTGGCGCATCTGACGGCGGTGGACGAGACCGACACCGACGACGCCTGGTTCAACATCACCAGGCTTCGCCGGGACTTCGGCCGCAACTCCATCGCCGGCGTGACGTTCACGAATCGGGACCAGGGCGACCGGCACAACCGGGTCCTCGCCGGCGACTTCCGGTACGTATGGAGCCTCTATTACGTGCAGGCCCAGTATGGCCAGGCATGGACCAGCGACGCCGCGGGGAGCCGCCACGCCCCGATCTGGCAGGCGGAGTACGACCGCACGGGGCGGTCGTGGGGATTCAACTACGTGCTGAACGGCCAGGGGATCGGGTTCGACGACCAGGCCGGGTTCGTGAACCGCCTTCGGAGCGGCGTGGCATACGGTCACGCCTTCAACCGGTTCACGATCTACGGCGCGCGGGGCGCGCTGCTGGAGAACCTCACCTTCTTCGGCGGGCCGGAGCGAACCTGGCTCTACCACAAGTTCGGATTCACGCCGGGTCTCGAGGGAGACGAGTACGTCGATGCCACGTTTCAGCTCCGCGGCGGCTGGGCCCTGAACGGACGGATCGAGCGCGACTTCGTGACCTTTCAGGACAGCACCTACGCCGACTATACCATCGGCGGCGCGACCGGTCCCGTCTACCGGCCGACGTCGGATTTCTCGGGCTTCACCTGGTCCACCAAGATCACCGCCCCGGTGTGGCAGCGGATGGATGGCAACCTCCAGTACCGCCGGGGCCGGGCCGCGTTGTTCGAGGAGGGCGCCACCGGGCGTGGCTGGCAGCTCACCGGCAATCTCAACTTCCGCCCCGCCCCCACGATCCGCGTCGCGGCCACCGGGACGGTCTTCCGACTCTTCCGCCTCACCGGCGGGGAGTTCGCGCGCTCGATCATCCCGCGGCTCAAGGTGGAGTACCAGCCGAACCGGGCGCTCTTCTTCCGGGTCATCGGGGAATACCGTTCCGAGCGTCGCACCGCCCTGGTCGAGCCCTCGTCGGCCGAATCGCTGTTCGTCTCGGGACAGGCACAGGGCGCCACCAGCTTCAACGGCCTCCGGGTGGACCTGCTCGCTTCGTTCGAGCCCACGCCGGGCACCGTCGCCTTCCTCGGGTACGGGAGCTCGCTCGAGACGGATGCCGACTTCAACTGGTCGCGTTTGTCGCGGGTGAACGACGGATTCTTCCTGAAGCTCGCCTACCAGATCCGGCAGTAGGCGACCGCTACGGATTGTAGATCGATCCGCCCTGGCGCTGGTACAGCTCGAGGACGGCGACCGCTTCCCCGCGGAGCACCCCCCGGCTCACCTCGACCCCGCGCGATTCGAGATAGGCGTAGGACTCCGGAAAGACGGGGCCCTCGTCGAAGCCCACCGCCGTCGCGTCGGTCCGATCGGCGCCGGTCACGAGGCGCCGAACTCCGCTCCAGAGGGCCGCGCCGAGACACATGGCGCAGGGATCGCACGAGGTGAAGAGCTCGTGCTGGGCCAGACCGGGCCCGAGCAGGGTGTACGAGCCCACCCGCTGCTCCGCCAGCATGAGCGCCAGCACCTCGGCGTGCAGCACGCTGTTGTTGAGCCGGGTGACGCTGTTCACGCCTACCGCGACGAGGACCCCGCTTCCGATCTCGAACACCGCCGCGCCGAACGGTCCGCCGGCGCCGCGCAGCACGTTCTGGCGGGACAGCTCGATGGCGAGCGCCATCTTGCCGTCGTCGGTAACCCGGCGGGTCCCCCAGTCGACCACGTCCCTGGTCCATTCCGGACACCCTGCCGTAACTACCCTATCATGATCGGACACAATACCTCTCCTCAAGGAGCCTAAAGCTCAAAGCTCAAAGCTGAAAGCGAGCGAGATTCAGCTTTCAGCTTTCAGCTTTGAGCTTTCAGCTTTCAGCTGTTCCACCCTCCGCTCGAGAAATCGACGCTCGGGCCCCTGTTGGGTGAGTGCCAATGCCCGCTGATAGGATTCGCGAGCTTCCGTGGTCTTGCCGAGCCGCCGGTACAGGTCGGCCCGGGCTGAATACGCCAGGTGATAGGCCCCGAGATCACCGCGCGCCAGGATCGCATCGATCAGCGCGATGCCGGCGCCGGGCCCGTCGCGCATCGCGATCGCCACCGCACGGTTGAGCGCGACCACCGGCGAGGGGTCGGCCCCGATCAGCACGTCGTACAGCCCCACGATCTGGTCCCAGTCGGTGGCCGCCGCGGTGGGCGCCCCGCTGTGAACGGCGGCGATGGCCGCCTGCAGCGTGTAGGGGCCGAACCGCCGGGACGAGATCGCGCGCTCCACCAGGGCCGACCCTTCGGCGATCTGCTCGCGGTTCCAGCGCGAGCGATCCTGATCCTCAAGGAGGATGAGATCGCCCGCCGGCGAGGCTCGGGCGACGCGGCGCGACTCGGAGAGCAGCATCAACCCGAGCAGGCCCTGCACCTCCGCGTCGGGGAGCAGCTCGAAGAGCAGCCTCCCCAGCCGGATCGCCTCGGCGGACAGATCGGCTCTCGTGAGCGAGGTCCCCGAGGAGGCGGAGTAGCCCTCGTTGAAGACGAGATACACCACCCGCAGCACGCCGTCGAGCCTCGCCGGCAGCTCCGCGGGCGAGGGCACCTCATAGGGGATTCCGGCGTCCCGGATCTTGGCCTTGGCGCGAACGATTCGCTGGGCCACCGTGGGCGCCGCCGAAAGAAAGGCCCGGAGCGGGCTTCAGCTCCGCGGGCGTTTCCCCCGTTCGCCGCGCGACCAGCGTGTGGGTGGACATGGTCCCTTTCCAGAGCGCTGTGGAGTGTAGCCGGACCCCGGCATCTTGTGCGAGGCGGCCTCCTGCGTGTCGAAACGGGAGCCCGTCGATCGACTACATTCAGGCGGGCCGGGCCCGCCGGTTGGGCCATGTCGCACGCACCGAAGGAGACTTCAATGAGCGGAGTACGGGTACTGGTCGGCACGCGCAAAGGCGCGTTCGTCCTGACCTCGGACGGGAAACGCAGCCGATGGGAGGTCAGCGGCCCACACTTCGCGGGGTGGGAGATCTATCATCTCAAGGGATCGCCGGCCGATCCCGACCGACTCTACGCGTCGCAATCGAGCGGCTGGTCGGGTCAGGTGATGCAGCGCTCCGATGACGGCGGGAAGACGTGGGAAGCGGTGGGGAACACCTTCGCCTACGACGGCGTGCCGGGCACGCACCAGTGGTATGACGGCACCCAGCACCCCTGGGAATTCAAGCGGGTCTGGCATCTCGAGCCGTCACTCACCGACCCGGATACGGTCTTCGCCGGGGTCGAGGACGCGGCGTTGTTCCGGTCGACCGACGGCGGCAATACCTGGCAGGAGCTGGCCGGCCTCCGTGGTCACGACTCGGGTCCTTCCTGGCAGCCGGGCGCAGGCGGCATGTGTCTCCATACGATCGTGCAGGACCCCGCGAGGCCGACGCGCATGTTCATCGCCATCTCCGCTGCCGGCGTCTTTCGGACCGACGACGCGGGCGCGACGTGGACGCCGGTGAATCGCGGGCTTCGCTCCCAGTATATCCCGAACCCCACGGCGGAGGTTGGCCACTGCGTGCACCGGATCGCGATGCACCCCTCGCGCCCGAACGTGCTGTTCATGCAGAAGCACTGGGACGTGATGCGGAGCGACGACGGGGGCGACTCCTGGGCGGAGATCAGCGGCAATCTCCCGAGTGATTTCGGGTTCCCCATCGACGTCCACCCGCACGAGCCGGAAACCGTCTACGTGGTCCCGATCAAGAGCGACTCCGAGCACTATCCCCCCGAAGGCAAGCTTCGGGTGTATCGGAGCCGGAGCGGCGGCAACGAATGGGAGGCGCTCACCAAGGGCCTGCCCCAGAAGGACTGTTACGTGAACGTGCTGCGCGACGCCATGTCGGTGGATTCGCTCGACGAGTGCGGCGTGTATTTCGGGACCACCGGCGGGCAGGTCTACGCGTCGGCGGACGGCGGCGACAGCTGGGGGCCCATCGTGCGAGACCTTCCCGGCGTCCTGTCGGTGGAGGTCCAGACGCTGCGATGATCCGGGTCGCCCTCCCTCAGCACCTGCGGCAGCTGGCCCGGATCGACGGGGAGGTGGCGCTCGAGATCGAGGGCCCCCCGACCCAGCGCGCGGTGCTCGACGCGCTCGAGGCACGGTATCCGGTGCTGAGGGGAACGGTCCGGAGCCAGACGGATCAGCGGCGCCGGCCCTTCATGCGGTTCTTCGCCTGCCAGCAGGACCTCTCGCACCAGAAACCCGACGAGCCGCTGCCGGACGCCGTCGCCTCGGGAGCGGAGCCGTTTCTCATCGTGGGCGCCATCGCCGGCGGCTAGCGCGCCCGATCAGCGGCGGATCGCGTCATGGCTCCGGAGGATCCGGACGACCTCATCGACCGGCAGCGCCTCCACGCTGCCGGTTTTCGCGGTTACGGTGCGGGCGGCGAACAACGAGTTGTAGATCGCCTCTTCCGTCGCCTCCACGATCGCCTGAAAGAGTCCGGACATCGCGTCGTTGCCGAGCTCGGTCGTGGTGAGTCGTGTCGCCCCGAGCTTGCGGCGCACGCCGGGGTGCGTCGAGAACGCGATCACGTAGTCGCCCGACCCGTTGCCGATCCACGAACCCGTGCGGCCCACACCGACGATGGCGCGCGCCGCGAGCCGGCGCAGGTTCCGGTCGGACAGCGGCGCGTCGGTGGCCGCGACGATCATGATGGAGCCTTTTCCCTCTTTCGGGCTTTCGGATTGACGGACACCATCCCGACCGAGCGCCCTGCCAACCGGCACCCCCAGCACATGCAGATCGCCGCCGAAGTTCGACTGCACCAGGACGCCCACGGTCCAGGTGCTGTCGTCCGCCGTCACCCGGCGTGATGACGTCCCGATCCCGCCCTTCCACCCGAACGCCACCGTGCCGGTGCCCGCGCCCACACTTCCCTCGGCGACAGGTCCGGCCGATGCGGTTTCCAAGGCGCGGCGCACATCGCGCTCGGTGATGGGGCGGCTGCGAATGTCGTTGAGGACGTATCCGTCGTTGGTCTCGCCGACGACCGGGTTGATGGATCGGACCTCCGCCATCCCCGGCAGCGCCAGCAGGTACGCCACCATCGCATCGGCGGCCCTCCAGACGCAGAGCGTGCAGGTGAGCAGGATCGGCGTCTCGAGCTCACCGAGCTCGGCGACCTGGGTGCTGCCGAGCAGCTTGCCGAAACCGTTGCCCACGTAGACGGCCGCCGGGACCCGGTCGAGAAACGGATTGGACCCCGTCGGAACGATGGCGGTCACCCCGGTCCGGACCGAGTCGCCGGCCTGGAGTGTCACCTGTCCCACCCGCACGCCCGCCACGTCGGTAATCGCGTTGGAAGGTCCCGGCGCGAGCACCCCCGGGTAGATGCCGAGCGCCCGGGCTCGCGGCCGGCTCTGGGCGGCCACGGGGCTTCCGGCGCACACCGCCAGCAGCATCATGAGGAAGCCCCGCCGAATCCTTGCCAGGTCCATGTTCCGCTCCATCATCGTGGTGGGCGGGTCGCTCCGCGAGTCGGGCCGACCAGCTGCTCGAGCAGCGTCATGGCAGTCGCGGGCGTGTCGGCCTCGAGAAGAGGCGACTCGCGAACGACCGCCGTGAAGAACGCCCTCGCCGCGGGGGCCGCGCCGAGCAGGATGATCGGACGCCCCGACGCCAGCGACAGGGCGACCTCGGACGCGGTGCCTGGTCCCTCGACCCCGCACGCCACCACGACGTCGCTGCTGAGAACGTTGATCGCGTTCCTCGCGTCGCCCATGCCGGTGAACACCGCGAGGTCGACGTGCTCGCTCACCGGCCCGTCGGGCCCCGAAGGCAGGATCCCGACCGTCAGGCTGCCCGCGACCGACTTGGCCCCGGCGCCGGCCGCGTCCATCACGCCGGCGGGCCGTCCGCCGGTGAGCAGCACCCACCCCGCCTGCGCCACGCGCCGGCCCAACTCATGGGCGGCCTGCCTGGCGGCGGCGGTGCACTCGCCCGCGCCGACGATCCCGATGACCGGACGCCGCATGTTTCCGAGCCCTTTCGTGGAAGGCATGCCACCCCACAAGGTAGCGGGGACTCCGCGCCTTGACGGTCCGTCAACCTCTGACTAAAGTCAGAGAATAATGGACGACCGGATCGACCGGGTCCGCCGGTTCAATCGTCTCGTGACCCAGCGAGTCGGCGCGCTGGACGATCACTTTCTCGGCCGCGACCGCCCCCTCGGCGCCTCCCGTCTGCTGTTCGAGATCGGGGCCGGTGGCGCCGATCTTCGCGATCTCCGCCGGCGTCTCGACCTCGACTCGGGATATCTCAGCCGGCTGGTGAATCGACTCGCGCGCGAGGGACTCATCCATCTGCGCCCGAGGGCGGACGACGAACGGGTGCGCGAGGCCCGGCTCACCCCAAAAGGCCGGCGCGAGCTGCGTCTCATGAACGCGCGGGCGGACGATGTGGCGACCGCGCTTCTCACCCCCCTCACGCCCCCGCAACAGGCCCGCCTGGTCACCGCGATGGACGAGGTGCACCGGCTGCTGTACCTGGCGGGCCTGCGGATCGAGCGGGTCGACCCCGCCAGCCCCGACGCGCGCTGGTGCGTCGGGCAGTACTTCGAGGAGCTGAACCGGCGGTTCGAATCGGGATTCGATCCCGGTCTGAGCCTGCCCGCCGACGATGCCGACCTGGTTCCGCCGCACGGCGCCTTTCTGGTGGCGATCATCGACGGCGAGGTCGTCGCCGGAGGCGCGGTCAAGCGCATCTCGCGCGAAATGGGGTCACTCAAGCGGATGTGGGTAACCGAGATCGTCCGCGGCCTCGGCATCGGCCGGCGAGTGCTCGAGGCGCTCGAGCGGCAGGCACGTGAGCTCGGCGTCACCACGGTCAGGCTGGAAACGAATGGGGCGCTGAAGGAAGCGATCCGGCTCTATCGAACCGCGGGTTACACGGAGGTGCCCCCGTTCAACTCGGACCCCTACGCGCAACACTGGTTCGAGAAGCGTCTTGCATAGCGGGCTCGAGCCGGTGCGCCGACACGATTAATCCGTGGACTCGAGCGGCTCGACGATGACGGCGGTGCCGTAGCAGAGCACTTCGGTCACCCCCGACATGATCTCGGTGGCGTCGTAGCGGACGCCGATGACGGCGTTGGCGCCGCGGCGCTGGGCGTGGGCCATGAGGATATCGAAGGCGTCGCCCCGCGCGCGCTCGCACAGGTTGGTCAGCAGGTTGATGTGGCCTCCGAACAGGGTTTCCACCTTGGCGCCGATGGTCCCGAACAGCGACCGCGACCGTACCGTGACGCCCCGGACTACGCCGAGTGAATGCATGATGCGATAGCCGTCGAGCGTGAAGGCGGTGGTCGTCATCTCCTCACCCATCGGCTCCTCCGATCACCGACCCCGGCGCCGTCATTCGGCGCTCCCGCCGAGCTGCTCCAGGAAACGCTCCACCGCGTCCTGGCGCTGCACGAGAAGATGCCGCAGGTCGTGCTGGTCGGTGCGCGCGACCTCTCGCCGCAGCGTCGGGAGATAGTCGGCGAGGAGATCGCGCAGGAGGACGGTGTCCTCATCGGAAAGAACGAGTTGCATACATCCTCCAGGCGAGAGTGCGTGAGCAGGATGGAGGAATCACCATGACGGGGACGGGCTGACCGGATGCGGGAGGCGCTGCAGCCCGTCGCCTCAGCGATAATGCATGATGACGAACCGGAGCAGCACCAGGACGATGACGAGCACCAGGATAATGACGAGGCCCACCGCGGCCTGGAGTCTCCGCGCCTTCGCGATGGCCTCCCGCTGGGCCCGTACGGCTTCCTGCTGGTTGGCGAGCGCGCGCCCGTAGGCGTCCACCTGCTGCCGCTGCAGGTCGCGGATCTCCTCCAGGAGGCGTACGACGCGATCCTCGTCCATCGCCGGCTCTCCGGGCCTCAGGTCCGGTCTCGCTGCAGCACGATTTCGGTGCGGCCGTCGAAGCCGAGGTCGCCCATTCCGACGACACGCCAGCCCTCGCCGCCGAGCCGGTTGAGGATCCCGGGGAGATCACCGCCGAGCGGCGAGTCGATCCCGTTGAGATACCAGGTCACTCCGCCGACCTCTCCGGCCTGATCGCGTCCGATGAGGACCGCGTACTCGTATGTGGTCATCCGCGCCTCGAGCGTGTGGTCAATCGGGCTTCACCGCCGTCGCCACGACCGCTGGCGACGCGAACGTGACTCCGGCGCGATCGTGGACGACGTGCGGCCGCAAGGCAGTCTCGGCCTCACTGAGAATCGCCTCGATGACGCGCTCCTCGAGCACGATGCCGACGATCGGGAGCCAGTCGCGCACGTCGGCCTCGACCAGGCTCCGAATGCTGGGGAAGCGTCCCCGGCCCTGCTGGAGCCCGGTGCGGGCGTCCGGGATTCCGGCCGCTCGTAACGTGTCCGGCAGCCGGCTCCCCTCCCCCATGACGAACGGCGCCCCCAGTGCTTCGGCGACCTTCGGTCCCGCGTGACGCTGCGCCAGCTCGACCTCGGCCCGATAGACCGGTGTATCGGCGAGCGACCCCCAGACCGCGACCGCCAGACGGCCACCGGGCACCAGCACCCGCATCATCTCCCGAAGCGCTCGCACCGGGTCGGGAAAGAACATCAGGCCGAACTGGCTGACGACGGCGTCGAACGAATGGTCGGGAAACGGCAACGCGTCGGCGCTGCCCTGCCGCCAGGTGATGTCGGGACTCAGACGCGCGGCCACGGTGAGCATGCCCGCCGCCAGGTCGAGCCCGGTGACCGCTCCACCGGGCGCCGCGCGCACCGCGGCCGCCCGGGCGAGCACCCCCGTTCCGCATGCGACGTCGAGGACTCGATCGCCGGGACCGACCCGCGCGGCGCCGGCGACTCGAGGCGCCCACTCTTCCATCAAGGCCGGGACCAGCTTGTCCTGATAACCCGCGGCCGACTCGATCTGCTCGCGAAGGGCCGTCTCACTCATGCGGCGTCCCATGCCGGTCTGACACCGGTAAGCTGGCCGCAGGCGTCTCCGCGGGCACGCCGCCGTCGAGGCGGAACGTGAACATCACCGGTGGATCTGCGAGATCCGTCCCTCCGGCCGATTCGTACAGCCGGATCGCCGCGCCATTCGCGGGACTCGTGAGCACCCAGGCTTCCCGACAGCCGAGCGCCCGCCCGTGCGCGAACATGGTCTGCAGGACCCTCCGGCCGAGGCCCTGGCGCTGATGCGACGGGGCCACGCCCACCTCGTTGATCCATAGCTCCACGGGCTTGTCAGGATGGACGTAATGGACGGCCGACGCGAAGCCCACCACCACGCCGTCCTCGAGAGCGACGGAGAGATGATGGCGCGCATCGCGGAGGAACTCGCGCGCGAGGGCGGGATCGACGTCGTGATCGAAGACGCCGGGGGCGACTCGAGTCAGGACAGCCTCGTCATTCGGACCGAGAACGCGGAATTCTAAGCTCATCGGGTCTCCGTTCCCGGGCCGGCCTGCCAGGGCGTCACCACCACCTGCATGCCGGCGCCCGTGCCGTCATCGGAGTCGAGCCGGATGTCGGCTCGACCCGCGCGCAGCGCCCGCACGACACCGGTGGAGTCCACGCTCGCGATGTCCGGGGCCGTGGACCGCCAGCGCACCCGGTGCGACCGATCCGCACAGTCGAGGCAGCTGGTCCCCCGCTCGCAGGTCAGGCCATTCACCCGCACCTGAAGCGTGCCGCCGACGGGAAGGTCGGTGCTGGACGGTTCGAGCCGGACAAAGGCGCAGAGGCCCTCGGGGCTGGTCGCGAGGCGACACTCAGTGGTCCGAGACGACGCGGCCAGCAGCAACCAGAAGACGGCCTGAAATCGGAACACGCGTGCCTCGCCTTCCCATCCGTCAATCTACGATGTCGCGCGTCCTTCGCACCCGGCGCTCAGCGGCTGCGACGAGCCTTTCTGCGCCTGGCATTCCGCGCGACCTCGATTGCGGCCTCCACCCAGGGGCGCAAGGCCTCCGGATCCTCCAGCAGATCCTCGGGCACCCCGTAGTATTGCATGACCTCGCCCTGCTCGCCGCCGGGCCGAAACGGTCCCATGCCACGCTCCTCGAAGCGGCCACGGTTGGTATCGTCCACCTTCAGGTACAGCATGTCGTCGTCCATCAGGCCGAAGAAGAGATCGGTGGCGTAGATACCGACGCCGCCGAACATGCTTCGCGCCCGGATTCCCGGTGTCGCCCGGGCCAGCTGGTCGAGGACGAAGCTTCGGAAGCTGGGACTGACACTCACCTCAATCGCCCCCGGGCCGTGGTCATGACTCAAAGATGAAGCCTCCGCCGGGGCGGGTCAAAACAGGGCCGTCTCCCTCAGAGGTCCTCCTGGATGAACCGGGGGCCGAGATGGATCGACCTGATGAACTGGACCTCGTCATACGGGTGCCGGTGCGGCCCCGGCCCGCGCCCGGGGAGCGCGCTCAGGAGAAAGGCGCAGATATTGACGTCGCCGTTGTCGGCGCCGACGAACTCGTGAGAGCTGCCTCGAACGGGCAGGTCCTGCTGACGGACTCGAATCATCCAGACGATGCTCCGGTGAATGTGACGACATCATGCCTCCGGCGGCCGCCGAACGCTCGTCTCCTCCCGCCGCTGAATCAGACGGCGTTCGGCGTCGTCCAGTCTCTCCTCGACGTCGATGACGCGATCACCGACGTGTTCGAGCGCATCGAGTCGCCGCCGCGTGTCTTCGAGCAGCTCGTGATGGCGGGCGATCCGGCGCCGCTCGCGCTGCACGAACACGATGCCGCCCCAGACCCCCCCGGTGATGAGCGCCGTAACCAGCACCCAGACGATCTCGTTCATGGCGCCGACAGTGCGCGGCCTGGGCCAGGATGAGGCCGGCGAACGTCGCCTGAAATCGGGTGAGCGGGTGGCGATCCGGTCACCGCCGGCTCACTCCCGGTGGACCTGATGTCCTGCTCGGGCCAAGGCGGCCACCGCCTTGTCGAGGTCCCGGGCCTTCACCAGTACGTAATCGGTCTCGAAGGTCGAGATGGCGAAGATGCTGAGTCCGGCGTCGGCCAGCGGGTCGGCGATCGCGGCAAGAATCCCGATGAGGTCGAGCGGAAGGTTGCCGCGTACGCGGAGTGCTCGATAGCCACGCTCGCATCGCACATGTGCCGGCACGGCGGATTCCACCGTCGTAATGGACAGCTCCTCGGCGGTCCGACTGACAGTGAGGAACGGGCTGCCGGTCGCCGCCCAGGAAGGCGTCGTCGCGTCGGCCGGCAATCGGCAGACTGCCAGTGTATCCGGCAGCAGCTCCAGGGGCAGGTGGGGGCGAGAAACAGGAGCGGGCTGTTGCGCGGCGGCCATGACGAGTGGACTCCCCGCGAGCGCCGTGAAGGCGATCGCGAACCGAAGCAGGGTCAGGCGTGGCGTACGCCGCCCGCCGACTGAACGACGTCGCCGGCGCTTCGCACAGTCGCGAATTCGCCGTGGAGGCTGGCCAACGCGGCGCGATGCATGAGGTCGGCGCTGTAGTGACTTCCGTCCGGGCCCTGGCGCTCGAACGTCGCCGTCGCGTCCTCCACCACCGTGACCGTGAAGCCCAGGTTACCGGCCATCCGCACCGTGGTGGAGACGCAGTGGTCGGTCGTGATCCCCGCCACGACGAGCTCCTGGATGCCATTGTTCCGGAGGTGAGCCTCGAGACCCGTGCCGATGAAGGCGCTGTTGACGTGCTTCTGAAACACGGGCTCCCCGGCCCGCGGCAGCGCTTCCGCCTTGAAGGCGTGGCCGGGGCGATCCTGACGGAGTGGTGACTGTGGCTCCAGCGACAGGTGCTGGACATGGATGACCGGCCGGCCGGTTGCGCGCCAGGTGGAGAGCAGCTCGGCGATCCGGCGCTCCGCACCGGGATTGTTGCGCGACCCCCATTTGGGATCGTCCATCCCCTGCTGCACGTCCACCAGCAGCAGCGCGGCACGGGGAGAGAGCATCACCGGGCTCCTCGACGGAGACACGTACCACCCTTCGAGAAAGCCCACCGGGCTGATGTCGCACCCCTCGGCGTACGCCGGGCCGCGTCACGCGGCTCGGCGGCACGAACCAGAAACATGACCGAGCTCAGCGAACCCGCTCGCAGGTGCCGCGCACCGGAAACCACGAGTCGCTGCTGGACGCGAAGCCGACCAGCTCTCCCGAGCCGAGATTCGCGACCACGGTCAGGGTGAACCCGGAAGGGGCGAGGTAGGACACGGTGTACGTTTCGGGGCCTACCTCGAACGCCCCATACGGCACCCGCTCCGGAGTTCCGCTGGTTGACGGACCGCCGGCCTCGGGCGCGTCGCCGTCGACTTCACGCCATTCGACGGTGCCATCGCCGTGGAATACGTGCTCGTGGATCTTGCCCTTGGTCGGCCCCTCGGTCCAACTCCAGCGCATGGTCGTCCCACGAATGGCGTCCGACCGGGGAATATCGGGGTTCTTCTTGTCCGGGCTCATGGGTGCGTCCCTCTAAGCTGGTGCGTGTCGAGGTGACGACCGCTGCTGTCGGTAGCGGCCGCAAAGACTGCCGGCGGCTCGGCCAGCCGTGTCTCCGGCATCGTGTCCTTCGCCACCGGCCGGCGGACAGGAAACCGGCCGGCCAGTGTCCAACAGGTCGACGCGGAGCGGAACGAGCAATCCGGCGCCCGCAGCGGCGCCATGGTCGTGCTTGGCGGCGCCGTGGCGCACGCGGCCGCAAGGGTCAAACCGATCGCGCATGGCATCATGGGTACCAGTCGAGTCATGGTCGCCCCTCGCCGCCCGGTGCGTCACGGCTCACGCGCCACTCGAGATGGCGGCGCACGGCCGGCCATTCGGAAGCGATGATACTGTACATCACGGTGTCGCGCACCGAGCCGTCGCGGCGCGCGAAATGATGACGAAGCACGCCATCCTTCCTGGCCCCCAGGCCCTCGATGGCTCGTTGCGACCGGAAGTTGAAGTTGTCGGTGCGGAAACCGACGAGCCGGCAGCCGAGCGTATCGAAGGCATGGGTCAGCAACAGCAGCTTGCAGCCGGAGTTGATGTGGCTGCGCTGTCGGCTCGCGGCATACCACGTGTATCCGATCTCGACCCGATCGATGCTCGGCACCATGTCGTGATAACGGGTGGAGCCGGCGATCGTGCCGCTGGCGAGATCGCGAACCGCCCACGGAAGCATGTGACTCTCCGCCTGGCCTGCGAGGGCATCCGCGATGTAACCGGACATCTGGGCCGCCGTGGGCACGGATGTGAACCATAGCTCCCAGAGCCTGCCGTCGGCCGCGGCGGCGATCAGGCCCTCGGCGTGATCGGACCGGAGCGGCTCCAACCTCACGCCGTGTCCCTCGAGGGTCACCGGCCCGGGCGCCTTCATCGGCTACGACGCCCCGTAGGACTCGAGCAGACGAAGAATCGAGGCCGCCTCGACCGATCGGGCGTGGTCATCGACGAACCTGTCGAGATGGCTCTGGAGCAGGTGGTACTCCTTCTGGTTTCGAATGTGTCCGCGGCGCAGGATCCCGGCAACCGCCCGGGCATCAGCCTGCAGCAGGTCCTGCAACGACGACCCGGTGGCCTGGTCCACCGCCTGCGCGATGTGCCGGCGTTGTTCGGCGGGCAGCGCGCTCAGCATATCTCCGAGGTCCCGCACCGCCGACCGCATGCCGCGCACGTTCTGGGTGTCGCGGGCGCCGTCCAGTGCGCGCTTGAACTGCTGGCCCAGGTCCCCGATCTGCCCCCGGTTCGCCAGCGCGCGCACGATCGCCTGGCCCAGCTCGTGGAGCCGGCGCAGCTCCGACAGATGTTCCGGCTTCAACCGGGCCACGGAATCTTCCTCCTGCCATCGGGTCCACTACTGCAACGCCAGGAAGTCGATCAGCTTCTGATAAATGGCTGATGCCCCGGGAAAATCATAGTTGACCAGCACGATCGCGACATAGCTCCCGTCCTCCAACCAGCCGAGCTCCGACCCGATGCCAGACCCCGGTTCACCACCGCCGTGTCCGCGCACCGGCTTGCCGCCGGCCTGCTCGACGAGGAATCCATAGCCGTACCAGTCGCCCCGAGCGTGCGGGGCCAGCAGACGCCCGAGTCGGCCGCCGGCCGGGTCTGCGCAGAGACACCGGCTCGCGCGAAGATCAGCAGTCCGAGAGCTGCAGTCAGCCCCCGCATCGGCCACTTCCTGGCAGCCCGGTGATGTCGCTCACGGCGTTCCACGTCGCTCCCGGGGTACCGTCAGACACTCGGCCGGGCGGTCTTCCGGCGTTCCATTTCTTGGAGGCACCATGTTGCGCTGGGCCCTCATCTTCTTCATCATCGCTCTCGTGGCCGCGGCTCTTGGCTTCGGGGGGATCGCGTCGGCCGCGGCCGGCATCGCGAAGATCATCTTCTACCTCTTCCTGGCGCTGTTCCTCGTTGCCCTGATCGCGGGAGTCGCCGTGGGACGACGGGTTACCCACTGAGTTGCAACCGGACCCTCAGCGCCCTACCGCCCGTTTGAGCTGCCCGAACGCTCGCTTCAGATCGGGCAGCTGGTGATTGGCGTTGAGGCCGCTCGGATTGGGCAACACCCAGACGATGGTCCCGCCGATCGTCTCAGCCTGGCGACCGGCGATCGCGCGCGGGTCGTCGAACGCCAGCCGATAGGCGCCGATGCCGAGCACCGCAAGGGCGCGAGGATGCAAACGCCTGACCTTTCTCACCAGTCTCACGCGCCCGGCGCGCAGCTCGTGGGGGTCGAGCTCCGCCGCGGCCGCCGTGGCCCGCGCGACGAGGTTGGTGATGCCCAGTCGGTAATCCAGCAGCGAGCGTTCATCCCACGGACTGACGATCCGGTTCGTGAAGCCGGCGGCATGGAGCGCCGGCCAGAATCGATTTCCCGGCCGTGCGAAGTGATGGCGCGTGGCGCCGGAATAGAGGCCCGGATTGATCCCGCAGAACAGGACGTCGAGCCCCGGCGCGATGAGATCCGGCACGGTGCGTCCGGCGGCCTCGGCGATCTCGGCCCGTGTGGGACGACGTGGGGATGACGACGCTCGCTCTTCGCGATCCATCCCCGGCTACGACGCTTCCCGCCGCCGCGACACTGCGACGAGCCCAAGGAGGGTGACCAGGACCAGCACCGGATAGATCAGCAGCAGATCCACCCGGATGTTGCACTCGCCGCTGCACAATACCCTCCAGCGCATGCCCAGCTCGTAGACCCCATACGCCAGCCAGGCGACGCCGGCCAGCAGCACCATGCGATGCCGCGAGCGCCAGTAGAGAAACAGAAAGAGGATGCCGGGCACGGCCGCGAGCAGTGGCTGCTCGATGAACAGGCTCATTGGCGAGCGGTGAGTCGTGGACTCAAGCGAGCGACCTTGCGGGTGTACTCCTGGTACGGCGCCTGTGCGGGCGCGATGGAGACGGATCGTCGAAACCTCAGGCCGAGATCAGTGACCGGCCTCGCCGTTCCAGGAAGGCGGCGATGTCCCGCACGCCGACCTGCCACTGCACGATTTGCCGGCCCTCGACGGACTGTTCCTGGCGCTGGCCGGCGTGAACCTCGGGGCTTTGGGGATCGAAGTGCCCGTTCAGATGGTCCCGCAGAAAGAGGCGCTCCTGCACGAACACCCGGTCACCTTCGCGCCAGGCGGGCCAGCCCAGATGATAGGGCGCCTCCGGATGGAGCATATGCGTGAGGAAAACGGCGACAGGAGCTCCCTTGATCAGTCGCTGCGCCATGTCCAGCCAGTGCGCGGCATAGTCACCCGGAGCCCACTCGTACAGCGGAGCCTGGAACTCCTCTCGAAAATGGCCCAGGGTGAGCCGGCCCCAATTGAACAGCCCTTCCCCCTTCCCTTCGGGCCGGCCGATCAATTCGATATCGAACATCCTCGGAACACCTCGCGGTGGTTGTCACCGACGGCGGATTACGGCATCCATTCAAGGAGAAAATGACCGGTTCATCGGCGGCGCGCCACCTCGGCTGTATCACGCTGGCCGCCTGCTCCGCGCTCGCATCGTGGCCTCGGGCGGCCGCGCGCGCCCTGGCGGAGCCGGCCGCGGATTCTTCATTGCCCGATACGGCGGCCCTGAACCGGGACCTCCCGAGGATCCTGCGGGCCAGCGGGATCCCGGGACTGTCCATGGCGGTCGTGAAGAACGGCCGAGTAATTTGGACCGGCGCCTTCGGTACCACCCACGATCCCGCCCACCCACGGGTCGACGCCGCCACGATTTTCGAGGCGGCGTCGCTCAGCAAGCCAGTCTTCTCCTATCTGGTTCTGCGCCTCGCCGACCGGGGAGAGCTCGACTTGGACCGCCCGCTATCCGAGCTGCTCGACTATCCCCGGCTGGCCCGCGACGAGCGTGTCAAGGGGATAACGGCCCGCATGGTTCTTTCCCACGGCAGCGGACTGCCCAACTGGGGCGGCGCAAGGCTTGGCCTGCGCTTCGACCCGGGGACCGGGTACGGCTACTCCGGCGAGGGCTTCATTTACCTGCAGAAGGCGCTGGAGCACATGACCGGGCGGTCGCTCGACGATCTGGCGCTCGAGGAGGTCTTCCAGCCGCTCGGCATGACGCGCTCGAGCTTCACCTGGCGGGATCGCTTCGCCGGCGACGCCGCGTACGGCAAGGACTGGCTCTGGCGTATCACGCCGATCGATCACTACACCGAGGCGGAGGCCGGATCGGCCTACTCGTTGCTGACGACGGCGGGCGACTACGCGCGGTTTGTCTCGGCGGTACTGACCGGTCAGGGATTGTCTCCCGAAATGTGGCAGACCTTCGTCACGCCCGTTCGGGAAACAACCCCGGGCATGTTCATGGCGCTCGGTATCCGGGTCGAGCAGGGGCCCCGCGGCCGCACGTTCTATCACAGCGGCAACAACGGGCGACGGTTCACCTGCTACATGACGGGAGACCTCGCCACCCGCGACGGATTCGTCTACTTCACCAATGGCCCCAATGGGACGTCGCTCGTGGAGGCGTTGGCCTCGCGGGTGTTCGGCCGCCGATATCCGGCGCGCCATCTCGGGGATTTCAATCGATTCGACGACCCGCGCATCCTCGCGCTGGAGTCGGTAAAGCGGGCGGCGCTCGACAGCGGTGCCGATGCCGCGCGTCGCCGGCTGCGGGCGGTCTCCGCGAAGACGGCCACCCGCCCGGATCTCGACGGCACGATGGAGCTCGGTGAATTCCTCGCCGGGCGGGGCTTCGCTGCGCTTGCCATCGAGATCCTCCAACAGGCGGTGGCTGCCGCGCCGGAGTCGGTCAGCGCCAACCTGGCGCTGGGCCGGGGGTTCGAGTCGGCCGGCGACCTCGACCAGGCCATGGCGTCGTATCGGCAGGCTCGGACGTTGGAGGGAGACGGCGGCGAGGCCGAGCAGCACATGCGGTGGACGGAAGAGCGGCTCGCCTCGCGGGGCCACTTGGTGACGATTCCCGAGCATGCGCTGGAGCGCCTGGCCGGTCGCTATCAGGATCGCAGCGTCACCGTACGTGACGGCCGTCTCTGGTACGAGGGGGGCCCCACCTCGGCGTCGTGGCTCACGCCGATGTCGGATACGCTGTTCGAAGTCCAGGCCGAGCCTGCCACCAGGCTCCACTTCGCCGGCGGTGGACCGGAGCCACCCGTGAAGCTGGTCGGGATCTACCGCGACGGGACGATGGACGAGTGGCCGAGGTCGCCCTGAAGCGGCATCGCTCAGGGCTTGAGCACCGTCCATTCGATCTCGTTGAGCAGATTGCCCACGGCCTCCGCCGATCCGGTGGTGTAGGCGAAGCAGCCCCGGCCCCCCTCGGCGCTCACGCCGTCCAGCCGACCAACGGTCTCGCGCACCCAGTCGTCCTCGGTGAACGATCGGCGCAGGCAGAACCGTACCCGGTAGGGCTTCGCCATCTCGAGGGGGCGAAGCTCGCCCGCCTGCACCCGCCGCACGGCTCGCGCGGCCGCCTGCCGCAGCATCCGGTGAACGGTCGCGGGCGGAAGCACCGCCGCGGCGGAACGCGAGAAGGCGGTCTTCACCGTCACCGTCTCCAGCGGACCGAGCATGTCCCGGGTCTCGGCCGTGAGGACGTCGTCGCCGCTGGCGAGCGCCATCGGCACCCCCATCTCCCCGCCGATGAATCCCGCGATGCCGGCCTCGTTGAGCGCCTTGCCGTTCACGGTGAAGGAGTCGAACGCGAAGTTGTGGGAAATAACCGACGGAGTGCCCGCGTTCGCGTGCGCGCCCACGATCATCATCGCGTCCACCATCGGGTTCAGGCCGGTGGACATGACGATCGGCTTGGGATAGCCGCGGATCAGGATCGCCTCGGGATCGAGCTCGTCCACCAGGATGTTACGGAACAGCGTCCCGCCATGCCCCTCGTTGACGATGAACTGGGTCGCTCCCGCTGCACGCGCGCCGGCGATGAGGGCGTTCACCTCTTCGGTCAGCTCGTGGCGAAACACCTCATGTTGAGGTGATCCACCCCGGCTGACCGGGCGCATCTCGGTCTGGTTGCGGACCACGCCGGCCAGACCCTCCATGTCGGCGATGATGTAGACGCTGAACCCGCGTCGCTGCATGTCCAGCTCCAGCTTCCGGCGGGCAAGCTGGTATTCCGTTACCCCGAAGACGGCGGCTGGTGGGGTGGTGTCGCGCGGCATCGTGTCGCGAGCCGTCTGCGCCTGCATCTGGCCCTGTGCCCACGCGGTCCCCGGGATGGCCATGGCGGCGGCGAGCAGGAGGCGTGTCATCGGAGCACCGTCTCTTCGATCGCGTCGAGCAGCCAGCCCATCTGCCTGGCGCTGTCGGTCGTGTAGCGGAAGGCGCGGTTGCCGGTCTTCTCCAGTGTGAACTCGGTGAGGCCGGCGACCGCCGTCACCACGCTGTCGGGAAAGCTGCGCCGGAGGGTGAACTCGACCGTGTACGGCCGGTCCATCGTGAAGGGCTTGAAGTCTCCCCGCCGCTCTCGCCGGACCGCCTCGGCCGCGCCGTTCTGCAGCATGCTCCGCACTTTGGCCGGGCTATACGTGATCGCCGCACTCCGCCCCACGGCCCGTTTGGTCACGATGGCGACGAACCCGTTCGGGACCATCTTCCTGGTCTCCTCGATCAGGACGTCGTCCCCGCTCACCAGCGACACCGAGACCCCCATCTCGCCGGCGATCAGGGCGTTGATGCCGACCTCGTTGAGCGGCTTGCCGTTCACCGTGAACGAATCAAACGCGAAGTTGTGGGACAGCACGCCCGGGCTCCCGGCATTGGCGTGGGCTCCCGTGAACATCAGGGTTCCGAAACTGCTGTCGATGCCCGTCACCATTACGAGCGGCTTGGGGAACCCTCGCACCAGAATCGCCGAGCTGTCGAGCTCGTCGGGCAGCACGTTGGCGAACAGGTTGCCGCCGTGGCCCTCGTTCACGACGAAGCTCCGGGCCCCCGCCAGCCGGGCTCCCCGGATGGTGGCGTTTACTTCCTTGGTGAGCAGCAGGCGGAAGCGGTCCCAGTAGTCGGGCCCGGTGAGGTCCTTGTAGCGTGGTGCCTCGTTACCCGCGATGACCTCGTGGATGTCCACCACGCTCCCCATGCCCTCCATGTCGGGCACGATGAAGACGCGGAACCCCGACTCGTGCGGGATCTGCTTGTCGCGGAATGGCGCCGACGAGGGGGGCGGCGTCTGGGCACGGAGCGTCGTCGCGAGGCAGAGCATCGCGGACACGAGGAACGATCGCATCGGGTCTCCCAGGGGTTGACGGTCTTACACGGCGTTGAGCACGAGCAGCCGGAGCTCGGTCATGTCCTCGATGGCGTACCGCACGCCTTCGCGGCCCCGGCCCGACGCCTTGACGCCGCCGTACGGTGCGTGATCGACGCGGTAGCCGGGCACGTCATTGACCACGACGCCAGCCACGTCGAGTCGCTCGAAGGCATGGAGAATGCGGCGCATGTCGTTGGTGAAGAGACCGGTCTGGAGCCCATAGGGCGAGTCGTTCACCACGGCGATCGCTTCGTCGAAGTCGCCATAGACCCGCACCGTGGTAACCGGGGCGAAGATCTCTTCGCAATTGACCCGCATGTCGGACGCCGTATCGAGCAGGACGGCGGGCTCGATGACGGCCCCCTCGCGTCGTCCACCCACCGCGATCCTTGCGCCGGCCGCGACCGCTTCCGCAATCCACTGCGAGGCCCGCTCGGCGCTCGCCCGGTCGATCATCGGCCCCACGTCGGTGTCCTCGGCCATCGGATTACCGGTGCGGAGCGCGCCGACCGCGGCCACGAAGCGCTCGACGAACCGGCGGTACAGCGATTCGTGTACGAGGATCCGCTGGGTGGAGATGCACGACTGCCCGGCGTAGAGATAGCCGCCGGCCACGCAGCGCCGGACGGCGTGGTCGAGGTCGGCGTCCGGCTCGATCACCACCGCCGCGTTGCCGCCGAGCTCGAGCGTCACCCGCTTGGTGAACGCGCGGCGGCGGATCTCCCAGCCTGCCCGGGCCGAGCCCGTGAAGGTGATCATCCTCACTCTGGGATCGTCGATCAGGGGGGCCGCATGGTCGTTGGTGCAGAGCAGAATCGAGAGGGCACCGGACGGATAGCCGCTTTCCCGGACGATGTCCGCGAGCAGCAAAGTCGACAGCGGGTCCTGTGGCGGTGGTTTGAGCACCATGGTGGCGCCACAGGCCATCGCGGGGGCCAGCTTGTGGGCGGCCAGCAGCACCGGAAAGTTGAATGGGATGATCGCCGAGATGGGCGACAGCGGAAAGCGGCGGGTGAGACCCCACCGCCCCTCACCATGCGGCTGCAGGTCCATCGGGATCACCTCACCGCCCTGCCGGGTGGCCTCCTGCGCTCCGTGGCGGAAGACGAAGATCGCGCGATCGATCTCCGTGCGCGCGAGGGCAAGCGGCTTCCCCGCTTCGGCGGCCAGGAGTCGGGCCATCTCCTCGCGGCGGTCGGTGATGCCGGCGGCGACCCGGTCGATCGCCGCGGCGCGTGCGTGCGACGGCAGCGCGGCCGCGACGGGGGCAGCGGCTACGGCGGCATCGAGCGCGGCGGCGACATCATTGGGGCCGGCCAGGCTGGCGCGCCCGACAGGGTCGCCGGAGTATGGGCTCCGGATCTCGACCGAATCGGCACCGTGGCGGGATTCGCCGGCGAGGAGAAACGGATATGTGCGGAGGGATTGTTCGGTGACAGTCATGGCCCGGAAAACATGCCTCGGGACGGGCGCGGGCGGAAGGCACGATACGCGTTTGCGATACACATGAGTCGGCGCGCTCGTTCGGGAGTCGGCCGTCCCCTCGGGAGAGACCTCCCCATGACCCGGAACACGGTCACGACAGTATCGGTGGCGGCTCTGCTGCTCGCTGCCGCCTGCAGCGATGGGCAGGCAGGCAGTGGCAGGGTACCCTCCGAGATCCGGCTGCTCACACCCTTTACCCAATCCGGAACCCCCGGCTGGCCCTTGCGCGATTCCGTCGTCGTGGAGGTGCTTGACGCGGAGGGCGACGCGGTGCCGGGGGTACCCGTGACGTGGACGGCCGCAAACGGGGCGGACGTCATCGGACGCCCCGCCGATACCACGAACCTGTCCGGGCGGGCCGCCGCTGAGTGGACCCTCGGCCGCACCGAGGGGCAGCAAACGCTCTCCGTCAGGGCCGGCGCCCTGGCCCCCGTCACGGTCTCGGCCACCGCGACGATCTTCCATGCTTCCATCGTCAGCACCGGGAACGCGTTCGCATGCGCACTGGCCGCTGGGGAGACGTTCTGCTGGGGTACGAACTTCGCCGGCCAGCTCGGCTCCGGCGCTCTGGGAGACTCGGCACGGGCGCCGGTACCGGTCGCCGGCTCGGCCACGTTCGCGTCGCTGAGCGTTGGCGGCGCACACGTGTGCGGGCTCACGGCGGACGGCATCGCATACTGCTGGGGATCCAACGCGAGCGGTGAGACTGGAACGGGAGCGGTCAGTCAGTCCGTTCCTGTTCCGACGCCGGTACAGACGACACTGCGCTTCACCCAGATCTCGGCCGAAGGTGTAGGACCCTTCGCCAACTCGACCTGCGGGCTTTCGAACGCGGGCGAGGTCTGGTGCTGGGGCGACAACAGTTTCGCCAAGCTCGGCGACGGCACGACCACAAGCTCGGCTGTGCCGGTTCGGGTTCAGAGCAACTTGACGTTCTCTGCCGTTCATACCGGCTTCTTCCACTCCTGCGCGATGTCGACGGCCGGGGAGCTATGGTGCTGGGGCGAGCAGGAGACCGACACCGGGGCCTTCGGCGAGCGCCCCGCCGGGCTGTACGCCACGCCGATACCCGTTCAGGAGAGTTTCCGCTTCGTGGAGATCTCGGCCGGGAGGAATTACACGTGCGGGCTCACCGGAGACCACGCGGCCTTCTGCTGGGGTGCCGATTGGTTCGGTAGCCTCGGGAATGGCGCCTCCGAGACGCTCATCCCGCTACCCGTGATCGGCGGACATTCCTTCGCAACGATCAGGGCGCCGAGCTTCGAGGAGAATCACGCTCTCACGACGGACGGGGAGCTGTATCGGTGGGGATCGCCCGGAGGCGACGTGGTGCAAAGCTCACCCGTCGCCGTCACCGACCTTCGCTTCCTCCAGGTGGACAGCGGTGAAGATCCGTTCGGAGGCGGAAATGCCGCGTGCGGGATCGCCGAGGGTCAGACGGTCTACTGTGCACGCGACGACGGCCTGGTCCGTGGGGTGCGCCTCCGGAGAGCCCATGAACTGTCAGCCTGGGTCTGGTCGCAGTAGACGCCCCCTATGCGCGGACGGACGGGGTCGACATCGTCGACCTCATCCCTCCAGGCAGTTACATAGTCACGTGGGGAGAGGTCACCGTGGGAGGCACGACGTATCTTCCCGACCCCGCGACCGCACCCGCGACGATGGATCCCAGGCTCGAGCCATACGAATTCGTGGTCGTGTACTCCGCCGGGCCCTGAGCGTGGGCGTCCTGTTCAGTGCTCGGGTCCGACCCGGCGGGACTCCTGGACCTGTGCCAGTACCCGCTCCGTGAAGTCCAGGCGCTCCTGCACCTCGGCCAGCTCCTCCCGCAGCTTGCCCACTTCGAGCTCGAGCGCTTCGATCGGTGGCTGGAGCTCGCCCGAAGGCGCCGTCGTCTGCCGCAGGCGCTGGGCCCAGACTCCGAAGGCCACCGCCAGCGCCGCGTGGATCGCCGCGTGCCACGGCTCGCCGGGTTGCACGGCGAATCCGACCGCCACCAGGTTCAGGGCGCTGAGGCCCACGGCGATCGGGTACCAGATCTTCGGCTTGAAGGTCATATCGCGTCCAATCGGCCCACTGGTGGATCGTTGACGGCGACCGCACAGTCCCTCCGAAGCTACAGCTTTACGAAGCTACCCGCGGTTGGTGCCACCGAACTCGCAGCGAGTCGTAGCCTCTCAGCGTCACGGGAACGCCGAGAAACAGAACTGACGTCCGGAGAAGGGGTCACCGAATGGTGAAACGGGTCACTCCACGAAGTTGGCACATCCCGACTCGTCCGCAATCACCGCCAGCCCGCCGGAGAGGCCGAAGGCAATGCGACGCGGCATCGCGCCGCAGCTCGTGATCGTCTGCGAGACCGTGCGGGTAGCCACATCGATGATCTGGATCTCTCCCGGCCCATCGGCGGTGGTGACGCCGGCGTACACGGCGGTGCCATCGGGTGACAAGGCCAGCGCGAACGGCCCACCGATGGTCGAGGTCGCGCCCGAGGGGATCGAGGTGACCAGCGTGTCTCCCACCACATCGTAGACGTCGACCTCTCCGTTGCCGCCCTCGTTCGCCACGAAGAGCTCGGTGCCGTCGGGCGATATGACGATGCCCTGCGGCTGTCCGCCCACGAAGAAGGTGCGGGCAACGGACCCCGTGGCCACGTCCACCTCGGAAACCGTGCCGGTCGTGAAGGAGCTCGCGTAAAGCAGCGTACCGCCCGCGTCGAGAGCGAGATGATTCACGCGGCTCAGCTCGACGTCGAGATCGATGGATCCCGTTACCTGGGAGGAGGCGGCGTCGAACACGAGGATCCGCCCATCGTTGGTTCCCAGATACACGGTGTGACTGTCCGGTGCCGTCACGGCGGAGAACGCGCGCACATGCAGCGGGACCCGGCTCAGGACCCGGTCGGAAGACAGCTCGATGACACTCGCGTCGCTGTTGTCGGGGCCGGTAGGTGTCACGAGCGCGGCACCTCCGGCGAGGAGCGCGATGGAGGTGGGGCTGCCGCCGAGGTCCCGGGTGGCAAAGCCGGTGACCGGATACAGGTCGGAGGCCACCCGGCCACTGTTGGTTTGCGAGATGAATACCCGACCATCGCCGTCCACCGCGGCGCCGAATGGCCCATCGCCCTGGCCGTCGCCGGGCAAGCGCTTGAAGGTGACCGCCGCGGCCAGCGGGTGGCCTGCCCGGAGCCCGGCATAGACGACGACGGCCAGCAAGCCTTCGCTCGTAGCCCTGATCTCCGCTTCGCCGACTCCGACGTAGCTCACCAGGCCGTCGGGCGTGACGGAGGCGACCCCCGGGTCGGTGGAGACGAACTCGATGTCGGCGTCGGAGATGGGTGCGCCGGTTTCGTCCACGACATTCGCCGACAGCCGGCGCGACATCCCCACTCCAAGGACGAGACGGGATGGCGTGACGACAAGGGAATGTGCGGGGTTGGACGACATCGGCTCGTCGGAGCCGCAGGCCGTGGCCAGCGCCCAAAGGAGCGCGACCAGGGGTCCCTGAAATCGACGAGGTACGCGGATGCTCGTTTCCATCGCTCTAGAGACGCCGGGCTCTCCCATCGGGTGCACAGGCAACGACGACTCCGAACACCGTGAGCGCCACGGCCAGCGCCGCCATGCCGCCGACCGCGGCGTACCCCAGGTTCCCGGCAAGGCCATGGCGAACCCCACGGAGCCCGTTGAGCACCGCCCCGAGTGTCCCAGCGGCGAGCAGGACCAGCACGATTCGCTGGGCTCGCATCCGCTGTGCCGGGGTGTAGACCCGGAGCTCCGGCGGCTGGTCACTCACCCAGTCGGTCACCCACGCCACGACCATCGCGAGCCCCACGACCGTGCTGAAGTGCTGGAGGATTCGGAAGACCGCTACGTCTTCACCGGCCACCGGCACCGAGTGCGCGAGGATGGGCAGGTGACTCACGCCCCAGCCCTTGGCATGGGTGAAGCCGTCCCACACGATGTGGCTGAAGGCTCCGACGAGCACGCCCGCGGCGACCGCGAGCAGGCCGGTGGCCGGCGCGTTCCAGCGTGCCCCGATGCCGGCTGGGAGCAGCGTGCGCAGCGCGGGACGCACCAGCTTACGAAACTCCAGCCATGCGGCGACGCCGAGAGGGAGACAGAACAGGAACAAGCCGGGCGGCGAATGCCCAAACCGACCTCGCGGCGCCAGTCGCAGCAGGTACTCGAAATCGGGGGCCATCGTGCCGAGCACCAGCGCATCGAGAGGCAGTCTGGAGAGTAGACGATGTAAGGGCCAGGCGGCAGCGGCGTGAGCCGGAGTCAGCGGCAGAAGTAATCCTCGGATTCAGGCCGGACGCCGGGCGATGGCCAGCAGATGCGCGCTCGCGCCCACCATCGCCGGCTCCACTTCGAGCCTCCGGGCCACGTCGAGTAACGACGCGCGCCTCCCCGGGTCCGCCATCCGCTCCGATACGTCGGGCAGTATCCAGCCCGGCCCCTCGACCCCGTAGATGCCGGTCACGTCCAGACCCGCCCCGCTGACCTCGTTGCCCAGCTCGTCGGGCCGGTGAAAGTATGCCGTGGTGAAGTAGTCGAGCCGATCCAGGGGCCGCGGAGCCTTGGTCATCTCCGTCCCGCCCGGGTCTGCTTGCGCTTCGTGGTCCGCCGGGTCGCCGCCGGTGTATCCGGGTCGATCTCCTTTGGAGCCTGACTCCGCCACGCCTCCGTAATCAGTGAGCGGAGCTCGCCGGCCGTCACGGCCGGAAGCCGGACCAGAACGGCCGGAAATCCGTTGTAGTGCGGCTCGGTGAAGAACTTCTCCGGGTCCTGCGCGAGCAGAAAGTCCTTGTCGAAGAGGTTGGCAACCCTGAGAGCGACGACCTGAGGCTGCGGCACACGTGGCTTCCTCGGGGCGACTCGCTCCAGCCACACCCAGACGAATCCCTTGAGCTTGCCCCTGTTGCGCACGGAGAAGGCGAAACGGCCCGGTGTCTCTTCCGTCTCGGGCAGCGAGAGCGCGATGCGGCGGACGTCCGCCTGAGTTGCCATGTGTTCCTCGATTACGGCGATGGGCGGTGTCGCCTCACCTGCTGTCTACCGATTGCGCATGTCTCGCTCACGAGCGCTCGCAGCGCCCGGTCGATTTGGTCGGCGCGCTCCAGCCGGAAGTGATGGACCTGAGCCAGGTGGCCGTAGTCCTGGTTGAGCTCGTAGAGCGTGGCGAACGGTGCCACTCGTGGATCCATGCGCCCTCCTGGGCATGGTGCAGTCCTGCGGGTTCGAGCTACAAGCGTCCCAACATGGGGTGATCGAGCCCGCCGCTCATCGCCAGCCGCAGGCTGTCCTGACACTCCTCGCAAATTCCGTGGGTCAGCTGCGGGGGATACGGCTCATTGAACAGGGATAGCGCGACGACCGCGTCCTCCACCTCCAGCCATCCGTTCGGCGGTACCGACACCCGCTTGCACCAGCCGCACATGGTGACGAACAGCTCGGACCGCGGTACGTGCGGGCTCAGGAGCGGGACGACATCGCGGTCTTCCTCCTTGACCGTCTGCACCCGATAGCACAGCGTCTCGTGCTCGCCGGCGGAGATGGTGAGCTCCAGCAGCCGACGCCGCTCCGGAGCGTCGCAGCGAAGCGACAAGCCGATCGGGACGCCGTGGGCCCGAACCCGGCGGTGCAGGATCCGGTAGATGTGCCGCGTCTCGAGGTCGGCGATGAAGTCCCAAATCGAACGACCGAGGATCACCGGCGGCAGCACCGGCTCGCCGCCGTTGGCCCGGGCGAACGAGAGCCACTCCTCGTTGACCGAGGAGATTTCGTCCCTGGCGTTCAGCTTGTACAGAAGCGCGGACATTCAGCTCCGATCATGCGGCCCGCTCGGACAGATAGGCATGCCAGAGGATCCGGGCCGCTACGCCGCGATACGGCCGCCACCGTTCGGCCAGCCTCTCCGCGTCGACCAGCGACAAGACTCCATCGAATCCGTGCAACCGGATCAAGGCCTTATGCAACGCGAGGTCACCAGGCGGCCAGATGTCGGGACGTCTCAGAGCCATCAGCAGATAGATGTTCGCGGTCCACGGTCCGATCCCCCGAACCCGGACCAGGAGATCGCGGGCCTCGTCGTCGGGAAACCGGGACAGACGCCGCAGCGGCAGCCGGCCGTCGAGCACCGACTCCGCAAGGCCGACGGCGTAACTTGCCTTCTGCCGGGTCAGGCCGAGCCTCTGGAGCCCGGGCATCCCGAGCATGGCGATCGTCAGGGGACCGACCTCGCCCAGAGCCGTCTCGAGACGGAGAAATAGGGCCCGCGCCGAAGCGAGCGACACCTGCTGCTCGAGAATGATGCGGAGCAGCGTGGCGAATCCTGGACGGCGGGCCCAGAGCGGAGGCGGCCCGTAACGCGCCACCAGCCTGGCCAGCCGCCTGTCGGCGCGAGCCAGCCTCCGGACCGCCGAGAGAAGGGATGCGCGCTGGAGCGTCGTCGGGGGCCGCACCATGGGAGTATAGCCTCTCCGACATCTCGCCAACGGGGCTTCGCCGTCCACGCGGGTCCCTCGAAAGCTCCATCTCGAACCGCCCCCCGAGACTCTCCTGCCGGCTGTTCGCGCGATCGGCGTGCCGGCCGCATCGAGCAGGATCAGGTCGATCCCGTCATCATTCCGCGAGCCGGGTGAAGGCCGGCGGGTACAACGCCGCGCTCCCGTCGAGGTCGCCTGTCTCGGCATATGTCATCGGCGTGGAGCCGCTCGCCAGGACCCGCCCACCTACCGGCTCCGCCACCACGATCGTGTGGTCGCCGGCGGTGTGCCGGCTCACGACGCGGCAATCCAGCCAGGCTGCCGCGTCGGAGAGGACCGGAGCCCCACCGATGCCAGGCTCCCATCGTTGCCCCACGAGCTTGTCGACCGTCCGGCCGGACTGGGTGCCGAAATGCCGGGCCAGATCGAGCTGTCCCTGCCGGAGCACGTTGACCGTGAATGTCCCCGCGGCGTTCAGGATCGGAAATGAGGCATGGGTGGGATTGAGGCTGAGCGCGAGCAGCAGCGGGTCGAAGCTGACCTGGGTGATCCACGCGGCGGTGAAGGCATTGCGCTGGCTGCCGTGGGCCACCCCGACAACGTACACCCCGTTGGTGAGGCTGCGGAACAACTCGAGTGGTGTGACGCTCATCAATCCGCCATAGGTCGAACCGTCACATTCCATGATCATCGGACTCGCTGGCATCCCGACGCTTCAGCGAATTCTCACGTGTCGTCGAAGTCTGGTCGCTCGAACCGTGCCGGCAGGAGTGAGGTCAGAGCCGCTTCCGATACACGTGTTGGGTCTTGGTCCGTCCATAGCCGAGCCGCTCGTAGAAGGGATGCGACTCGAGCCGGACGACGTTGCTCCGCACGGACATCTCCGTGATGCCCCGGTCCTGAGCCCATCGCTCCACGACGCGCACGAGCTGCCGTCCCACACCCACTCCACGATGATCCTGGTCCACCACGAGCCCGAGCAGCTCGCAACGGACAGGAGCCTCCAGGAACCGCTGCTCCGCCCCGTGCACCCATCCGATCACGACGTCGCCCTCACACCCGACCAGGACGACTTCGTCATCCCGCTCGAGCACCATCCCGAGACGCTCGGCCATCACGCCGGCAGAGACGGGGTAATCGAGCTGAGCGCTGAGCGCGGCGATGGCGACCCCATCCTCGTCCGTGGCCGGCCGGACCTTCATCGGGGGTGAATGCCGCATCATGACTACCCGCCCGCGAGCCAGATCGAGGGAACGTCCGCCACCGTCTCGACGATATGGGTACGCGGAGCGGCGCGTAGGGTGTCGCGGTCGTGGGCGCCGGTCAGGACCGCCACCCGATAGGCCACTCCGGCGTTCCTGCCTGCTTCCATGTCCCGCACGGTGTCACCCACCACGGCGACGTCGCGGACGTCGATGACCGCGCTCCGCTCCATCGCGCGAAAAATCATGTAGGGGGCCGGACGTCCCTCAGGAACGTCGTCGCTGCAGATGCACGCGTCGATCTGGTCCGCCCAGTCCACTGCGTTCATGATCAGATCCACGATCTGCCGGTCGAAGCCGCTCGTCACAGCCACTCTGATGCCGGCGGCACGCAGCCGCGCGAGCGCCTCACCCACGTGCCGCCGAGGTCGAACGCGACGAGGGCGACCATGGTCAGACCTCGACGCTGTACACGATGAACCCCGAGTGCGTCGCGATCTGGTCGTACAAGCGGCGGGCGGCCGCGTTCGCTTCCTGCGTCTGCCAGTAGACCCGGCACACACCCGCGGCTCGGGCGCGCTCGTACACCGCGTCGATCAATGCCCTCCCGATCCCGCGGCCACGTTCGGCCGGCGCGGTGAACAGGTCCTGGAGGTAGCACGTCAGCTCGAGTCTCGTGGTGCTCCGATGAAAAAGATAATGGGCCAGCCCGACTACCCTGCCCTCGAGCGCCGCCACCAGAGCGAACACCGGCTCGGCGGAATCGAAGAAGCGCCGCCACGTTGTGGCCGTCACCTCGGGTGGCAAGGCCGTGGCGCCGCTCCGGCCGTAGAATGCGTTGTACCCATCCCAGAGCGGTTGCCACCCTGACAAGTCGTCCTGGCGAATCGGGCGAACGATCACCGGGCTAGGCATGACTCTTTGGGCCACCCGAAGACGGCAAACCCCGCCTGCGCGACGCTGCCGACGGCCTCAGTCGCAAGACCCTGCCTCGTGTAACTGGTGCGGACCCGGTAGCCGACAGCGACATGCAGAGGCGCCCCTAGACTCGAAAGAGGGTCTGACTCAGCAGAAGCGCCCACCCGTACAGGCCGGCGCCGAATATCGTGTGAGTCACGAGACTCTTGACTCTGGCCTGGTTCGGCTTCGGCGTCTTCGACGCCGCGACGCCGAGCCCGAAGGAGGGCTGCATGACCAGGAAAGGAATGAGCGTGGTCACGACGCCGAACGTCAACGCGGGCAGCAGCGTCGGCTGCATGAGCCAGCGTTGCGGCGCGAGCAGGACGAACACCATGGCAAGGCTGGTGCCGATGAGGTAATGAGCGATCCACCCCACGGCGCACTCGTGCGGCCTCCGTTGAGCGGCGGCGATGCTTCGATGGACGAAGGTGCCTCCCGGCATGTGGAGAAGCCACCGCCCGAGGAGGCAGAAGTCCAGGGAAGGGACGTCGAACCCGCGCCGCAGAAACAAGGCCCACAGATCGATCAGCAGCGTGGCGCCGAGCCCGATCAGCACGGCACCTATCACGCAGGGGACTTCGATCGCCACCTAGCCAGCGGCCTCGCGAGAGAGCACATGCGCGTGCCGGGGGATGGACCGCCACCGGCCATTCTCGAGCTGCCAGTAAAGGCGATCCGTGGCTGCTCCTCGACGGCGCGGATCCCGGGCTCCCAGTCGGCGGCGTCCGTCGCGGAAGGTGATTGGGTCATGAGTTCGGCACCGGCTACAGGAAATAGTCGAAGTCCCGCTCGGTCCGTGTCCGGCGGCGCACCCTGAGCACATGCGCCGGGAGGACGTGGGGATCGAACTCCACGTAGTTCCGCGAGCCATGCCACAGGTAGCGGCCTCCGCCCAGCTCGTCGTGGACCTGGAACGGCTGGCCGGCCTCGAGCCCGAGCGCGGCGAGATCCAGGTGCACCCAGCCGGCCTGGGTGTGGCGGGGGTCGAGATTCACGACGATGACCATTGCGTTGTCCTGCTCCTCGGTGACCTTGCTGTAGCACAAGAGCGACGGCAGGTCGGTCGGGTGAAAGCGCAGGCCCCGGTCGCGCTGCAGTGCCGGGTTGGCGCGCCGGATCCGGTTCACCCTGGCGATGAACTCCCGCAGGCTCCAGTCGTCCTCGAGATCCCAGCGGCGAATCTCGTACTTCTCGCTGTTCAGGTATTCCTCGCTCCCCGGCGACCGGGGCTCGTGCTCGCCCAGCTCGAATGCCGGCCCGTAGATCCCATAGCTCGCCCCCAGGGTGGCCGCGAGCACGAGCCTGATCATGAAGGCGGGGCGGCCGCCGATCTGGAGATACTCGGTCAGAATGTCGGGAGTGTTGGGCCAGAGGTTGGGCCGGAAGAACTCGCGGACCTCGGTTTGAGTCAGCTCCGTGAAATAGTCGGTCAGCTCCTCCTTGCTATTGCGCCAGGCGAAATAGGTGTAGGACTGGGTGAACCCCAACTTGGCCAACCGGTACATGACCTTTGGCCGGGTAAACGCCTCGGCGAGAAAGATCACGTCCGGATGCGTGCCCTGCACCTCGCGGATCAGCCACTCCCAGAAGGCGAACGCCTTGGTGTGCGGGTTGTCGACACGGAAGATCCGTACGCCGCGCCTCACCCAGTCGAGCACCACGCCGCGGAGCGCGTCCCAGAGCGCCCGCCAGTCCTCGGTCTCGAAATCGATCGGGTAGATGTCCTGGTACTTTTTCGGAGGGTTCTCGGCGTACTGAATGGTCCCGTCGGGGCGCTCGCGGAACCAGCTCCGGTGGGCCGTAACCCAGGGGTGGTCGGGCGAGCACTGGAAGGCGAGGTCGAGGGCGATCTCGATGCCGCGCTCGCCGGCCGAGCGGAGCAGCCGCTCGAAGTCGGCCACGGTGCCGAGCGCCGGATGGATCTCGCTGTGGCCGCCTTCGGGTGAGCCGATGGCCCAGGGACTTCCGGGATCGTCCGGGCCCGCCTCGAGCGCATTGTTGGGCCCCTTCCGGAAGCCGGCCCCGACCGGGTGCACCGGGGGGAGGTACAGCACGTCGAAGCCCATGGAGGCGACATAGTCGAGCCGACGCTCGACGTCGGCAAAGGTGCCGTGGGTGCCATCGCCGCGGGTCGAGCGAGGGAACAGCTCGTACCACGCGCCGGCGCGGGCCCGCTCCCTGTCGACCCGGACGCCGAGCTCGCGGGGGTAGGCGGTGGCCTGACGGCGATCCGGGAAGCGGGCCATCGCGCCGGCCAGCTCGGGCGAGAGCGCCAGGCTCTCGCGCTCGTCGGGCGACCCCTCGCCGCCCAGCACGCGCGCCCAGCGCCCCAGGCGAGCCCGCTCGCGCGCCGGCGCCCGCGCGGCGGCCGCGGCCACCAGCGCGGCACCGATCAGCAGCTCCACCGCGAGATCCTGGCCCGCTGCGCGCCGCTTGGGGAAGTCGGCGCGCCAGGTCAGAAAGTGATCCACCCACCCCTCGACCGTGTATCGCCACCCACCCAGCCGGTTCACCAGGAACCCGGCGCCCCACCGATCGTTGCCCAACGCCACCATCGGGACTTCGGTCCAGCCTCGTTCGCTCTCGTGCCGGTAGCGGAGCACCACCGCGATGTGGTCGTGCCCGTCCGCGAACGCATCGACCTCGACGTTCACCGTCTCGCCGACCACCCGCTTCACGGGAAACCGTCCGGCGTCGATTTCCGGCGCCATTCCCTCGAGGACGACCCGCGCGCGGCCGTTCTCGGGCCGCTCGTCGCGGGCCGTCACAGGTTGGGCACCACGGTGTCGGGCTCCGGCCGCTTCTCCGCGCGCTGCTCCCAGGAGCGGCTCACCATGTCCTTCGAGCCGAGCCCCACCGCGAGGGCCAGCGCGAGCACGATCCCGCCGAACAGGATGCCGAAGGCCACGGTCAGGATCTCCCCGCCGATGCTCAGGTGGTGCAGCGCCATGGCGAGCGTGAGCAGCAGCACCAGCCACTTGGCCCCGAGGCTCAGGAGCCGGGCGGACTGGATCTGCATGTTGACCGCGCTGATGAGCACGCCCCGCGACACGTAGCGCGCGAGCACGCTCCCCGCCAGCAGCAGGAGCACCGCCACGAACACGTTGGGCAGGAAGAGCAAGAGGCGGCTGGCGACGGTCGTCATGAGCGTCGCGTCGAGCGCGGCAATGCCCACCAGCATGCCGAGGAGGAGGACCGACCAGAAGAGGAGACGGCTCACCAGCCGCGTCGGACTCCGAGACGGCGACCACTCCGCCAGCGGATCGAGCCCCAGGTGCTCGATCTGCTGGTCGAACCGGAGCCACGCGAGCAGGCGGGATGCGCTCCTGGCGATCAGCCAGCCGAGGACCAGCGCGATGATCACCGATACCAGGAAAGCCACGATCCCGGGAACGAAGCTCGCGAGGCTGGTGAGCACCCGGGCGATGGACTGGCGTAACGCGTCGTTCACCTGGTCCCACATGGCGGTCTCCTTCGGCCGGCGGGCCGGCGGCTATGGATTGAAGCGGTCCGGCCAGCGCCAGCGCGAGATCAAATAGGGCTTTTCGGCCTCGTACCGGAGGCACAGCTGCTCGATGCGCTGCTCGACTCGGGCCGGCTCGACGTCCTGCACCTCCATCACGAACGAGGCCAGCCAGCCCATGAACAGCGGGGTAAAGGCGGAGAGCAGATGGTCGCGGTTCATGACCCGCGTCCGGTGGGCGAGGGCGAAGTCGTAGACCGTGCGGGCCCAGAGCTCGTCGGGAAAGCGGAAATCCGCGTCGGGCAGCTGGGCCAGCTTCCGGAGGCCGAGCAGCGAGGCGGGCGGCAGGACGAGCCCCCACACCTCTGAGAGATTCTTCTGGCCCAGCCGGAAGGAGTCAAGCCCGCGACGGACGTCCACCGCCACCGGCTCGACCTCGGCGGACTGGATCTCGCCCTGAATCGGGACCGGCTCCGAGCCACGGATCTTCTGCCACACGCTCACGTTGCGCTCGAGCTCGACGAACAGGGCGCCCAGCAGGCGGGACTGGCGCTCGCCCAGGTCGGCCGGGGCCTCGACCCCCACCTGGGTCCGCACTCCGAGGAAGGCCTGAGCCAGCCGAAACCCCCCGCAGAGCGCCTGGGTCACCAGCCACACATCGCTCCCGGTCCGGGCCAGGTCCGCGGACCCGCCGCGGCCAAGACAGTGGGTCACGAACCGGTCGGAGCAGGCGAACTCGCCGGCGATGGGAAAGCGCAGCCGCTTGCCGTAGAGAGCCCGGGTCAACGGGTACGCGATGCCCTTGGTCATCGGACCGTCGAACCGGTGGCGCAGGTAATACGGCGCGACGAAGTCAGCCTGCCCGGATGCGACCGGGGTGGTAAGACGGGGCACCCACTCGGGCGTCACGCTGGTCACATTGGCGTCGATGATCGCGACGCCCCGGGCGGAGAGACCCCGTGCCGCCTCGAAGATGGCCAGGAGCGCGGCCGGCCGGCCCGGCAATCCCTCGAGCGAGCGCGCCAGGTCGGCCGCCATCTCCTCGGCGCCGTACGGGATCTGGAGCAGCCGGCCGCGCCCACCCAGCGCCTGCCGCGCCCGGTCAGGCGTGCCGTCGCGCGAGCCCCCGTCGGCGTGGATGATGATGGTGCTGGCCGAGGGGAAGGCGCGGCGCAACCCGGCCTCCACCGATTCGACCACCGATCCGATGGTCTCGGCGTTGTTGTAGCTCGCCACGCCCACCGCGAAATCCACCGAACTCGGCGGCCCGGCCAGGCCGGGCGTCTCGGCGGGGAGGGCTGCTGCTTCCGTCATGCATGCACTCCGAAGGGTCGACCCGCGGACGGCAGCGGTCGCGCACAAGCAACGGCGCCGTGTACCTTAGGGAACACGGGGTCCGGCGATCCCGCAAGCGTCTCGTCATCATCACCCTGCGCGGTGGCCGGAAGCGCACGGGGAGGATTCTCGCGTGACATTACCAGATCTGCTGTCCGATTTCGATCTCCACCTCCTCTCGGAGGGGACCCACTACCGGAACTGGGAAAAGCTCGGCGCCCACCTGCGCAGGGTGGACGGCGTGGACGGGGTCCACTTTGCCGTCTGGGCGCCGTCCGCCTCACGCGTCGCCGTGATCGGCGACTTCAACGACTGGGATCCCGCCAGCCACCCGATGCGCCTGCACCCGGACGCGGGGGTCTGGGAACTGTTCATCCCTGGGGTCCGCACCGGCGCGCTGTACAAGTATCGGGTCGAGTCGGCCGATGGGCAGTACCGGATGGACAAAGCCGATCCCTGCGGCTTCGCCGCGGAGATCCGGCCACTCACGGCCTCCAAGGTGTGGGACATCGACCGCTACGCCTGGAATGACGCCGACTGGATGCGGGCCCGCCCCGAACGGCACCCGCATGACGCGCCGATGTCCATCTACGAGGTGCACCTCGGCTCCTGGCGGCGGGTGCCCGAGGAAGAGAACCGCTGGCTCACCTACCACGAGCTGGCCGACCAGCTCGGCGAATACGTGCACGAGATGGGGTTCACCCATGTCGAGCTGCTGCCCGTGACCGAGCACCCGTTCGACGGAAGCTGGGGCTACCAGACCATCGGGTACTTCGCCCCGACCAGCCGGTTCGGCACGCCCGACGACTTCATGTACTTCGTGGACCACCTGCATCAGCTGGGGATCGGCGTCATCCTCGATTGGGTGCCGGCCCACTTCCCATCCGACGCTCACGGGCTGGCCTACTTCGACGGCACCCATCTCTACGAGCACGCCGATCCGCGGCAAGGGCTCCATCCCGAATGGAATACGCTGATCTTCAACTACGGCCGGCTCGAGGTGCGCAACTTCCTCATCGGCAACGCGCTCTTCTGGCTCGAGCGGTACCACGTGGACGCGCTCCGGGTGGACGCGGTCACCTCGATGCTCCGCCTCGACTACGGCCGCGGGCCGGGCCAGTGGATCCCCAACCGCCACGGGGGCCCTGAAAACCTGGAGGCGGTGGCCTTTCTTCAGCTGCTCAACGAGCGGGTCCATGCGGAGCATCCCGGCACCACGGTGATCGCCGAGGAGTCCACCGACTGGCCCATGGTCTCGCGCCCGACCTATCTGGGCGGTCTGGGCTTCGGCTTCAAGTGGAACATGGGCTGGATGCACGATATGCTCGATTATATGTCGCACGACCCCGTGCACCGGCGGTTTCACCACAACAGCATCACCTTCAGCCTGCTCTACGCGTTCAGCGAGAATTTCGTGCTGCCGCTCTCTCACGACGAGGTCGTGCACCTCAAGGGGTCCCTGCTCACCCGCATGCCGGGCGACGACTGGCAGCGCTTCGCCAACCTGCGCGTCCTGCTGGGCTACATGGTGGGGCACCCGGGCAAGCAGCTCGTGTTCATGGGCGGTGAGTTCGGCCAATGGCGGGAATGGAACCATGATATCAGCCTCGACTGGCACCTGCTCGACTCGCCCCGCCATCGGGGGCTCCAGCGCTGGGTACGCGACCTCAACACCTTCTACCGCGGTGAGCCGGCGCTGTACCAGGTGGACCACGACCCCGCCGGCTTCGAGTGGGTGGACTGCCGCGACGCCGAGCGCAGCGTGGTGAGCTTCGTGCGCCGGGCGCGGGACCCGCACCGGACCGTGCTGTGGGTGGTGAACTTTACGCCGCTCCCCCGGTGGAACTACCGGGTCGGCGTGCCGTCGAGTGGCTGGTGGCGGGAGGCGCTCAACAGCGACGCGGAGCTCTACGGCGGCAGCGGGCTTGGGAACTTCGGCGGCCTCGAATCGGCGCCGCTTCCCATGCACGGGCGGCCCCACTCGCTCACGCTCACCTTGCCGCCACTCGCGGTTGTGGCGCTCCAGAGCCCGGAGGCCCAGGCCGCGTGAGACGTGCGCTCGTGAGCAACATGCCAGCCGCCGCGGAGCGGGGTGGTCTCGAGCCCGCGGCGCACCGGATCATCATCCCCATCAGCCTATGTCCGACCGAAACGAGCTCCCTCTCATGAAGCGGCCGGGCAGCGCGACCGACCCTCAGTGGTACAAGGACGCGGTGATCTACGAGCTCCACGTCCGGGGTTACTACGACGCCAACAACGACGGCATCGGCGATTTCCGCGGGCTCATCGAGAAGCTGGACTATCTCCAGGAGCTGGGGGTCACCTGCATCTGGCTGCTGCCGTTCTTCCCCTCCCCGCTCCGCGACGATGGCTACGACATCTCGTCGTACACCGAGGTCAACCCTTCCTATGGGACCCTGGACGACTTCAGGGACTTCCTCGTCGCGGCTCACGCCCGCGGACTTCAGGTGCTGATCGAGCTGGTCATCAACCACACCTCGGACCAGCACCCCTGGTTTCAGACGGCGCGTCTCGCGCCCCCCGGCTCGCCCGAGCGGGAGTTCTATGTGTGGAGCGATACGGCCAAGGAGTACGCCGACGCCCGCATCATCTTCACCGACACCGAGAAGTCCAACTGGACCTGGGACCCCGAGGCCAAGGCGTACTACTGGCACCGGTTCTTCTCCCACCAACCAGACCTGAACTTCGACAATCCGGCGGTCGTGCGGGAGATCGTCCAGGTGATGCAGTTCTGGCTCGACCTCGGCGTGGACGCGCTCCGGCTCGACGCCATTCCCTACCTGGTGGAGCGCGACGGCACCAACTGCGAGAATCTTCCCGACACTCACACCGTCATCAAGCAGATCCGCGCCGCGCTGGACGAGCGCTACGCCAATCGCATGATCCTGGCGGAGGCCAACCAGTGGCCCAAGGACGTTCGCGCCTACTTCGGGGAGGGCGACGAATGCCACATGGCGTTCCACTTCCCGTTGATGCCGCGCCTGTTCATGGCGCTCCGGCTCGAGGACCGCCATCCGGTCACCGACATCATGGAGCAGACGCCGCCGATTCCCGACGTATGCCAGTGGGGCCTGTTCCTCCGGAACCACGACGAGCTCACGCTCGAGATGGTCTCGGACGAGGAGCGGGCCTACATGTATCTCGCCTACAGTGCGGATCCGCGCATGCGGATCAACGTGGGGATCCGTCGCCGGCTGGCACCGCTGATGGAGAACAACCGCCGCCGGGTCGAGCTGCTCAACAGCATCCTGTTTTCCTTCCCGGGCACGCCCATCCTCTATTTCGGCGACGAGATCGGGATGGGCGACAACATCTACCTGGGTGACCGGAACGGGGTGCGGACCCCGATGCAGTGGAGCGCCGACCGGAACGGCGGGTTCTCCCGCGCCACCCCGGCCCGCCTCTACAGTCCGCTCATCATGGATCCGGTGTACGGGTACGAGGCGATCAACGTGGAGGCCCAGCAGGGTGACGCGTCGAGTCTGCTCAACTGGACCAAGCACATGGTCGCGCTGCGGAAGCTGTTCCAGGTGTTCGGCCGGGGCTCGATCGAGTTTCTGAGTCCGGCCAACCGGAAGATCCTGGCGTACCGGCGCCAGTACGGCAACGAGCAGGTGCTCTGCGTGGCCAATCTGTCCCGCTTCGCCCAGCCCGTCGAGCTCGACCTGTCCGCCATGGCGGGGATGACGCCGGTGGAGATGCTGGGCTACGTCGAGTTCCCCCGCATCGGGACGGCGCCGTATCCGCTGACCCTGGGCGCGTATTCGTTTCTCTGGTTCGAGCTCCACGGCGCGCCGGAGCCGGTCGCGGCCGGGACGCCGGCACGGCCGGAAGCCGCGCTGGCCGCCGACCCGGCCCGCGGGTGGCCGGTGCTCGTCACCCCGGAGGCGCGGGCGATGTTCGAGGAGACGGTGCTGCCCGAGTTCCTGCCGCGGCAGCGGTGGTTCGGCGGCAAGTCTCGCCCGATCTCCGGCTGTCGTCTGGGGGACTGGCTGCCGCTCGACCGTGACGCCGTGATCGCCCTGGTGGAGGTGCGTTACGGCGACGGCGGAGAGACCACCGACCTGTACGTCGTGCCGCTCGCCCTCGCTGCCGGCGAGACCGCCAACCGGATCCGGGAACACCACCAGGCCGCCGTGCTGTGCGCCTTGTCCGACGGGAGCGGCCTGGTCTACGACGCGCTCGCCGGCGACGAGCACTGCCGCGCCTTGCTCGAGCTGCTCCGAGGCGGCGAGGTCCGTGGGGCCGGCGGCGTGCTTCGGGGCGATCCCGGGCACGCGCTCGAGGCCCTGCCCCCGGCCGAGAACGGCGTCAGCGTCATCCGGGTCGCCGGCGAGCAGAGCAACAGCTCGGTGATCTACGGCGACCAGATCATCCTCAAGTTGTTTCGCCGGCTGGCGTCCGGGCCGCAGCCCGATTGCGAGCTGACCCGCTACCTCACCGAGGTGCGCGGCTTCACCGGCGTCCCCGCCTTCGCCGGGGCGCTCGAGTACGAGAGCCCGGATCGGACCACCGCGACCCTGGCGGCGGCACAGCGCCTGGTCGCGAACCAGTCGGACGGATGGCGATGGATTCAGGAAGAGCTGGGCCGCTATTACGAGCGCGCGCTCACACTTCCACCGCCCGACCACGTCCCCGCCGGTGGACTGCACGGCTGGCTCAGCGTGAGCGACGCGGGCGGGATCGATCCGGTCTTGAACGACCTCCTCGGCATCTCGGACGACGCGGCCGCCGTACTCGGCCGCCGCACCGCGGAGTTGCACCTGGCCCTGGCGGCGCCGACCACGGACCCTGCGTTCGCCCCGGAGCCGGTCACCACGGCCGATACCGCCGCCCTGGCCGCCAGCATGCGCCGGAGTACGACCTCCGTGATCGAGGTCCTCAAAGGCTCGTTCCCCCGGCTGGCCGACGAGCTCCTCGATCCCGTGAGCCGGCTTCTCACCTTTCGGGGCCGCCTGTGGGCGGCCGCCGACCGGCTGGAGCGGCTCGACCCCGGCTGCGCCAAGATCCGGATCCACGGCGATTACCATCTGGGCCAGGTGCTCCGGAGCGGCACGGACTTCGTGATCATCGACTTCGAGGGAGAGCCGGCGCGGCCGCTGCCGGAGCGGCGGGCCAAGCAGTCACCGCTGCGAGACGTGGCCGGAATGCTGCGGAGCTTCGACTATGCCGCGCAGGTGGCGCTGCTGGGCCACGCCAGCCGGCGGCCCGGTGATCTCGAGCGGCTCACCCCGTGGGCCCGGATCTGGGAGCGATCGGTAGGCGGAATATTCCTGCATCACTATCTCACGAGTGCGGCCGGCGCCCCCTTCCTTCCCCCGGCCCGCGACACGCTCGAGCGCCTGCTCGAGGCGTACCTGGTCGACAAGGCGCTCTACGAGCTGCAGTACGAGCTCGACAACCGGCCCTCCTGGACCCGGGTGCCGTTGAGTGGCCTGCTCACCCTGCTGCTGGGAGATGCGTTCACGGGCTGAGCGATCGCGCTACAGCCCTCCGCACTCCTGCGGTTCGATGACCCCGAGATTCTCGACGATCTCGAGGCGGCCGCTCCTCGCCTGGGCGATGTACATGTTCATCCGCACGTGATGCTGGCCCGGCACCATTTCGGCGGGGCCACCCGGTCCCCGGGCGATTCTCGCGTGGTCGAGAGCCTTGATGACGTCCTCCTGCTCGAGCGAGCCCGCGTCGTTCACCGCCGCCTCCCAGAGCTTCAGGCCCCGGTACATGCCGGTTGGCGGCGCTTTCGTGGGTGTCAGGACGCAATGCGCTGGGTGAACCAGGGCGGGGGTGTCCTGAGCCCGGTGGGAGAACCGGGAGGCTTGTCGTGAGCGTCACGAACGACCTGGCAGCGGCAGGACGATTCAGCGACGATGCTCCCGCGACTCGTGCTCACCGGCAACCGCGTACTCGCTCTGTACGAGCCCGCTCGCGTAGACCCGTGTCGCGACGTGTCGCAGAGTGATGTCGCGCTCCAGCGTGCCGAAGAGCGGAATGCCGCTGCCGATGAGTACGGGAACGCGCGAGATGGTGAGGCGGTCGATCGCGCCGGCCTTCAGAAAGTGTTGGATGGTGACGCCGCCATCCACATAGACGTGCTTCAGATTTCGCGATGCCAGCGCGGCGAGAACCTCCGCCGGGGGTCCCGACACGCGCTCCACACCCGTCCCTGGCGGACTCGAACGGAGCGGCCGGCTGCTGAGGACGAAGACGGGCTTCGTTCCATAGGGCCAGGTGTCGAACCGCAAGACGGTCTCGAAGGTGTTCCGACCGATGAGCAGTGCGTCGACGGTGGCGAAGAACTCCTCGTAGCCGTGGGGCTCGCTGCCGCCGGATCCATGAAGAAAATCGAACGACCCGTCCGCTCGGGCGATGAATCCATCCAGGCTGGTGCCGACGAAGACGGATGTTTTCACGCCATTACCCTCATGTCCGGCACCGGGTGGAACATCCTCATCAGTGCGAGCCGGCCGGGCGCGGACCGTGGGCATCCCACCAATGGCGGGCCCGCTCAGGGGTCCACGGAGCCAGCATCCCTCCGACGCCCTCCAGCCGTGCCGAGACCTCGCCGATGTTCGCCAGCCGGGCGTCGGGATCCTTCTCGAGACAGTTGAGGATCAGGTTATCCAATGCGGCCGGAATCGCGATGCCTGAGCGGGTGGATGGCGGCACCGGCCGGGAATGCAGGTGCTGCGCGATCATTTCCATCGGGGTCGCTCCGTCGAACACCAGGCTGCCCGTCACGAGCCAGTACGCCACACAGCCGAGGGCATAGATGTCAGCCCGCCCATCCAACTCGCCGCTGCCCCCGGCCTGCTCGGGGGCGATGAACGCCGGCGTGCCGTGCACCGCGGTGGCGGCCGTCAGATCCGTCGTCTCGTCGCCCGTGCCCATCATCTTGACCAGCCCGAAGTCCAGCAGCTTGACGAAGTCGCACTCCTCCCCGTAGCGGCACAGGAACAGATTGGCGGGCTTGATGTCCCGATGGACCATGCCCCGGGCATGGGCTTCCGACAGCGAATGGCACGCCTGCCGCAGGACATGGACGCAGCGCTCGGCCGGCATCGGGCCGTAGCGTCGGACCATGGTGTTCGCATCCACGCCGTCCAGCAGCTCCATCACATAGTAGAACGCGCCATCCGCGGACACGCCGAAATCGAACAGCTCCACCGTGTGGGGCGACCGGAGCTGCGCGGTGGCCTGCGCTTCCAGCTCGAATCGGGCCAAGGCTCCCCGCAAGTCGCGCTCACCCGCGCGCTCGAGGATCTCGGGGCGAATCAGCTTGATGGCCGCCGGCCGTGCCAGCATCCGATGCCGGGCGCGCCAGACCTCGCCCATTCCCCCGCGACCGAGCTTCTCTTCGAGATGATAGCTCCCCAGCTGTCTGGCTTTCGCCACCTCCCTCCCCAGGCCATACACCACCTTCGCTCCCAGATAAGCAAACGCCACCGCGAGTCCGGGATTCCATAGCACCTCGGCATACGCTTGGCCCGGCAGGTCGGCGCCCCGCGTGAGCTGCAGCACGGCCAGCGCACCGGGCGCCGTCAAAGCCGACGCGATCGCGCCGACCAACATCGTGCGGGGCGGGCCCGGAATGATCAAGGGAAACATCACCATGATGGGCACCACCCACGTGAGCTTGGGCAGTGTGTCCTGGCTGCCGCCGTATCCCCAGAAGGCGCCGAGCGAAAGGGTGAAGCAGAGCACGACCTCGAAAACCAGGCCGGCCGTGAGCAAGCTGGCGTCGGCGAGGAGTCGGAACCGGGCGATCAGGAGGAGCACGGTCGCCGCCGCCACGTCCACGGCACTCACGGCATACAGAGGCCCGTTCTCGACAAGGTCGCTCGAGACCGGGGAGCCGCGAGCGGTCGCGTAGAGCCAGCCGCCCGCCACTTCGACCAGGTCGAGCCCGGCCCCGATGATCACGATGACGGCCATGATGGCGACGCGGGAGCGCACCTGATCGAGCAGGTCGGCGGGCATTGCCGACAGCCGACCGCTGTCGGAAGGCGCCGAGGGTCGCAGGAGGGTGATGTGCTCCTTCATGGCCCCGATGACATTCGGGAAGGCTCAGCCCGCCACGGCCGAGCCGACGGTGTGCTTATCGTGGAGGCAGGCAGGCAGAGCTCGCCTTCACGACTTTCGCCCGACTCCTGGTTCCGACGAAGGCGAGTACCACAGGGACGTCACTGCACGGCTCCGCCGCCGGGTAAACCAGCACTTCGGTGGTGTCTCCCCGCCGCGCAGTGACGTAGGTATGCGTCCGGCCCGCCCACGAAGCCAGGGAATCCGGATGGGCGCCCGCCACGTGCAGCGCCCAGTCTACCGCGGTTGCCGAGGCCGACAGACGCTGGAGGTCGGCCGAATCCCGATGGATCGCCGCCCGCAGGAATCGCCGGGCGGGTTTGGCGTATTGTGTTCCGGGGAAATCGGCGGAGTACGGCTGAATAAGAAGCAGCGCCCCACTCGCCAGCACCGCGGCAACCAGCGTGAGCAAGAGAGATGTCTTGCCATTCTCCATGGCTCCTCCACGATCTTGGCTCTGCTGACTTCTCGCATATCGGCCCGCCCCGGCGGCGCACCACGGCTTGGCCGGGCCTGCGAGGTCATCCTTTGGGCGGCCGGTCTTCGCTCACCACGATGGGGGCGGTCCAGCGAAACGTACCCCATGCCATCCTGAGCAGCCCGTGCCCGGCGTCGCTCGCCTCGATCGAGATGGTGAACTTCTCCACCGGGGTATCCGCGCTGTCCGATTTCATCGGTGCCATGCCCAGATCATGAGCCTGGCGATACTCCGTTCCCCACTGCCCGGTCTGTCGGTTCACGATGAGGTCGACGCCACGGGCTCGGGGGACAGTCCACAGGGTATACGTCCCCGCCGGCAGGGACAATCCCGCGAGGGTGATCGGCGCGGAGGTGGTAAACTGGGTGGCGGCATTCGCCCCCGTGCGCCAGACACGGTCGTAGCCGATCACCTCGCCCAGCAGCGTGCGTCCTCGTGCCAGGGGGCGACCGTAGTCCACCGAGAATGTCGCCGCGCCGATCGTGGCGCGCGTCGTGTCGCGCACGCTGAGCTGTACCTGGCCGGTCCGTTGTTCCGCGGCGGCGAGCTGATCCCCGATCGACTCGACGTCGGGCGGCGCCGTCGTCCGGGTCACGGCGACCTTGTAGGTGCTCCGCATCCCGGAGTAGGTCAGCATCCGGCCGCTGCTGTCGACCGTCACGTCGCCGGTGCCGGCCAGCCAGTCGTGCCGCAGCTCCACCCTGCCGCCGGGGAGCGGATGCACGAAGCCCCGGTGCAGCGTAAAGCTCGGTCCGACGTCCCGGTCCGGATAGAACTGCCGGAACACCACGCTGTCGCCCGGAGCAAGTCCGGTCGCCGCGGCGCGACGCAGCGCCGCCGCGATCTCCAGCTCGATGACGCTGTACATCATCGAGACGTGCGGCACGGTGATCGCTCCGCCTGTATTGAACGAAGTATCCCGCACACCGCCGCTGTCGCGCACCGAGATCTTGACGCTGCTCTTGGAGAAGTCGGCCGTGACCCGGCGTGCCCGCTCTCTCGGTGACCGCCCGTTCGGCGTCCGGACGTCCATCACCATGCGCCGGATCGTACCGTCGGAGTTGAGGTCGAACTGGGTGTGCCGGCGCCGCACGTATGGCCAACGGTCCACGCCGTCGGTGATCAGCCGGTCGGGTGAGCGTTCGACCCGCTCGACGGCGACGGTGTCGTTGCCAAGCACGGTGACGAAACCGTACCGCTCGGGTGGGGTGGCGCTGCTGCAGGCGAGGAATACGACGGGGAGGAGGGTCGCCCGCTTCATCTGATGCCCCTCGTAGTGGGTGTGACGCTGCGCGGTCTCGAGGAATCGCGGCCACGGACGCCGCCGAGACCGTACCAATGGACGCCCGACGGAGGGAGCGTAACACAGGTGCAGCTCGTCGGCGGCGCTTCCTGTCCCCGCGAGGCTCCGCCGCTCTCATCATCGGCAACGATCGTCATCGGCCAGGAGCCGACTCCGCGAGTCCCCACAACGCCCCCGTCGCCAACTCGATGCTGTTGCCCGCCGGATCCCGCAGATACAGGGAGTAACCCCCTTGGGGCCAGTGGAGCTCAGCCTCGATCGAGACTCCGAGCCTCGCCAGGTGCGCGCGCCACCGCTCGATGTCCCGCTCCGGCATCCGGAATGCGAGATGGCCCGGGCCATGGGCGCCGTGCGGCACCATGGGGGGCCCGCCCGTCGGCGTCGCCGGGTCTGCCGTGGCATCCGGGTTGAAGAGGAGCACCATCCCCTCTCCGCACCGGAAGAACACGTGGCGGCCTGGCTGCCTCGCGACGACGTCGAGGTCGAACACCTCACGGTAGAAACGCTCCGCCGCGTCCAGGTCGGGGCAGTACAGCGAGCTTTCCAGCACGCCCGGAGGCTGCAGTCGCGATATCGACATGTGGCAATCTCCTGGCCCCTCAGGAACGACTCGCACATCAGGCTCGATGTCCTGGCCGAACACCAATGTGACGCCGTTCGGGTCCTCGATGGAAAAATCGCGGATCCGATACGGGCGTGTACGATCGCCTTCGTCCGTACTCGCGGTCCTCGATCTCCGAAACCGCGAAGCCGACCGTCAGGCGCCGCCGGGAGACGGGTGTTCGTGAGCACCGGCGGCCGCCGCATATTGCTCGAGGATCCAGGGCCAGCCCTGAATCGAGGCCAAGGCGTCGCGATAGGCCGCGCCCTCCGGACCGTGCCGCTCGAAGCCACGATGCTCGATGACAATCCGAGTCCCCCCGCCTTCCGACGGAGTGAAGCGGACCTCGACCTCGCTGGCCTGGGCGGGATTCGGCTCGGGCGCTCGCCGGGGACTGATCTGCCAGGCCAGAACGAGCCGACTAGGTCGGTCGTAGATCAACACCCTGCCCCAGTCCGAGTGGAACTCATGGGGCCCGATTTCGTAGCACCGCCCTCCGGCACGGGGTTCGAGCCCGATTCGCTGAAGGGTGTCCTGGGCCCAGGTATACTCGCGAGGCCACCAGCTGCCGAAGCGCTCGGCGAAGAGAGTAAACGCTTCATCCGGGGGTGGGGACACCCTCACGCTGACGCGAACGGGCTCCGGAGCTTGGGTTGTCATCGATGGTGTGGGCCTGAAGACCCGCGCAGGAAGACTGCCCGGGAAGCGGGAAGAAGGGGGCGCGTCAGCGCTGAGCCGTTGCCGGCGCCAGGGGACCCTGGAAGAGATCCGTGTAGATGAATCGCCATCGTTGCTCGAAGTACAACATGCCGAACTCATCCACACCCGGTGAAAGCCCGCTGCAGCGTGGCACGGACACGTCCGCCCAATCCCCATCCAGACGAATGGCAGACTCATCGATCATCGGCGATGCGCTCGACGGGCAGGTGCGCGGCGCCGCCACAGCCGCGTCGGAGCGACGGCCGCGGGTACGGTCCCGGGCCACCATCTGCAGGTCACCGGGAGCACCGCGCCGCTCGAGGAGCTTCGGCGACAGTACATAGGCGGCCAGACCGTCCCAGTTCCGACTCGCAAGGTTGAGATAGAACGCCCGGAGCACGGCACGGATCTGCGCGCGGGCAGAGTCCGGCGCCGGGGTGACTTCCTGGGCGGTCGCGCGCTGCGTCAACCCAGACAGCAGCACGCCGAGGATGAGCAGGAGTCGTGGTTTTGGCATAGCCCCTCCACAGTAGCATTTGAAACGGCCACGCCATCCCGCGCAAGCGTCACCGTGCCAGCCACGTCTTCCCCAACGCGCGAGGGTCCGACGGCTGACGGGTACGCGGAGCAACGGGGGACTGCAACGGGGTCAGGCGCGCTCATCCGGGCCCAAGGCCGGACGGTCCTGCGCCTGGGTCAACAGTCGCTCGGCAAAGGCCAATCGATCTTGGAGTTCCGCGAATTGAGCCTCCTGGCCCGCAACGTCCGACTGGACCTCCACCAGGGTTGAAGCCTGACCGTCGACCTGTTGCTGGAGTTGATCGATATGGGCCTGGAGCCGCGAAGTGCCTCCGGCCTTGGCCTTCGCGACCCTGATCACCGTCTCGCCCGCGACAGTAGCCACGCCGATGATCATGAGAGCGGTCAAGACATCCATGAAGCGCGCTCCAGTCGCGAACGATGGGAGTCGGAAGAGCACCGAGCCTGCGCACCCCGCAGCGGCGGGTGTCGGGCGTGGAACCCTCCCCCCGGACGCGCCCGTCGGCTGCCTGCGGGCGCAAGACGGCAGGCAACCTAGCGGTCGCGCTGATTACGCTCCGCTTCCTCCAACATGCGGCTGACGCCGTCCGGTGTCATCCCGATGTCGCGCAGGATCTGTTCCTTGCTTGTGCGGGTAAAGTCAATGCGATGCGCCTCGAAGATCCACTCATACGTCAGGGGACCGTCCAGTACCTGCTCCTGGCGCAACACCCATCCGCTTTCGTCCTCGAAGAGACGACGCGCATGCTCCGGAGACTCGAAGTCGTTCTCGCTCCACCGTCGGTCGCGCGGATGCCAGAATCGCGTGCGCAAGCGACTCTCCGGCAGCGCTGTTTCTCCTCCGTCGAGAGCCCGCGTCGTCACCACGACGAGATGCTGACGGTAGGGGCCGCTGCTGCCGTCCGGATCGTCCTTGGCGGCGGGGAGCGGCATCTGCCCGCCGAGGGAGCCTCCGGCCAAGTCGTCGGGGCCCATGCCCACCTCCTTCCGGCGTTGGTTGAAGCGTAACGTCAGAAAGGACGCCGCGTGCTACCTAACGACCTGCGCAACCGTGCCAAGCGATCGCCCGCCGTGCCGGGCCTTACGTCTGGCCGCCAGCCGCCCGGCGTGCGTCGGCAAGATAGGCCGGCTCGAGCTGCATCAAACTCGCGAGCTTGCGCACCAGATGGGTCTCATGATCGCTGAGGTGGCCGTCGGCGAGGATCACGCCCCACATCACTTCAGCCAGCACCATCTTCTGACCGAGATCGTACTCCGAGGCGATGAGCCGAGTGAATTGGAAATGGTCTAGTGACTGCGCCCGCTCGGCCTCCGCGAGTTTCATGAGCTCCCCACTGGTCGCCTCGTCCAGCCCGAAGTGCCGTACCAGCGTCCGCTCGATGTGCTCCCGTTCCGCCGCACTGAACTCTCCATCGGCATGCGCCAGTTCCAGAAGAAGGGCGCACGCCGCCAACTGGACTCGTCCGGGCCCTCGCGAGGTGCTCGGCTCCGGGTCGGGTTGGGTCCCTCCGACGAGGTGGTCACCGACGAAGCGGCGAATGGCTTCAAGCATCGAACTCTCCGGATCGGACACCACCCACCGCTAGTTCGGCAACCCCGAAGCGTCTTTCTCGTTGACTTCGAAGTACTCATTCGAGCTGAGCGTCCCTACGGCGGGCTCTACGAAACTCTTCACGGACGCCACCGAAGGTGCTTGCCAGAGGCACACGGCCTTTTTCCCGTCGCTGCTGGGCAGCGTCGAGTGCGGCGTCATGCCCGCGGGTGTGCTGGTGACGCCCTTGACGATTTCCCAGAACTTGGCTGGTGAACTGATGCTGTGTTGAATGATGACGAACATGTGGTCTCCCCTGAATGGATTCGTGCATGTTCGCGGGTCGGCCCCGCCGGGACGTTGCTAAGCTACCGGGTCTTGAGTGCCACACAAGGACGCCGTCCGCGAGGAGCGCCGCGTGTCATCCCGGCCGGCGAAGACGGGTGAGGACCCGATCTAGAGCGGCTGCAAATGCCTGCTTGGCCCGAGCATCGTAGGGCGCCGGTCCGCCCGTGACGACACCTGCCAGTCGCGCTTGTTCCATGAAGTCGCGCACCGACAGGCGCTCACCGATGGTCTCGGCCGTGTGCTCCTCACCGCGCGGATCCAGCACGGCCACCGCCTGCGGCACCAGGAGCGCCGCCAAGGGCACGTCCTGCGTCACCACGAGATCCCCGGGGCTGGCATGACTGGTGATGTACCGATCCGCCACGTCGGCTCCGCCATCCACCCACACGGCGCGGACCAGCGGGTTGTCCGCCGGCGTCTGGAGCCGTTGGTTGGCAACGAGGATGGTCTCGATTGACAGCCGTTTGGCCGCCCGGAACACCAGGTCCTTCACGTCTCGGGGCGCGGCGTCGGCATCGATCCAAATCTTCAGGTCGTGCCTCCGTCCGGATGGGTGCGCTCGACGTGTGGGGCATAATATATTAGCGCCGTCGGCGTCTTCCACGCCTATCCCGGAATCGGCACAGGAGCTCCAGATTTCGGCGGCCTCGACGCCGGACCATTCTCGGCCCGCACCTGCTGTGGGGAAATGCATGGACAAGCCTCGCATCTTTCTCGGCTCGTCGGGAAAACAGGTGAAGCTGCTGCAGGCGCTGACCCGCGGCCTCCAGGACGTCGCGCAGGTCGAGCCCTGGACCACCGCCCTGACTCCCGGCACCTCCACGCTGGACCGTCTCGTCGAGCTCGCGCATGCGGTCGACTTCGCCGCGTTGGTGTTCGCCAAGGATGATTGGACCAGCGCCGCCGGCCCGGCAGCCTCCCTGCCCCCGGAGGGCGGACAGGAGTCTCCCCGGGACAATGTCGTGTTCGAAGCGGGCCTGTTCGGCGGCGTCCTCGGCATGCGCCGCACCTTCATTGTCCACTCACGTGACTCCAAGATGCCGACCGATCTCCTCGGTCTCATCTCCGTGCGCTACGGCGACGCCACGACGCCATCCGAGATCAAGACCATCAACCAGAAGCTCCGGACGGCGATCGAGACCGAGGGACGGGTCGCCCGCATCCAGGGTGCGTGGTGGCAGTTCTCCTTGACCGCCCGCGGCCCGCGCGAGCCTTCGGCGGTAAGCCTGCTGCGAATCTCGCGAGACCGCGACGGGGCGCTGGCGGTGAACGGCCGTTCCTGGCAGGAAGACGGCACCCTTTCGGCGAGATATTGGAGCGAGGCGGCGAAGGAGAGGAAGGAGCCGTCGGGCGTTTTCTACTATTGGCAGGGGGAACGACCGCGGGATCCGAACGCGCCGCAGCTCGACGGGACGGGGGAGATCAAATTGGACTCCGTCGATCGAGCGTCCGGTTACTTCACGACTCGGTCGATCAATGATCCGCAGGTGAACGCACGGACTGTCGGTGTGTACTGGCGGGCCGAGCCGGAGGACCTGGGCGTGATGGACGGCCCCGACGATCGCCGGCGTGCCCAGCTGATTTCCGAGCGGTTGGGGCGGTGGAAGGCCCTCGCGAGCGGGTAGGTCGCCGCCCGACATGCGGGCCGAGCGCCCTACGCCGGGGTCGCGACGCTGCGATCACCGGAAAGTCGCGATCTCATCGAGTGGCTTGCGATGAAGTCGTGGCACGACCGCATCCGGCGCCGGGTAGCCTGTCACCACGAGCATTATCGGTCGTTCGTTCGCGGGACGCTCCAGCAACTCACTCAGGAACCCCATGGGATTGGGCGTATGGGTGAGCGCCACCAGGCCGGCGTGATGCAGTGCCGCTAACAGAAAGCCCGTCGCGATGCCGACGGATTCGTTTACGTAGTAGTGCGTCCGGCGTGTGCCCGCAGCCGTCACCCCGTAGCGCTGGGCAAAGACCGCGATCAGATAGGGGGCCGTCTCCAGATAGGGCTTGTGGGCGTCGGTGCCGAGCGGCGCCAATGCGGCAAGCCACTCCCTGGGTGCGGTGGTATAAAACTCCGCTTCGGCCCGCTCGGCGGCGACGCGGATGGCCCGCTTGAGCCCTGGTTCGGTCACGACCACAAAGTGCCAGGGCTGGAGGTGCGCACCACTCGGCGCGCTCCCGGCAACTTCGAGGCATGCCTCGATCACCGCTCGGGGCACGGGCCGGCTACTGAATTGTCGAGTGGTGCGTCGTCGCTGCATGTCGGCAGCGAATTCGCGGCTCCGAGCCTCCATTTCAGGTCCGGGATACTCGCGATAGTGGCGCAGGGGTTCGAAGTCCGCTGGCGACGCGAAGGCCGTCATCATCCTCTCCAGGTTGGCTGGCGTCCGCCCGAGACCTACGGCTCTCGCAGATCAACAAATTGCTTCGCCACCAGCACGGGCCCCCGTATGAAGCCGAGCGTCGTGTCCAGATGCACCCGCGCGGGCCCCATTGCCGGCTCGGTGAACTGACATCGGAGTGTGTCGCTGTTACCCTCAAAGGGATCGGAGCCGCTCGTCAGATTGGCCAGATAGCGACCCGAGGTATCGGTCACGACGCTCACGGCACCGCTGCCGCCGGCACAGGCAACCTGGACCGTCGTGCCGGGGACGGACGTCCCTACCGAGGAGATTACGAGGCCAGTGACCGTGGCACGGCCCGAGCCGGAGCTGAACGGGTCGAGCGCGCCCCGGCAGCCCGCAGCGACACCCGCCATCGCGGCGAAGAGAATTCCCACTCTGAACGTTTTCGGATCGAGCATCGCGGCCCCTCTTCGCCTCCTTTTTCCAACCCGCCTGCGCGGAGACGTGCCTCCTCGAGCCGCGTCCTGACTTGCGTTCCATCGGGACCTCGATGGCTGGAGTATTCGCCGTCAACATGCGTTGCGGGGTTGTCTGCGGAAAGTTCCGCCCTTCGCCCCGCCGACCGACATCACGTCGGCTTCCTAGCTGCCGGCGGGCCCCGGCGGGCGCGTGACCTCCAAGCTCGCTCGTGGTGCCGGGAGTCGGCGTTGAAGCTCGCTTTGTCCCGTGGCCAGACGCTCCAGGGTGGCGGCCACCTCATCCATGACGCCCTCCAAGCGGTCCAGGCGGTCTTCCAGCTGTTGCGGATCAAGTTGCCGCTCGGCTTCGAGTTGGCGGATGCGATTGCGAGCACGCCACCAGGCGATCCCGAAGCCAATGGCACCGATGGCGAGGCCCTTCACAGAGACGGCCAGCGCGCCGAGAAGAAAGCTAGACGGATCCATGTGATTGTATCCTTGCTCGCCGTCTGGCGGTCAAACCACCGGCGCATCTACTGCAAGCGAGTCCTCCGCCCAACACCAACCGTACGTCCGCCGCCGCAGCCAACCGACTCTCAACTGCAGCCCTCGACGTACTCGGCCTGCGGGCGCAGCCCCGCCCGGTACCTGGTCACCACATGTCCATCGGTCTCGAAGATGAGGCGATACCCACTGTCGGCGGCATCACGCGGCACATACACGAGATAATGGCCCTCCGGGGCGGTGTACTTATGTGGCTCAGTGCGGATCCGCCCGGGATAGAGCAGCCGGATTCGCGCCTCGCTCATGCCGACCGCCGCGCCCGATGCGGTGGAAACGCCAGCGGCGTCCACATCGGCCCGAACTACGCGGCCTCCCTCCACCATGAATCGCAATCCTCCCGGCAGCCGAGCAGACCTGACGTAGGCGCATTCGGTTCGGCCCACCTTGCCCAGGCTGCCGCCGAGGACGCGCTCAGCCTCGGCAACGCGCATACCAAAGCGCACGGCGTTTACCCCGCGGAGCTTCACGACCCAAGGGGTTTGACGCACGGGACGAACGGTCGCAAGCATCGGGGCGCCAATGAGGAGCAAGAGTAGCGCTCGGTGACCCATCATGCCTCAATCTCAACCTGCCGACCCACGCATCAGCGGCGAGAGACCCGTTCGCCCCGCACCATCCTGCGTTCGAGGTCCCTGGATCTCCCATGCGAACGGCCCGCGTCTAGGCGAGAGGCCCGGTGCCAGTGAAGTACACCATGGTTGTGTCCGGAGTCCGGCTGTCAAACTGCGTCTCGCTCACGCGCGCGGTGCCTTTCTGGCCCGTATCGAAGGTCAGCGCGAGGCGCTCGTTGGGGAGAATGCCGTCCACACTCCGGGACATGAACTCCCCGCTCCAAGCCTGGCGACCAGGGCTGAGGTCCGTGATGGTGACTTGCACCTCCACGTTCGCGAGGTCCTTCCGGTTCGAGCGCTCAATGAGGGCCATGTACGCGGTCATGATGCGACCTACTTTCTGGCTGTCGAGAGACGTGCGCGGGTGTGGGGCTGGGAACACCGTCTCTGCAATGGTACTCCACTGGCCAGACTCCCGCTCTGAGAGGCCACTCGGCTGGCCGCGGGGTTAGGCGTCAGATGGCTCCAATCTCTCCACCTAGGGGCCCAGGGCCTGCCGCTCTCCGATCCTATCGTGGCGCGCGTGATCTCCATCGTTCAGCCAGGGCGGAGCAGCGCCTGCATGCGCGGTATGGCCTCTTCTGGGCGTCCCAGCGCATCCATGGTTTCGCAGCTGCGGGCCGCACACTCCAAGACGGAGTCGCGGAAGGTCCAGACCCAGTGGTGCAGCCGTCGAAATTGCTCGGGATCGTGTCGCGGGTGAGCACGGTTCCGCATGTCGAGGTCCCGGAGCCACGAGGACTGCTCCACCTCGAACGCGCCGCAGGGACGCAATCCCCGATCAGCGAGTGGGTGGGATGCGAACGCCTCGTCGTTCGGCAGCCCGAAGTGAATCGCGTAGCATTCGTGAAACACGACAATGATCGTCCTGGCCGGAGCAGCAGATTCCAAGTCTGCCCCCGAAGCCTGCGCGGACGAGAGTGCCATCGGATGGTAGGCGACCACGAGGGTGTCCTCGGTGGCGAGCACGAGCGGCTCGGGTGCCCCGGCGGACGGAAACGGCACATCGGCCAACTCATGAACGCGATCGCGCTTGTCAACAGCGTACACTGAGGACCTCCCCTGCTGCCCTAGCGGCCTGCGGATGGAGCTGCAAGCGACTCACTCGTCCAGCACTAACCTACGTTCCGCCGCCCGCCATTGGAGGGTTGCAGGCACCGGAACCCCGGCCGGAGACGCTTGTACGCTGTATTCGCGGCTCAGGCAGCGGCAATCGGATCTTCAGAACGGTGCCGCAGCCAGCGCCAATGACTGAAGAACAATCCGCCTGCCAGAGCCAGCAGGAGGCATTCTCGAACCAGCTGGCGCTTGGCCTGGAACTCGTTCTCCTCGAGGCGGGCAGCCCGCAACGCCTCATATTGCTTGCGCATGTCCTCCTCACTCGGCCGCACCGCAGTCGAGTCCCGCCGCTCGCCCATTCTTCCGATGCGGTCGTAAGTGGCCTTGTACGCGTCAAAGGATGCGAGACTGGGCTCAAAGCCTGGAAAGCCGCTGGTATTGTAGAGCGGGCGGTCGAGCTGGAAGAGGTGATCGACCAAGCTTGGTACCGTGAACAGGAGCGTGACGAGGCTGACAAGACACACCGTATAGCCGTAGAGTTGGGCGACGCGGGATGTGCGCTCCATGGAAGTGTCCTTGAAGGCGAGAGTGGTGCCGAACCCAGCCCAGATCAGGGCCCCGAGAATCAAGCTCGGCCCCATCAACATCGAGATCGTGCCGAAGTCACTGACGCCGACGATCACATCGGTTTCCATCCGCAGCCTATCTGGCGATCGGTCCGCTGCCGAACGAATTGCAACTCAGCCGAAATCCACTCGAAAGAACCGTCGTTCCTTAGCGCCGGGCAGAGCTTCGGCGCGCGCGATGGGCGCCGCGGCCAAGTCCCTGCTCCAACGACGATCTCGGTTGCATCCGGTTAGGCGGCGGTGGCGAGATGCCGCCTTAGGGCCTGGACCCGACAATGACCTGGCGGGGAGCGTCAGCGCGATCGACCCCTGGCCAGAGGTCGCTATGCCATTCCACCAGCGCCTCGATCTCAGCAAGCCGGACCCAGAGGTTCCCCTGATCCAGCTTGGGATGCAGCCGTTCGATGTTCTCCAACTCCTCCCGTGACTCCACGGCACTCAAGCGCCGCAACACCGTATCCAGGTCGGCTTGGGCCAGGGCTCGCATATCCCAGACGCAGAGCGGCACCATCTCCGCCTTCTCGTCGACCGCAAAGACGCGCTTGAGATAAAAGGATTTCCCGGAGCGAAGGATCAGCTCCAGCATCAGCGGTGGGATGGTCTGGTCCTTGGTCCGACTCAGGTACTCTGTGACGCTCAAGCCCATGGGCTCAACCTGCTCTGACTCAGGAAAGAAACGAAGGGCGTTCACCGCCTACCGACCGGCGCGTCGGCTGCAAGCGACTCGCTCGCCTTGCACGAATCTACCGTCCGCCGCCCGCCATCGGTGGGCGGCGGCCAACGACAATCCGCCCGACCGCGATTGCGGGCCGCATGCGGCGGTCGGGCTGCAGCTCGGTTGATGCCTGCTACGCCAGAAGTTCGATGTCGTCCGGGCTCAGACCAATCTCGCCATGGCCGGGCACATCCACTGTGACCCGGTCCTGTAGCGGCCCTGTGGCGGGACGTCGAATCCGGGACACCTCAACAATGGTGCCCGTCTTGCCAACGACCCGCGCGACACCCGCCCGCAACACCCGGGCCTGGCGACCGGGCACGCAGTCCTTGATATCGGCCATACCAGTCTCCCTCGCATCAGCCACCGTGGCGTCCGACCCGGAGGCCATCGCTCTCGATCGAGACGCAGGTGATCATCACCCGCCTGGCACAAAATACGCTTCCCGTGAGCGGCCTCGGCAAGCGTCTCATCCGTCCGGAGCGCTGGCCCGCCCCGGCATGTCGGCTGCATTTGCGGGTGAGGTCGCAACTCCTGCCTGGCGGTAGGCGCGTTCTACTTCCGGACTGAAGCATGCGAAGATCACCTGCTCTACCGACCGGTTCGCCTCCCCGGCAGTCCGCACCGCGGCCACGGCAATCGGCGTTGCCAGCCCCAAGGGAAAGCCGTAGATACCCGTGCTGATTGCCGCAAACGCGATGCTGCGTACTCCCGCTTCCACCGCCAACTCCATCGACGCCCGGTAGGCGGAGGCAAGCAGGTCCGCTTCGCCCGCATCGCCTCCGTTCCAGATGGGCCCCACCGCGTGGATGATGATCCGAGCCCGTAGCCCAAAGCCCGGCGTGACGCGCGCCTCGCCCGTCGGACACCCGCCAATTGCCGCACAGGCCCGGGCGAGCTCGGGGCCGGCGGCGCGGTGGATCGCGCCGCACACACCGGCTCCAGGCGCCAGGGCCTCGTTAGCAGCGTTGACGATGGCGTCGGTGGCTAGCGTGGTGATATCGACCACCTGGGCGCTCAGCTCCATCTCTCATCCGCCCCGATTGTTGTCGGGCTTGACTCTGGCAGAGAGCAAGTCGGCCAGCAGGCTGGTCGGCTTGCGGCAGCGTGTTCGGCCTAGGGTCCTCGAGACCGGTCGTTAGCCAGGCGCCGCACGTTGGACCAGCTCGGCCGCCTGCAAGCGCGGGGTAGGCGGCAGGCCGTCAGGCGCTTCACTCTTCTGTGTTGTGCCCAAAACAGAGGCGATATCCGTTGCAATCCTCGATGTCGAAGTCGCGACACCCGTAAGGCTGGTCACAGAGGTCACGCGTAATAGTGACGCCCTGTGACCTATACTCTGCGTGCAGCGCGTCCGCGTCATCGATCCAGATGTACGCGTCCCAGGCGCCGCCCTCGGGATCGACGAGGCGGTTGGGTCGCACTACCCCTAACCGTTCGAGCTGAGCCAACATGATGACGATACCGTTGCGCCGCACCATACAGAAGGAGGGAGGGTCGTTCCAGAAGCGCGCGTGATGCCAGCTCACGCTGCCCAACGACCTGCGCATCAGCTGCAAGCGACACCCTCGTGCTGCACTAGCCTAGGTTCCATTGACTCGCGATCGGAGTTCCGCTCTTCGACAGACTTCTGCGCGGACGCGCTTGCCGGCATGCGCAGGTCCGGCCGCCGCGGCGGAGGCAACCGGCAAAGCGCTCTCTTCAACCCTTGCGGCCCACAACGACGCAATAGCCGGTGAACCGGCTCGCGAACACACGCTCCGATCGCAGGACGGTTAGAAGCCCGCTCAGGCCCCAGCGCTTCAGGACGCGACCGGCCAGCCGGGCCTGCCCGCGCAGCCCGAGGCTCCGACGGGCATCTTTCATCCAGTGGCGCATTAGACTCGAGTGGTCGACACCCTGACACTCAGCCAGCCCGGCCGCGCCGAACAAGCGCCTCCAGCCTTCGAGCGTTTCCGGCCGCTCGCCTTCGATCTCCCGGAGCCGTTGCTTCACCCGCTCGGGTACGTCGTCCTGCCAGCATAGATCGTGCATGCCAACATATCCCCCGGGCCTGACCACCCGTACCAGCTCCTGAAGCACCCGCCCCTTCTGGAAGAGGCACAGGGTACACTCGCAGATGGCGGCGTCGAACGTGGCCGGGGCGAACGGGAGATCGTGGGCGTCGCCTTGAACGAACACGCCTGAGAGTTGGCGACCCTGCACTTTGTGCTGCGCTGTCTTGACCATCCGCCCCGAGGCATCGAGACCCACCATACGGGCACCAAATCGCTCGGTCAGAAAGCAGGCGCTTTCGCCGGTGCCGGAGGCAAGGTCGAGCACTCGGGCCCCGCGGCGGACATGGCACCTCTCCGCCAGCTCTGCGGTGATCGCTAAGCCACCCGGATGGAGAACGGCCACCCCAAGGTCCTCATTTTCAGCGAGCGCCTCCAATGAGGGCCGTGGCTGGATCATCCTCGATCTCCGGATTGCGGTCGGCCTCAAGCGTGCCCGGGCACGAACTCACGCTCCCCTGATCGCCGGCGGTCTGGCCCGCCGGCTGCATGCGCTGGTCAGGCAGCATGGCAACACCTCAGCATGCGCCTGGGCTACTCACTCCGGCGCGTCAGCGCGGGCATCTGCTCGCCATGGGCGGCGCCATTCGGGCGCCTCCCACCCCTCCATGACGTAGATCCGTTCGCGGGCCACTTTGTCGTCCCGGAACTCGAGCAGTTGAACCCCGTACTGCCAAGGCCCGGCGTTGTAGCTGATCGAGCACTCGACGACCACCAGGTTCTCGCCCGCACTGATCCGTTGGAGCCGAAAGCGCAGGTGGGTCGGGTACTGGCGACGCCACTCGCGGAAGTTGGCGAGGCCTTCGAAGCGCTCTCCCGATTGCGGGAACTCAAGGATCGCGTCGTCGTGGTACATCTCGTGGGCGCGGTCGACATCCGTACCCAGATGCTCCCAGTGCCGCCGCACCCTGTCGAGTAGGATCGACTGTGCGATGGTGCGACCTCCAATGCTGTCCGTCTCCGACCTAGATCATGCAGCGCGGATCATATGCCAAATGCAACAGATCCCCTAACGAGTACGGTGACTGGGAGCGCGGCACCAACGAGAACACCACTGGCCTGGTGCGGCAGTACGTGCCCAATCGGATCAGCCTGGCCCATCTTGCTCAGCAGGACTGCACCTGCGTCGCCTGCCCGCTTAACCACCGCCCGCGGAAGCGCCCAGACCATCGGACTCCGGAGGAATGCTATGCGGGATGAGCCCCAACGAAACACCCGCTATCGCGGGGACGTTGCAATCCGACCGTTTTCCAGAAGCCTGCCGTGGGGTTGCCGATCCGGACTGAATCCACCGCGCCGAGGGGCATCACCCGGTGACAGCTGTCGCACGTGGTCGATCGGAGGAACGGGATCACCAGAGATGGAATCCCGTAACACCACGACTCCGTGCCAGCGCTCGGCCTCCTGCCCCACCCAGACTTGCACCTGCTGACGTACCGGCCATGGACCGGCGGTCATTCCGGACGGTTGGTGCCAGCTGGCCCACAACCCAAGGTTCCGAGGCCCAGAATCCCGGTGAGCAGATTGCGCCGCCTCATGAGATGCTCGCGAGTAGAGAGGCTTGAGGCTAGCAATCTGCCGTGACTTCAGCGTCCCCCAGAAGCAACGCCTTCCGCGCCCGCCTAGCGACTGGCGCATCAGCTGCAGGCGATCTTGGTTCCACCCACACAATCTACGTTCCACTGATCGCCATCGGCGATTAGTGCCGAACGGAACGTGCCGCCCCTCCGGCTGAATGCGCGGGTTAGGTAGCGCGGACTGGGCGTCTTCTCAGCCACCTCCCCGGATCAAGTGCCAGACCTCGGCCGCGGCGGCAATCCCAAACCCGATAGGCAAGGCGATCACCAGGCTGGACCAATGTCCGTGTTCACCGAACATCGTGCCGCCAGCCCGACGACCCGGAAGGGCGGCCCACCACCCACCCAGCGTGAGCACCAGATCCAAGCCAAGACGCACTTCTCCACCCATGTGGCGCAGCGGCGATGTCGCCAACCACACGGCGCAGACGACGGCGGCGCGGATTAGAGATGCCTGGTGGACGCGTCTCTGTTCAACGGTTACCGCGGGGACCGAGGACTCACCAGGCATATGTGCCTCACCCACATGAAGACGTTGGCGCTACCTAACGACAATGGGCATCAGCTGCGGGCATCGTGGCCGCGCCCGCCCAATCCTTCGTTCCCAGTCTCCACCAGGGCCGCTGCGCCCGGGCGGAGCCTCGGACCCATCGAGCCCGTCGGCTACATGCGCCGGGTTAGGGCGCGATGACGCCCGCCACCGTGGCCACCAGCCCCAAGCCATTGAATAGAAAGTGCGACATGAAACTTGGATAGGTACTTTGGCTGCGTTGGGCCACCCACCCGTACATTAGGCAACAGCGGATGATATCCCAGGGACTCGTTCGGACGCGCTTGACGGCTGCATGCGCGGGTTAGGCGGCACGCTCAAGACAGTCCGGGCTCGCGCACCCGTGGGGCGGACACCGGAGACCCGCGCCGCCTCAGGGAAGATCGTGCGGGCAGCCGGGCCCTGCGTGGATAAGGACCCGGAAACCGCGTCCGGCTGCCCCGCCCATCGGAGCGCCGGATGGCCTTCGACTGGTTCGGTGGCGAGGAGCGGCAGCACTCGCTGGACCTCGCGCACCACGTGCTGCACTGCCTGCGAGCGGAGACGCAGCACGAGCAAGCCGGCGTACTGCTCGGGCGGGTACTGGCGAATGTCAGCAAAGTCCAGTCAAACGTGAGCAGTGCGCCGTTCCTGTTGACAGCGCGCAGCCAGGTCAGCGTCAGCCTTGCCGGCCAAGCCCTCGTCTCCGGCGGTGTCGGCCTGGTGACCCGCGTCCCTGAAGACGGCCAGGAAGGCCTGCGGCTGGTTCTCGTCAAGCTTCAACCGCATCGGCCGCGGGCTTGAAACTCAGGCGGGAATGTGCAAGACCCGATCGCGGGCGAGGTCGGCAGCGTAGGCCAGGGCGGCAGGATTGACAGTGATCAGGTCCTGCCAGCGCATGGGAATATACGATCTCAGTGGCTGTGTGCCTTGTATCTCTAGTTCTGGTGTTTCGCAGTAGCTTCTGACTCCGGTGGTAGCCCGATCTGTCTAGGGGTCTCGAGCCCGTTCGTTAGCCGGGGCGCCACCCGATCGTGATCGCCAAGAGCCCGAACAGTTGTCCGGGGATCTACCCCGCATCCGCAAGGCCGGGCCACGCCGATCGTTCTCCCTGGGGGGCCGTATGGAGTGCTTCGTCGGCATCGATGTGTCGAAGGCCACCCTCGACATCGCCAGTCTGCCCGATGCCGAGACCTGGACGGTCACGAACAACGACGCGGGGCTCGCCGAGCTGCTGCCCCGGCTGGTGACGCTCCGCCCCACCCTGATCGTGCTGGAAGCGACCGGCGGCTTCGAGTCGGCCGCGGTCGTCGCTCTCGCCAAGCTCGGCCTGTCGGTCGTGGTCGTCAATCCACGCCAGGTCCGCGACTTCGCGAAGGCCATGGGACGCCTCGCCAAGACCGACGCCATCGACGCGCTCACCCTCGCGCTGTTTGGTGAGCGCGTCCGGCCCGCGGTGCGGCCCCTGCCGGACGAGGCCGCCCAGCTCCTCGATGCCCTGCTCACCCGGCGGCGCCAGCTGCTGGAGATGCTCACCGCCGAGAAGAATCGCCTCGGCTTCGCCCGCGGGCCGGTCAAGCGGGACATCACAACGCACATCCGCTGGCTGGAGAAGCGTCTGACCGATGTCGACGGCGACCTCGCCGCCGCCATCGCCGCGAGTCCCCTCTACCGGGCACAGGACGATCTGCTCCGCAGCGTCCCCGGGGTCGGACGGGTCACCGCGCTCACCCTGCTGGGCAAGCTGCCCGAACTCGGGCACCTCTCCCGCCGCGAGATCGCCGCGTTGGTCGGCGTGGCCCCGCTCAATCACGACAGCGGTCAGATGCGCGGCAAGCGGTTCGTCTGGGGCGGGCGGGCTCCGGTGCGCGCCGTGCTCTACATGGCCGCCCTGGTGGGCCTCAAGCACAACCCGCGGCTGCGGGTGTTCTACGAACGGCTCTGTGCCGCCGGCAAAGTGTTCAAGGTCGCCATCACCGCCTGCATGCGAAAACTGCTGACGATCCTCAACGCGATGGTCCGGCACCAGCGACGCTGGGACCCACAGATCGCTTGACTTTCAAGACAGTTGCTAACGACTGGCGCATCAGCTGCAAGCGACCTGCTTGCGCAGTCATCAATCCTACGTTCCGCCGCCCGCCATCGGCGGGTGGCGGCTCCCGGAGCCGAGCCCGGGAGCGCTTGTCGGCTGCATGCGCTTGTTAGGCGCCGCCCCACGTATTACATTGTCGTACATGAAAGACGCCGCCCTCACCATCCGCCTGGATCCTGCCCTCGAGCGTCAACTCGAAGCTGTCGCCCGCGCCTCGGGGCGATCGAAGAGCGAGGTGGTCCGCGATGCCTTGCGACGCCAGTTGGCCCTCGCCCGCTTTGAGGGCCTCCGCCGCCGTACCCTGCCCTTCGCCGAAGCCCGCGGCTATCTGACCGACGAGGACGTCTACCGCGACGTCTCGTGAGGGTCTGTCTCGACACCAACGTGCTGGTGGCTGCCGTCGCGACCCGGGGACTGGCCGCCGACGTTGTCCGGCTCGTGCTGGCCGAACATGACCTGCTGGTGCCCGAGGTGATCCTCAACGAACTCCAGCGAGTGCTCGCCGCGAAGTTCAAGCTCCCCCGCGCCCGCCTTACCGAGCTCGATGCCTTTCTGCGAGAACACGAGGTCGTTCCGAAGCCGCCTCGCCCGCTTGAGATCCCCGTACGAGACCGCGCCTATGCGTGGGTACTGGCCAGCGCCGTCGCCGGGCAGGCTGACGTGCTGGTGACGGGGGATAAGGATCTCCTTGTCCTCGGCGCCCGCGCGCCGTTGTCGATCCTGGACCCGCGCGGCTTCTGGAATCTCACCCGAGGAGCTGGCGGCTCCTGATGCGCGTGGCGTGCGCCTAACGACCGGCGCATCAGCTGCAAGCGACCCGCTCACCCTGCCCTAACCTACGTTCCATTGAACCACCATCGGAGCGCAGCGTTCAAGAGCTACGCGAGGACGCGCTTGCCTGGCTGCATGCGCGGGTTAGGCCGCAAGGTCCGCCGCGACCTAGGGCTCACGCAAATCCACAAACTGCTGAGCCACCAGAACCGGCCCGCGTATGAAGCTTAGCGCCGTGTCCAGATGCACCCGCCCAGGCCCCATCCCCGGCTCTGTGAATAGGCACCGGAGCTTGTCACTGCTGCCCTCGAAGGGATCGGAGCCGCTCGTCAGATTGGCCAGATAACGACCCGTGGAATCGGTCAGGACGCTCACCGCACCACTGCCCCCGGCGCAGGCAATGTGCACCGTGGTGCCGGGAAGGGGCGTGCCTACCGAGGAAGTTACGAGGCCGGTGACTGTGGCACGGGCGGATCCAGAGCTGAACGGGTCGAGCGGGCCCCGGCAGGCCGCGGCGACGGTCGCGGTTGCGGCGAGAAGGATCCCGGCTCCGAACGCTTGCGGATTGAGCATCGTGCCCCCTTGAGAGTTTCTTCAGGAGACGAACAACCGAGCCCCAAGCGGACGACCAGGGAAGCTTGCGGCCTAACGACTTGCGCATCAGCTGCGGGCCCTCAACTGGCCCGCGCACAAACCTACGTTCCACAGCGCGCTCCGGGCGCGCTGTGGCCGAGCGGACGGTCGCGCCCATTGCGGGCCGTCGGCTGCATGCGCGGGTTAGGCAACGCCGAGCCGACCCCGTCCCTACAGCACCCCCAGATTCTGACGCCAGACAGCATAGGTCAATGCTGCCGCGAAGGTCACCCAAGCCAGGTACGGCAGCAGGAGTGCGCCCGCAAGGCGACGCACGCGCCAGAACGTCCAGACAGTGAGCAGTAGAAGCGTCCAGAGAGCGAGGATCTCCACAAATGCAGCCCACCCAAGGCGCCATCGAAAGAAGAGCCAAGTCCAGAGAGCGTTGAGCACCAACTGCAGCCCGTACAGCGCGATGGCTGGGCGAGCCCGCGGCCATCTCCACTCGCGGACCACGAGCCACGCAGCGGCAGCCATGAGCACATAGAGTACGCTCCAAACCGGGCCGAAAACTTGAGCTGGCGGAGCCCACGTTGGCCTTGAGAGCTGTTGATAGAACTCACCGGCTCGAGCCGATGCAACCGCGCCCGTGAGCGCCGCGGCTCCGGTGCCACCCAGCAGGAAGGCAAGGGCCCCCCAGTGTGCATCCGCTCTTGAGGAGTCGTTCATGCTCAACTGCCTCTCACCTCACCTAGTCGCGTGGGGGAACAGCGCGGTGGTGTTGCCTAACGACCTGCGGATCAGCTGCAAGCGACCCGCCTGGCGTGCACTATCCTACGTTCCACTGAGCAGCCATCGGAGTTCAGCCTTCGACAGAATTCTGCGCGGACGCGCTTGTCGGCTGCATACGCTTGTTAGGCGCCGACGTGAAGCACGGAATTTGGACGTATTTGGTTGAGAGCCGCGAGGATCGCGCCGGCGAGGGGTACCACGGTCTCGACTCGGTTATCACGCGCAAGGATCACGACCAGACCGAGACCGGCCCGCGCGATGTTCTGTTGATGCTCTAGATTGCGATCCATGGTGATGAGCACTCCAAACCCATCCGCGGCGGCTCGGCGCAGCAACTCACCGTTTTGGACGCCAGCCCAGCCTGCCTGGACAACGGTCTGGACGTCGTGGCCAGGCAGAAAGGCTGCCAAAGGCCGCGGCACCGACTCATCGAGGAGAACGCGCACCCGTCAGCAGGGCTTCGCGGGCCCACTCGAGAGCGGCAATGGCCTGCGCACGGGTAACGGAGGGAAATGCGTCGAGGAACTTGTCCAGACTGTCCCCGGCAGCCAGATAGTCAATGAGACTCTGGGCTGGCACCCGAGTGCCGACGAAGACCGGTGTCCCGCTCAAGATATTGGGATCGCTGTGAATCACGTCGGTTAGAGTGGACATCGGAACTCCTTGAGGGCTCCTTCAAAGCTACACCCGAACTCGGTTGTCGTGCGCCTAACGACTTGCGCATCAGCTGCAAGCGACCCGCTCGCTCATGCACAACTCTACGTTCCGCTGACTGCCATCGGAGGGTTGCGACCAGTGGATCCCCGCCCAAAGGCGCTTGTCGGCTGCATGCGCGGGTTAGGCGCTACCGCGCTTGGATTTTCGGCGCGACGAACTCGTCCTGGGCCGGCGTTCGCGGACAATGCCGGCCAATGCCCGCAGCGCGTCATTCACGGCTGCTGCATCCGGAAACACCGCTGCCACATCCGGCTCTAGGACAATGATGTGACTGCCAGCCGCCATGCGGGCGGCATAGGGGTTCCGTCGGCCCTTGCTGAAGTCGTATTCGGGGAGGATGTCGTCCGGCCCCACCCGGGGCGGGCGCTTAGCGGCCTTCTTCATAGTGGCGGTGCTCGCGACGAGTCGCTTTCCGAGCGCTGATGAGACGGATGCGGTCACCACGCTCGGTGAACATGACCGCAAGCAAACGGCTGGAGTCTGAATGGCCCAACAAGGCTACCCGGACTTCGGCCGCTGAATGGCGAGGGTCGTCGACGACGATCCCAAACGGATCCGCGAAGGCCGTCGCCGCCTCATCGAAGGTTACCCCGTGCTTCCGCTCGTTGGCGGCGGCTTTTCGAGGATCCCATTCAAAGGTGAAGGCCATGGACAAAGCTAGGCGTGCTGAGATCGCTTGGGTATGCGCCTAACGATCTGCGCATCAGCTGCAAGCGACTCGCCTGCCCTGCACTATCCTACATTCCACTGACCCGCTATCGGAGTTCTGCATTCGACTGAGTTCACTTGGACGCGCTTGTCGGCTGCATGCGCTTGTTAGGCGCCGACGTGCAGCACCGAGCCTGGGCGCACCTGGTCCAGGGTGGCGAGGATCGTGGCAGCAAGCGGTACGACGGTCTCGACTCGGTTATCACGCGCGATGAGCACGAGCAGACCCAGGCCGGCTTGGGCTACGTTCTGCTGATACTCCAGATTGCGGTCCATGGTGACGAGGACCGCAAAGCCAGCTGCGGTGGCTCGGCGCAGCAGCTCGCCATTTTGAACGCCCGCCCACCCCAGTTGAACCACAGTCTGAACGTCGTGGCCAAGCAGCTCCGCTGCCAATGGCCGCGGCACCGACTCATCGAGGAGAACGCGCACCCGTCAGCAGGGCTTCGCGGGCCCATTCGAGAGCGGCAACGGCCTGGGCGCGGGTAACGGAGGGAAAGGCGTCGAGGAACTTGTCGAGGCTGTCACCGGCCGCCAGATAATCGATGAGACTTTGGGCCGGCACGCGGGTGCCCACGAACACCGGCGTCCCGCTCAAAATATTGGGGTCGCTGTGAATCACGTCGGCTAGAATGGGCATCGGGGCTCCTTGAGTGCCTCCCCTAAAGCTACACCCGAGCTCGGTTGTCGTGCGCCTAACGACATGCGCATCAGCTGCAGGCGACTCGCTCGCACATGCACTAACTAACGTTCCTTAGCTCCACATCGGGCCTCCGCCTGGGGCCGGGCGCCGGCCTGGAAGCGCTTGTCGGCTGCATGCGCTTGTTAGGCGCCGCAGCTGCTGCTACGACCAGCCTCTCCGCGAAATCTCCTCGGCGCGAAACCGCTTCTCAAACACAAGGAGTTCGTCACCAGTAGCGTTGATGAATCCACCAAAGATGCGGATCTTTGTCAGATGCGGAGCCCTGCAGCCCCACTTTGCGTACGGTTCCTCTAGGTGTTCCCATCGCTCGTTACGGATTTCTGGACGCTCCAGAGCCGCTTCTTGCGGCGGCGACCACTCTCCGCAGCGGTCACACAATTGTTGTGATCTCTCAGCAAGCCAGGCTTTCGCTCCAAGGCCAGCCAGCGAGGCTTCAGGGTCGACCCGCGAATCGCAGGGCTTCTTGGCCGGGGCGTCACAGATCGGGCCGGCGGCCAGAAGGTGCGGCTGAACGGCCCCCACGAAAGCTGAGTTAGCCTCCCGGCCGCGCTGCGGTGCATGAAAATATTGCGCTCTATAACCCTCTGCCGAATTAAAGAATTGGTCAAACAGACTCGGGGTCACTTCTACGCAATAGACAACCCGGCAGAAGCCGTGGTTCTTGTCACACCGATCGTAATGCCTACACAGGACCTTCAATGAGGCAGCTATCGCCGCCGTAATTGCGTCGAAAGACGGGGCGTGTTGCAGGTCGTGAAGTCTTGAGCTTTGAGGAACAGAGAACTCCCACACTCCGTCATCCCTATTTGCGGACGCCTAACGACTGGCGCATCAGCTGCAAGCGACCCGAGCGCTCATGCACTACCCTACGTTCCGCTGACTGCCATCGGCGGTGGCGGCGCATGAAACTCCACTCTGAAGCGCTTGTCGGCTGCATGCGCGGGTTAGGCAGCTAGGGTCTCGCCTACTCCTCTTGGGAAAGCCGCCGGGCACAGAAGTACCCCTCCGGAAGCGGAATCCGTAACCCGATGAAGTGACCGTCGTCTACCCAATGCCCACCAAAGGCGTCGTCGGTATCCCAAACGATGGCTAGGCTGTAACCAAATGCGGGTATCCGCTGACGGGGAAAACCGATGAAAGCATGCGTCTGGATGTGTAGGTGGTCGTCGTTCCAGGTGATCGAGGGATTGTTGGGATCGCGAACGTTAAGCACCTTCTCATTCGAGTCTGTTTCGCTTGGGACTATCCAGCCTGCCAGAAGCGGCGAGGCGATTCCTGACGCGGCGTTTCCCCCATCCCGCGACGCGACGGGTATGTAGAGATGAACCCGCGGGAATGAACCGCTAGGTGACCTGGACTCGGTTAGCATCGTGATCTCGAAATCCCCCACGAGACGCCACAAGTGGGAGGTCGCAAACGGACGCGCACTTGCCGGTGGCCGAGCGTCGCAGGGCGAACCTTGCGCCGTCGTTGATTGAACAGGCTGACCGAAGCAGAGCGCCATCAAGACCACGATGGACCGCTGTATCATTGTTCCTCCCGACGACCTAGCTGCCTTGTATCTCTAGTTCTGGTGTTTCGCAGTAGCTTCTGACTCCGGTGGTAGCCCGATCTGTCTAGGGGTCTCGAGCCCGTTCGTTAGCCGGGGCGCCACCCGATCGTGATCGCCAAGAGCCCGAACAGTTGTCCGGGGATCTACCCCGCATCCGCAAGGCCGGGCCACGCCGATCGTTCTCCCTGGGGGGCCGTATGGAGTGCTTCGTCGGCATCGATGTGTCGAAGGCCACCCTCGACATCGCCAGTCTGCCCGATGCCGAGACCTGGACGGTCACGAACAACGACGCGGGGCTCGCCGAGCTGCTGCCCCGGCTGGTGACGCTCCGCCCCACCCTGATCGTGCTGGAAGCGACCGGCGGCTTCGAGTCGGCCGCGGTCGTCGCTCTCGCCAAGCTCGGCCTGTCGGTCGTGGTCGTCAATCCACGCCAGGTCCGCGACTTCGCGAAGGCCATGGGACGCCTCGCCAAGACCGACGCCATCGACGCGCTCACCCTCGCGCTGTTTGGTGAGCGCGTCCGGCCCGCGGTGCGGCCCCTGCCGGACGAGGCCGCCCAGCTCCTCGATGCCCTGCTCACCCGGCGGCGCCAGCTGCTGGAGATGCTCACCGCCGAGAAGAATCGCCTCGGCTTCGCCCGCGGGCCGGTCAAGCGGGACATCACAACGCACATCCGCTGGCTGGAGAAGCGTCTGACCGATGTCGACGGCGACCTCGCCGCCGCCATCGCCGCGAGTCCCCTCTACCGGGCACAGGACGATCTGCTCCGCAGCGTCCCCGGGGTCGGACGGGTCACCGCGCTCACCCTGCTGGGCAAGCTGCCCGAACTCGGGCACCTCTCCCGCCGCGAGATCGCCGCGTTGGTCGGCGTGGCCCCGCTCAATCACGACAGCGGTCAGATGCGCGGCAAGCGGTTCGTCTGGGGCGGGCGGGCTCCGGTGCGCGCCGTGCTCTACATGGCCGCCCTGGTGGGCCTCAAGCACAACCCGCGGCTGCGGGTGTTCTACGAACGGCTCTGTGCCGCCGGCAAAGTGTTCAAGGTCGCCATCACCGCCTGCATGCGAAAACTGCTGACGATCCTCAACGCGATGGTCCGGCACCAGCGACGCTGGGACCCACAGATCGCTTGACTTTCAAGACAGTTGCTAACGTCTTGCAAATCAGCTGCAGGCCATCGTGCCGGCGCCCGCACCAATCAATGGTTCCACTGTCTGGCCTCGAGGAGCGCCGCGCCCGAGCGGAGCGTTGGCCCCTACCGGCCTGTCGGCTGCATTTGCGGGTTAGACTGCGCCCCGCGCGATGTCGGTTGACTCAGGCCTCGCCAGCACCTGGCTCAGTGCTTTTGGAGTTGACCCCGTTTCGTGGACACGCTCCCTTTGGGACGGAAGGAGTCCACGATGCGACCCGAGTATCCCCGGGAGTTCAAGCAGCAGATCATTGAGTTGGTCCGATCCGGTCGGAGCCCGAAGGCGCTGGCCCAGGAATTCGAGCCCTCCGAGCAGACGATCCGCAACTGGGTGAAGCAAGCCCAGCTGGACAGCGGCCAGCGGACCGACGGGCTGACCAGCGAGGAGCAGGCCGAACTCCGGCGGTTGCGGCGGGAGAATCGGCAACTGAAGCTCGAACGGGAGATCCTAAAAAAAGCCGCAGCCTGGTTTGCTCGGGAGACGGGGACGGTGCCCGAGCGGGATTCGAGTTTGTGAGAGCGAATCAGGCCGCCTTCCCGGTGCGGATCCTGTGCCGGCTGCTGGGCGTCTCCCCCAGCGGCTACTATGCATGGCGAGGCCGTGGTCCCTCGGCACGAGCGGTGGCCAATGCGGCCTTGCTGGAGCGGATCCGGACCATCCATCGGGACTCGCGCGAAGCCTACGGGGCGCCGATGATCCACGCGGAGCTTACCGAGGGCGGCGAGGGCATTAACCACAAACGGGTCGCGCGCCTGATGCGCGCGCACGGGATCGTCGGGGTCACCCGGCGCAAGCCGCACTGGACGACGCGCCGTGATCCCCGCGCCGTCGCGGCGCCCGATCTGGTGGAGCGGACTTTCCGGGCCGAGCGCCCCGATCAACTCTGGGTGGCGGACATCACCTACGTGCCCACCTGGGCCGGCTTCCTCTACCTCGCCATCGTGCTGGATGTCTGCAGCCGCCGGATTGTCGGCTGGAGTATGGCGACCCATCTCAAGACCGAGCTGGTGCTCGACGCCCTCAACATGGCGATTGGGCAGCGCCGGCCGACCGCGGTGATCCATCACTCCGACCAGGGCTGCCAGTATACCGCGGTCGGCTTCGGGCGACGGTGTCAGGAAGTCGGGGTCCGCCCCTCGATGGGCTCAGTGGGCGACTGCTACGACAATGCAATGGCCGAGAGCTTCTTCGCCACCCTCGAATGCGAGCTGCTCGACCGCCGGCGTTTTCATTCACAGGCTGAGGCCAAGATGGCGATCTTCGACTGGATCGAAGGCTGGTACAACCCGCACCGACGGCACTCCAGCCTCGGGCGGATCTCCCCGCTCAACTACGAACGAAGACTGGCAGTGGCGTGAGCGGCCCAATCCTTACCCGTCCACCAAACCGGGTGAACTCCATAGACAATGAAGAACAGGGTCTTGTACTTCTTTGAATACGCGCGGATATCCGCGTTGATTTCGTCGATGGTGGGGCCGACACGTTCCCTAGTCTTTATCAGTTTTACTTCAAGTCCGAGGGATAGTCGCGGAAGGATAAGGTCGGGTATGACTTCTTTGGCCGACACCTTCACGCGGCCGACCTCACGATCATAGTCAGTTCCCTTCTGGAGGCCGCGACCGATGAGGAGGGCTTCGACGGCGTCTTGCACATCACTTTCATGCTTCGGCTCATCGTGGATGGCAGCACGAAGGCGAGCCTGAAAAAAGTCGCGGAGGGCATCTGTCTCGCTCTCGACTACGCCGAGCTCGTTCTCAATCGTCCCTTTGAGGAGTGTGAGATTGGCGTACACGGTGTCGAAGATCTCTTTACGTTGGAAGGGTAGCGTATCGGCGTTGCCCGGCATCTTATCTGTATCGTACAGATCGAATATGGGTGGTAGTGGCATCGCCTTCGCGACAAGCTTCACTAGGTCCGAGTACTTTCTTGCAAAACTCTTGAAGCCCGCGTGCGGCCAGAGGCCATGTGGATCTTGTACGCGCACGGCGGCGTCCATCGCCCGGAGTAGTGCGTCGGTGGCGCGAAGGTATTGGCGTAGCAGGTTCTTGTCAGGCTCAGCCATTAGATCTCTCGAAGAACTCCTTGGCGCGGTCTAACGACCTGCGCATCAGCTGCAAGCGACTCGCTAACCCTGCACTAACCTACGTTCCGCCGCCCGCCATCGGCGGGTGGCGGGCATCGGAACTTTGCCCAGAGGCGCTTGTCGGCTGCATGCGCTGGTTAGGCTGCACCTGTGATCACTTCTGCGGCTCCTCAGACTTAGGTGTGGCAATTGTTGCGGCCCCAATAAGGTCGTAGAAGCCTTTGTTGCCAGAGCGTCGGCCTACGTACCGTGAGTACAATTGAATCTGAGGCAGCTGGCACCATGCATTGAACACGCTGTCGGGTTCAGGAGACACCGGCACTGTGAACTCTACGCAGTCGCGAGTTGTTGTTCCCAAGGTGTCTAATACGACTCCGCAACGATCAGCGTGCTCATTGCACCAAATCCTCCGCCTTTGAAAGCCGCTATCAAAGCGGCTATCGGCGGGGTATAGCCACATAAGGTTGTCGCGGTTCGCGGCTGTCATATCCAGCACGTTCAGTCGCTCTCGGTTCTCGGCAAAGACGAACGTTGTATTCCCCTCTAAGACGAGGCCGCGATAGGTGATCCGATGGCGGGACATCAGAGCCGCACCTTCTTGTAAGCGTCTCCATTCGAGGACGGCCAAGGCGATGCAGATTGCCGCGCCAACTATGATGAGGGCTGTTCGTCTTTTTCCAGTCGGTGTGACGAAAATTAGCAAAGCCTCGTCCGTTTCTCCGTACGCTGATTGTCTTTGAAGTCTGGGTGCAGCCTAACGACCTGCGCATCAGATGCAAGCGACTCGCCCGTCTTGCACTAACCTACGTTCCGCCGCCCGCCAGCGGCGGGTGGCGGCGGACGGAGCTCACCCCGGGAGCGCTTGTCGGCTGCATGCGCGGGTTAGGTGGCGTCCTGGATCATTCCTCTATGAAGTAGTCCGAGTCGATGCGCTTAAGCTCGTAAGTGGCTCGCGTGCTGACCCCCAAACCAAGGTCCAGCATGTACTCAGCGAGCTCCCTTCCATCGATCAGGACCACGCGAGGATCGATGTGCGCAACATACTCCTTGGCGTCGGCCGAAAAGGTCCCTGTGGTGATGAAGACCCCTTTACGCGCCCGTTTGCCGTGTAGTGCCCCCACGAACTTCTGGATCTCGGGACGACCCACCGTTCCTTCCCAGCGTTTGGCCTGCAGATAGATCGTATCCAGGCCTAGCCGATCTTCGCTGATGATGCCATCAATGCCTTCATCTCCGGCGCTTCCAATCGCTCGTCCTGCATCAGCACGGCTGCGGCCATATCCCATCTTGAGAATCAATTCGACTACTAGAGTCTCGAAGAAGCCGGGGAAGCACCTTTGACCTTTGCAAGTAGATCCGAGGTTAGTTCGGCCCTGATGCTCTGATAGGCTTGCTCCAAGGCCTCTTCCGGGGTTGCTCCAGATTTCACTACATCAGTACCGGCGATTGCGGTGCCCGTGGCGGTTTCCTTGCTGCTCGCTGACCGAAACTCACGGAACTCCTCGAACCGCTCAAGGAGGCCGATGTCGATGCGTTCTGGACGCTCCGCCAGGAGTTCGCGCCCGCGCTCAGTGATTACGAAATGGGCCCTCTTAGGGGATGCAAGGAGGCCGGCTTGCTCCAAGTACACCTTGGCCCAAGCCACTCGGTTATCGAACCGACGCTGCCTACCGCTAGGTAGCAGTTCCGCGCGATCCGCCTCGGAAAGGCCGAAATGCGTAGCGAGCGTCTCTCGGGCTTCGGCTAGCGTGTGGACTTGGCCGTCACCGGCAAGTGCGAGTGTGGGAAGCATGAAGGACTGAAAATCTGGAATAGCCACGATTCCTCACTTCGCTATGAGTTTCGTGACGTCCACCTAACGACCGGCGCATCAGCTGCAAGCGGCCAGCTTCCCGCCCGCACAATCACTTCGTTCCATGCCCGACATCGGCACTCGCCGCCCGGGCGGAACTCATTGGAAGCGCTTGTCGGCTGCATGCGCTTGTTAGGCAACGCGGCCCGGTGGGGGCCGTTGTAGACCTAGCGGCCGGTGAAGCGCTGGAGCAGGAATAGGAAGACGCCGACCAACAGGGTCCCAAGGACGGCGATATAGAAGCCCCCCAGGCCGTACACTACTTGACGCAGGTAAGAACCTGAGCGGGTCTGAACGCGATGGACCGCAACGCAAGGGAGTATGCTGATCGCCAGAATGGCAATTGCCAGATCCACCCGTACGGGCCATGCGGCCGCGTGGTAGCGTCCGCTGTGATCTGCTAGGAGAATGCTTAGCCACCCCGCCAATGCCAGCGCGGTCACCAGGATGGCACCCCGCAGCCCCAGCCACCGAAAGGCAAGAGCCAGCGCCATGGCGTATAGAGCTCCGATCAATGAGCCCAACGTGATGAGCGTCGTAACCGCTTTCGTGCTGATGCCCATACCTCGCTAGAAGCGTGCGAATATCTGAAATATTGATGCCGTGTTGCCTAACGACCTGCGCATCAGCTGCAAGCGACTCACCCGCCTTGCACTAACCTACGTTCCGCCTCCCGCCATCGGCGGGTAGCGTGCTCGGAACTCGACTCGGACGCGCTTGTCGGCTGCATGCGCTTGTTAGGCGGCACCGATCGTCAGCTCAATGCCGGTTTCACCAGGTCGCGACGCCCAAGATTGCCGGAGTCGGATTGAGATGCACAGCATAGCCAAACTCACCCCTCCGGGCATTCGACGGGTAGGCGAAAAGGTGGTTCTGCACCCTTAGTAACAAGATCGGAGGTGGCCCCACCCGCCAACCCAGCAAATCGCGATTGATCACACCAGTGATACGTTCGCAAAGATCCTCGTCGGCCACCACGATGACCGTATCCGCTGCACTCAGGGTAGGCGCTCCACCAAGGGCGGTTCGCCAGCCGTCGCCCCATCTTGTGGTGTCTCCAAGTACCCGCTTGAGCCAAACCGCGCTTCCCTTTTGCCATTCGCTAGCTGGTAAGCACCACCGCTCTGGGCGCCGGGTACCATCGAAAGCCGATGGAGGTGCGCCCAATGAAGGCCCACCACCATACCGGACCTGGTTGCTCCATGGTGGCGAGGTATCGCCCTGCTGCGCCGCCAGCTTCGCGCCGTGCGGATTGGTCGAGCAAAGGATACCGATGGCTAGGATAATGCGTCGCATGCAGCCAATTCCTGTTGGTGACCGCCTAACGACCTGCGCATCAGCTGCAGGCGATCATGGTTCCGCCCACACTATTCTACGCTCCACTGATCGCCACCGGCGATCAGTGCCCGAGCGGAGCTCGGGATTGGTCCGGCCTGTCGGCTGCATGCGCTTGTTAGGCAACACGGCGCTACACCTCCGTGCCCCATCCATCAAATTCGCAGTCGCGCTCAAGGCCGGCGGTGACCATCCAATCCACCCATTGATTGAGAATGTCCGGTGAAATGGTGGTCGGTTGGGTGCTGCCGGAAACGGTCCACACACGTCTAAGGAGTGCGCCGCTCGACTGCACAGTGACCGAGTAATCTGTTTGGTCTTCGAGGAGACTCTTCAAGCCCTCGGCCGCGGCCCGGTTGGGAGCTCGGTAAGCGAAATCCAGGCGGACCTCGGACGCTGGCGTGACGCCGTGTCCCTGGAGGGTGCGCCACGTCTGCTCGTTCATAGCGAGTTGCTTGGAAAGCAGTTCCCGATACCGCTCATCTCGAGAGTCGGCCACTAGATCAACTCCGGGTGTTGCCTAACGATTGGCGCATCAGCTGCAAGCGGCACACCTTCCGTCCGCACAATCACTACGTTCCCTAACCGACACCGGCACTTGCCGCCCGAGCGGAGCTCCGAACCAAACGCGCTTGTCGGCTGCATGCGCGGGTTAGGCCGCTTCCAGTAACAATTGTGATGTACCGAGAACGCTAGCCATCTGTCAGGGGGACGGCGGACCTGGGCCTACAGATCTACGAACACGCTAAAGCCGCCGTAGGACATACGTTTCATGTCAAATGGCATTGGGTCCTTCATCAGCTTCTGCATGCGGACATCCTTCATAACCTTGGCGTTGACGCGATCCCGATGAGCCCGTGATTTGTATACGATCCAGAGAAGACTGCCGTCTCGCCGGCCTTTAATTTCGCCGTGCGCGCAAAGGACACCCCAAATGTCACCTTAAGGTCGTCGCCAACGCATTCTCGGTACTCAAGAGCACCATGCTCCCGCCACAGCCGTCCAGCGCGCTGAGCAATCTGGAGTTCACCCGGTTTGGTGGACGGGTAAGGATTGGGCCGCTCACGCCACTGCCAGTCTTCGTTCGTAGTTGAGCGGGGAGATCCGCCCGAGGCTGGAGTGCCGTCGGTGCGGGTTGTACCAGCCTTCGATCCAGTCGAAGATCGCCATCTTGGCCTCAGCCTGTGAATGAAAACGCCGGCGGTCGAGCAGCTCGCATTCGAGGGTGGCGAAGAAGCTCTCGGCCATTGCATTGTCGTAGCAGTCGCCCACTGAGCCCATCGAGGGGCGGACCCCGACTTCCTGACACCGTCGCCCGAAGCCGACCGCGGTATACTGGCAGCCCTGGTCGGAGTGATGGATCACCGCGGTCGGCCGGCGCTGCCCAATCGCCATGTTGAGGGCGTCGAGCACCAGCTCGGTCTTGAGATGGGTCGCCATACTCCAGCCGACAATCCGGCGGCTGCAGACATCCAGCACGATGGCGAGGTAGAGGAAGCCGGCCCAGGTGGGCACGTAGGTGATGTCCGCCACCCAGAGTTGATCGGGGCGCTCGGCCCGGAAAGTCCGCTCCACCAGATCGGGCGCCGCGACGGCGCGGGGATCACGGCGCGTCGTCCAGTGCGGCTTGCGCCGGGTGACCCCGACGATCCCGTGCGCGCGCATCAGGCGCGCGACCCGTTTGTGGTTAATGCCCTCGCCGCCCTCGGTAAGCTCCGCGTGGATCATCGGCGCCCCGTAGGCTTCGCGCGAGTCCCGATGGATGGTCCGGATCCGCTCCAGCAAGGCCGCATTGGCCACCGCTCGTGCCGAGGGACCACGGCCTCGCCATGCATAGTAGCCGCTGGGGGAGACGCCCAGCAGCCGGCACAGGATCCGCACCGGGAAGGCGGCCTGATTCGCTCTCACAAACTCGAATCCCGCTCGGGCACCGTCCCCGTCTCCCGAGCAAACCAGGCTGCGGCTTTTTTTAGGATCTCCCGTTCGAGCTTCAGTTGCCGATTCTCCCGCCGCAACCGCCGGAGTTCGGCCTGCTCCTCGCTGGTCAGCCCGTCGGTCCGCTGGCCGCTGTCCAGCTGGGCTTGCTTCACCCAGTTGCGGATCGTCTGCTCGGAGGGCTCGAATTCCTGGGCCAGCGCCTTCGGGCTCCGACCGGATCGGACCAACTCAATGATCTGCTGCTTGAACTCCCGGGGATACTCGGGTCGCATCGTGGACTGACGTCTCCCCGGAAAAGTACGGCAGTTCAGAACTAGAGTAAGTTGGCTTCAGCGGTCCCCGATCTCAGGAAAGGGAGGGACCCATGAAGCGCTCGAAGTTCTCCGAAGAGCAGGTGGCCTATGCCTTGCGCCAGGCCGAGAGCGGCACCGCCGTGGCCGATGTCTGCCGGCAGCTCGGAGTGAGCGAGGCGACGTTCTACGCCTGGAAGAAGAAGTATGCCCACCTGGGGGTCAGTGAGCTCCGCCGGATGCGGCAGCTGGAGGACGAGAATCGCCGACTCAAGGGGCTGGTGGCGGATCTGACACTCGACAAGCATATGCTGAGCGAAGCCCTGCGAAAAAAAGTCTGAGGCCGACGCGCCGCCGGGAGCTGGCGCGATGGTTCCAGGAGGCGTTCGGCGCGAGCGTCGTCCGGAGCTGTGCGTTGGCCGGATTCAGCCGCTCGGGGTGGTACAAGCGGAGCACGGCGAAGGATCAGACGGTGCTCCGGCTTCGGATTCGCGATCTGGCGCACGCGCGACCGCGGTTCGGCTACAATCGGATCTGGGTGCTGCTGCGGCGCGAGGGCTGGCCGGTCAATCGCAAACGCGTCCGCCGGCTCTACCGCTTGGAAGGGCTGCAGGTGCGCATGCGCGTACGCCGGCGGAAGCACATGGCGCTGCACCGCGGGCCGGCGCCGGTCCCGGGCGGTCCCCAGGAGCGCTGGAGCATGGACTTCGTCCATGACCAGCTGGCCGAGGGGCAGCCGTTTCGGGTGCTCACGGTGGTCGATCAGTGGAGTCGCCAGAGTCCGGTATCGAGGCGGCGCAGCGCTTCTCGGGATCGGACGTCGCCGTCGTGCTCGACCGGGTGATCGGCGCAGGCCAGCCACCTCGCTCAATCACGGTGGATCATGGGACCGAGTTCATGTCGCGCGCCCTCGAGGACTGGGCGTACCGTCGGGGTATCCAACTCGACTTCATCCGGCCGGGCAAGCCGGTGGAGAACGCACACATCGAGTCGTTCAACGGTCGCCTGCGGGACGAGTGCTTGAACGTCCAGCAGTTCTTTTCCCTGGCCGATGCCAAGGCGAAGATCGAAGCCTGGCGGATTGACTATAATCTCCGCCGACCCCACAGCTCCCTCGGGCACCTGACTCCGATGGAGTTCACGATCCAACGTCAGGAGCAACGGACCCAAGAAGTCGCCTTACTCTAGCGCGCAACTGTCTACAAACGGGACCAACGTCAGGACTCCTTCCGTCCCAAAGGGAGCGTGTCCACGAAACGGGGTCAACTCCAATCCGCCGGTACACCTGGAGTTTGCGTTTGGGAACAGCTAGCAGAAAACCGTCGACGTACCGCATGGCATTCCCCTCCATGTTCTTGCCGGCAAGACAACTGTAACTACGCCGAAGCGGCCTAACGACTGGCGCATCAGTTGCAGGCGATCATGCTTGCGCCCACACCAACCGACGTTCCACGGATCGCCACCGGCGATCAGTGGCCCCGCGGAGCTTTGAATGGTCCGGCCTGTCAGCTGCATGCGCGTGTTAGGTGTCAGGCCCGCACCGACCCACGGCCCGCCCTGCTCGAGCGGCCGCGCCACACGAGGCTACGAGAAGCTCTCCGCGGCGGCAGCGTGACCTGGAGTGGGGTGGCTTCGGGGGTTCCGCCGCTCAGCGGAAACCCGGCCAGCAGGGCTCGATGATCGCGTAGCGGCGAGATTTCGAAGCAGCACCCACGGAAAAACCCTGACTCTCTGCCTGTACACCTAACGACTGGCGCATCAGCTGCAGGCAATCGAGACCGCCCGCGCGCTATCCTATGTACCACTGATCGCCATTGGCGATCAGTGGCCGCGCGGGGCTCCACGGGGTCCGGCCTGCCAGCTGCATGCGCTTGTTAGGTGTCAGGCCGGCGCCGACCTGTGGTAGCCCTGCCCCGATCGTCGCTCGTCTTGAGGCTACGAGAAGCCTTCCGCGGCGGCAGCGTGACCTGGAGTGGGGCGGCTTCCGGGTGCCGCCGCTCAGCGGAAACCCGGCCAGCAGGGCTCGACGCTGGCCAGGCAACGAGATCTCGACGCCGCACCCACGGAAAACCCTGACTCTCTGCCTGTACACCTAACTGTAATTCTCTGGCACACTACTCCGCCCACCAACCCCCAGCTCCACTCGATAAGTCCACCCTGTCACGGCGACGTCCCATACTTCCCCTCACAAATCCCCGCCCTGTCAAAACGGCGCTGCAGGGCCCGCAGCATAAACCCCGGTCGCGCCACCCCACGTGTTCCGCCTCAGGACGGCCGGTCGATCGGGCTCCGCACCCCCATCCCGCCCCGGTTCAGCACATGGGTATAGACCATCGTCGTCGCCACGTCACGATGGCCCAACAGCTCCTGCACCGTCCTGATGTCGTAGCCGTCCTGCAGCAGATGGGTGGCGAAGCTGTGCCGGAAGCTGTGACACGTCGCCTTCTTCGTGATCCCCGCGTCCAGCACCGCCTGGCGCACGGCTCGCTGCACCACTGACTCGTGCATGGAGTGCCGCCGCTTGTCCCCCATGTGCGGATCGGGATACCGGCGGGTCGCCGGAAAAACGAACTACCACTTCCACTCCTTCGCTGCGCCCGGCGCCTTGCGCTCGTACGCGCCCGGCATCGGGGCCCGGCCTCCGCCGGTCGCCAGGTCCTGCTGATGGAGCCGCCGCACCCGCTCGAGATGCCGCTCCAGCTCCGTCACCACCGCCTCGGGCAGCATCGTGACCCGATCCACCGCCCCCTTGGCCCGGCGCAGGGTGATCTCGCGCATCGTGAAGTCGAGGTCCTTGACCCTGAGCTGAATCACCTCGCCGAGCCGCAGCCCCGCACCATACATCAGCAGCGCCGCCAGTCGGGACGGGCCGCTCAGACGACTCAGCACTCGCTTCACCTCGTCCCGGGCGAGTACCACCGGCAGCCGCACCGGCGCCTTGGCCCGCGCGATGGTGCCGAGGTCGCCCAGATCCTGGCGGAGAACATGGCGATACAGAAAGAGAAGCGCGCTGAGCGCCTGCGTCTGGCTCGACGCGCTCCGCCGTCCCGATTCGGCCAGCGCCGTCAGAAAGGCGTTGACCTCGCCCGCGCCGAGCTCCGACGGGTGCCGCAGGCCACTGAACCGCACGAATCGCCGCACCCACGCGACATACGCATCCTCCGTGCGGGTGCTGAGGTGGCGGACGCGGACCGCGAGGCGAACCTGCTGGAGCAGCTTGGTGCCGGACATGGTCCCCGGACGATAAGGGACCAGGGCTCGTTGCGACTAGACAAAAAAACGCACGACTAGCGGAACGCCCGGCACGTCTCCGGCGCCGACCCCGACAGTCCTCGCTGGTACGCCGAGGGAAAGGAGACGTCGACCCTCGCCGTGTCCTTGAGCGTCCGCGCCGCCTCGTACCGCAGGCGGCACTCGCGCGCCGTGGCGGCGGAGCGCGGACCGAATCCGGTCTGCAGCCGCCAGAGCAGCACCGCGATGGCGAGACCGGCCAGGACGAAGATCACCAGCAACGGCCGGGATGAGAACTTCGCGCGAGAATGGCTCACTCGGCCCGACGGTCGTTCAGGTACGCAGGGGGATGGTGAAGGATATGAACCCCCGGTCCGGAGTGGTAGGGAAAAAGCAGGCACAAAGTCGACGGAAATGCGACAACAATCCGTCCTCGATGTCGCATTGCAAATTGTTGCACTTGCGCCCGAGCCGGAGTGAGCACCCCGTCCCGGCTTCAGGCCGGCGGAGCCGTCCTCCGCACCTCGCGCACCACCCCGTAAATCAGTCCAACCAGGAACCCCGCCGGGCCCGTGATGAAGATGCCGAGCAGCGGACCCTGGTCGGCATCGGGCGCGAAAAGCATGGGACCGAAGAATCCCGCGGCGAACCCGATCCCCCCGACCAGCAGGGCCGGCCCCAGCGAGCGGCGCGCGACCCCGCGCCATCGGTCGCCGAAGGCGCCGTAGTCGAGGGCCACCGCCAGGATCAGGACCGCGAGGAGCGCGATGCCCACGAGTCGCCCGCGTCAGGAAGAAGGATGCCGGCCATCAGTTTCTCGTCGCGCAGGTGTAGTAGTAGCCAAGGCTTTCCACCTGGGTCTCGTTCACCCGGATCATCGTGGTCAGCGCCACACACGTGACTACGGGTGCGACCATGTAATCGAAGGGGACGTCGCCCGCCATGCGTCCGCCGGTCGAGCCTCGCCCTGGGATAGCGCGCCTTGAACTCGTCCCGAGTCACCGGTCTCGGCAGCCGACTGGTCTGGACCCCGATCAGGCGCTCGTGGGCGAGGTCCATCCTGCGTACACCAGTTTGGGCACCAAATCGCGCTCCGCTGCGTTCTATCTGCCAGCGGAAGTCGTCACCGGACCGCGAATGACTTCTGATTGAGATGGGGTTGAGCCGGGACCGGTAACGTTCACCATGCCGCCGTCGGGTCTGTCGAAACGTCAGTCGGGAAAGGAGCCTGCGATGCGCCCGTTATTCACGCCCAGCACTATGCCGGTGCCGCCGGCCCCGGACCCGCTGCTGCTCTTCATCCGCCAGGCGAGCTGGCCCTGGTGTACGGAACGAACGAAAACCGGGTCGCGTCGAGCTGATCAGGTGGCGGGACAGGTGTCGTCGCGGGACGCACGCTCACGCGCGATCGGCTGCCCGTCGGGACCGAAGGGCTCGGCGAAGGTGAAGGCGAACGCCGTGGGCCCGTGCCGCTCGAGCTGGGCCAGCCGGTCGACCGCCTCCGTCACCGGCGGCCGATGGCCGTCGGGCACCCACCACAGCGCCGCATAGACCGTCCCGAGCTTCTCGAACCAATCGCGCCGCCGCCGCATGACGTCCGCGTGGGCGCTCCGGTAGACGAACTCCCTGAGCGAGCCGAGGTCCGTCCACACCGACATGTTGATGAGGATGCGAAGATCGTCGTAGGGGCGCACCGCGGTCGCGTCTCCGTCCTCGGTCTGAAGCCGCCACACGAACCCCAGCGCCGTATCGGCCAGGGCGTTGATGTCCTCCAGCCTTGCGACGAACCCCGCCATCACCGGGTCCGTCATCTCCCCTCTTACCCGGCCGATGTTCACCTGTGCGAGGTGCATGAGCGCTCCTAGGGACGCTGCGTCCCTGCGTCCTTCGAGTGCCCGGGGCGGGATTCGAACCCGCACGGGGTTGCCCCCAAGAGATTTTAAGTCTCGAGCGTCTACCAGTTTCGCCACCCGGGCGGGCGGGCCTCGCAATATACCGCCTGGCGCGCCGGCCCCGCTTCCAATGACCGCCTGAACCGGCGAACTTGGGGGGCCGCGACACGCACCGTTCGCACGCCACCACCGCGTCTGGAGGACCGCCTGCGCTTCAGCCCCACCGTGATCACCGCGATCGCGCTCGCGGCCGCCGCCGCCCCGCCGGTCGCCGAGGCCCAGATCGCGCCGATCGGCGTGCCCCAGGGGGTGGTGCGGGTGGAGCTCGACGGCCGCATGGACATCTGGGACACCCAGTACCTCGACGGCACCCGGGTTTCCCTCGGCGCCGACCTCATGAGCTCCGCCCTCGGCCGGTCGATCCTGCCCTTCCTCGCCGACGCCGATTCCAGGCTTGAGCGGATCACCGGCATCGCCGGCTACGGCCTCGACCTCGGTCTCCTCGCGAGCGACGTGCAACGGGACGAGAGCCGGGGCTACTTCGGCCTGAGCCTCGGGCTCACCAGGGCCGTCACGGTCTTCGGCCGACTGCCCCTGGTCCGGTCCCGCGCCCAGAGCAGTATCGCGCTCGACCCCTCGGACGCGGACGCGGGGCTCAATCCCGGCGCCGACGAGTCCGTCTTCTTCACCCAGCTCAACGGCGCCCTCAGCACCCTCAACACGAACATCAATAACGGGAGCTACAGCGGCGCGACGCTCGCGCTGGCCCAGGCAACGCTCGTGTCGGGGACCGAGCTGAGCGACGACCTGTTCGCGGTGCTGTCCGACCCCGGCAGCTCGTCGCCCTTCGTGCCCACCGGCTCCAGCGCCGCCGGCGCGGCCATCCTTTCGCGCATCGCCGCGCTGCAGACGACGCTGGCGAACAATCTCGGCGTGCCCGGGTTCGTCGAGTCGCCGACTCTGCCGGCCGATGCGATCACCCGGGACGAGTTCATCGCCCTCCTCAACGACACGTCGGGTCCGGTCGGTCTTCGGACCGCCAACACCACCGTCACCTTCCGCGGCGACGCCGAAACCGGGGTCGCGCTCACGCTGGTGGACCGGTGGGACCGCGAGAATCGCCGCGGCGGGCTTCGCGCGGCGGTCCAGGGGCTGGTGCGCTATCCGACCGGCTCGGTGCCGCGCGCCAACCGGCTCTTCCTCGTCGGCACCGGCGATGGACAGACCGACATCGAAGGACGCGCCACCGTTGACCTTGGCGCCGGCGCGGTCGGCGTGCGGCTCGAGGCCGACTACAACCGCCAGCTCGCGGCCGACATCGAGACCCGCGTGACCGCGCCCTCGCTGCCGCTCAACGGGCTCGGCTTCATCAGCACGGTCCACAACGATCCGGGCGACATCACCACGCTCGCCGCCCGACCCTTCTTCCGTCTCGCGCCCAGCTTCGCGATCCAGGGCACGGTGCTGCACTGGTCGCGCGGCGCCGACCAGGTGACCTACGCAACGGAAGCCGATTCGATTCCGGGCGTGGATGCCGGGGTCCTCGAGACCGACACCAAGGCCAGCGCGACGGTGCTCGGACTCGGCGTGACCTACGCGAATCCGGGGCAGCTGCGGCCCGGCGGATCGGGACTGCCGGTCGAGGCGGGATGGAGCTACCAGCGGGTCGTGAGCGCGAGCGGCGGCCGGGTGCCCAACCAGCACGGCTTCGCGGCCTGGCTCAGGATCTACTTCGGACTGTTCTAGAAGGGCGAAAGCCTAGTGCCGCGCCCGGGCCTCACGCCGGAGCAGCGCCTGGGCGTGGCGACGGGCCGCTTCGCCTTCGGCATCGCCCAGCATCCGCGCGATCTCCGCGACCCGATCTTCTCCGTAGATGGCCTGCACGTCGCTGGTGGCGAGACCCTCACGCGCTTCCTTCGATACCACGAGATGGCGGTCGGCCCGCGCGGCGATCTGAGCCAGATGGGTGATCACCAGCACCTGGTGACGCTCCGCGACTTCCGCCAGCGCGTCGCCGACCCGGGCGCCAACCTCACCGCCGATACCCTGGTCCACCTCATCGAACACCATCGACGCAACCGCGTCGTGCCGCGCGAGCACCACCTTGAGCGCCAGCATGAGGCGCGACAGCTCGCCGCCCGATGCCGCTCGCGCGAGAGGGCGGGCATCGAGCCCCAGGTTGAGCTGGACGTCGAAGCGCACGCCCTCCTGGCCCCGCGCGCCGGGCTCGTCGAGCGGGTCGAAGGTCACGAGCAGCTTGCCGCCGGAGATGCCGAGCTTGGGAAGGAGCCGGTTAACGCCGCGAGCCAGGCGCTCGGCGGCTTCGGCGCGCTTCGCCGTGAGCGCGCCCGCTGCCGCCCGCAGCGCAGACTCGCCGAGGGACCGCCGCGCGGCAAGCCCGCGGAGATCGACGTCGGCCGTGTCGAGCAGGTCGAGCTCCGCCGCCGCCGCGTCGCGGGTGGCGAGCACCGCCTCGACCGTGGCGCCGTGCTTCTGGCACAGACGCTGGATCACGTCGCGCCGCTGCTCCACCTCCCCCAGCCGCTCGGGATCATCCTGGACGTCCTGTGCGTAGGTCGACGCGAGACGGGCCAGCTCGGTGAGGTTGGTGTACGCCGCGTCGAGCAGCTCGCGCCAGTCGGTGACGCCGGGATCCGCCTTCTCCAGCGAGGCGAGCGCGCGATCGGCCTGCGAGATGACTCCCAGGGCATCGCCCGTGTCGCCCTCCAGCAGGTCGGCGATGCGAGCCGCCTGCTCGGCCAGCGCGCCGGCCTGGCCCAGCCGCCGAGCTTCGAGCTGCAGCGACTCTTCTTCTCCCGCCTTGAGCCGGGCCTGGTCGATCTCCTTCACCACGTGACGCAGATAGTCGGCGCGGCGGCGGACTTCGTCCCGCCGCGCGGCGAGCGAGGACTCCTCTTCCCTGAGACGGGCGACGGCGGCGTGCGCCTCGGTCACGGCCCCGCGCTCCGCCTCCGCGTGGGCGAAGGCATCGAGGATGTCGCGCTGAGCGTCGGCCCGGAGCAGCGACTGGGTCTCGTGCTGTCCATGCAGGTCAACGAGGATGGCGCCGAGCTGCGCGAGGACCGACGCCGTGGTGGGGCTGCCGTTGACCCAGGCGCGCGAGCGCCCCTCGACCGACACCTCGCGCCGCACCACCACCCGACCCTCCTCGACGTCGAGACCGAGGGCCTCGATGGCGCGGCGGGTGGAGCCCTCGATCCCCTCGAACGCGCCCTCGACGATGGACTTGCCCGCGCCCGGGCGGACGCTGCCGCCGGTGGCCCGCTCGCCGAGCAGCAGCGCGAGGGCATCCACCAGCATCGACTTGCCGGCGCCGGTCTCGCCGGTAAGGACGTTGAGGCCGGTGCCGAGCGGGAGGGTGACCTCGGCGATGGTGGCGAGGTCGCGAACCCGGAGCTCGGTGATCACCGCGTCTCCTCCCGGCCCGACAGGTCTCCCCAGTGCAGCTTCTGCCGCATCCGCCCGAAGAATCCGTCACCGCCCAGCCGGATGAGGCAGACCCGATGATCCGCCCGGCGCACGTCCACGCATTCGCCGAGCGAGAGCGGGCTGCCGGTCCCCGTCGGTCGCGGTTCTTCAGGATGGGGCCATTCGCGGCCTCAACGTCGCCCAGATGATCCGCTCGCTGACCTCAGGCACGCTGTCGGGGTGGCAGGAGAGCCGCGAGCGCACCACCGACCTCAGCCAGCTCAGCGCCTCCTTCCGCATCGAGAACGGCCAGGCCGCCACCGGCGATCTCAACCTAGTGGGCCCGCTGGTGCGGGTGACCGGGGCCGGCACCGTCGACCTCGGGGCGCAGTCGCTGGCGCTTCGGGTCGAGCCCAAGCTGGTGATGACGACCGAAGGCCAGGGCCGCACCTCCGATCCGCTCGGGCTCGGTATTCCCGTGGTCATCGACGGCCCCTGGGCCGAGCCGCGGATCTATCCCGATATGACCGGCATCCTGGACAACCCCGACGCCGCCTATGCCAGGCTCAAGGAAATGGGCAACGGCCTGTTCGGGGCGCTTGGCGGCGGACAGGCCGCATCGGGCGGCAGCGCGCCGGGCAGCGGCGTGCCGGGCAGCGGCGGGTCAAGCAGCGGCGGCGGGCTGACCGACCAGCTCGGCGGCACGCTCGGCCAGACCTTGAACAATCTGCTGCAGCAGGGGCTCGGCCAAAGCCGCACGGTTCCGCCCTCCCCTGCGCAGGCCAGCCCCGGCGCGCCGGCGCCCGCGCCCAGCAATTCCACCCCGCCGCCATCGCCGGAAAGCCAGCCGATGAACGACGTGCTGCGAAAGCTGTTCAACCGCTGATCGCGCGCCGATCGCCCGCTGCCAAACTCCGCAGTCTGTTACTCCCTCCCCCCTTGCAGGGCAGGGTCGGGTCATAGGCGCCAGGTCAAGCGCTGGTGTCCCGGACGCGGTGCAGCGTTCTTCACGCTGCACCGCAGAGCCGGGACCCACTCTGCAACATGGGCCCCGGCTCTGCAGCGCACCACGCCGCAAGGGCGGCGCGCTGCGCTGCGTCCGGGGCACGAGCCTTGACCTGGCGCCTATGAGGGTCGGGGTGGGGGGTGGCCGCGGGCGACCATCTCCCGATCTGTGATTGCGGCTGCACGCGCCTCATCTGCACCTCCGATGCCGCGCCCCCCACCCCCGACCCCGGATCAAGTCCGGGGCAGGCTCCCTCCCCGCCTTGCGCAGCTTTGCTGCGCTGGGGGAGGGGAGAAGAACGTGCCCTGCGAAGGCCTCTGCTCCATCACGCCCCCCCTTGCAGGGCAGGGTCGGGTCATAGGCGCCAGGTCAAGCGCTGGTGTCCCGGACGCGGTGCAGCGTTCTTCACGCTGCACCGCAGAGCCGGGACCCACTCTGCAACATGGGCCCCGGCTCTGCAGCGCACCACGCCGCAAGGGCGGCGCGCTGCGCTGCGTCCGGGGCACGAACGAATTTGACCTGGCGCCGATGAGGGTCGGGGTGGGGGGTGGCCGCGGGCGACCATCTCCCGATCTGTGATTGCGGCTGCACGCGCTTCATCTGCACTGCCGATGCCGCCCCCCACCCCCGACCCCGGATCAAGTCCGGGGCAGGCTCCCTCCCCGCATTGCGCAGCTTTGCTGCGCTGGGGGAGGGGAGAAGAGCGTGCGCCGCGAAGGCCTCTGCTCCATCACGCCCCCCCCTTGCAGGGCAGGGTCGGGTCATAGGCGCTAGGTCAAGAGCTGGTGTCCCGGACGCGGTGCAGCGTTCTTCACGCTGCACCGCAGAGCCGGGACCCACTCTGCAACATGGGCCCCGGCTCTGCAGCGCACCACGCCGCAAGGGCGGCGCGCTGCGCTGCGTCCGGGGCACGAACGAACTTGACCTGGCGCCTGTGAGGGTCCGCGTGGGGGTCAGCCCGGGCGACCCTCTCGCGATCTGTGATTGCGGCTACACGCGCTTCATCTGCCACCTCCGATGCCGCCCCCCCACCCCCGACCCCTCCCCGCCCTGCGCAGCTTTGCTGCGCCGGGGGGAGGGGGAGCAGAGCCCTCACCGCTGGCACCTGCGCAAGGGACGGGAGAAAGGCCAGCGCGGCCGCCCCCGAGCGAAGCTGGCACGTGCGGGGCTAACCACGGCCGCTGACAGCCCGGTCAGGCCCGCCGATTTGTGCTAAGCAGGGTGCTCACGAGGTGTGGATGATCGCCGTCAAGGACAAAATCCGGTTTTTGCGCGCTGGCCTGTTCGCCAAATACGTGCTCTCGCTGGTCGGTCTGGTGGTTTTCGTGCTCGCCGTGAACGGCGCGACCGAAACCTGGATCAGCTACACCGCCACCAAGGCCACGCTGACGGACGCGATGGCGGAGAAGGCCGAGGCGACCGCGCGGCGCGTCGGCCAGTCGGTTTCCGAGCTGGAGCGGCAGATCAGCTGGGTGACGCGCGCCAGCGCCGACACGCTGGAGAAACACCGCGCCGATTTCGGCCAGCTGTTGAACCAGGTGCCGGCCGTCAACCAGCTCTCGCTGCTGGGCGGCAACGGCCGCGAGCTGCTGCGAATGTCGCGCACCAAGAGCGTGGTCAACAGCGGCGCGGATTTTTCCCGCGAGATCTTTGCCGAGACCGTCGCCAGGGGCGTCAACTACGCGCCGGCCTTTTTCCGGGATGCCCACCCGTACATGTCGATCGCGGTATCGCAGGCCGGGTTCAGTGCCGGCGTCACCGTTGCCGAAATCGACCTCGGCTTCCTGTCGGACCTGGTCGCCGATGCCCAGATCGGCAAGGCCACCGTCGCCTATGTGGTGGATTCGCGCGGCCAGGTGCTGGCGAGTTCGGCCAGAGGTCCCGAGGTCGCAAAGGATCTCTCCGGCCTGCCGCAGGTCGCGGCATCTGATAAAACCCGGCGGCGAAGCCCGGGCGTCGGGCAAGAACCTCGACGGCGAGGCGGTCTTGACCGCGTCGAACACGGTACCGAAGCTCGGCTGGTTCGTGCTGTTCGAACAGCCGAAGGCGCTGGCGCTGGCGCCGGTCCGCGATCAGCTGGTGCGGATCGCCCTGTTGATCGGATTGGGGCTTGCGGTGGCGATCCTGGCCGGCATCGTGCTGGCGCGCCGCATGCTGATCCCGGTCAACGCGCTGCATGCCGGCGCGCGGCAGATCGGCGCCGGCGATTTCAGCCATCACATCGAGGTGCACACCAATGACGAGCTGGAAGAGCTGGCCGACCAGTTCAACAGCATGGCGGACCAGCTGCGGGAAACCTATGCCGGCCTCGAATCCAAGGTCGAGGAGCGCACCCGCGACCTGGCGCGCTCGATCAATGAACTGAAGGTGCTGGAGGAGGTCGGCCGCGCGGTCGCCTCCTCGCTCGATCTCAATGCCGTGCTGCCCACGGTCGCCGCCCGCGCGCTGGAGATCACCCAAGCCGACGCGGTGCTGATCTATAGCTACGATGCCGCAGAGCATCAGTTCAACCTGACCGAGGCGATCGGCATCGACAAGGCGGCCGAAGGCCCGCATCAGGCGATCCGCGAGAACCAAAGCGTGCTCGGCGAGGCCGCCGGCCGCGGCGAGCCGATCGCGGTGGCCGATCTTGCCAAGGCGGGCGAGCATCCGTTGCGCGACGTCGCGGTCGCGGCCGGTTTTCATTCGGTGCTGGTGGTGCCGCTGGTCGACCAGACCGGCGTGCTCGGCTCGCTGCTGGTGCTGCGCAAGAATGCCGGCGAATTTTCCGCCAACCTGATCGGCTTGATGCGCACCTTCGCGCACCAGGCGGTGCTGGCGATGCGCAATGCGCGGCTGTTCACCGAGGTCGATCAGAAGGGCCGCGAACTGGCCTCCGCGCACGAGACCGTGCAGCAGCAGGCCGCGCAACTGCAGGCGCAGACCGACCAGCTCAAGGACTGGAACCGGTCGCTGGAAGAGCGGGTGGAAAAGCAGCTTGCCGAAATCGAGCGCATCCGCAGGCTGGAGCGTTTCCTGGCGCCGCAGGTGGCGCAGCTGATCGCCTCTTCCGACGGCCATGATGCGCTCTTGGACAGCCACCGCCGCGAGGTCACGGTGGTGTTCTGCGACCTGCGCGGCTTTACCGCCTTCACCGAGAGCACCGAGCCGGAAGAGGCCATGAACGTGCTGCGCGAATATCACGCAGCGCTCGGCGAACTGATCTTCCGCTATGAGGGCACGCTCGACCGCTATGCCGGCGACGGCGTGATGATCCTGTTCAACGCGCCGATCGAGTTTGAGGATCACACCAAACGCGCGGTGCAGATGGCGGTGGAGATGCGCGACACCATCGGCGCGCTGACCGAGCGCTGGCGCAACCGCGGCCACAGCCTCGGCTTTGGTCTGGGCATCGCGCTCGGCTATGCGACATTGGGCCAGATCGGCTTCGAGCAGCGGCTCGAATATGCCGCGATCGGCAGCGTCACCAACCTGGCTTCCAGGCTGTGCGACGAAGCCAAGGCCGGCCAGATCGTGGTCAGCCGCCGCGTCTACGGCATGGTGGAAGATTTCGTCGATGCCGCCCCGGTCGATGACCTGCAGCTCAAGGGCTTCAATCATCCGGTGCTGGCGATGGAGATCTTGCGCTGGCGCGAAGAAGCCGAACCGGCGGAGGTGGAAGCAGAGGAGATCGCCGCGTCAGCGCCGCAGCGGCGCCGGAAGCAGCCGAAGTGAGGGAGGCGCGCATCGCGCTCGCCCCCTGAAATTTCAAGCAGCCAGAAAGGCGTTTCCTGCCATCAACCGCGATCGCAGGCGGGATAGACAGAAAGAAGTCCCGGTCCGGACAAATCACGCGCGCTGAAGCGGCTTGATCCGCCAGCTCACTGGGAGGAAGTTCGACATCGGCCCCGGGCTCAGTTCCCCTATCCAGCGCTGGATTCGCGCCTCATTTACAGGCGATATCGTCCCATCGACCAGGCTGGACGCAACCCCCACGGGCATAGATTGGGCAGCCTCCCGAGACCTGCGCCGTCGGCAGGATTATTTGGCCGCGTTGATCAGATCGATCTCTCGCTTCAGCAGCCGGTTGACCAGCGCATCGAGTGTAACACCCTGCGCCGTGGCCAACTGCGAGAGATGGTCGAGCACATCGGGTTCCAGATGCACCGGCGGCACCAGGCGCGCGCCTTGGCGAAAGAACCTGCCGCGCTCGGCGACCGAAAAATCATATTCGTCCTTCATCGGATCAACCATCCTCGTAGGATCGCACTTCGCGACGGGTCGGCCGACGGGCCGAAATGATGCGTATCGCCACCCGCTCGGCCGAAAGTTCGACATAGCTATGCACGACCACCAGCAGCTGGTTCGCGGCGTCTCGTCCCATGGTAACCCATCGCTCCTCCCCTGCGCCAGACTCATTGTCCAGCAGCGAGAGCGCCAGGGGATCGTTGAAAACGCCCATGGCGCTCTCAAACGTGACGCCGTGCTTATGTCGGTTGCTCACGGCCTTGGCCGGGTCCCAATCGAACTCAAACAGCACGAGGACTGACGGCACGCACCTCCAGATGCACGCCGATCTCCGTTTGCAGGACCCCGATCACTCCGAGCAGCTTCTCGGCCGTCGGATGGCCCGAGGGGCCGAACACCCGCATCAGGATTTTGGGAGAGTGGCCGAGCGTGGCGCTGAGTTTTTCGAAGCCGATCGTGGCGTTGATGCAGGAGCGCAGGGCCGCGCGGCCCTCCTCCAGATTGCCGTCGATCAAGAGCTGCGCGGCCTCGCCAAGCAGCGCTCCGCGGAATTTTACGTCGCGGCACGCCCGCGCCTGGACGGTTTCGCGGAAACTCCGGGTCAGGGGCATGCCTCGTGCACCTTTTCGATCTGAATCGGACGGCTCGCGAGACATAGCACAGGACAACCCGCGGGCGAAATCACGCGCCGGGGCAAATGTAGCTGGACATACGATCCCATGAACTTATCATTTTCATGCTCTCGCTCCTCATCCTGAGGAGCAAGCCTTTGCCCGCAGGGCGAAGGCTTGCGTCTCGAACGATAGCAGCTTGCATGGCCATCGTTTGGGGGTCATCCTTCGAGATGCATCGCTTGCGCGATGCTCCTCAGGATGAGGTCCTTGATATGTTCCAATTTGCAAACGCTGAGTTGGGCGAGCGCAGTAAACTTGAGGCCAACCATGTTGATGACAAAACGCAAGCCGGCGCGCCACGGGCGAAATCCTGGTCGAGGAATTCATGCAGCCGACCGCATGACCCAGGGCGCGCTGGCGAAGGCCATGGGCGTGCAACGCAAGCACGTCAATGAGCTGTGCAACGATCGCCGTGCCGTGACCGCGGCGACCGCGCTGATCCTCGCCCGGGTGTTCGGCAGCAGCGCAGATTTCCGGCTCAACGTGCAGCGGCGCAGCGATCTTTGGAAGGCGATGAATTGGTCGCGGGAGCGCAAACGGATCGAACGCGCCAAACCGCTGACGGAAGCGGCCTGAGCCCGTCGGCATCGCCGGGCCCCGGTCTCAATTCCAGGCCGCCCGTTTGCCGCTTGGCCCCTTCGCCCGCCTTCTGATATCGATGGATTTTGAAAACCAAAGTGGATTGCCGATGGCTCATTGCAGCGCGTTCGCCCTTTCCCGCAACCTGCTGGCCCCTCTGCTCGCCGGGTTCCTCCTGCTCGCCTCGCCTGCCCTTGCCGCCGACGATGCCGACGCGCCGAAGGGCGCCACCGTTACGGTGCTGAAGGCGGCAAAATCCTGCTTCTCGGATATTGTCGAGGTCAAGGGCATTGTCATCGCGCGCGAGGAAACCGCGGTGCGGCCGGTACGGCCGGGACTGAAGGTGACGGAAATCCTGGCCGAGCCCGGGGACAACGTGACGGCCGGTCAGACGCTGGCCCGCCTCGCGCTGCCCGAAGGCGGCGTGGTCACCGTGCAGGCGCCGGTGGCCGGGGTGATCCTGAATTCAACGGCTGTGATCGGCGCGTTGGCCTCGGGCAAGGGCGAGGCGCTGTTCTCGATCATCGCGCGCGGTGAATTCGATCTGGTCGGGCTGGTGCCGACCGGGGATCTTGCCAAACTTGCCGTCAATCAGCCGGCGCAGATCAAGGTCATCGGCGCCGGCGAGGTCGAGGGCAAGGTGCGCCGGATAGCGCCGACGGTCGAGCCCAACAGCCAGCTTGGCCAGGTCATTATCGCGGTGACCAGCAACCGGCGTTTGCTCGTCAACTCGTCGGGGCGGGCGCTGATCACCACCGGCAAGAGCTGCGACAACGTCGCGGTGCCGCTCGCCGCGGTGCTCTATGGCACCGCCGGCACCGTGGTCCAGGTGGTGAAGCGGCAGCGGGTCGAAACCAAGCAGGTCGTGGTCGGATTGATGTCCGGCGGCCAGGTCGAAATCCGCAAGGGATTGAGCGAAGGCGACGTCGTGGTGGCGCGCGCCGGCGCGCTGTTGCGCGAAGGCGATCCGGTGCGGCCGGTGATGGCGGGGGCGAAGTAGCGGACAGCGGGCGCGGGCCTTCTCCCCTCCCCCAAGCGCAGCAAAGCTGCGCAAGGCGGGGAGGGGGCCTGCCCCGGACTTGATCCGGGGTTGGGGATGGGGCGCGGCATCGGCGGTGCCGACGATGCGCGTGCAGCGGCTATCGCAGATCGCGAGATTTTCGCCCAGGGTCAGCCCAAGATCGAAAGATCGTCGCCCGTGGCACCACCCTCCCCGACCCCTCATGGGCGCCGGGTTAAGAACGCGTGTCCCGGACGCGGTGCAGCGTTCTTCACGCTGCGCCGCAGAGCCGGGACCCACTCTCTGCAGCTTGGGCCCCGGCTCTGCGGCGCACCACGCCGCAAGGGCGGCGCGCTGCGCTGCGTCCGGGGCACCGAAAGGACCTACCAGTTCGCCCATTCCCCGACCCTTCTCCGCAAGGGGGGAGGGGGGCGATAGAGCGGAGCACGGCTTCTCCCCTCCCCCTGCGGGGAGGGGTCGGGGGTGGGGGTGCGGCATTGGCGGTGCCACCGCCCGACCCCTCCTGGGCGCCAGGTTAAGGGCTCGTGTCCCGGACGCGGTGCAGCGTTCTTCACGCTGCGCCGCAGAGCCGGGACCCAGTCTCTGCAGCTTGGGCCCCGGCTCTGCAGCGCACCACGCCGCAAGGGCGGCGCGCTGCGCTGCGTCCGGGGCACGAAAGAACTTAAGCGCAGCTGGCGCCGATGTCCCGCCTCTCCCCCGCAAGCGGGGGCGGGAGCGATGGAGCGGAGGTCTTCGCGGGGAACGCTGCGCTCCCCTCCCCGCAAGCGCGAGAGGGGGCGATGGAGCGGTGCTTCAGCTGCCGGCGCTTTCGCCGCGGCCGAGGCGGACGTCGTCGGTCAGCGAGGACGATACCGAGGGCACCTGCTGGCCGTCGGAGGCGCGCGAGATCGCGACCCGGGTCCTGTTGAAGATGCTCTCGGCATCGACGCTGCGCGTATGCAGGTTGGTGAGCAGTTCGGACACCAGCACGCTGGTCGGGCCCTTGGAATCCTCCGCCACCTTGCCCGGCGTATCCGAGGTCAGGATCAGCGCGTTGTCGGGCGCATTGATCGGCGCCAGACCATGCGAGTAGGCGCGGAAGCGGCGCTCATAGGGGTTGCGCCTGGAGGCGTCGAGCACGACGAGCTTGGCGCGGGCGCCCTGCTCCTTCATGACATCGAGCACCGATTCAATGCTGACCCCGTCGTGGCGCACGTCGGCCTCTTTCCAGATCGCGGCATCGACCGGGATCATGTAGCTCTCGCGGCCGACCTGAATGCCATAGCCGCCGAAGAACAGCATGACCACGGAATCGGCCCTGATCCTGGATTTCAGGCGCGCGACGGCGCGGCGCATGTCGTCCTTGCTGGCGTCTTCCACGACATCGACGTCGAAGCCATTCTGCCGCAGCGCCGCAGTCAGCGCGCGCGCGTCGTTGATCGGCTGGGCCAGCGGCGTGCTGGCATCGGGATAGTGACCATTGCCGATCACCAGGGCGATCCGCGAACTCTTGTGCATGGCATCAAGGCTGCGCTCGGCAGCCACGGCCTTGGCCGCATCCAGCGCGCGCTTGTTCAGCGCGGCATGGGCACCGATCGCCAACGACACCACACCGCACAGCGCGGCGGCGATGGTGATCGTGCGGCGGGAGATGCGGACCTGGGCTAGTTTCATCTCGGTTCGTTCCTGGTCGTGGTCAGGGGCGCGCAAGTTAGTCGCGCCAGCGGCCATTCAGTTCTAGGTGGTGCCGGACTTTAGGTAGAGCCGGACGCTGTGCCATCCAATTAAGTGCAATTTGCGGCACTGCAGCAAGCGAACCCTTAACCCGACCGGACCTCCCCGGCAACCTCATTTGGCGATTGCAGCCCCGCTGCAGCCGGGCTGGTTAATTTTACGCAATATTTAGAAATGCTTAGATGCGTGGCCGAGCCGCAACGCCGGGCCGAAATTAGCGTCCGGACCAGCGTCACTGCCGTGATCTACATCACATTTGTATTTCCTGACCTCTCGTGTAGTTTTTCAGTGATTTGAGGGTTCCGGGAGGGGATGGCTGCGCCGGTTTCAGCGCGGCCCGAGGGGTGCGCGACAACGTCGTGCTGAAAGAAACTTTATGAGTTTTCAGTATGTTGCCGGTAGTGCCTACCGCGCGCTGACGGCCCGCAAGGACGGCCCGTCGCTTTATGACGTCTGCGATCCCGTGCTCTTGAAGCAACCTGGCGGCGATCCGCATCTCGGCAAGTTCTACCGGACCGCGCTTTCAAATCCGGCCTTGCGCCCGCTGCTGCGCCGGACCGGGCTCGCTGAATTGAACGACGCAGCGCGCCTGCAGGCGTTGCGCGAGGCGCTGATCCGCGCGCGCGACGATCTCTCGCCCGACTGGGCCGCGGTCGGCGCGCCGGTGGCGGCGCTGTTGGATACGATTGATCTGGGGCATCCCCAGCCCAAGCCGGTGCCGGCGCCCGGTCGCGCGCCCGGCCTTGGCGAGATCGAACAGGTCATTCGCCTCTGCGGCGCGCATCTGTTGCGCGCCTTCGCCCGCAACGGTTTCATCCCGACCTATGCCGCCTTCAACCTGATCGGCGACGCCGATCTGCGCGGCCGCGAATTGCTGATGGCGCTGACCGGCCTGAATTCGCGCGGCTACAAGAACTCGACGCTGCTGTTCAATCTGGCGCGGATCTTCATCGCACGCTCGCCCGCCCGCGCGCTGATCGACCCGCCCTGGACCGGCATCGCCGAGCCGATGTGGGCGCCGGTGCAGATCCGCCATCGCTCGGCCTATTACGACGCGTTCTTCACCGAGGCGCTGCTGAGCTTCGTCGAAACCGGCCTGGCGTCGCCGGATCAGGCCGCAGCATCCGCGCAGCGCCATCGCCGAGATGGTGGATTTCTGCCTCAGTACCAGCCGCGAAGAGGTGCGCGCCAAGGACGGCTCGCCCGTCAGCGTCGTCACCGCGCTGGCGCCGCTGCCGCATCCGCGCTTCAGCCGCTTCTTCTCCCAGATCAAGCAGGACCTCGGCTTCGGCATCTATGTGCCGGATTGCGACACCACGGCCTGCAGTTTCTCGGCGGCGACCCAGGCCGGCTCGGCCGACCCGATCCTGGCCCAGCCGCTGCTCGACTTCTATGCCGGCTACCAGGTCCGAAGCGGCATCAACGAGCCGCTGGTGACGGTGCCGCTCAACGACAATATCGATTACGAGGGCGGCATCGTCACCTGGATCGACAACATCGGTGGCGAACGCCCGTTCGGCAACGATCTCGATCCAACCCTCAATCTCGACGTCCTCGAAGTCAGTTTCCGCAATTTCGGCCGCTGGAAAATCGCCGAAAGCCCGCCGCGGCTGAACACGCTTCATCGCATCATCGGTTTCCAGAGAAGCTCGCCGCCAGCGGCGCGTTCACCGATCCGCGCGCGCATATCTATTATCTGCCGGAACTGTATTGCGCCTATTTCGGCCGCTGCTATGCCGCGTTCATGGCGCTGCCGCCGGCCGCACAGCAGGCGATCGACCCTGACGGCGCCTTCGATTTCATCCGCGGCCGCGTGCTGGCCTATGTGCAGGACGTATTGATCGCCGGCGAGATGAACGTGTTCGACGCGGCGCTGGCGCTGATCGCGCTCGGTCATCTCGGCGCCGAACCTTCGACGTTCACCCCGGCTCTCACCTGCATCGTCAGCCATCTCGGCGAAGGCGGCCGACGCGGCCCCTTCAAGGCCTATGAATGGAACAAGATGAAGACTCCGACGCGCATCCTGGTCGGCGGCCCCGAGGTGACTTCCGCGTTCGTGCTGATGGGCCTGGCGCTGGCCCGGCGCGCCATGACGCGGGGGACGTCCATCGGGTAGGCCATTTCTCGCGTTAAGTTGAAAGCGGGCACGGCGCCGGGCGCTGGTAGCGCGGTCAAATCCGCACCACAATCCGCCGCCACAGCAATACTACCCCACATAGAAGGCGGCCGCTTCGCATGTTCCTGAGATGCCTGGTTGCGTTTCCATTGCTGTTGCTGCCGGCGATCGCCGACGCTGCCGATATCACCGGGATACCCAGGATACGCGAGGGTGATCTGGTCCAGATCGGCAGCAGCCGGATTCGTCTGGGCGGGATCGACGCGCCGTCGGTGGATCAGCTCTGCCTCAGCAACAAAGGCGAGCGCTGGACCTGCGGGGTCGCCGCGCGCGACCAGCTCATCAAGCACGCCGGCAACAAGACCTGGACCTGCCATGTGCGCCGGACCGACCGTCGCGGCCGGCAGATCGCGCGCTGCGAGGTCGGCGGCGAGGATATCCAGAAATGGCTGGTGAAGAGCGGCTGGGCGCTGTCCTATGCGCGGCGTTCCCATGACTACGACGCCAGTGAAAAGGCCGCGCGCGAGACCAAGGCCGGGATGTGGCAGGGCGCCTTCATCGCGCCATGGGACTGGCGCGTCCGCAACAAGAAAACCGCTGTTCTCGGGGCCGCCAAACCTCCGCCAAATGCCCATGCGATCCTGCTGGCGTCGGCTTCGGGATCGGTCGCGCCCTCACCCGACTGCACCATCAAGGGCAACGTCAACCGATCCGGCGAGTGCATCTACCACAAGCCCAGCAGCCGCTGGTATGCGCAGATCAAGATGAACATCGCCAAGGGCACGCGCTGGTTCTGTTCGGTCGACGAGGCCGAAGCCGCAGGCTGCCGCGAGACCCGGAGATAGCCGCTTTTCTTCTTGACCCCTCCCGCGTAAAAGCCTGCTTCGCCTTTCAGGCAACCTGATGCGCTTCGCTTCCACATCGGGCCACGCCTGCCTGTTCGACCCATAAGGAATAGCAACAATGACAGTTCGTGCGGGCCGGGAATTTCTGGCCATTCCCGGGCCCACCACCATGCCCGACGAAGTGCTGCGCGCGATGCATCGCCCGGCGCTCGACATCTATTCCGAAGAGATGGTCGAACTGACCGACAGCCTGCTGCGCGACCTCGCGAGATTGTTCGCGACCAAGGGCCGCTCCTACATCTACATCGCCAATGGCCATGGCGCCTGGGAGGCCGTGCTCTCCAACGTGCTGTCGCGCGGCGACAAGGTCCTGGTGCTGGAAAGCGGCCGGTTCGCGATCAACTGGGGCGATGCCGCCGCCGCGCATGGGCGCCGAGGTCGAGGTGCTCCGGGGCAACTGGCGCCGCGCCATCCAGCCTGACGCGGTCGAGGCCCGCCTGCGGCAGGACAAGGATCACTCCATCAAGGCGATCCTGGCGGTGCAGGTCGATACGGCATCAGGCGCCTATAACGACATCGAAGCCATCGGCAAGGCGATCAAGGCCAGCGGCCATCCGGCGCTGTTCATGGTCGACGCGGTGGCCTCGCTCGGCTGCATGCCCTTCGAGATGGACGCCTGGGGGATCGACGTCGCCATGTCGCGGCTCGCAGAAGGGCCTGATGGCACCTCCGGGCCTAGGCTTCGTCGCCGCCAACGACCGTGCCCGCGAAGTGCACAAGCGGGCGGGCCTGCGGACGCCCTATTGGGACTGGACCGAACGCGAAGGCATCGAGCACTACCGGAAATATGCCGGCACCGCGCCCGTGCACCTGTTGTTCGCGCTGCGCCAGTCGATCGACATGCTGTTCGCCGAGACGCTCGAAGGCGCCTTCCTGCGCCATCGCCTCCTGGCCGAAGCGGTGCGCCGCGCGGTCGCGGTCTGGGCCGAAGGCCAGGTGCTCGGTTTCAACATCACCGAAGCCGCCGAGCGCTCCAACACGGTCACGACCGTGGCGATGGGCGGCGGCTTCGAGCCGGGCCCGCTGCGTGATTATGCCAAGCAGAAATGCGGCGTGGTGCTCGGCGTCGGGATCGGCGAACTGCAGGGCCAGGGCCTTCCGGATCGCCCATATGGGCCACGTCAACGCGCCGATGATCCTGGGCACGCTCGGTGTGATCGAAGTCGGCCTGAAGGCGCTGGGCATTCCCCACGGCAAGGGCGGCGTCGAAGCCGCGATCGCGTGGCTGGGGGAGAGTGTCGGGGCCTGAGAAAGGCCCCAAGCCTTCCCGCCGCGCCGCTGTTAGTGCTTACTCCCCGCCAAGCAGCCGACAACGGCGCGGCTGCAGTCTTCCCAAGCCTTCCCGCCGCGCCGCTGTTAGTGCTTACTCCCCGCCAAGCAGCCGACAACGGCGCGGCTGCAGTCCAACCTCGATGCCAATCTGCGCGAGGAAATGCGGTTTGAAATTCGAAGGCTGCACGACGAATACCGCTACACCACGGTCTACATGAGCGATGCCGTGAAACCAATTGTTTCCAGGCTCTCGGTCCTCATCCTCCCCTCCCTCCACGCGCAACGCGCGTGGCGGGGAGGGGTCGGGGGTTGGGGGGTGGCGCGGCGTTCACCGAAGCTGCGGCTCCTGCCGATAGACCCCCCACCCCCGACCCCGGATCAAGTCCGGGGCAGGCTCCCTCCCCACCGCTTCGCGGGGGGAGGGGAGAAAACGGCGCCGCCGCCGCGATCAGCACCGGGGGAGGATGCCGATATGATCAGAACTTCGGAAGCGCCTGTCTACGTCACCCAGGATCAGGCCGAGGCCATGACCACCGCCGACCTGATCGCGGTGATGAATGCCGGCAGGATCGATCAGCTCGGTACGCCGCAGGAGATCCATGAAAGCCCGCAATCGGAATTCGTCGCCCGCTTCGTCGGCGCCAGCAACGTCATCAGGGCTACCGCCCGCGACCGAAATCACATCGCATTTGCAGGCGAGACCCTTGAGGTGCTGGGCGCGCAACTGACATCGGGCCAAGCCGCCGTTGTCGCCATCCGCCAGCACGTCAACCGGATTCCGGTATTCGGCGGCAATGCCGGCGCGCGGCTGCGCGATTAGAGCATTGCGGTCCACCGGCTCATGCTTCGGGAAGCACATCTGGCAATCCGCCAGATCGACCCGATATGGCAGAGGACCGCGGCCAGTTCTGCAGCACTGAATGAGGAATAAGTGACAGACCCGATCATCCCAAGGATATCACCGCCGGTGGCACCGCGCCGGCCGCATGCGTTCACCACCCACGGCATGACCGTGACCGATGACTATGCCTGGTTGAAGGACGAGAACTGGCAGGAGGTGCTGCGCGACCCCGCCGTGTTGAACGCCGATATCCGCCGACATCTTGAAGCGGAAAACGACTATACCGAAAGCCTGCTCGGCCATACCGAGCCCTTGCAGAAAAAGCTGGTTGCCGAGATGCGCGGGCGGATCAAGGAGGACGATTTCAGCGTGCCCGCGCCGGACGGCCCGTTCGCCTATTTGCGTAAATTCCGCGAGGGCGGCCAGCACGAGCAGTACCTTCGGCTCTTGAACTTCGCGGGCTGCGAGTATGGCGACCTTCGCGCCGGTGTTCTGCAAGACGGTCTCGAGGCAACGTTGCGGGATCTTGCGGCGAAGGGTGTCTATTTCACGGATTCCGAGTTTCGAGGCTTGAGCGATACCGTCCGCTCGGGCGGTTCGTTCCGCGTTGCTCCAGAGGACTTTCGGCCACGCGCCTCCCCCGTGTTCTCCGGCGTGCCGTCCAGTACGAGCGGAACGACCGCGAGGGTGGTTTCGTCCTTTATCTCATTGCCGTGGTTGGAGAAGGAGGCACTGGCTGGCGGCATCTTTTTCGATGCGCACAATCTTCTCGAGCATCGACATGCCATTTTGGACGCGCTTCGCCCGGGAACCGGGGGCATGTCCGACATGATGATCCTTGCCAAATTCGGTGTGCCGGTGGAAAGGTGGTTCGCTCGGCGGCCCCTCGGCTCGCGCCTGAGCCATGTGCGAGATGAGGTGCTTGCGTACGAGTTGAGCGTGACAGGACGGCTACTCGGGCCGGGCTTTGCGAAGCCCATGATCGTGGAGTCTGACGACCTCTCTCCCATCGTGAAATGGGTTGCCTCGGCGGCCCGAGCGGGCCAGCGGACTGCGATACGTACCGTGGCAAGTGGAGCGGCTCGGATCGCCCGGACGGCACTTGATTCGAGCACTCCGCTCGACGGACTGGTCTTTCTCGCAAGTGGCGAGCCGATGACTGAGGCGAAGCAGGAAATCATCCAGGCTTCCCGGGCTGCTTTCACGGTGCTGTACGGCTTCGATCCCGGGACGGTACACGTCGGTTTCGGGTGCGCCGACCGTGAACACCCGGACGAGATGCACGTCTCTGAGCACACGCTTGCGGTCATCGAGCAACCGCGCGCTACCTACGTTGCAGGGCAAGAAATCCGGCCGTTGCTGTACACGACGTTGTATTCGATGCCCACAGCTATACGCCTCAACCTGGAAAGCGGGGATTATGCGACAATGACTCGAAGGCAGTGTGGCTGCCGGCTCGGCGAAGCTGGCTTGACGTTACACGTGCACCACGTCGCGAGCCACGAGAAGTTCACGAGCGAGGGGCTCAACTATAACTATCGTCCGCTGTTCGAGTTCATCGAAGCCGTTCTGCCGTCCGAATTCGGCGGAATCATTGGCGACTATCAACTACTCGAAGAGGAAGACGAATCCGGGACCACACGTCTGACCTTATTGATCCACCCGAGACTGGGGCACGTAGACGAGGCTGAGATTCGGAGGCTGCTCATCAAAGAGCTGCAGAAGGGTTCAACTCAGAATCGCGAAGTCGCACGTCGCTGGGATGCAGCTGGGACGGTCCGCACGAAACGGGCCGCTCCGCTCGAGAGCGAGCGGGGGAAGATTCTGCCCCTGAGACGCCGGAAATAGGCGAGATGAAGATGTCCGGCGGCCGGTCAGACCTTAAAAAGGTGACGTCGTAATCGTCTAATGGATCGACCCTACGGCCCGCAGGTCAGCCGGCGAGTAAGTCAAGACGCCGACGACCTGGTTCGTTGGGTTACACGCGGCTGAGAACGGGTATCCAACGAGTACTGGGGTGCAATCGCTAAGTGCTTGCTCTCGTAAGTATGGCTTCGTATTCGTCGTCCGGTAGTGAGCGTACGCTCTGTGGCATCGTGTCGTCCCGGTGTGGGAGTGTTGATGCCCAGACGGAGTCCGTATCGGATCGATCTCAGCGACGAGGAGCGGGCGGTGATAGAGTCGATGGCGCGCTCGTATACGTTGCCGTATTGGCAGGTGACGCGGGCGCGGATGGTGTTGCTCGCGGCCGAGGGGCTGCGCAACGACGAGATTGCCGCCCGGCTTGACTGCGGCCGTGATGTCGTCTCGCTGTGGCGGAAGCGCTTCTTCGAGCAGCGTCTTGGCGGCCTGGAGGATCGCCCGCGGCGCGGCCGACCGCCGATCTTTCCCCCCTCAGGTTCGCGCTGAGGTCGTCGCGCTGGCGTGTGCGCTGCCCGCCGAGCAGGGTGTGCCGCTGTCCCGCTGGTCGTCCGCCGAGCTTGCCCGGGAAGCGGTCACGCGCGGGATCGTCGAGCAGATCAGCGGCGTGACCGTCTGGCGCTGGCTCTCCGAGGATGCGATCAAGCCCTGGCAGCATCGTTCCTGGATCTTCCCGCGCGACCCCCGCTTCGCCGAGAAGGCCGGCCCAATCCTCGATCTCTACGAGGGCCGCTGGCAGGGTGAGCGTCTGCATCCCGGCGACTACGTCGTCTGCGCGGATGAGAAACCGTCGATCCAGGCGCGGCGGCGCAAGCACGCCACCCTCCCCGCCAGCCTCGCTCACCGCCGCGGCCAGCGCGTCGAACACGAGTACGAGCGCCAGGGCGCGCTCTGCTACCTCGCCGCCTGGGACGCCCGCCGGGCGAAGCTGTTCGACCGCTGCGCACCCAAGGACGGGATCGAACCCTTCGACGCGCTCGTCGACCAGTTCATGAGTCAACCGCCCTACAGCAAGGCACAGCGCGTCTTCGTGATCGTCGACAACGGCAGCGCCCACCGCGGACAGCGTTCGATCGATCGCCTCGAAGGCACCTGGGGCAACCTCGTGCTCGTCCACACCCCGATCCACGCCAGCTGGATCAACCAGGCCGAGATCTATTTCAGCATCGTGCAACGCAAGGTCGTCACCCCCAACGACTTCGACGACCTCGACACGCTCGAACAGCACCTGCTCGCGTTCGGCCGCCGCTACGAACAGATCGCGGCGCCCTTCCAGTGGAAGTTCACCCGCGCCGACCTCAACAAGCTGCTCACCGAAGTCGACGCGCCACAAGCCGCCTCCCTGGCCGCCTGAAACCGTGGGACCACCGATACGTCGGCAAACTTCCGAGCCAGAGCACTAAGGAGGACGGCGATGAGCAAGCTGGTTCGTGATGCGATGACGGCCGATCCGCGCACCGTCGGAGTGACGGATTCAGTTCTCGACGCGGCGCGGATCATGCGGGAGGAGGACGTGGGTTCGGTTCCGGTCGTCGATGCCGACAGGATCCTGGCCGGGATGATCACCGACCGTGACATCGTCCTCAGGGTCGTAGCCGCGGGCAGGGATCCACGCTCGACCACAGCCGGCGAGGTCACGACCACGAAGGTGAGCCCTGCCTATCCG
>CAVWRM010000002.1:0-269303 GCA_963757525.1 uncultured Gemmatimonadales bacterium
TCGCAGTTCCCCGCCAACAGCACCCGGTCCAATCGCCCACCGCGACCATCTCCGCCACGTCGAACACCCAGTCCGCGACGCCCTGCGCCTCCTCGACCAGGAACACCACCAGCGGCGCATGGAACCCGCGGAGCCGGCTCGTCTCGCCGGCCGCGACGCAGATGATCCCCGCGTGCGCCTGGGCCGGTCGCCGGAGCGCCAGGGTATGCAACTCCCCGTCAAGCTCCGGCGCCTGTTGGAAGAGCAGCTTCACGTCCCGCATGAACTGGTCGCGGAGCTGCCCCTCGCGCGCCAATGTCGCGACCACAAGGGCCCGCTCGACATAGACCAGGTAGAGGGCCAGAATCGCATCGTCGAACGTCTTCCCGCATCCATTCGCCCCGAACGCTGCGACCCGACGCTCCGACACGGCGAGTTCCAGGTGCTCGACCTGGGTCGGTGAGAGCCGGTCGACGTGGAGGACCTCCTGAGTGAAGCCGACCGGATCTCCCACGAATCGGCTGAGGCCCTCGCTGGCCGCCTGGCGAGCGTGCACCGCCTCGAGCACACCGACCCGGTCTGGGAGCGACTCCAGCCGGTGCAGGGTCACCGCAGTCGTCATCGGTCGGCCGCCTTCTCCATCGCCGCCACCTTTGCCTCGAGCTCCCGGTACTTCGTCTAGAGGTCTCTCAGCGGCAGTGCGGTGCGAAGCCCCTGGAGGTTGTAGGCGAGGCCTTTGGCGACATCCTGGGTGATCTGTCCGGAGGCCAGCGCCACGGTAATCCACCGGTGCCACGCGATAACCCCCTTGAGGTCGTCCGGCGCAGGCGGCGCCGGCACGTCAGTAGGTAAGGGCGGCCGGCTATCGGCGCTCGTCGCCCCGCGCCGACGCGCCGCTGTCGCCTCGTTCGTTCGCGCTGGGTCGTGCCAGAGGCAGAGTCCAGACCCCGACAGACCGACAACCTGGCGGCACCCTTCACCGTTGGCTCGTCACCCCCGCGCAGTACCGCGCCGCGAGACTCCGGTCGATCGCGGGCGCCGTCATGTTCCAGCCTCCCGCCGCGCATGGGCCTTCCGTTCTGCGGCCTGGAACGTCTCGAGTGCCTGGCGGGGGATCCGCCACTGCCTGCCTCGCATTCGGTACGCGCCTTCGAAGAGCCCTGGGCTGCAGTAGCCTCGTACCGTAACCGGTGAGTGGCGGAGCGCCGCGCCGACCTCATCCGGTGTGAGGTCGACCTCCGGGCCATTCTTCGCCAGATCGCGTGGCTGAGCGGGCTCCAGGAGCTCGAGCAAAGACGCGACGGGTAGCGAAATCGCCGAGCCCGAAGGGAGCGCGTGCAGGGCGGCGTGGAGGGCGGCCCGGTCGATCATGCGAGCGGTCCGTTGCGTCGCAGGCAACCGCTCCCACCGCGGCCAACCTCACAGCGCACACCGATTTCGCCGAATCGGGCGCGCGAATGGTGCGACTGCTCGGTGCGGATTCGTTGTGGAGTTCGCAACGAAAGACGGGAAGGCCTACCCCAGACAGGCAGGGCAGGACAGGGGTTGCCCGAGGAGAGGTCCGGATGACTACTCCGTGTCCTCTTTCCCCTGGCCGCCGAGGATGTCGAGTAGTTCGTCTATTTCGTGCTCCTCCTGATTTAGCCATTCAGGAGGACTATCCTCGCGATATGGTATTTCGTCTATTTCGTATTCCCTTATTTCGTCTATTTCGTCTACTTCGTAGTGGTCACTGTGTCCGTTGGGAGTGCTTCTATTTGTGGGAATGAACGAATTAGACGAACGACAGCCCCAGAGTTGCCTGGCCGGTCCCGCGGTCGATTCCTGGCGCACCTCGGCCAATCCGGCCTCATGGAGTGCGCGGAGGCCACGATCGATTTTCTCCTTCGCCTCGTTGCCGCCGAGAATGTCGCGGCTGATCTGGGTCCGGCCGAGTTCGGCCGGCGCGGCCTTGCGCAGCCCCTCGAGGATCTTGTCGGCGACCGGATCGCCCAAGCTCTCACCGAAGACGAACCGGGCCGAGTCCTCGCAGTAGCGCCAGAGCGCCAGGGCGGCCTCGAGATGCTCGATCTTGACCAGAACGCTCCGGTCCAGGACGGCATAGACGCAGGCAAGGCGCGTGACCTGTGCCTCCGCGCGGGAGATGACGGCACCGAGCAAGCCCGGGTGCCCGCTGCTTAGTTCGGGATAGATCTCCGCCCAGCGGGCGCGGGCCCGGTCGTCTCGGTGGATCTCGCCAGCGCGCCTCGCGAAGTCGAGTGCGTCGCGGACGCTCCGGGCCAGCCGCTCGAGCACATCCCTCGGGATGGTGCCGCCTTCGGGGAGGCACTTCGACCGGCGGGCGCAGACGATGAGGAACCGGTTGAGGAAGCCGTTGGCGAGTTCGGTATGCTGGATCTCGGCGCGGAGTTCGGTGGCCGAGATGTGGGCGATGACGGACACGTGGGCGCCGGTCGCCTTGAGCGGCGAGTTCTTGGTCAGAATGCGGAGCTGTCCGGTGTCCCATGCCTGCCGCAGTTGGGCGCTGACCGTGGAGGATTCCCGCTTCATCACCCGGAGGAGCTTCGCGAGCTCCGTCTCGGTCACCAGCAGCCGCTTGTCGGTAACTCCAGGATCCTCGACGACGTCCTGATAGCCGGTGACGCGTCCACCCTCCCTGATCGGTTGCTTTCGGATCACCGGATCGCGCACGCCGAAGATCAGCCCCTCGCCGGACGCGAGGCCTCCCATCACGCGCTCCGCCGCCCAGGTGTCGTCAACCAAGCGCATGAACCCCATCACGCGCTCCTGGCTCGTGCCTTTCCGACCCTTCGAGGTCGGCCCCACGATGACGGCGAAGAGATTGGCGCAGTGCTCGGCCGCCTCGACCCGAAAGTGAAGGCCACGGTTCATGGCGCTCCCAAACGCGACGACGAACTGGACGAGAATGGCCACCGGATCCGCTTCGGACGCGGGCTCGATCGCCCGCACAAGGTCGCCGGCGAGGCCGTGGTAGGCTGGCGCGGCCAAGACCGGCCAGGGACGGAGCGTGGTGGATTCTTCTGCTGGGTGTGCACCATCATCAGCCATGGCCACGGCTCACTGCGGTTCCGAAAGGAGGTGCAACCGTCCAAGGGGCCAAGTCCAGAGCGCGAAGGACGTCCTCCGCGGAACAGCCGATCTCACACACCACATGGCACCAGCCCTCCAAATCCTCCCAGAGAAGCAGGCTTCTTTCCGGATCGGAATGACAGGGACAGTGGGCGCGGTATGCAGGACTCGCCTTGACGCCTTCGAGCCGCAACCTGATCTCATCGATCGGCGCCGGTGGGTTCTCCGAGCCGCGAGAGGCCCGGGCGGGCGGGGCCGGTGGGCGCGGCATCTATCGGGACCGGCGAGCGGTCCCGGCGCGCCAACGCCCGGTGACCACCGGTGATGCGGGGACACAAGGCGTCGTCATTCCGCCGTGCCTTTGGCCTGCTCGTCGCGAAACTGTTCGGCGCTTCGCCGCTCGACCACCCAGTATCGGCCGGCCACTTGGCGAGCCTGCAAGACTCCGCGGAGCGCGAGATCCCGGGTCGAGGCGTAGTCGCGGCCGATGAGGTGAGCCGCTTGGGGAAGCGTGATCTCCTCGATGGCACTACCCATACAGGCCCTCCTGGTTGCCTACTAGCGTCGTTTACATAACGACAATATTATTGTAGCAAAGACGTCACAACCCATTTTGGCAGACCCGTTATGGCTAACGACAAAAAGCGCCGTCAGATAAAGCGTAAGGGTGGGACGTACCGTAACGACCCGCTGGTGCCGATTGACGGGATCCGCCTCTCCGCCGCGATAGACTGGCGAGGTAAGGCGGTGAACGCCGTGGCGCGGGAAGTGGGCGAGCGGCAGAGCACACTGAACAGCATCGTGAACGGTGAGGTGAAGCGGTGTCGCCGGACTCGCCGGACTAAGCTGGCCCAGGTTCTCCGGGTACCCACCCTCTGGCTCGGTGGTGAGGGTGATCTTCCCGATGTGCCCGGCCTAGAGGTTCACCGCATGCCAAACGCGCAGAAACGCGTAGGTGGGGAATGGGCTGACCTCTACTTTGCCAAGGTGCCTGGCGAGTCGGGTGTCCGAGGACCATTCACCGACTTGCCGACCTTGCCTCCTCGAGTCCAGCTGGAAGCTCGGGATGTGATCCAGCTTCTCAGGCTCCTGTTTGATCCTGGCAAAGCGAGGTTTCCCGATTTCTGGACCCGGCGGCGCCGCGGACTGGGCGATCCGTTCGGTGAGTGGAGAGTGTCCCCAGACTTCCAGACCCCGGAGGCCCTTGGCCTTCGTGACCTTGAGGCTCTGCCAGATGACGCGCTCGCGGTTCTCTCCTTGGAGCGTTGGCGTCAACAGGTGTTCGGATCCCAGGGGCGCTCGTGGTATCCAACGGCCGAGGAATCCGACGAATTTGCCAGACTGATTGGGCGCGCGCTCAGGCTCATCCTTGAGCCAGCGATCCAGGGAGAGGCCTACTTCGACGTGCCCGCTCGCAGGCAGGTCCTTTCAGCGCAACGATGGATTCGCGACAAACTGATTGGTGAGCTCAGGTAAGGAACTCGGGATCATTTTCCTTCGCCGATGTGGTGAGCCGTGAGATCGGCAACCGGCAAGGTGCGAGAACAGAACTTCTGGCAGCGGTGCCAGAAGTGACGGGGAAGACGACTTTGTTCAACGGGAGGGAGACCCTGATGGCTAAGCGAAGAAAGCAGTCTCACGCGCGGCTCTGGCCGCGCACACGAAGTGATGGGGTCACACGATACTGGGCAGATTTCAGGGAGTACGCCGCGCAGGGCGGGAAGCGCGAGCCGCTTTGCAAGCCGGGGGACAGTCGGGCGACCGCGGATTCGGTTCTGGCGCAGACGTTGTTCGCGAAGCGCCTCGCCGAGCTGGCGGAAGCGAAGGACAACGAGACGATCATCCCGGTGAAGAAGAAGCCGGCGCTCTGCGACGTCATCAAAGAGCATCTCGACGCCAAGGAGCGGGAGGGATCAGTCAGCTCCGACTGGGTCAAATGCGCCGGCGTCTTCCTGGGGCGCGCCTCTGCGTTCTTCGGGGCGCCCCGCCGCCTGGGTTCGATCGAGGTGCAAGACGTCGTCGACTGGATCCAGTGGCTCCGTCAAGTGGAGACGCCGGGCGGCGGACATCTCAGCGATGGGACGATTCGCCATCATCTCAACGCGTTCTCCAACCTCTTCCGCCGGGCACAGCGGCGGAAGTATGTCCCGCTCGGATACAACCCGGTGGCACTGCTCGAGCGCGGGGAACGGCCGCCGATTCCTAAGACCAGCACCCCGTTTCTCGAGGTGCCGGCCGCGGCGCTGCTGCTCGAGGCGGCACGAACATATCCGCGGACGAGTCGTGAGCCGGAGATGGTACTCGCGTTGCCCGTTCTCGCCACCCTCCTGCTCACCGGTGGGCGGAAGAGCGAAGTCCTGGGCCTCGAGCTCGACGATCTCAGCTTCGATCGGAAGCTCGTCACCTTTCGACCGAACCGCTGGCGGGGAAAGGACGGCCGCGGCCGCGATCGGCTCAAGACGACGGGCTCGGAGCGTGCGGTTCCGCTATGGCCGCAGCTCAAGAAAATCCTTCGGCCCCACGTCTGGACCCGGCTGCAGGAGGGCGGCCGACTGCTGTTCCCTTCGCCCTACATGAAGCCGGAGGCGCCGATGGGTGACCTCCGCGATCTCCTCGATCGCGTGGCACTCTTCGCCGGCTTCCCCAAGGGTCGTGTCCGCGCTCGGATGCTTCGCGTCACCTATGCGACCGCGAGACTTCAGACGCTCGACCGCGGTGCGCCGGTGGCTCGGTGGACGGTCGAGAAGGAGCTCGGGCACGGGTCAGGCCGTATGCTGGAGTCAGTGTATGGACGTCTCGGGGAGGTGCGCCACCGGGCCAAGGTCGTGGAGTATCGGTTCGATCAGCACTTCGAGCGGCGGGGAGACCGGATCGTCACCAAGGCCGGCAAAGAGGTATCCGCACCATTTTCGCGCACCATTGCAGGTGCGTCGCAGGCCGCAAGCGTATAAGTTCAACCCGCACAACACACGGGGGCGGTAGCTCAGCTGGGAGAGCACCTGCTTTGCAAGCAGGGGGTCGCCGGTTCGATCCCGGTCCGCTCCACTATCGATGTGACGCTCTGGTCGATTCTCAGGTCGGCCCCCAGTCTCTTCGCAGTTGCCACCCCGGTTGGCGTTACTGTGCGGCCCCTTACTTCCCGTCGATCACCATGTTGCCGTCGATGTCACTGAGCGAACGGTTGGGTCCGAAGTTGAGCAGCCGGCTGCTGGTCTCGACCCGACGCCCCTTGTCGGCGCCTTCGGTGATCGTGCCGACCAGGTGGGTCTGACCCGAGACCGTCTCGACGGTTCCACTCAATTTCGCTTTGAACGATTCTGAAGCCGGCACCGCGGTGACTACCCAGTACGAATGAACCGGTATCTTGCCGGCTTCCCCGGACGACCCCTCGTCGAAGCCGAACACGAGGGTCGCCTTCCCCCGCAGCTCGCCATTCACTGTACCGGACATGGCGTACTGTCCCGAGCTGTCGCGCTTGATCGCCTTCACGTGATAGGACAGCACGACCTTATTGCCCTGACTTGCCGTATCGGCCGGCGTCACACTCTGACCGTGGAGCGGGTTTCCGATGGATACAAGTCCCACGCTCAGCACGACAAGCGCACGACTCTGGATTCTGGTGAACATTGCTGGCCTCCTCAGCCGCAATTCGTGAACAGCTTCGGCTCGGCCGAAAGCCTTCTCGGCTAAGCGGGGCGACTCCCCCCAACCGTTCTCCTCAGTCGATCTGACCTATGCCGGCAACCGCATCTGCTTCCGCAGGCTCTTGTCGAACGCCGACGCGGGCACGAAGCGACGAAGCAGGCTGACCTGGCGAGCCACCCGGCCCGCGGCGTAGCGTCGGTTCGGGTTGGCCTCGGTGGCAGCCTTCACGACCGCATTCGCGACCAGCTCCGGCGTGTCGGCCGTCTTCATCTCGTCCCGCATCACTCCTTCGGCGTTCGCGCGTGCCGACTGATAGACGTCGAGTTGCTGGTCTGCCTGGTAGACGTTGCCCTCGAAGGAAGTCCGCGTGTAGGCCGGCTCGACCAACACCACTCTGACCCCGGTGGCCCTGATTTCATGGTCCAGCGACTCGGAATACCCCTCCAAGGCGTGCTTGCTGGCGGCGTAGAGGGCCATGAACGGCGCCGGGATCAGGCCCATGACCGAGCTGATATTGACGATCCGTCCCGATCGCTGCCGGCGCATGGTGGGAAGCACTGCCTTGGTCATCCGGAACACGCCGAACAGGTTGACGTCGAAGAGGGACTTCGCCTGCTCCAGCGATGACTCCTCCGCTCCCGCGATCAGTCCCACCCCTGCATTGTTGACTAGGAGGTCGACCCGACCTGCCTTTGCCAGGACCTGTCCGACGGCGGTCTGGACCGCCTCATCGCTGGTCACATCGCACGCCAGGTACTCGACCCCGGCCAATCTCATCGCCGGAGGCCGACGATAGGTGCCGAACACCCGGTAGCCGGCGGCCTGAAGCGCGCGCGCGGTCGCTTCGCCGATTCCTCCCGATGCGCCCGTCACGATTGCCACGGGCCGAGTCTGCTGCTCCTGATGGTCTGCCATACCGTGCTCGCTTTCCGTTGAGGTCAATCTGTCCTTCCTGCATATGATGTGCATCATATTCTCAAGCAAGCGCAGCCCCGGCTTCGGTGCATGGGGTGTCAGCCTGCTGGAGTGAGCTGGTTCAGCGCCGCCTGGCGCAGCGCGTCGGAGAGCTTCGGGTCGTCCACGGCGCGGGCCAGGACGAGCGCACCCACCGCGGTGGCGACGGTGACGAGCGCGCGCTCGTGCGCGCCGCGCTGCCCCCAGTCGGGCGACTGGCGACCGACCAGATCGATCATCTCCTTGATGCGGCGCGTCGCCGCGCGCCGCACCTTGGGCGCCTGGCGCGGCATCTCCGAGCCGAGCGCGGCGACCGCGCAGCCTGTCTCCACGGCCTCGACATGCGCCTTGGAGAGGTAGGCCCGGATTATGGCCTGCAGGGCCTGATCCGGTGGAGCAGCGTCAGCCACCCGCGTCATCGTGGCCACGGTGTCGGCGCCGGCGCGGTCGGCCGCCTCGGCGAGCATCCCCTCTCGGGAGTCGAAATGGGCATAGAAGCCGCCGTGCGTCAGACCGGCCTCCTTCATGATGTCGGCAACGCCAGTGCCGCTGTAGCCGGTGCGCCGGATGGCTCGCGCCGCAACCTCGACGATGCGCTCGTGGGTGGCTTCCTTGCGACTGAGGTCGCTGGATCTCCTGGCGGCGGGGCTCATATGACGAACATCATACGCATGCGGCGCCGCGAGCGCAAGGGGACCTTGGCGGGAGGATCAAAGTGCGCGGCCCATGAGGTTCGAGTGCTCCAGCTGCCGCTCGTTGGCGCCGGCTGTGGGTTTTTGACCGATTCCTGCGGATCGGAGACGCGGGATGTCACGGCCTCGACAGGTGAGACCCCCACCCTGTCGGCTCGGACAATGCGCAGGTAATGCTTTCCCAGGACCGTGGCGCGCCGGGACGGCTCACTTGGGTCGCCGAAAGGGCCCCAGCGCCCCAGGAGCGGTGGACTCCTTCCCGCTGCAGCAGCACGTCCTCACCGCTCGGCTCCTCGATAGCGGGGCCGACATGGCGTTGCTCCTGGAGCTGCCCGTTCGGCCTATTGAGGGATCCTTCGACGGCATCGGCGGTGAGCTCTCGCTGGACCGCAGCCCGATCACGTTCGACCAACTCTTCGCGCTGGTCCAGGCCGGCCGAGCCGTGCTGGAGCTCGGGACCGATACTCCGGACCGGGAACGGCTGCTTCGACCGCTGGAGACCGTCGTCTTCAGGGACTGGCGGGGGGTACCGTGCGACTGACACCCCTGCTCCATCTAGCGTTCGTCGCGTCAGAGAGTATCATCTAGCATGCGCACTCAGGACTACCTCCCCCCTGAAGTCCTCGCCTGCCTCATCGGCTGGGCTCGTGTCTCCCCGGCGCTGACCTGGAAGCATCCGGGGCTGCCCCGCGACTGGACGCCGGTGCTTTCCTCGCCCCCTGAGTATCCGACCCGCCGAGCCCTCCCGGGCTGGGTGTACCTGTTCTTCGGCGGTGAGGTCCGGGAGATCGACCGGCGTGTCCTGGAGTACATCCCCGGTAGTATCCGCCCGCTCTAGCCCCGCGGTACCCGCGGCGCCCTGTGCTGGCGCTCTCACCCTCCGTGTGACTCCCATCGCGGTTTCTTCGGTCTTTCTGTGTTAGCATCGGAGTGCCAATACACCGAGGGAGGGCAGGATGCTGCAGCGGCAGGACCCGGAATGGGTCGTCTGGCCGATAGCGTGGAGCGCCGCATGGGTCGGAGCGCTGACGGCGCTCGCGGTCGGCCTGCTGATCGGCCTGATCGGCTTCGCGCTCGGCGCCAACGAGGCGTCGCAATACGTGGACTGGAAGAAGCTCCACCTGATCGGCGTCATCTTCAGCGTGGTCGGCGCGTTCTTCGGGTATGTCGCCGGCGGATGGGCGGCGGCTCGCATCGCCGGCAGGGTGCGTTCGGAGCCTGCGATGCTCCACGGTGCCATCGTCTGGCTCCTGACGATTCCGATGCTGCTCGTGCTCGCCTCGCTGGGCTCGGTGGGACACCTGGGCGGGTGGTATGGCGGGCTTTCGGGCATTCCCGCGCTCGGCGCCGCGGCCGCCCCTGATCCCGACGCCGCCATCGCCCTGCGGAACAACTCCCTCGCCACCGCGGTGGCGCTGCTGATCGGATTGGTCGGCGCCGTCATCGGAGGCTGGATGGCCTCCGGGGAGCCGATGACCTTCACCCACTACCGCACCCGCGTCGTCGAGAGGACCTAGACATGGGATTGATTCTGCTCTGGCTGCTGGGCGTACCTGGAGGGATCATTCTACTCCTGTTCCTGCTCGGCGTCGGCCACTAGGGTCCAGGGGCCGGCCGCACTCCGGCCGGCCCCTGGCACCCCCCAACCCCGCGCCGGATATCACCCTATCGCACTGCCAATTTTTGCGGTACGTTCTCGCCTGTTCTTCGTCCCAATCATGCGGCTTCTCGAAACAGGAATCCGCCATGCCACTGCCGCCCACCGTCCTCGTCGTCGACGATGAGGCGAATCTCCGCGGCCTCGTCGCTCGCCGGCTGACCCAGGAAGGGTATCGGGTCCTGGAGGCGGGGAACGGGGTCGAAGCGCTCGAGCTGCTCCGAGTCCCCGACAGCAACGTCAGTCTGGTGATTACCGATATCCGGATGCCGAGAATGGATGGCTATGAGCTGGCCGACCGGATCGGAGATCGGGCCAGGTCGCCCAAGATGCTGTTCATCTCGGGGTACGGGCAGAGCGGCGTCTGGCTCCCGGGGTCCGTTTTCGGGAAGCCGTTCTCACTGGACGCGCTGATGGAAGAGGTCCGGGCCCTGCTGGCGCCTGCCAAGACCGAGCCGGCGGTCCCACTCCGCCGGCGTCCGACGCCGGCCTAATCGGTCGTCGCCGCCTGCGCGCCGGACTGCGGCAGGCCTCGCCGTTCGAAGGTATGAGGCGCCTTGGAGTCGCCGCCCCGGAAGAGGAAGTGCTGGGGGTCCAGGAGTCGCGAGCCTGCCTGCCATCTCGGCTCGCCATATTTCAGCTGTAGGGCCACCAGATATTGGGCCGTATACGCGCCCACCCACTTTCCGGCGGGCAGGGACGGGTACCACGCCGCATATTCCGGCCTGAGATACGCCTCCCTGTCAGCCATTCGCCCTCCCGCGCTGGCCCATAATCCGCCATCGGATTAGAGAATCTTGCCGCCAAGATTGATCGCTGCCGGCGCTTTCAGCCATGATCTCCGTCACAGCGGGCCGCCAATCGGCTAGGTTTCGGATCGTGAACGTCCCCTTTGTCGACGTCCGGAGGTCCGATGTCGGTCAGTTGTTCCCACTTACCTCATCCCCCATACCCGGCGGCTAGGACACCCAAGGGCTGCGAGGAGTGCCTGGCGAGTGGTGGTCGCTGGGTGCATCTCCGGCTGTGCCTCATCTGCGGACACGTCGGCTGCTGCGACAATTCCCCGGGGCGTCACGCCACGCAGCACTTCCGGCACACCGGCCATCCGGTCATGCGGTCGTTCGAGCCGGGCGAGGATTGGGGATGGTGCTACGTGGACGAGCAGGAGCTCGTGCTGTAGCGGTGGTCAGTGCCGGCCGAAGAGCGAGAGGAGAATCTCTCCCAGGATCAGCAGGAGGATGGCGAACTCCATCACTTCGCCGCGAGCCGCCTGCGACTCGGCGTTCAGCATCGCGTACGTATCGCGGGTGATCTCGAGCTTGCGATCGATGCCACGCCGCCAGGCGCTCCCCCTGAAGATCTTGAGCGCGGCCGAGTAGACGCGCGCCAGATACACATCGTCCGTCACCTTGAGCGCGTTCTCCACCCGCTCGACGATCTCGGTGGTGTCGGCGACCAGGGTCTGCAAGCCGGCCAGCAAGGAGCGGTAGCGGCGGAACAGCGTCGTCGGACGGCGGCGTACCGCCGCCATCCGGTCGTACATTCTGGGCAGCTCGGCGTCGAGCAGGGCATCGAAAACCCGGAGCTCGAGGAGCTGCGCGTTGGCGAACTCGAGCACGTACTCGACGTCGCGGTCGGCGGGATCGGGCTCCACCACCAGCGCGCTTTCCCAGGTGAGCGCGGCGAAGTCCCGGGTGGTGTAGGCAAATCGGTGCGGCAACAGCTCCCGCTTGGCTGCCGGCGACAGCTCGCGATTCTCGTTCAGGAGCAGCGCCGCGAGCGCGTCGCCCGAGAGGCGCGGCGGGTTGATCCACTCACCGGTCCGGTCGCACAGCGCCGTCACCCGGAACACGATGTAGTCCTCCGTCACCGACGCGATCGCCTGGCGCTGGATCGCCGGTCCCAGTGTGGCGAGCAGCGCTCGCAGCGTGGCGTCGGAGAGCGACCGAAACGTCATCTCGCCGTGGAGCGAGTTCGCGAAGGCGACGTAGTCCGGCCACGACTGGTCATCCGGTGCGTCCAGTCGGACGCGCACTGAGATCACCCCGAAGTCGAAAATCGCCGCGGTCACCCGGCCGTGAGCGGAGGCGCCCGCGAGCGTCACCGGGCGGGAGCCCAGCTCGATCATGACCGGCGGTCTCGGCGTCACCAGCGCCGCTGCTTCTCCCCGCCGGGGCCGCGGTCGGGATGTGGGTGGGATGTTCGGCGAGAGCAGCTCCGCCGCGCGCGGCAGGTCGATCTCGTAGCCCACGTCGTACAGGCGGAAGATCGTCGCGGATCCGCCGACCACACGATGGACGTCAGCCGGGCGCGCGACGGGAGGCGAGATCATGGGTCCCGAATCTAGCATGAAAGGAGACCGGAGCATGCGCGTCTCGATTCTGTTCCTCACGGCTGCGACACTCGCGCTGGGCTGCAGCGGGGGATCGTCCGCTGCGGGAAGAGACTCCCTGAGTCAGCGGCAGCGGGACAGCATGATCGGCGCGTCGCAGCTTCCAGGCGCCCAGGGCGTCCGTGGCGCGCTTCGGGTCAGTGACTCCGCGGCTGTGCGCCGGGAGCGCGAGGACACCGCCGGGCAATGAAATGTCGCAAATCGGCCCCTGTTTGGCGCAAACTCGGCCTTTCGGGGATCCCCTGAACGGCAAAACCTTATGGGGGAGGCCGTTCCAGTTGGGTCAGGATCGGCGCACCCTGGTCCCGACGAGCTCAGACGAGACAACCCTGCCCCGGAGGTGCAATGCTCGCAACCGTCCGCCTCGGGCTGGACGGGATGCCGCACGGATACTGTTTCCTGTGGAATCCCTCCCTGATTTGGCTCCATACGGTCTCGGACGGCCTCATCGCCGCGGCCTACTTCACCATCCCTCTCACGCTGGTCTATTTCGTCCGCAAGCGACGGGACCTCCCCTTCAACTGGATGTTCGTCTGCTTCGGCGTCTTCATTCTCGCCTGCGGTACCACACACCTGCTTTCGATCTATACCATCTGGGTGCCGGCGTGGTGGCTGTCGGGCGGGGTGAAAGTGCTGACGGCCGCCGCATCGGTGCCCACGGCCGTACTCCTCTATCGGCTGGTGCCCGATGCGGTGGCGCTGCCGAGCCCGAGCGACCTCGCGGAGGCGAACGCCGCGCTGCGAGAAGCGCACGATGCCTTGGAGCGCCGGGTCGCCGAGCGCACCGCCGAGCTGGCCGCCGCCAATCGGGAGCTGGCGCGGAGTCGCGAGCGCTATCGCTCACTCGTCGAAGCGACGGCGCAGATCGTCTGGCACACGGACGCGGCGGGGACCTTCGGCGGTGAGCAGCCTGGCTGGAGCCGGTTCACCGGACAAACGACCGCGCAGCTCGAGGACCGGGGCTCGGCTGAGGTCGTCCATCCCGAGGATCGTGACCGGATGGACGCGGTATGGCGGCGGGGCATCCTCGCGGGAAAGGCGTTCGAGACCGCCTGCCGCATCCGCCGGCGGGACGGTGAATACCGTCACATGGCCGTTCGCGCCGTTCCGGTGCGGGACGACTCCGGCGGCGTGCGGGAGTGGGTCGGCACCCATACCGACATCACGGAGCAGGTGGAGGTCGAGGAGCAGCTGCGCCGCACCGAGAGCCAGCTCCTGCAGGCGCAGCGGATGGAGGCCGTCGGCCGTCTTGCCGGAGGGGTCGCCCACGACTTCAACAACATCCTCACCGTCATCACGAGCGCGAGCCAGGTGCTGCTCGAGACGTTGCCGGCGAACAGCGAGGCCCACGCGGATGTCGTGGATATCGAGCAGGCCGCCAAGCGGGCCGCCTATCTCACCCGCCAGTTGCTGGCGTTCAGCCGCCGCCAGGTTCTCCAGATGCAGGTGCTATCCCTCAACGCCATCGTCGAGGACATCGAGACGATTCTTCGCCGCGTCATCGGCGGCGACGTCGAGCTGCACACGCGGCTGTCCGCCGATCTCGGCACCGTGCGGGCCGATCCGGGCCAGATCGAGCAGGTCATCATGAACCTGGCCGTGAACGCCCGCGACGCGATGCCCGACGGAGGGCACCTGACGATCGAGACCGCGAATGTGGACATCGGCGCGGAGTATGCCGGCACTCACCTCGGTGTCGAGCCGGGAGCGTACGTGGCGCTGCTCGTGTCCGACACGGGGCAGGGGATGGATGCGATGACGCGCGCCCAGATCTTCGAGCCCTTCTTCACCACGAAAGGACCCGGGAAAGGCACGGGCCTCGGACTGTCGACCGTGTACGGCATCGTCAAACAGTGCGACGGGACGATCTGGGTGTACAGCGAGCCGGGAAAGGGCGCGGCCTTCAAGATTTATCTGCCGCGAACCGAGGAATTCGCCGCCCGCGCGGCCCCCACGCCGCCCGTGTCGGTCACCGACAACCTCCACGGCGGCGAAGTGATTCTCCTCGCCGAAGACGAGATCGGTGTCCGGGTTCACTCCGCCCGAGTGCTCCGCCGCGCCGGCTACACCGTTCTCGACGCGCCTGACGGTGCCGGCGCACTGGCGCTGGCCCAGGGTTGGAGCGGCCCCATCGACCTGCTCATCACCGACATGATCATGCCCGGGATGGGGGGCAGGTCGCTGGCGGAACGGGTTACCGAGCGTTATCCGTCGATCGCGATATTGTTCATGTCGGGCTATACGGACGATGACGTGGTACGCCAGGGCGGTGTCGGCGCGCCGGCCTTCCTGCAGAAGCCCTATACGCCGAGCTCGCTTGCACGAAAGGTCCGCGAGGTGCTCGAGGCCTCGCAGGCGGCGCGGCAGGCCTGACCCGGGAGCGCGATCACGATCACGATCGACCCACCCACAGCGCCCTGAACACCACCGCGGGCACGGACGGTGTGCTGGCCGTCGCCACCTCGGCCGGCATCGCGTATCTGCTCAGCCGGACACCGGCCTCGCCGCTTCGCGGCTGGTGGCTGGTGGCGCTGACGGGCTGGGGTGTGAGCGCGCTGCTCGGCATGGTCACCCATGGATTCGATCTCGATCCCCGGGTGTCCGCTCTCCTCTGGCAGCCCCTCTACATCGGACTCGGTCTGGCCCAGGCGCTCGTCGTGGTCGCCTCGGTCGAGGTCTGGCGTGGCACTGCCGCGGCCCAGCGAATGCTGCCGATCATGCTGGCCGCGACCGCCGCGTTCTACTGGGCCACCTGGCACTGGGCAGGTGACTTCCTGGTGTTCGTCGTGTTCTCCGCGGCAACGACGATCTTCGCCCTCGTCGTTCATGCGGCCCTCGCGAGGCGTGGCATCCCGGGCGCCGGATGGGTGGCCGCCGGGCTCGGCGCAAGTCTCGCCTCGGGGCTGCTCCAGGCTACCGACGTTTCGTTCCGACTGATCTGGGACTTCGACCACAATGGCCTGTTCCACCTGGCGCAGATGGCGGGACTCGCGCTCCTGATCGCGGGCCTGCGGCGGCTCCTCCTCGCTCACTCGCCTCCGACGCAGTCCACCCGGTGATAGGGATACGACACCCGGTTCCCCGTGTCCCCGTCGCCACCGTCGATCCAGGCATCGATCGAATCGGGCGTCACCAGGCGGTAACCGACCCGCCTCGGGAAATCGTGCTCCGGATTCTCGAACACCATGTCCCGGGCGGACGGATTCTTCGCCCGGAACACCACTTCTGGTTGCTTGCCGGCCTGTACCCGGTATTCGAGCGTCGACCCGACCCGCTTCAGTATGACGAATTCGAATTCCTTGAGCTCGCCCGAGGCCGAGGTCCGGCTCATGCCGAGCATGACGCCGCCGCGGTCGGGAAGCCAGGACTCTTCGACGAGACGGTTGCCCTGTCGCAACGCCCAGCAGCCGGCGAGCCAGGTCGCTGACGGCGGGTGCACCTGCGGGCGAAAGGAGAGCAAGAGCAGGGCGCCGGCCGTCGCGCCGTACGCGAGCGGGTGCATGACAGCTCCATTGTGGTGGGTGGGCCGATCCTCCCTACGACCTGCGTAGGCGACTGGTCGCGTGCCCGATACGCGCCCGGTAATCGGCGGCGCGCTCACCGTCCCGCCGGATCGGGGGAACGAACTCGGGCGCCTCGGGCTGGGGCGATCCGATGCGGTTGACGAACAGGTCGCCGCCGCGTGCCTCGACCGCCGACTCGAATCGCTCGATGGCGTCGAGCAGGTCCGCCACGGCTTCGTCGTCGTCCTCCGCGAGCACCTGGATCCCGCGCGCGCCCAGCCTCGATTCCGACTCCTTGCGCGCCCGCCGCTGTTCCTCGGCGCGATGCGGGTCGAGCTCGCGCTGCTCCGTCTCGTACCTGTCTGCCACTGTGCCTCCGCGTTGTGGGGACTGCCGACGTCGTCACCATAGGCCGAGCGGCGGGATTCGTTTGTGTGACAGGTCACCTCGCGGCGGCAACCTCTACGCGGATTCTGGACACCGACGGCCCTGGGTTGCGCAATCTATCGCGAAGCCCGCTAATGTCTTACGGAATTCGGCCCGGGCGCAACTCCGGGTCGGCTTCGGAAATGCGGCACCCGCCCGGCCCCCATGCAGCCGCTTGCTCGGTCTCTGCTGCTTGACAGCGCCGAGCGCCTGTTCGAACCTTACGCACGGAACCCAGACGTCGTTACACCCTCTACATCACCATTCCCGATGCCGGCTGCTGCTACAGTCGCTCCGATGTTTTTCATCAGCTACCGGCGAGACGACAGTGCGGGGCACGTGGGTCGTCTCTACGACGCGCTTTCCGCCCGCTTCGGCCGGCAGCGACTCTTCTTCGACATCGATCATATCGCGCCGGGCCAGGACTTCGTCCAGGTGCTCGACGACTCGCTCAACCGGTGCTCGGTGCTCCTGGTCGTGATCGGGAAGCGATGGGCAGGCAGTGGCCGGATGGGGTCGCGACGGATCGATCAACCGGATGACTTCGTACACCTCGAGGTAGCCGCCGGCCTGCGCCGCTCCGACCTGCGGGTCATTCCGGTGCTCATCCAGGGCGCGAAGATGCCGGGGCCCGCGGCACTCCCGGACGCTCTCAAGGACCTGTCACGCCGGAACGCGACCGAGCTGAGCGATCTGCGCTGGAAGGAGGATGTGGCCCGGCTCATCTCGAGTCTCGAGGGCGACCGCGCCGCCAGCACCGGCGAGGCCCCGGGCGAGGCGCTGCGGCGGCTGGCGAGCGGCATCAAGCTTCCGGCCGGGCTCCCCCCGTGGGCCAAGCCGGCCGGTGTCGCCGCGGTCGCGCTCGTTCTCGTTGGCCTCGCCGCGGCGGCATTCTCGTCACGAGACGGCAAGGAGGGAGTGGCGACGGCGGCCGTGACCGGGACGAGCTCGGTGCCCCGCGGCGATCCGCTCAGGCTGCCGTCCCGTCTCGATCAGGCCGTGAAGGTGGTGCAGCCGGTGGCCCGGAAGTGGCGCGCCGATGCCCAGCTCACCGAGATCGAAGCTACCCTGCCGCCAGCGGGGTCGAGCCTCGAGGAGTACATCCTCAACTTCAGTTACCGCTCGTCAACCGATGGAGCGGGACTCAAGGTGACGACGGGGTCGGCCGACGGTCTCCGCTACGACAAGCTTCCGGCGATCGCGCGCGCGTCCATCCGGCCGCTCGCCGATACCTTCATGAATCTCCCCGACGCCTTGTCGGCGGCTCGGAGCGCCGGCATGTTCGGCCAGGTTCAGTCGGCTCGGCTTTACGTGACCGCCAGCGGGACGCGCGCCGGTCGTCCCACCTGGAGCATCCGGCCGGTCGAGAATGGACAGGCCAAGGCCTATTACCTCGACGCCATCACCGGTAAATCCGTCGCCGCTCCGCCGAGCAAGAAGGGCGGGCTGCTCGGCAAGGTCGAAGGCATCTTCAAGTAGTCCAGTCCGGTCACACCTTGGGCAGCTTGATCGGGCGCTCGCGGTGAAGCATGAGCCAGTCGCCATGCTCGGCGAGCGCTTCCTTCCCGAGCTCCACCGCCAGTGCCCGCGCCCCATCCAGCTTGCCGTCGTGCAGGAGCGCCGCCATGCGGTCGCCCGCGCGGGTGAAGCTCTCCGCCATCCGCGCGTACTGACGCGCGTGTTCCCCGAACGCCCGCTTGTCCGTCATGGAGTGAATGAGCGCGCCGGCGACCGTCACCACCGTCAGTGACAGCACCGACCACGCGTGACGGTCACCCTCCACCTCGGGCCAGCGGGCGTGAGCCCAGCCGGAGAGCACCCTGACCAGCAGAAAGAAGAGCCCCCCTGCCGCCGCGCCGACCAGGAACGGCCGCAGCTCGACGAGAAACGCGCGGGCGCCGCGTGACTGGGCTCCTCGCACCATCTGTGAGCCCTTGAAGGCGAGGTGCCAGGCGAGCACGAGGCTCACGAGGAGCAGTGGCACCTGGAGAATCCGGGTCCAGTTAGGGGCGCCCTCCGGCATGGCGCGGAGGTTGAGAGCGACACTCGGAATGGCCCACAGCAGGCTCGCGAGAATCACGCCCCCGGCCACCGAGCGGTACTTGGATAGCCGGTCGCGCTCGCGCCGGGTCGATCGGGTGTAGTAGTCGCGCTGACTCTCGATCCATCCGGTTGCCAGGGCGCCAAGATCCCCATCCCGGGCCGGCGCCGCGCGGATGCCCGCCGCCCGGATGGCTTCACGAATCCACGCCAGCTCATCCCGCTGCTTCCGCAGGTAATAGTCGGCCGCCGAGCGCTCCAGTCCCGCCAGGCGCCAGTAGAACTGCACCCGGAGTCCCTCCGCCACCGCGCGGTAGTCCTGAAACTTGTTCTGGCTCTGTCGGTGGCGGGACATCAGGTACACGACGTCGGCGACGCCGAGCACGGCCACATAGCCCGCGAGAAAGAGGGCGACGCGGGGGTCCTCGCCGGGAAAGGCGTGGGCGTACAGCTGGAACAGCAACACCGCGAGCATCGCCAGCCCGTAGATGCTCCACATCACGCGATAGGTCTCCCGCTGAAAACGCGATGCGAGGGCGTCGGCCACGCCGAACGAGCGCCGCAGCCCAGCCAGGGAGCGGGAAGCGCCCTCGAGCGGCCCTTCGTGGAGCCAGCGCTCGCTCGTGTCGACCGCGGCTCCGTTGGCGGATGTGACGCGGAGCGCGTCGCGGTTGAAGGCGTCGACGTGGGCCAGTGTCTGGGCGAGCGGCGACGGAATCGTGTCACTGTCCGCTGGCTCCGGGGTGTGCTCGGGCAGGAGCCAACGTCCGGAGAACGGATCGTCCGGGCAGGGGCGGTCCTTCCTTGGGGTCGCGATGTGATAAACGGGGCCGGTGTCGTGCGGATCGAGCGGGGTGCCGGACAGCGCGTAGGGTTCGGGCGCGAGCTCGAGCTGGTCGCCCACGAAGTCCCCCGTGCCGAACCGGCCGCTCCTTCGGTAGGCGATGACCTGTGAGGTGCCGCCCACACTGTCCGACTCGATCCCGTCCCACAAGGCGACGAGCACATGGCTCTGGCGGGCAACGAACGCGCCGGCGAGCGCGTACTGCAGCGCGCGATCATCGCCGAGCGGGGGCAGCTCGAGATGGCGAACGGCGCGAAGGTCGTCGAACAGCCGGTCGAATTCGACGATGGTGGCCGGAAAGTCCCTGGCGTAGTCGGCGCGAGGCAGGGGTATGGGGGCGACGAGCTCCGCGCCGAGCTCCAGCGCCACCCGCGCCGCGAGCCGGTCGGCTCCCTCGGCCAGCGGTGTAATCAGGACCAGGGGACTGCTCGGATAGTCGCGCCGGAGACGCTCCAGGAACCGGCGCACCGCGGCCTGCAGGGGCGCGACGTCTCCATCGCGGAGATCGCGGTGTCCCGTGATGCCTACCACGATCGGGATCAGGCCAGCGCTGGACGCGTCAGCCGGCGGGGTCATCGGATTCCTGGGCCTGAAGTGGACGGAGTGTCCCTAAGATGCGCCCGATGTCGCGACGGGCAAGGCGACACGAACGCCCAGGACTCCGGAGGGTCCTGGGCGTTCCAATGGTGAGACTCGGCCCGAGGTCGGGTCGATTGGTGCGCGGCTAGGCGCTCCGGCGCTGGGAGGCTTCCAGGCTCAACAGGTGGGCGACCGAGCTCCAGAGCGGATTGAGGTCGCCTCGCGCCGCGACATCGAAGGGTCCCCGGAGTCGCGCCGCCTGGCGGAGCTGGGCGGTGATGAACGTGTTATGCGGCAGGATCGGCGTGTCCGGCGCAATCTCGCCGACGCTGCGCAGCGCGCTCAACGCGGAGACGTCCGGCAGCTTGGTGTCGAGCAGCACGAGGTCGAACGGGTGCCGCCGCAGAATATCGAGGCCGGCTCGAAACGTGGTGACCTCGGTGACGCGCACCCGCCCGCGTCCACGAAGCGCCAGGAGCTCCTGAACGATCTGCCGATCGAGCTGGTCATCCTCGATGAGGAGAACTTCCGCAACCGAAATCATGGCCCTCTGCCTTGTCTGGGCTGACGGGGGAAAGGCGGGATGGTCCCGGAGGGGGAAAACGCCAGACATGTGCCAGAAGGGCCAGTCGTGTCGCAAATTTATCAGAGCTACTGTAAACGACTGAGGGGTATAGGTTTATATATTGTCATATCAGGTAATATCTCACCTCGCCCCTGGGGCGCGGTCTTGCGGTGCAGCACTCGACTGGTCCCGGAGTGTTGCTCCCAGCCTACAAAAACCACGCACCGGCCATCTCGTCGCGTAGGCGGGATGACCGGTGCGTGGGGCTGGGGTCCCCGGCGTAGCAGCGCCGGGAATGGATCAGGTCGTAAGCACCTTCCCGAAGCGATTCACGTCATCGAGAATGCGGCCGGTGCCGCGCACGACCGACGTCAATGGGTCGTCATCCACCCGAACCGGCAGACCGGTCTCGTCCTGCAGCAGCTGGCTCAGCCCGCGGATCAGCGAGCCGCCGCCCGTGAGCACGATGCCGTGCTCCAGGATGTCGCTCGAGAGCTCGGGCGGCGTCATCTCGAGTGCCCGGCGCACTGCGTTCACGATGCGGGAGAGCGGCTCCTGGATCGCGTCGCGGATGCCCGACGAATCCACCCGCACGGTCTTGGGCAGGCCGGAGACGAGGTCGCGACCCTTCACGTCCATCTCTTCCTCGGGCATCAGCGGCACCGCGGAACCGAGCTGAATCTTGATCTTTTCGGCCGTGGGGTCGCCGATGAGCAGGCTGTAGGTCTTCCGCATGTACTGGACGATCGCCTGATCGAGCTCGTCACCGCCCGTGCGAATCGAGGCGTCGCAGACGATCCCGCCGAGGGCGATGACGGCGATGTTGGTCGTCCCTCCGCCGATGTCGATCACCATGCTTCCCGTGGGCGTTTCGACGGGGAGGCCGACGCCGATGGCCGCGGCCATGGGCTCCGATACCATCAGCAGCCGCTTCACGCCGGCCGAGCGCGCCGAGTCGCGCACCGCGCGCCGCTCGACCTCGGTGATGCCGGACGGGACGCAGACGATGACCGTGGGCTTGACCTTGAGGACGGTGCGATCGATGACGAGGCGGAGGAAGTGGCGCAGCATCTTCTCGGCGATATCGAAATTCGCGATCACCCCGTCCTTCATCGGGCGCACCGCGAGAATGCCGTCCGGCGTGCGTCCGAGCATCATCTTCGCCTGGTGCCCGATCCCCATGATGTTGCCGGCCTTGTCCACCGCGGCGACGGAGGGCTCGTTGAGCACCACGCCTTCACCCTTCACGAGGACGAGCGTATTGGCCGTGCCGAGATCCACCGCGAGCTCGGTAGCGGGACGCCAGGCCTTTCGCTTGGGAAGCGCACGGGCATGTCCGTTGGCCTGCCCGAGAGCCAGCGACGTGGGGAGTGGGGAGTCGGGTTCGAGAACAGCCGTCACGGTGCGAAGTCCCTTCTTCGAGTGATGAACGCCAGGGCCGAACAAACCCCGGCGCCTGCCTTGCAGTTCTCCTGCGGCGATTGCGTTTCACCGGGAGGCCGAAGGGAAACGTCCTGACAGTGCTGGGTCCGGGCGGGGAATGTGCAAGATGTGATCCACACGAGGCGGCGCGGCTCCGGCGGCGCGCGTCAGGCGATGATGCCGAGCGTGGCCAGGACCGGGGCCCCGAGCGCCGGATCGCCGCTGAGGCTGACGCGGGCCCGGTCGGCCTCGGTCTTGAGGGCCTTGGAGAACAGCCGCCAGGCGGTATCGCCGGTCATCGTCGCGGTGGCGTCGGCCAGGCCGGCAGCGCCTCGGAACAGCCGCCACGCCCCGGCTTCCCGCAGCAGGGTCCAGTGCCCGCCGGCGTCGCCGGTGATCTCCACGTGCACCGTCGTCCCGTCGTTCCGCCGCACCGCCCGAAAGCCGTGGGGCAACGAGCGGATGAAGAGATCGAGCACCGGCCCGAGCCACCGGCGGTCCAGCAGGCCCGGCGCGCCGACCGCGAGGCGGATGTGCTGCTGGTGCAGCCACCGCTCGGTGTAGTCGCGTCCGATGTCGAACCAGTTCTGCGAGTGCTCTTCACCGGCCCACGAGACACCGAACCGGGCCGGACCGAACGGGTCGAGCGACGCGAAATGGGCCGCGACCTGGGGACCGGTGAGCTCGAGCAGGTCGACGATGACGCGCGGACTCAGGCGCCGCGCGGCGGTCACCCACTCGGCGTTGAGCCGGTTGATGAATTCGGCCAGCGCCGCGTCGCCCGGCCCGCCCGGACCGATCGGCGGCTGATGACCGTCGCGGTCGAAGGAGAGGCGCCGGAGATCGTCGTCGAGCAGATGGGCCGCGATGTCGCGGACCGACCAGCGGGCGCACAGCGTCGGCCGATTCCAGTCGTCGGCCCGCAGGCCGCGGAGCAGCGCGATCAAGGCCGCGTGCAGCGGCGAAAAGAGGTCGTGCACCAGGAGGGGCTCCACCGGGCGCAGCGCGGATCGCGGGTCGGTCATGACGGCAATCTGCGGAAAACGCTCCCGCATCGCAAAGCGGCTCGTTGATTCCTCCTCTCGGCGCGCCCATATTTCGCCTCGACACGATGACGAAACGGCGCATTCCACGAGGATGAGACCATGCCCTTCACCCTGCCCCCGCTTCCCTACGCCTACAATGCGCTCGAGCCGCATATCGACGAGCAGACGATGCGCATTCACCACGACAAGCACCACGGTGCCTATGTCACCAACCTGAACACCGCCCTCGAGTCCCACCCCGACCTCCAGAACAAGACCATCGAGCAGCTGCTCGCCGATATCGACACGCTGCCCGAGGCCATCCGGACCGCGGTTCGGAACAACGGCGGCGGCCATGCCAACCACACCATGTTCTGGGAGATCATGGCCCCGGGTGGCGCCAAGGAGCCCTCGGGGCCGCTCGCCGACGCCATCGGCAAGGCGTTCGGCGACTTCACCAAGTTCAAGGAGCAATTCGCCAAGGCCTGCGCCGGACGGTTCGGCAGCGGCTGGGCCTGGCTACTGTTCGACCGCGGCACCCTCAGCATCGAGAGCACGCCGAATCAGGACAGCCCGCTCATGGCGGACAAGGCGCCGGTGCTCGGCTGCGACGTCTGGGAGCACGCGTACTATCTCAAGTATCAGAACCGCCGTCCGGACTACGTCAGCGCCTGGTGGAACGTGGTCAACTGGACCGAGGTGGGAAAGCGCTTCGCCGCGTCCAAGAGCTTCGCGACCGCAGCCAAGAAGTAGATGGGGGCGTTGCCTGCCGTCGGCTCCCCCGCGCCCGACTTCACCCTGCCGTCTACGGCCGGCGTCGACGTCACGCTGTCGACACTGAAAGGGAAGAACGTGCTGCTTGCGTTCTTCCCGCTCGCCTTTACCAGCACCTGCACGACGGAGATGAGCGCGTTTCGTGACGACTACGAGAAATTTCGTGACTTGCATGCCGTCATATTGCCCATCAGCGTGGACTCGGTGCCAACGCTCAAGGAGTACAAGGCCAAGGAGCGACTGCCCGTCGATCTCCTCAGCGACTTCAAGCGCGAGGTGAGCCGGCGGTACGGCACGCTGATCGAAGACAGGTTCTTCTCCAACCGCGCGTACATCCTGATCGACGCTCAGGGCATGGTCCGCTGGGCGTTCGCCGAGCAGACGCCTTCCACCCGGCGCGAGAACGAAGAGATCTTCCAGCAGTTGCGCGCGCTCACCTGAACCACGCGGCCGCTCCGGTCTTCCCTCGAGGATTCCGATGGCCCGACGCCCGCCCGCCGTCCTCCTCCTCATCCTCATGCTGGTGGGGGCGGGGGCGTGCCGGATCGAGGATCACACGCCTGACGGCTCGCGCCGGGACGAGGAAGCCGTGCAGGCGCTCGTCGCCGGGTACGCGCGCACCCTGTCCTCCCGCGACTGGAGGGGCGCCCGCGCGCTGTTCTGGGCGGACGCGAGCTACGCCGGCCCGATGATCCCCCTGGCCGGCGACGCCCATCAGGCCGTCCCGATCGATCTCGCCATCAACACCATCGCACGCCGGGTCGAGGGAGTCGACACCCAGCGCTTCGATGTCCGGATTCTCCGCGCGGACATCCGCCAGGACGGCGACATTGCCGCCGTCTGGATGACCACCCGGCGCCGGATCCCGGCCGCCGGGCGAGTGATGGAGGGCGACTGGGTGGAGCACCTCGTGCTGAGGCGCATCGATGGCGAGTGGCGAATCCTGAGCGTCACCGCCCGTGCGGCGCGGCGCGCTCCCAGGTCATGACCACCGCGGACGGACCGCTGGCCCTCATCGGATCCGTCGCCAAGCTGCTCACCGCCGGGCTCGGCACCGAGGCGACCGTCGCGGCGGTTGCCGAGACGGTGCGGGCCGGACTGCCGGCGGCCGGCGTGACCCTCTGGGTGCGGGGACCGGGAGCGACGGCGTTTCGGCCGGTGGCGGCGCCGATGGCCCCGGACGCCCTGAGGCTGGTGGCGTCGCTGGCGGAGGTTCCGCAGGGCGAGGGGCGGCGCTTCGTCCTGGAGCACGAGGGCATCGAGCTCGGCCTCATGGACGTGGCCTTCGAGGAGGACGGTGCCCGGCTCGACGCGCTCGGCATCGTGGCGGACATCCTGTCGCCCTATCTCGCGTCCGCCGAGCTGTCGACCGATCTCGCGGGCGAAGTGGCCGAGCAGTCACGCGAAATCGACGAGCACCGGCGCTTCACGGGCCTCATCATCGACAGCCTGCCGGTAGGACTCTACGTTGTGGATCGCGACTACCGGATCACGACGTGGAATCGCAAGCGGGAGACGGGCACCCAGGGACTCCGCCGTGACGCGGTGGTGGGCCGGCCCGTCTTCGAGGTGCTGACCCGGCAACCCGCGGCCCAGCTCCGCGCCGACTTCGACCGGGTTTTCCGGACCGGCGAGATTCAGCAGCGGGAAATCGAGGTGGCGGCCGGCGGGGAGACGCGGTACTACCGGCTCAGCAAGATTCCGATGCGGCTCGAGGGCGACGAGATCACCCACGTGATCACGATCGGTGAAGACGTCACCGAGCGGCAGGGCATTCAGGCGCAGATCGCGCAGAGCGAAAAGTTAGCCGCCGTGGGGCAGCTCGCCGCGGGCGTCATGCACGAGATCAACAACCCGCTCGCCACCATCAGCGCGTGCGTGGCGGCGATCCAGGGTCGCCTGCCCGCCGGATGGGCCGGCGCCGAGCCGGTGACCGAATATCTCGAGATGATCGACAAGGAAGTCGAGCGGTGCACCCGCATCGTGGACGGACTCCTCGACTTCAGTCGTCCCAAGGGCAAGACCAAGGGCCCCGTCTCGCTCAATCGCCTCGTGGCGGATACCCTCTTTCTGTTGAAACACCACCAGCGCTTCAGGCATCTCCAGGTCGTTCAGGAGCTGGACCCGGCGGAGCCGGTCGCCGCCGGGAACTCGGAGCAGTTGACCCAGGTGCTGCTGGCGCTCACGCTCAACGCCGTGGATGCGATGGAGGAGGGCGGTACGCTGACGCTGCGGACCTCGGCGGGGCGTGGCCGGGCGGACGAAACCCTGCTCGAAGTGGAAGACACGGGCGTGGGGATCCCCCGGGCCGACCAGGGAAAGATCTTCGAGCCGTTCTTCACGACCAAGCCGCCGGGGAGGGGAACCGGGCTCGGCCTGTCGATCTGCTACGGCATCGTCGAAGACCACCGCGGCCGGATCGAGGTCGACAGCGCGCCGGGCCGCGGGTCGGTGTTCCGGGTCTACCTGCCGGTGAGGCCATGAAAGTCCTGGTCATCGAGGACGACCGCACCGTCGGCCAGCACGTCAAGCGCGGCCTCGAGGAGCATCACTACCACGCGGACCTGGTGGATGACGGGCTCGAGGGGCTGCGGCTGGCCTCGGGTGGCCGGTACGATCTGATCGTGCTGGACCTCCGGCTTCCGAGCATGAACGGGCTCGAGATGCTGCGGACGCTGCGTGACCGGGGCACCACGACGCCCATTCTGGTGCTGACGGCGCAGGATGCCGTGGACTTCAAAGTGGAAGCGCTGCGGGCCGGCGCCGACGACTACGTCACCAAACCCTTCGCCTTCGAGGAGCTGCTGGCGCGGGTCGAGGCGCTCGGGCGCCGTCCGAAGGAGATCCGCGACCCGGTGCTCCGGGTGGGCGACCTCGAGGTGGATACCGCCACGCGGGAGGTGCGGCGCGCGGGCGCGCGCATCGACCTGACGCCCAAGGAGTACACCGTGCTCGAGTATCTGATGCGTCACGCGGGCCGGGTCATGTCCCGGACGCTCATCACCGAGTACGCCTGGGATTACCACTTCGATCCCGGCACCAACATCGTGGACGTGGTGATCAACCGGCTGCGGAAGAAGGTGGACTCGGGCCACGCGCGGAAGATGGTGCACACGGTGCGCGGTGTCGGGTACGTCGTGAAGGCGTAGCGTGACCACGATTCGCCGGCGGCTCACCACATGGTACACGGTGGCCCTGGGCGTGACCGTCGTCGCCTTCGGCACGCTGCTGTACCTGGAACGCCGGCAGTCGAGCATCCGGGAGCTCGATCGCCGGCTGGGGCTCGAGGCGGAGCTGGCGACCCGCTGGCTCAGCGAGTCCTACAAGGTCCTGGGGCGGATCGTGGCGACCCAGGGGTTGAGCCGGGCGCTCGACCCCGGCATCAGCGCGTACCTCGAGGCGGTGCGCGACTACCTCGTGGTCACCGACACCAGTGGAAACATCCTCGCCCTGTCCGAGGCGGCGCGCGGGCTTCCCGGCGCCGACCTCGAGCGTCTCACCGCTCCGATCGACTCGCTTCCCGCCAAGGCCTCCGGTACGATCGCCCTCGCGCCGCCGAACGGCTCGCTGCGCTATTACGCCAGCAGGGTCAACAACGCGGGGCCGGAGATCGGCGGCCTCCTCGTGGCGACCTCCACCACCCAGTTGGCGTTCGGCCCGGCGGAGCTGCTGCGGTCGATGCTGCTCATCTCGCCGCTCGTGCTCATCGCCGCCGCGCTGCTCGGGTTCTGGCTAGCCGACACCAGCCTTCGACCGGTGCAGGGGATCATGGACGAGGTCGAGGCGATCACCGACGGCCGGAGTCTCCATCGGCGCCTCGCCGTTCCCGTCTCCGGCGACGAGATGGCGCGGCTCGCCCTGACCGTGAACGGCATGCTGGCGCGGCTGGAGAAGAGCTTCACGAGTCTGCACCGGTTCACCGCCGACGCGAGCCACGAGCTCAAGACCCCCTTGCAGGTGCTCCGCGTGGGAGTGGAGCGCGCCCTCGTGCATCCCGGTGTGCCACAGGAGATCCTCGAGTCGCTCGACGAAACGCTGGCGCAGATCAATCAGATGACCGAGATGGTGGAAAGCCTGCTCACGCTGGCGCGGGCCGATGAAGGCGCCGTCCCCCTGGCGATGGAGGAATCGGACCTTCGGGAGATTCTGAGCGATGTGGCCGAGACGGCGGGCATGCTGGGCGAGAGCACCGGTGTGCGGGTGACGAGCGATCTGCCGCCCGCGCCGGTGCGGATGCGGGTGGATCTGCACCGGATCCGCGAGATGCTGCTCAACCTCGTCACCAACGCGATCAAGTACACGCCGGCCGGGGGCGCGGTCGGCGTCGGTCTTTCCGAGGAGGACGGCGCTGTGGTGATGACGGTTCGAGACTCGGGGATCGGGATCGCCCCCGGCGATCTGCCTCACATTTTCGACCGGTTCTGGCGCGCGGATCCCGCCAGATCCCGCACCGGAGACCGTCCCGGGACCGGCCTCGGCCTGGCGATTACCAAGTGGATCGCGGAGGCGCACGGCGGCTCCATTACCGTGCAGAGCCGGCCGGGACGCGGAACCATGTTCACTGTGCGGCTGCCTCGGCGCTCGATCGTCCCCGCTCTTGACGTTCCATCGGATCGGCGATAGCTCATGGTCACTGTGGCTCGCCGGTCCGGTCCGAAGCTGTTAATCCTGTTGTCATGGAATTGTCATCTTCAGGCAAAGGGCCCGCTACCAGCGCGTGGTACTTTCCGGCCACGATAACCCTCCGCTGGAGGTAGTTGCGTGTTCGACAACCTGATCGAATCGAAGGCCAAGGGAACCCGGACGCTGGGGCAATCGGTCCTGTCCCTGCTCGTCCACGGCGCAGTCATCTTCGGCGCCGTCAAGGCGACCCAGGGTGTCGCCGAGACGATCAAGAACCGCCCGGTCGACACCACGATGGTGTTCCTGAAGCCGCCCCCGCCGCCCCCGCCTCCCCCCGATCAACCGCCGCCCGATGTCATCGTCTCCGCCAACCCGCCGCCGAAGGGTTTCCAGACGGTGGTGGCGCCGACCGACATCCCCAAGGACATCCCGCCCATCGATCTGAACGAGAAGCCGTTCGATCCGCGGGACTTCACGGGGAAGGGCGTGGAGGGTGGCATCGCGACGGGTGTCGTCGGCGGAACCGGGCCGGTGACGGGCGAGGTGTTCCTCGAGGCGCAGCTCGACGACCCGGTTCAGCCCATCTCCATCCCGACGCCGCGGTATCCGCCCGTGCTGCAAAGCGCGGGAATCGCCGGGGCGGTGGACCTGCAGTACGTAGTGGACACCACCGGCCATGCCGAGCCCAACTCGTTCAAGGTGCTCAAGACGACGCATCCGGCGTTCGTGGAGCCGGCCCAGGAGGCGATCCGCAAGGGCGTCTTCAAGCCGGCCAAGTTCAAGGGCACGCCGGTGCGCCAACTGGTGCAGCAGCGGATCTCGTTCAAGGTAGGCCAATAGTCGTTCTCTCCGTCGGGCCGCGCGCGGTCCGGCCAGGCGCTCTTCCAGGAGGCATCGCAACATGAGTGTAGATCTTCTCCATCTGTGGGCCCAGATGGGCATGTTCGCCAAGGGCATCGTCGTCATCATGGCGATCATGTCCATCTATTCCCTCACGATCGTCTTCACCAAGCTGATTCAGCTCAAGCGGAGCGAGTCTGAGACCCGGAAGTTCGCGCCCCAGTTCTCCCGGGCCATCCAGGAGGAGAACCTCGATCAGGCCATCTCGCTGGCCGAGAAGAACAAGAAGAGCCACGTCTCCCGGGTGCTCGGCGAGGCGCTGGCCGAGGTGAAGCCGCTGCTCCGCGACCGCGCCACCATCACCGCGGCCGACATCAACTCGGCGGAACGGGCGGTCGAGCGGCAAATGCTGATCGTGCTCTCGGAGTTCAAGCGGGGTCTTGGCGTGCTCGGGACGGTCGGCTCGACCGCGCCGTTCGTCGGCCTCCTCGGCACCACGATGGGTATCGTGAACGCGTTCGTCGGCATGGCGGCGCAGGGCGCCTCCGGCGGCCTGGCGGGCATCTCGGCCGGTATCGCCGAGGCGCTGATCACGACGGCCTTCGGTCTGATGGTGGCGATCCCGGCGGTGTGGGCCTACAACTACTTCACGACCAAGATCGAGAATCTCACGGTCGAGATGACCTACACTTCCAAGGAGCTGATCGACTACCTCATCAAGAGCGTGGGGAGCGAGTTCGGGCGTTCGATCTTCACGAAGGAATTCCAGGCCCAGAAGGCGGTGACCGGCAGTGGCCATATCCACGGGTAGCGCCGGCTCGTCCGCCGTCAAAGCGGACATCAACGTGACGCCGATGATCGACGTCATGCTGGTGCTGCTGATCATCTTCATGATCGTGACGCCGCTGATCGCCGCCGGGTTCAAGGCCACCTTGCCCAAGGGCAAGAACCTGGACCCGCGGCCCGAGGGCGACAACGAGGTGGTCCTCGGCATCGACGAGTACGGCCGGTACTTCCTCAACGGCCGCGCGCTGCCGGACGGCACGCTCGAAGATCAGCTCCGCGGCATTTTCGGCGCGCGGACCGAGGACAAGATCCTGTACTTCAAGGCGGACAATCAGCTCAAGTACGCCAAGGTGCAGGAAGCCGTCGAGACCGCACGCCGCTCCGGTGTGCGGGTGATGGCGGCCATCACCGAGCCGACGAAAACGGGCCTGTTCCAGGCCGACAAGGACAAGAAGGAGAAAAAGTAGCATGGCGATGGCTACCGGAAGTTCCGGCGGTGTCCAGTCGGACATCAACGTCACGCCGATGATCGACGTCCTGCTCGTGCTGCTGATCATCTTCATGATCACCCAGCCGCTCTCGCGGATGGCGCTCGATGTTCAGGTGCCGCCGCCGGAGGACAACGTGGCCACCAAGACGCCGCCGAGCCAGATCGTGCTGGAGCTGGCCAACGACGGCGGGTACTCGATCAATGGTCAGCCGGTCCCCAAGGACCAGCTCGACGCCCAGATTCACGCCATCTACGATCAACGTCCGGCCAAGCTCCTGTTCATCAAGGCCGGGGCCAATCGGATCTACCAGGACGTGATCGAGGCCATGGACGTGGCGCGGGGCGCCGGCGTACAGATCATCGGCTTCACGCCGAAAGAGGCGGACAAGCAGCAATAGGTCGCGGGTCACCAGTCACGGGTCTCTCGACCGGCCGGGGCATGGAGTGGGGAGCATTCTCCACCCATGCCTCTATGTTTCCCAGGGCGTGTGGATCCCCGTCACCGGCTCGTCGCCATTCAGGTGAGCGCCCCTGCGACTCGAGAACTGTGACCCGCGACCCGTGACTCGCGACCCGTGACCTCTGACCGACCTCCCCTCCGACTCGATCTCCCGCGCGAACGACCGGGCCGCACGGGCCTGGTCTTGTCGTTGCTGCTGCACGCGCTCGTGATCGGGCTGGCGGTACATCACGGCGAGCGGATCTGGAGTCGGACCCTCGCGCCCGGCGATACGGCGCTGCTGAGGGGTGGCGGCGGTGGTGGCGGGGGCACCCGCGTGGCGTATATTACCCTGCCTGCTCTGCCCCCTTCGGCGGCACCGCGTTCGACGCCGGTCGTGCCACCGCCCGCTGCTCCGCCGAAGATTGTTCCGAAGCCCGATCCTGTTCCGGTCCCGAAGCCCGAGCCAGCCGTCCCGTCGGCTCCGGCCGATACACAGCCGACTCCGGTCGCGGCGGCTGCTGATGCGGCCCCGGCCGGAAGTGGTCTCGGACCCGGAACCGGAGGGGCCGCCGGCGATGGGCAGGGTCCGGGGGCCGGACCCGGTGCCGGCACCGGCGCGGGTCCCGGCGGGCCCGGTGGCGGCCAGGGAGGTACCACCCGGCCGCCCGAGCTGCGCGATCTCGCCTTCCCGTTCGACGAGCCGCCCAAGCAGCTCCGGGGCGCGTCGTTGAGCGTGACCTTCTGGGTCCGGGTGGACGGACGGGTGGATCGCTACGAGGTCGATCCGGCGATCGCCGACCGGGACTATGCCCGCAAGTTCGACGAAGTGATCCGTTCGTTCCGCTTTACCCCGGCCCGCGCGCCGGACGGGAGCCGTGTGGCCGGCACGACGACGGTCACCTTCACTCTCCCAGGCAAGAGCAGCTCCTGAGCGACAGCAGAACACTCCCCGCCGCGATATCGAGGACGCAATGAGCCGGCTGTTTCTTCGGAAGTCAGTGGAGGATTGCGAGAACGACCTCATCGAGCGCGGCGGGCTTCGGCGCTCGCTCGGCAAGTGGCACCTGACCGCCCTCGGCGTCGGGGCAACGATCGGCGCCGGGATCTTCGCCACCACGGGCACCGCGATCGTCGGCGACGCGCTGCGGCCCGGCGCGGGCCCCGCGATCGTCCTGTCCTTCCTCCTCACCGCGGTCACCTGTGGTTTCGCCGCGCTCTGCTACGCCGAGTTCGCCGCGATGGTGCCGATCTCGGGCTCGGCATACACCTACGCCTACGCGTCCCTCGGCGAGTTCGTGGCGTGGATCATCGGCTGGGACCTGATCGTGGAATACGCGGTGGGCAATATCGGGGTGGCCATCGGATGGTCGGGGTACTTCAGAGAGCTCCTCTCGCATTTCGGATTGACGCTTCCGGCGTGGCTCGCCACCGACTACCGATCGGCCCACGCCGCCGCGGAAGCGGTGGCCGCCGGCGCGACGGATCTGGTCAATACGTATCTCGCTTCGGCCATTCCCGCCGCGCCTCGCGTCTTCGGCTTCCCGTTCATCGCCAACGTCCCCGCCTTTTGCGCCGTCGCCATGATCACCGTGGTTCTCGTCATCGGCATCCGCGAATCGGCCGGCACGAACAACGCGATGGTTCTGCTCAAGGTGGCCATCATCCTCTTCTTCTGCACCGTGGGGATCGCGCTGATCAAGCCCGAGCACTGGAACGATCCCGCCACCGGCGGCTTTGCGCCCAACGGCTTCGCGGGCATCAGCGCCGGCGCGGCGATCATCTTCTTCAGCTACATCGGCTTCGACGCGACTTCCACGGCCGCGGAGGAAGCGCACGACCCGGCGCGCGACATGCCGTTCGGCATCATCATGAGCCTGGTTGTCTGCACCGTACTTTACATCCTGGTCTCGGCCGTCATGACCGGGATGGCGCCCTGGCAGAAGCTGGGCACGGCCGAGCCCATGATTACCGCCCTCGCGCTCGCGGACGGCTCTCCCCGGCTCATTACCGCGTCGCGGCTGATCGTGTCACTGGGCGCCGTGGTGGCGATGAGCAGCGTGCTGCTCGTCTTCCAGCTCGGACAGCCCCGCATCTTCATGTCGATGGCTCGCGACGGGCTGCTCCCGCCTTTCCTGGCCAAGGTACATCCCCGGTTCAAGACGCCGTACGTCGGGACCATCATCACGGGTCTCTTCGTGGCGACGTTCGCCGCCTTCGCGAACATCGCGGAGGTGGTGGATCTGACGAACATCGGGACGCTGTTCGCGTTCGTGCTGGTGTCGGCGGGGGTCATCGTGCTGCGACGGGCCGAGCCGGACCGGAAGCGGCCCTTCCGGGCGCCGTTCGTGCCGTTCACGCCCATCGTGTCGATTCTGGCGTGCCTCTACCTGATGGTGCAGCTGCCGAAGCTCACCTGGATCCGGTTCGCGGTCTGGTTGCTCCTCGGTCTGATCATCTACTTCTCGTACGGGTTACGGAACAGCCGGCTGGGGCGGCGCGCCGGCCCCTGAGGCTGGGTCAGGGCGGCTCCTGGGCCGCCATCCGCAGCGCGCCCATCACGGCCTCGACCGGCTCCTCCTGAGGTGCCAGGTCCTGCTCTTCGCCCAGTATCGCGAGGACGCTGCGGCGGAGCGGGCCGTCCACGCTGAGCAGTCCGCCCGTGATGGCCACACCCACCCGGCCATCCAGGTCCATTTTCGGGAGCAGACAGATAGCGAGCTGCGACAGCTCGCGGGCCGCATAGTCCGCGATCCCTCTCGCGAGGGTATCGCCGTGCTCGGCGATGTCGAGGACATGGGGGGCCAGCGCGGCGACCTCGGCCGGTGAGGCGCCGGCTGCCCAGCGGACCAGCGCGTCGAAGTCGGCGCTCCGCGTGGCGCTCAGAATCCGATCGCTGAGCGCGGTTCGGGGACTCCGGCCGTCCACCGCGCGGCTCACGGCGCCGAGGGCGGCGCGACCGATGGCGTAGCCGCTTCCCTCGTCGCCCATCTGCCAACCGTACCCGCCGATGCGATGGCGGTGCCCCTCGCGATCGCGTCCCACCGCGACGCTCCCCGTGCCCGCGCTCACCACGATTCCGGGGCCGTCGGCGAACGCCGCCGCGAGCGCGACCTCGATGTCCGTGACCACCGTGACCGTGCCGGCGATGTTCTCGCTGCGCAGCATCTTGCGGAGCTCATCCCGCTCCTGCTCCCGGCCCGCCCCGGCCGCCCCCACGAGGAGCACGTCTCCGGTGAGCCGCCCCGAGACGGCCAGCGCCTGGCGGACGATCTCCGCGATGATGCCGGCCGAAGCGAGCGCGCGGCCGGGGCGAACCGCACCGCCGACTCCATCGGCGCGCCCGAGAATCTTCTCGCCATCGGAAACCGCAACGGCGGTCTTGGTTCCACCCACATCGGCGCCGATCAGAATGCGCGTCACACCTTGCTCGCCTCGCTTGAGATCGCGGTTCGCCCGGGAACATAACTGAGCGCCACTCCGCTGCCGACCGCCAGCAGGGTGCCCAGCGGCACGTACCAGGGCCAGGCGAGGCGGCCCACGGGCGCGAGCCACCCCAATCCCGGCGCCATGGCGAGCCGCTTGGCGAAGATGACGACCACCATGACCGCGACCGTGATCGCCACCGCTCCCACGACGTCCCTCCCGCGCGCGCGAGGCCAACGGCCGGCCAGGAGGTAGGTGCCGAGCAGCGGGCCGTACGTGATGGATGCGATGGAAAGCGCGAGCACCACCACCGGCGTGTCCTTCCCGCCGGCCGCTCCGTGGAAGAACAGGGCGCCGCCGATGAGCCCGAGCGCCCAGATGGCGGAGAAGGCACGTCCCACGCGGAGCAGGTGTGCCGGATCGGTGCGTCCGGTCCAGGACGCGTACAGGTCGTGTGTGGCCGAGGACGCCAGCGAATTGATGGCGGAGCTGTGCGTCCCCATGGCGGCGGCCAGGATGCCGGCGATGACGAGACCCGCGAGGCCCGCCGGCAAGTGCTCGATCACGAACGTGGGGAACAGCTGGTCGCTTTGGACGCCCTCGGGCGCCTGACCCGCCGCCCAGAGGGCCGAGCCGACCAGCAGAAAGAGCAGGAACTGGAAGATCACCATGACGCCCGAGCCCACGAGGGCAACGCGGGCGTCTTTGAGCGATCGGGTGGCGAGCAGCCGCTGGACGATCAGGTGATCGGTGCCGTGCGAGGCCGCCGAGAGCAAGGCCCCTCCGACGAGCCCGCCGAGGAGCGTGTAGGTCGATGTGAGGTTGATGGAGGGGTCGATCAACCGCAGCTTGCCCGCCATCAACGTCGCCACGAAGGTGTTGCCGGCGCCGCCCGCCAGCGACCATGCGATCAGCAGCGTGGCGATCCCGCCCGCCAGGTAGACCGTGAGCTGCATGACGTCAGTCCAGACGACCGCCTTGAAGCCGCCGAACCAGGTGTAGATCATCGTCACGATCCCCATCACCACGATGGCCCACGGAATGCCCCAGCCCGTGACGAGGGCCAGTGGGATGGCGCTCGCGAAGACGCGGACGGCGTCGCCGAGGAACCGGGAGACGAGGAAGATGACCGAGGTGAGCCGCCGGGTGCCGACGCCGAATCGCGATTCGAGCCGGGCATAGGCCGTCTCCTGCTCACCACGGAAATATCCGGGGAGCAGCCAGATCGCGACCCCGATGCGGCCGATGAGATAGCCGAAGGTGAGCTGGAGGAACGTGAGATCGCCGCGGGCACCGATGCCCGGGACGGAGATCACGGTGAGGGCGGAAGTCTCCGTTGCGACGATGGACAGCAGGATGGCGAACGCCGGAAGGTCCCGGGCGCCGAGGAAGTAGTCGGCCGCGCTCCGCTGGCGCCGGGCCACCCAGAGGCCGAGGCCGAGGGTGAACGCGAAATAGACCCCGACGATGGTGAGGTCGAGCGAATGGAGGGTGGACGGCGAGGACGGCGAGGATAGCACAAAAAGAGAGGACGGAATGTCGCTCGCCACGACCGTTCCGTCCTTTCCGTCCTTGCCCTTTTTCCGTTCCCTATGCGGTAAAGCTGCTCCCGCAGCCACAGCCGCCGGTAGCGTTCGGGTTGCTGAACGTGAAGCCGGAGCCCTGCATGGAGCTCACGTAGTCGACGGTGACGCCGCTCAGGTATTGGGCACTGAAGCCATCGACGAAAACGCGGACGCCGTTGAGAGCCAGGACCATGTCGTCGTCCAGCGGCCGCTCTTCGACGTTGAGGCTGTACTTGAAGCCCGAGCACCCGCCCGGCAGCACGCTGACTCGGAGGCCGGCCACGTCGGCGGCCACTTGCTCCTGGACGATGAACTTCTGCACCTCTTCAGCCGCCCGGTCGGTCAGGGTCAGGCCGAACCCGGTGGCCGGGGCGTGCTGCGGGATGCTGGTCATGCGCCACTCCTTGCTTGCGTTGGGACCGGACCTGTTGGGACAAACCTAATCGTTGCCGGCCGGGACTGTCAACGGACCTTCAAGCGTCTTGTCTGAGCGTAAGTTGCGTTGTATCAAGAGGAAAGCGCCAATCGCCACGATCACATACACCAGGGCCCGGAGGGGGAATCCCGTCACCACAGCGCCTACGGCAAAAACTGCCGCGTATACGGCCAGTAGACCGGCGACCCAGTTGAGCCATGACAAGGCACCTCCTGGAATCCGATCCTCGCTGAAGCCCAGTCGACCGGCCACGCGCCGCCAGCCCGGTCCACCCGGCCGCACCTGACGGTAGAAGCGATCGAGGGTCTCCTCGGACTCGGGCGCGGTGAGAAATGTGACCGCGAGCCAGACGGCCGTCGACACGGCCACGGTAGCCAGCAGCGTGAACGCGTAGTCGGGCGTGCCGGTGTCGCTCATCGAATGGCCGAACCGGGCAAGCGATATCGAGGTGACGAACGACGCGACCATCGCACTGATCTCGGACCAGGCATTCACGCGCCACCAGTACCAGCGGAGAATGAAGACGAGTCCGGTCCCGGCGCCGAGGCCGATCAGGATCTTCCAGCCTTGTTCGACGCTGCTCAGGAAGCCCATGACGATGAGGGATGAGACCATGAGCACTCCGGTCGCGAGCCGGGACGCCAGAACCTGAGCGCGAGGGCTCGCATCGGGTTTGAGGAACCGCAAGTAAACATCGTTGACCAAGTAAGAGGCACCCCAATTGAGATGGGTGCTGATCGTGCTCATGTACGCCGCCGCGAAGGCGGCCAGGAGCACCCCTTTGAACGGGGACGGAAGGACGTCCACCATCACCCGGACATAGCCCTCCTCTGGATTGGTCAAGCTGGGGTAGCGCAGCAGGCCGACGAACCCGACGAGGATCCAGGGCCACGGCCTCAGCGCGTAGTGTGCGATCGTGAACCAGAGCGTCGCCAGCAGGCCGTGACGCTCATCCTTGGCCGACAGGATCCGCTGCACCACATATCCGCCACCGCCCGGCTCCTGGCCGGGATACCACGCTGCCCACCATTGCACGCCGAGCCAGACGAGCAGGGTAGTCACGGGCAGCCAGGGAGCGTCCATCGGCGGAATCACACCGAAGGCAGCCTCGGTCGATCCGAAGTGGGCCGAGGCCTTGGCGGTCAGCGCGTCGAGACCGCCGACGGACTGCACGGCCAGCACCGCCAGCAGGATCGAGCCGCCCATCGCGAAGACAAACTGGAACAGGTCGGTGACGATGACGCCCCACAAGCCGGCGAACACACTGTAGAACGCGGTCACGCCGAAAAGGACAATCGCGGCCTTCCAGGGGTCGATGTTGAGACTAATGTGCAGAATGGTGACCATCGCCCGCGTCACCCATCCCATGATGATGAGGTTGATCGGAAGCGCGAGATACAAGGCGCGGAATCCACGTAAGACCGCCGCGGGCTTGCCGCCGTATCGCAGCTCGGCGAACTCGACGTCGGTCAACACGCCGGCCCGTCGCCACAGGCGGGAAAAGAAGAACACGGTCAGCACGCCCGAGAATGCGCCATTCCACCAGAGCCAGTTGCCCGCAACGCCGTACTTGGCGACCAGTCCCGCGACGACCAGCGGCGTGTCGGCGGCAAACGTCGTCGCCACCATCGACGTGCCGGCGAGCCACCACGGGAGCGACCGACCCGACACGAAGTAATCCGCGAGCGAGCGACTGGCCCTGCGGGTGTACGCCAATCCGATGGCGCCGGACACGGCGAAGTACAGCGCGATGATCAGCCAGTCGGCAAGGGTCAGATGCATCGGGCAGCCTCGGTGACGAGTGGCCTGCTCACGAATCGGTCCTGCGCTGCAGTCCCCAGCCCCGCGGATAGCGGGGCGGGAGCGAGATGGGAAGCCGGCCGGTGATCGCCGTCTCGCCGGCGAGCGCACGCGCGACCGCCTGTTCCACGATCGCGTTGGAGCGCCACCCGATGAGATAGGAGCCGACTTCGGGCAGCTGGCTCAGGAGATAGGGGTTCCCGAGCGAAACGAGCACCGCCGGGCGCGAGCGCGCGGTCGTGGCGATGAGCTGCCCGAGTGCCGCCGGCAGCCCAAGCGCGCCGCGCCAGGCCGTGGGTCGATCGGCCGTCACGAAGATGGTCACCGGGCTGCGTGAGATGGCCGCGAAGGCGGAGTCGTAGCTCGCGGGCCCGCTGGCCGGCCACAGGCGCGCGAGTGTCACCGCGTATCCCCGGGTCCGGAGCTCCGAGGCCATCGCCTGACCCACGGCGCGGTTCTCCTCCTCGGCGTAGGTCACCAGGGTGAGCGCGGGCCGCGCGCTCCGAAGCGAGTGGATCACTCCGCCCGAATCCTTCACCATCACCAGCGAGCGCCCCGCGATCTCCGCCGCTTCCCGCGCCATCTCCGCGCTGCCCACGACCGCAGGGATGCTGTCGAGCGGCACGGTGCGCGCCCGGAACAGGCCGAGCGAGCGCTTGAGCGCGAGCACGCGACGCACCGAGCGGTCGAGACGCTCGCTCGTGATCTCTCCGCGATCCATCGCGGCGGCCATTGCGTCGATGGCGGCGCCCGGCTCGGCCGGCTGCAGCAGCAGATCCGCCCCCGCGAGAAAGGCCCGCACGCCCGCCTCGGCTCCGTAGCGTGCGGCGATGCCCGACATGTTGAGCGCGTCGGTGACCACGAGCCCCTGAAAGTGGAGCGAGTCGCGCAGGATGCCGGTGAGGATGTTGGGCGCCACGGTGCCCGGCCGGGTCTCGCCGGGGTCGATCCCGGGCAGCGCGATGTGCGCCGACATGACCACCTGCACCCCCGCCGCGATGGCCGCGCGGAACGGCACGAGCTCCACCGAATCGAGACGCGCCCAGGTCGCGTCGATGACCGGTAGCGCGATGTGCGAGTCAGTGCCCGTGTCGCCGTGTCCGGGAAAATGCTTCGCCGTGGCGAGCATCCCGTGATCCTGCAGCCCGCGGACCTCGGCCGCGACCATCCGGGCGACGAGGGCGGGGTCCTCACCGAACGAGCGCGTGTTGATGATGGGATTGGCGGGATTGTTGTTGACGTCGGCTACCGGCGCGAACGCGAGATGCACGCCCACCGCCCGCCCCTCGAGCGCCGTGATCCGTCCGATCTCATAGGCGGCGCTGTCGCTCCCGGTGGCGCCCACACCCATATTGGGTGGCAGCGGCGTCCCCCCGGCGAACCGCAGGCTGGTGCCGCCCTCGAAATCCGATGCGATGAGGAGCGGGAAACGGGAGCGCTGCTGCAGGCGATTCAGCTTGGCGGCGATGTCGAGCGGCGAGCCGATCGAGACGATGAGGCCGCCGACGTGGAGCGAGTCCACCCAGGTCTCCGCGCGCGCGAACCCGTCGTCGTCGTAGGCCGCGTAGGTGCCGGGAATCCACGGCACCACGAGCTGCGCGATCCGGTCGCGCACCGACATCCCGGCCAGCAGCTCGTCCACTTCGGGATCGAAGAGATTTTTGCGGGTGGGTGGCAGGGGGACGGGATGCGGCGGTGTCACGCGCGGGCCCGACGGGGCGCACGCGCACACCAGGACCATCAGGACCGCGAGGCGTCTGAGGTGCACCGATCTCTCGTGTTGCTGGGTCTGTTGGGATGGTCGCTCGGATGCAGCACACCCGGGCCGCGGGCGCAATCGACCGCGCCCGCTCGGGTGCGGCCTGGCATCGAAGTCCTGCTGAGCGACAGCGTGCGCCTCGTTCGCGGGCGGCGCGCCGGCCTGGTGACCAATCAGGCCGGCGTCGACTCGCGGGGGACGAGCGACGTCACCCGACTGCGAGACGCCGGTGTCGAGCTGGTGGCGCTGTTCAGTCCGGAGCACGGCTTTCGCGGCGCCGCCGAACCCGGCGCGCAGGTCGCGTCGTCGGTCGATTCGGCTACCGGTCTTCCAATCTATAGTCTTTACGGAAGGACTTCCGCCCCCACCGACGCGATGCTCGACGGCGTCGACGTCATGCTGGTCGATCTGCAGGACGCGGGCGCGCGGTACTACACCTACCTGTTCACCACCGTGGAAGTCATGAGATCGGCCGCGCGGAAGGGCATCCCCGTCGTCGTGCTCGACCGGCCCGATCCGATCGGCGGCGCGGTGCAGGGCAACGTGCTCGATCCCGCATTTGCCTCGACGGTCGGGTATCTCGCCGTTCCCATGCGGCACGGCATGACCCTCGGCGAGCTGGCGCGCCTCGCGCGGGCGGACCTCGCCGTGGGTGGCGATCTATCCGTCGTGCCGGTCTCGGGATGGCGACGCTCAGCCGTCCTCGACGAGACCGGGTTGCCGTTCATTCCACCCAGCCCGAACCTCCGGACGATCGAGAGCCTGCTGCACTATCCGGGCCTCTGTCTGTTCGAGGGAACCAACCTCTCGGTGGGTCGCGGGACCTCCACGCCGTTCGAGCAGATCGGGGCGCCCTGGCTCGACACGGCCCGCGTGCTCGACGCAGTCCGGGCCGCTCGACTCCCGGGCGTGACCTTCCACGGGGTGAGCTTCACGCCGAGCCGGCCGGGAGACGGCAAGTACGGAGACACCCTCGTGACCGGCATTCGGCTCCAGGTCACGGACAGGGAAACGTACGACCCGGCTGCGACCGCGATCTATCTCCTTGCCGCGGTCCGCGCATCCGCGGCCGGCCGTTTCGCGTGGCTGGCCCCGCATTTCGATCGGTTGGCCGGCGGGCCCCGGTTGCGCCACCAGCTCGATGAGGGCACCGAGGCGGGTGCGATCGTGGCGGGGTGGAGGGGGGAGCTGGGCCGGTTTCTGGAGCGACGGAGGCCGTATTTGATCTATTAGACGTCCCTGCGCCCCCTCCGTCTGCCGGGTCCTCCGAATTGCCCTAACCAGTTCTGGCGATTATCCTTTCGCCCGGCCATCGGTCGGGCGACCGGCGGGCCCCCCGTCCCAGAGAGGGCTGAGACGACTGTGAAGCTGCTCGGTGCACTGGAGAGGCCCTTTTACACCGTGGTGAACCCACTGGTGGAGCGGCTGATCCGAGCGGGCGTGCGGCCGAACACCATCACCACGATCGGGACCGGCCTGGTGCTGGTGTCCGCGCTCGCCTATGCGGTCGGCTACATCCGCGTGGGCGGCCTGCTCCTGCTGCTCAGCGGGGTCACCGACACGCTCGACGGCCAGGTGGCGCGGGGCGGAGCGATGGTGACCAAATTCGGGGCCTTCTACGACTCGACTCTCGACCGAGTGGGCGACGGGGCCACGTTCATCGGCATCGGGGCCTTTCTGCTGACCGCCCCCGATGTCGCCTACCGGACCCCGGCGATCATCAGCTGCATGATCGCGATCCTGAGCTCCCTGCTCGTGTCCTACGCTCGGGCCCGGGCCGAAGGGCTCGGGCTCGAGTGCAAGGTGGGCATCGCCCAACGCGCGGAGCGGATTCTCGGGCTGGGCCTCACCTCGCTGATCGTCGGCGCCGGTCCCCGCGCCCTCGTGCTGGAGGCCGCCGTCGTGCTCCTGGCCGCGGCCTCGGTCATCACCGTGGTCCAGCGCTTCGTCTACGTGCATCGGACAGCGGACGGTGGGCCCGCCCGGACCCGTGACGTCGAGCCCGCCGCGCTCGATACTTTCGCGAAAGGACGTTAGCAGTGGCAGACCAGACCGCCCGGCAGATCGCGCCGGCCAAGGGAAAGCTCGGGGTGCTGTGCGTGGGCCTCGGGGCCGTCGCGACCACCTTCATCGCCGGCGTCGAGAACGTTCGCCGTGGCGCGGCCAAGCCGATCGGATCGCTCACCCAGATGGGCACCATTCGCCTCGGCAAGCGGACCGAAGGACGTGCGCCGCTCATCCGCGACTTCGTGCCGCTCGCGCGTCTCGAGGACCTCGTGTTCGGCGCGTGGGACCCGGTGCCCGACGACGCCTACACCGCGGCCGTCCAGGCCGGCGTCCTCGACCGCCACGAGCACCTCGAGCCCATCGCCGGCTTCCTCAAGTCCCTCAAGCCCATGCCCGCCGTGTTCGACCAGGCCTACGTCAAGCGGCTGGAGGGCAGCAACGTGAAGAAGGCCGCGAGCAAGCGGGAGCTGGCCGAGGCGCTGCGGAAGGACATCCGGGACTTCCAATCGAAGCACTCGTGCGACCGGCTGGTCATGGTCTGGTGCGCGTCCACCGAGATCTTCATCAGCCCCGGGCCGGCCCACTGGACGCTCGACGCGTTCGAGAAGGCAATGGACGCGAACGATCCGAGCATCGCGCCCTCGATGCTCTACGCCTACGCGGCGATCCAGGAAGGCGTGCCGTTCGCCAACGGGGCGCCCAACCTCACGTGCGATTTCCCGGCCATGGAGGCGCTCGCCAAGGAGCGGCGCGTGCCGATCGGGGGCAAGGACTTCAAGACCGGCCAGACGATGGTGAAGACGGTGCTTTCCCCGATGTTCAAGGCCCGCATGCTGGGGGTCTCGGGGTGGTACTCCACCAACATTCTGGGCAATCGTGACGGTGAGGTCCTGGATGATCCGGAGAGCTTCAAGACCAAGGAAGAGTCCAAGCTCGGCGTGCTCGAGTACATCCTGCAGCCGCAGCTGTACCCGGAGCTTTACGGCAACATCTTCCATAAGGTGCGGATCAACTACTATCCGCCGCGGGGTGACAACAAAGAGGGCTGGGACAACATCGACATCTTCGGGTGGCTTGGCTACCCGATGCAGATCAAGGTCGATTTTCTCTGCCGCGACTCGATCCTGGCCGCGCCGCTGGTGCTCGACCTGGCGCTGTTCTTCGACCTGGCCCAGCGGGCCGGCATGACCGGAATCCAGGAGTGGCTGTCGTTCTATTTCAAGAGCCCGCAGACGGCGCCGGGACTCTACCCCGAGCACGATCTGTTCATCCAGCAGACCAAGCTCAAGAACACGCTGCGCTACATGATGGGCGAGCACCAGATCACCCACCTGGGCATCGAGTACTACCAGGAAGCATGAAATACTTTCACCGCACGCATCTGAGCCCGGACGACGTGCTCGCCCGCGCCACCGCCTATTTCGGTGCCCGGCTCGCGCCGGTCGAGGAATCGTCCCGGCGGCGCAGGTTCGGCGGCGCCATCGGGCAGGTGACCGTCACCGCCCAGGCCGAGGGCGGGCATTACACGCTGGTGACGGTGGAGACCAACCAGGTGGGCGAGAGCGAGGCCGACAAGGTGGCCAAGCGCTTCCTCACCGAAGTCCATACGATGGCCGACCCGACGCACCGACCCATCGGCGCGTACTGACGTTCCCGCGTGACCGCACCCTCAGGAGGCGTTTTCCGATGATCCTCTCGCGCTCGGCGCTCCGCCGTGCCGTCCCGTTCCTTCTCTCGCTGCTCGTGGCTCTCGCCGCCGGCACGCTGCCGTTCGGGTCGCTGCTGGCGCAGGACGCGCAGGCACCAGCGCACCACGGAGGCGGAGAGGCGGCGCTGGTGCTCCCCGATCTCGCGCAATCCACGTTTCTGGGAGGCATCGACGGCCGGACCCTCCTGCTGGTCGGGCTGCTGGTCTGCGCGCTCGGCCTGGCGTTCGGGCTCGGCATCTACCGGCAGCTCAAGAACATGCCGGTGCACCGCTCCATGCTCGAGGTGTCCGAGCTGATCTACGAGACCTGTAAGACCTACCTGCTGACGCAGGGAAGGTTCCTGCTGGTGCTCTGGGTGTTCATCGGCATCGCCGTGTCCGTCTATTTCGGCAAGCTGGCCACGACGGTGGACCCCAGCGGCGCGGAAGTGCACGGGTTTCCGCTGAGTCGCGTCGCGGTCATCCTGCTCTTCAGCCTGGTCGGCATGGCGGGCAGCTACGCGGTCGCGTGGTTCGGCATCCGGGTCAACACCTTCGCCAACTCTCGCGCCGCCTTCGCCAGTCTCCGGGGCAAGCCGTACCCCTGCTATCAGATTCCGCTCAAGGCGGGGATGAGCATCGGCATGCTCCTGATCAGCGTCGAGCTGGTGTTGATGCTGGTCATCCTCCTCTTCATTCCGGGCGAGTACGCCGGCCCCTGCTTCATCGGGTTCGCGATCGGCGAGTCGCTGGGGGCGGCGGTGCTGCGCGTCGCCGGCGGCATCTTCACCAAGATCGCCGACATCGGCGCCGATCTGATGAAGATCGTCTTCAAGATCAAGGAGGACGACGCCCGAAACCCCGGCGTGATCGCCGACTGCACCGGTGACAACGCCGGTGACTCGGTCGGCCCCTCGGCCGACGGCTTCGAGACCTACGGGGTCACCGGTGTCGCGCTCATCACGTTCATCCTGCTGGCCGTGCGTGAGCCCGAGGTACAGCGCCAGCTGCTGGTCTGGATCTTCGCGATGCGCATCATGATGGTCATCGCCGCCGCGCTCTCCTACTTCATCAACGAGACCGTCGCCCGGGGCAAGTACCAGGACGCCCCCACGATGAACTACGAGGCTCCGCTCACGACGCTCGTGTGGCTCACCTCCCTCGTGTCGGTGGTCCTTACCTATGTGCTGTCGTATTTCCTCATTCCCGATCTCGGCGGCGACCCGTCGCTCTGGTGGAAGCTCTCGACGGTCATCACCTGCGGCACGCTCGCCGGCGCGATCATCCCCGAGCTGGTCAAGGTGTTCACCTCGGTCGACTCCCGCCACGTTCGGGAGGTCGTCACCAGCTCGCGGGAAGGTGGTGCGTCGCTCAACATCCTCTCGGGATTCGTCGCGGGAAATTTCAGCGCCTTCTGGATCGGGATGGCCATCCTTCTGCTCATGGGGATCGCGTTCGGGGTGAGCACGATGGGGCTCGACGGCCTGATGCTCGCGCCGGCGGTGTTCGCCTTCGGCCTGGTGGCGTTCGGGTTTCTCGGCATGGGGCCGGTCACCATCGCCGTGGACTCGTACGGCCCGGTCACCGACAACGCCCAGTCGGTCTACGAGCTCTCCACCATCGAGCAGATCCCCAATATTGGCGCCGAGATCCAGCGCGACTTCGGCTTCGCCCCGCAGTTCGAGGCGGCCAAACAGCATCTGGAGGAGAACGACGGGGCGGGGAACACCTTCAAGGCCACCGCCAAGCCGGTGCTCATCGGCACGGCGGTCGTCGGCGCTACCACCCTGATCTTCTCGATCATCCTCGCGCTCACCGAGGGGCTCCAGCCCGAGTTGCTCTCCAACCTGTCGATCCTCCACCCGCCGTTCCTGCTGGGCCTCATCACCGGCGGCGCGGTGATCTACTGGTTCACCGGCGCCTCGACCCAGGCGGTCACCACCGGCGCCTACCGCGCGGTGGAGTTCATCAAGGCGAACATCCGCCTCGAGGGAACCACGAAGGCGTCGGTGTCGGACAGCAAGAAGGTCGTCGAGATCTGCACCCAGTACGCCCAGAAGGGCATGTTCAACATCTTCCTGGTGGTGTTCTTCGCGACGCTGGCGTTCGCCTTCGTCGAGCCGTACTTCTTCATCGGCTACCTGATCTCGATCGCGCTTTTCGGTTTGTACCAGGCCATCTTCATGGCCAATGCCGGCGGCGCCTGGGACAACGCCAAGAAGATCGTGGAGACCGAGCTCAAGGCGAAGGGCACCGAGCTGCATGCGGCCACCGTCGTGGGCGACACCGTGGGCGATCCGTTCAAGGACACGTCGTCCGTCGCCCTCAACCCGATCATCAAGTTCACGACGCTGTTCGGTCTCCTCGCGGTGGAGCTCGCGGTCTCCCTCACCAAGGAGCAGGGCCCGGCGATCAGTCACGTGCTGTCAGGGCTGTTCCTGGCGGTGGCGCTGGTGTTCGTCTACCGGTCGTTCTACGGCATGCGGATCGAGGTGCAGGCGACGCCGATGGGAGACCGGCAGGCGGTCGCAGTCAAGACGTGATCCCGATGATACGGCGGTGACGATTCGGTGAGTCGGATCGGCTACGGCTCGTTCGCCGGCCCGTAATCCGCATATTCGTCGAGTGCCTCCTGCGCGGCCCGCTGGAGGCGCTCGGCTATTGTGTCGTCCAACCCTGCCACACCCGGGGCGCCGTCTGGAGAACGCCCCGAGAGCCCCGCGAAGATCGTGACCGCCGCGGCGTAGGTGCCGGCTACCGTCGGATGGAACCCATCCCCGCCATAGAGCGCCAGCGAGGGCTCCTCGCTCCAGGCCGCCCGCCATGTTTCCCCGGCCGGCAGAAACCAGCCCGAGACGTCTCGGGCTGCCAGGGCGTACGAATCGCGCACCCGGTCGAACCAGGCGAAGCGGCTGCGATCGGGCCAGACCATGTAGAGTGCCGAGCGCCCGCCCGAGCCCCGCACCAGCGGATCGAATTCCCGAATCCACTGGCGGAGACTTGTTCGGCTCTCCGGCAGGGATGAAGGGCCTTGCTGAAATACGACCGCATCCCAGTGCTCGCCCTGAATCCGCGCTGGGGCGACGCCCCGGTTCCAGTGATCTTCCAGGCTTGCACCACCCTGGACCTGCATCTGGACGTCCCAATCGAGACCGGCCGCGTCGGCCATGGTGCGGACCATGCCTGGCAGGTCGTTGACCTGCGTCAGGCTGTTTCCGACGAAGAGCACTCGCGCGCCATTCCCGATCGCTGTGGGATTGGGGATCGGCGGTCCTGGCGGAGGTGAGGGCGGTGGCTGTGACGGCGGTGGCTGCGGAGCCGGTGGCTCGGGTGGCGCTGGCGGGTCGGGTGGGTCCGGCGGCGGCGGGTTGTTGCCCGAGGGAGGCTCCACAACGTCCGTTGACGAACCGCCACAGCCCTGCGAGGCGAGAGCAAGACACAGGACCAACGGGGCCAGCCAGCCGTAGCGCATGGGATGCCGTCCTCGGGCACGATGGTCGCGGTGAGACCGGTCTCGCTATTCCCAGGGGACGCTGTTCATCGTCTCGGCAGCACGCCGTCGTTCCGCTTGACTCCGCTTCCCGCCTGGTCGATTTTCCTGCCCGGATTGAAGCACACACGAACAGGATTGACATGGCCGCCACATCCGCAACCGTCCCATCCTCCTCCGCTGCCGGCGGCCTGACTCGTGAGCAGCTCCTCGAGCTGTACTACTGGATGCGTCTCACCCGTTCCCTCGAGGAGCGGCTCGTCAACCTCTATCGGCAGACCAAGGTCGTCGGGGGCCTGTTCCGCTCGCTGGGACAGGAGGCGTGCGCCGTCGGCTCCGCCTACGCCCTCCGGCGCGAGGATGTGCTCTCTCCCCTCATCCGCAATCTCGGCTCCATGCTCGTGAAGGGCGCGGCCCCCGCCGAGGTACTCCGGCAGTACATGGCCAGGGGCGATTCCCCGACCCGTGGCCGGGAGCTCAACATCCACTTCGGCGACGTCGTGGACCGGAACTTCATCGGACAGATCTCCCACCTTGGCGACATGGTTCCGGTGATGGCCGGCGTGACACTGTCGTTCCGGCTGCGGAAGCAGCCGCGGGTCGGTCTCGTGTACGTGGGCGACGGAGCCACCTCCACGGGCGCGTTCCACGAAGGCATCAACTTCGCCGCCGTGCAGCGATGTCCGCTCGTGGTGATCGTGGAGAACAACGGCTACGCCTATTCGACGCCCATCAACCGTCAGACGGCCGCCGAAAAACTGATGGACAAAGCCGCCGGCTACGGCATTCCCGGCGCCCGCGCGGACGGCAACGACGTGGTCGCGACGTACCAGGTCACCAAGGACGCGGTGGACCGGGCCCGGAAGGGCGGGGGCACGTCGCTGATCGAGCTCATGACCTACCGCCGCAAGGGCCACGCCGAGCACGACAACCAGTCGTACGTGCCGGCGGGCGAGATCGAGCGCTGGGCCCGCGAGAACGACCCGCTCGACCGGTACGTCGCCCGCTTGAAGGATGGGGAAGGCGTGTCGGAGACCGAGCTCGCCGAGATCGACGCCCGGGTCAAGGCGGAGATCGACCGGGCCACCGAGGAGGCGGAGGCGGCTCCGCCGCCCGAGCCCCGCGATTGTCTCACCGGCGTGTACGCCGACCCGGCCGACATGCCGGCGTTGTGGTACCGCGAGGGGATTCGGACGGCGGTGGAGACGCACGAGCGTGCGGCCGGCTGGGGCACGCACGATGGCTGAGACGACGTATCTCGAGGGAATCCGTCAGGCGCTCTTCGAGGAGATGGAGCGGGATCCCGCGGTCTTCTGCCTGGGTGAGGACATCGGTGCGTACGGGGGGGCGTTCAAGGTCACGGAAGGATTGCTCGACCGGTTCGGTCCCGATCGCGTCATCGACACACCCGTCAGCGAGACGGGGTTCGTGGGCGCGGCGGCGGGGGCGGCCCACATGGGCCTCAGGCCCGTGTGTGAGATGCAGTTCATCGACTTCGTCTCGTGCGCCTACAGCATCCTCACCAACTACGTCGCCACCGCGCGGTACCGCGCGTTCCTCCCCTGTCCGATGGTGGTGCGCGGGCCGAGCGGCGGGTACGTGAGGGGTGGACCCTTTCACTCCCAGAATCCCGAGGCCGCGTTCCTCCATACCCCCGGCCTCAAGATCGTCTATCCGGCCACCGCGGCCGATGCGAAGGGGCTGCTCAAGTCCGCCATCCGGGACGACGACTGCGTACTGTTCTTCGAGCACAAGTATCTCTACCGGCGGATCAAGGAAGAGCTCCCGACGGGAGATCACGTCGTCCCCATCGGCAAGGCTCGGGTGGCGCGCGAGGGGACGGACCTGTCTATCATCACATATGCCGCGACGGTGTGGAAGTCGCTGGAGGCGGCGGAGCAGCTGGCTCGCGAGGACGGGATCTCCGTCGAGGTCCTCGACCTGCGCTCCCTCCTTCCGATGGACGACGAGGCCCTCGTGGCGACCGTCAAGAAGACGAACCGCGTGCTCATCGTCCACGAGGACACCGTGACCGGCGGGATTGCCGGCGAGATCACTGCCCGGATCAACGAGCTGGCGTTCGAGTGGCTCGACGCGCCGATCCGCCGGGTCGCCGCCCACGACGTCCCGCTTCCCTACGCGCCGCAGCTCGAGGACTTCGTGTTGCCGCAGACGGCGGATATCGTCCGGGCGGCGCGGTGGATGGTGAGGTATTAGGCTACGGCCTTCAGCTTCTCCGAAGGAGAAGACATGTCCAAGATCGACGTCATCATGCCCCAGATGGGCGAGTCCATCGCCGAGGGCACCCTCTCCCGCTGGATCAAGAACGTGGGCGACAAGGTCCAGCGCGACGACCCCATTTTCGAGATCTCGACCGACAAGGTCGATGCCGAGATTCCGTCGCCGGCCGCGGGCGTGATCGCCGAGGTGCTGGTGAAGGAAGGAGAGACCGTGGCCGTGCAGACCGTGGTGGCGCGGATCGAGACCGATGCCACGGCCGCCGCCTCCGCCCCGGCGCCCGCCCCGACGGCCTCCACCCCGACGCCCACGCCCGCTGCGCCCGCCGCCAAGGCCCCGGCGCCGGCCATCGCGAAGCCTGCCGCGGCGGCTGCGCCCTCCGCGCCCTCCGCGCCCTCCGCCCCAGCTCCCGCTCAACGTCCCGCCGCGACCGCCCCGCCGGCGCCTGCCGCCCGCCCCGCGGCCGATGCCACGGGAGACAACGGGGACAACGGCGGTAGCGAGACCCTCGAGGAGCGGCTCCGCCGGCGCTCGACCCCGCTGGTACGCAAGATGGCCGCCGAGCACAACCTCGATATCAGCGCCGTTCCCGGCACCGGGCTCGCGGGTCGGGTGACCAAGAACGACATCCTGAACTACCTCGAGACGGGGCAGGCCGCCCCCGCGGCCCCTGTAAAACAGCCGGCGCCCGCCCGAGCCCCGGCAGCAACGCCGGCCGTCGCCCCGGCCGCCGCATCGCCGTCGCCCGCGGGCGTCGAGCCATGGGAAGGCGATCGGGTCGAGCCCTGGTCGCGTATCCGGAAGCTCACCGCCGAGCACATGGTGATGTCGCGGCGAGTCTCCCCGCACGTCAACACGATCTTCGAAGTGGACTACACCCAGGTCGCCCGACTTCGCGCCAAGGTCAAAGGAGAATACGCCTCGCGGGGCGTGAACCTCACCTACCTCGCGTTCATCGGCAAGGCGGTGGCCGACGGGCTCCGGAAGCACCCGGTTGTGAACTCCGCGGTCAACGGCGAAAGCACCATCCTGCGGCGGGACATCAATCTGGGGATCGCGGTGGCGCTGGACTGGGGCCTCATCGTTCCCGTGGTGAAGCGGGCGGACGAGCTGTCGCTGCTCGGCCTCGCCCGCGCCATCAACGACCTCGGCGAGCGGGCCCGCACCAAGAAGCTGAGCCCCGACGAAGTGCAGAAGGGCACCTTCACCATCACCAACCCGGGGGTTTTCGGCTCGATGATCGGCACCCCCATCATCAACCAGCCGCAGGCGGCCATCCTGTGTGTCGGGACGATCGAGAAGCAGCCGGCCGTCATCACGGTGGACGGCACGGACAGCCTCGCGATCCGCACCCGGGGTCTGCTGTCACTGGCATTCGATCACCGCATCGTGGACGGAGCCGACGCGGACCGGTTCATGTCCGACGTCAAGAAACAGATACAGGAGTTTCCCGAAAGCGCCGTCTGACCGTGGCCCGCACGCTGACCGTTTCCCGAGTGCAGGTGCGGCCGGGCGCGGAACCGGAGTACCTTGCTGCGGTGGGCGCGCTCGCCTCGCTCGCCGAGAGTCGTGGGTGGCACCTGTGGGTATTCCGATCCGCCAGCGATCCCCAGCTCTTCCTCGAGTGCAGCGAGAGCCGCTCCGCCGAGACCCACCGCTCGACGGGCGAGCGGCCCGCCGACGAGCGGCGCCTCGAGGAGCGGATTCGCGCGGTGGCCAGGTACGGTTCGGACGCCTGGGATCTCTGGGAAGAAGTGAGGAGCTAACGCCGATGCCGCGTCGGGTAATCGAGGCCGGCGGTGACCAATGGACGGTCGCCGTAAGCGGCCGCAACACGCAGTACATCAAGGACGAATTCGGCCTCATCTTCACGCGTGGCACCGGCGCCGCGAGGGAGCAGCGGGTGGCGCGATACTCGCCCCTCGGCGCCAAGAGCCGAGAGCTGTCGCTCCACGAGCTGACTGATGAGGACTTGCGGGACCTGCTGGCCAGGTCTCAGCCGTCGTGGACGGCGCCTGAGATGGGGTATCGCCGCTGACCGACACCGACTCCGCGCTACGGCTTGCTGGCGCGACGATCGACCTGCACGTCCATTCCACCGCGTCCGACGGCAGCCTGGCGCCCGATGTCGTCGTCGTGCGCGCCCTGTCCGCCGGACTCAGCGCCATCGCCCTCACGGACCACGACACCGTGGCCGGCATTCCGTCCGCCACCGCCGCGGGTGAGCGCCTCGGCCTCCGGGTGGTCGGCGGATGCGAGTTCTCCTCTGCCGCCCCCTGGGGCGAGATGCACGTGCTCGGCTACTTCCTGCCGGCCGAATCCGCTACGCTCGAAGAGTTCCTCCAGCGCCGTCGCGACGACCGAGTCCGGCGTGGGCGCGAGATGGTGACCCGCCTGCGCGGCCTCGGCGTGGAGCTGGACTTCGAGGACGTGCTGGTGCAGGCGCGGGGTGGGGCTGTCGGTCGGCCCCACGTGGCCCGGGCCATTGTGCGCCGCGGAAGCGCCGCCGACATCGGCCAGGCTTTCGACCGCTACATCGGTCGCGGCCGGCCGGCGTTCGTCGAAAAGGTCCTGCCGCAATTCCGCGACATCGCCGACGTCGTTCACTCGGCGGGGGGCTCGTGTCCGCGGCGCACCTCAAGGAACGGGGCACCCGGTCGTTCCTCGAGCGGCTCAAGCACGAAGGCCTCGACGCGATCGAGGTCCGCCATCCGAGCCACGACCACGCAGTGCGTGCCCGGCTGACGGACATCGCCGGCCGGCTCGGGTTGCTCCGGACCGGCGGCAGCGACTGGCACGGTGATCCCGAGCCCGGCGAAGTGCACGGCGCACTCGGGTCCCAGGAAGTGCCGGCTGAATGGCTCGACCGGCTCGAGGCGCTGCGTCCGGTTCCCCCGGCGCCGACGGTGGGTTCGTGAGCGCCGCCGGCTTCGACTTCAAGGGGAAGGTGGCGTTGGTCACGGGCGTTGGCCGCGCCGGTCAGATCGGCAATGCGGTCGCCCTCGCGTTCGGCCAGGCGGGCGCCAAGATCGTGGCCTGCGACCTGAACGCGGTCGGTGTGACCGAACGGGTCAGGGAGTTCGCGGCGGCCGGCGTCGACGCTCGGCCCTGCGCCGGCGATCTCACGCAGCCCGACATCGCCGCGCTCGCGGTCGAAACGGCGCTGCGCCACTTCGGCCGGCTGGATGTCGTGGTGAACGTCGCCGGCGGACTGACGACCTACGGGCCGATCGAGGAGCTTTCCCTCCAGGCGCTCGATCGAGAGGTCGCCATCAACCTCAAGACGACGGTACTGGTGTCCCAGGCCGCCATCGGAGCCCTGACGGCCAGCGCGGGCAACATCGTGAACTTCGCGTCGATCGCCTACTTCCAGCCGCAGAGCCCCATGGCGGTATACGTCGCGGCCAAGGCCGCCGTCGCCGGGTTTACTCAGAGCCTGGCCCTCGAGCTGGGCGACCGGAAGATTCGGGTCAACGCCGTGGCTCCCGGCATGGTCCGCACCAGCGACAATGTCGCCGCGGCCGGCGAAGCGGCCCAGTACGTCGAGCTGGCGGATATCACGGAGGGTGTGATGTCGCTGGCCGATCCTTCCTCCTCGACCACCGGACACATTCTCCCCATCGCGCCGGACTCCTCCGGCGCGCGCTGATGCAGCTCCGCGGCCGCGTCGCACTCGTGACCGGAGCCGGCCGGCGCCTCGGACGGGCCTTCGCGGAGGCGCTCGCGGGCCGGGGCATGACTCTGGCGATTCACCACCACTCCTCGAGCAGCGGCGCCGAGTCGCTGCGGCACGAGATCGTGGCCGGTGGAGGGCGGGCGGCGTGCTTCGCCGCCGATCTCACGGATGCCGCCGCGGCCGTCGAGCTGCCGCGCCGTGTCGTCGCGGAGCTGGGCCACCTCGACGTCCTGGTCAACTCCGCCGCGGTCATGCGCCGGCTCGGTGTCGACGACACGACACCGGCCCAGTGGGACGCGATTCTCGATCTCAACCTTCGCGCCGCCTTTTTCTGCGCGCAGGGCGCGACGCCGGCTCTCCGCGCCGCCCGTGGGAAGATCGTGAACATCGCGGACCTGAGCGGGCTCGAGCCCTGGCCCGGCTTCGCGGCCCATTCGATCTCCAAGGCAGGGGTCGTGATGCTCACCAAGGTCCTGGCGCGGGCGCTCGCGCCCGAGGTCACGGTCAATGCCGTCGCCCCGGGTGCCGTGCTGGTGCCCGAGGAGTACGACGCCGCGGAGCGGAAGCGGCTGGCCGACGCGGCGCCGCTCAAGCGGCTGGGCGCGCCGGAAGACGCCGTGGCGGCCATGCTCTACCTGCTCGAGGGCGGTGACTTCGTGACCGGCGAAGTGCTCGCGGTCGATGGCGGACGACTCCTCCGATAAGGTCGCGCTCGGCGACGTGATCGTCGTCGGCGGCGGGTGCTATGGCTCCTTCTACGCCCGGCAGCTCATGCGGGCGCGGCAGCGCGGCAAGGCCGATTGGCGCACGCTGATTGTGGTGGATCGGAATCCTGCCTGCGGTGTGGCACTGGACCCGGAGCTCGCAGCCGACTGCGACGTCGTCACCCAAGAGTGGGGAGCGTTCTTCGACCATGTTCTCGCCCGCCCGCCCAAACCGGACGGCCCGCCCGACACGATCGTGCCGTCTCCCCTCATGCCTCATCTCATGTACGAATGGCTCGTCCGGCGTGCCCGGGCGCGCTGGCCGGAACGCGCAGTCGAGACGCGCCCGCTCGAAGTCGGGCCGGGGACGCCGTATGACGTGCAACACCAGGACGGCACGCGCTACGTCTCCTATGCCGATTGGCTCTGCCCCACCCATTGCATCGAGCCGGCCATCTGCCCCGTGATCAGGGCACCCCGCAGCTGGGAAATGACGGACGCGATGGTGTGGCTGGCCGCGAGTATCGGTGCGGCCGGTCCCGCGCTCTTCGTCTGCCGGCATCGGGTGCATGGGGTCGGCATGTTCGACGTGTCCGCTGTCCTGGCGGGCGATGCCCTGGTGGAGGAAGCGGGTCGGGACGGACCCCGCGATGTCCTGGTCGGAACCATCTCCGCCTGCCATGGGGCCGCAAGTCTGATTCACATCGGCTAAAGGCTGAACATCGGCTAAAGGCGAAAGGCGAAAGGCGAAAGGCGAAAAGCTGGTCGCTTCAGCCTATGGCCTTTACCCTATAGCCGACCTTCCGGAACCCCTGGTTGTTCTATATTTGAGCGATTCATCCTGGGGTATGGTATGGCGGGCAGGAAAGAATTCGACGTCATCATCGTCGGTGCGGGGCCGGCCGGCCTCTGTGCTGCCATGTACGCTGGCCGCGGCATGTTGCGGACCGTACTCCTGGAGCGGGGTGTGCCTGGGGGCGAGCTGCTCAACACCGAGTGGATCGACGACTATCCCGGTTTCGACCACATCCTCGGGCGTGAGCTCGCGGCCAAGATGGCCGATCACGCGCTCAAGTTCGGGGCGGATCTGAGACAGGAGACGGTCGAGACCATTCACCGGCGCCACGATGGGATCTTCGAGGTCTCGACCGCCGGGGGGCCGGTGTACGAGGCGCCCGCGGTCATCCTGACCGCCGGCGGCACGCCGACCAAGCTGGGCGTGCCGGGAGAGATGGAATACGCCGGCCGCGGCGTGTCGTACTGCGCCGTGTGCGACGGCGCCTTCTTCAAGGGCGAGACTATCGCGGTCGTCGGCGGGGGCGACGCCGCCGTGGAGGAGGCCGACTACCTGACCCGGTACGCCGAAAAGGTCTACGTCATCCACCGCCGTGACGAGTTCCGGGCGTCGAGAATCCTGCAGGAGCGGCTGTTCGCCAATCCCAAGATCGAGGTGATCTGGAACCGGCGCGTCCGCGAGTTGCGGGGAGGCCCCTCCGGCCTCCAATCGATCGAGATGGACGACACCGTGACGGGTGAGCCATCGTCGCTCGCCGCGACCGGCGTCTTCGTCTTCATCGGCTTCAAGCCCAATACCGGCCTGGTGCGGCACCACTTCGAGCACGATGTGGCGGGCTACATGGTCACTGACGACCGCATGATGACATCGATCCCCGGCCTCTTCGCCGCGGGCGACGTCAGGGTGCAGCTGACGCGGCAGGTCACGACCGCGGTGGGCGACGCGACGACGGCGGCGATCGCGGTGGAGAAGTACCTGAAGGAGCGGAAGGAGCAGATCATGGAGGCCAGGGCCGGTGTCTGAAATCGAAGTCGTGCCGCTTCCCAACGGACAACTGGTCGAGAACTGCTACCTCGTGGCCGACCGCCGGACCGGCGAGGCCGTGATGATCGATCCTGGCGAGGAGCCGGCGATGTTCCTCGCCGAGCTGGACACGCGCGGATGGTCGCTCCGGGGCATCTGGCTCACCCACGCGCACGTCGATCACATCATCGGCGTCGAGGCGGTGCGTCACGCCACCGGCGCGCCGATCCATCTTCACCCGCTCGACCGCGCGATCTACGATGCCCTGCCGCAGTTCGGCAGTTGGGTCGGGATGAACCTCGATCCGCCGCCCCCACCGGACGGCGATCTCCGCCCTGGCGAGACCCTCGCGGTCGGCGGGCTTCGGTTCGAGGTGCGCCACACACCGGGCCACTCGCCGGGCAGCGTCAGCTTCGTTGGCGCCGGGCGGGTATTCTGTGGGGACGCCCTCTTCAACGGGTCGATCGGGCGCACCGACCTGCCGGGCGGCGACTATGCCACCCTGATGGCCGGCATCCAGTCCCAGCTCCTCTCGCTTCCCGACTCGACCATCGTGCACAGCGGACACGGCGCCGAGACGACGATCGGCGTTGAGCGTCTGACCAACCCCTTTCTCACGGATGCCTACCGCCTTGGCTGAGTCCGCCGCTCCGGGTCAGATCTCGAGGCCCGTGCCCACCTGCGGCCGGTGCGGCTTTCCGGTTCCGGCGCGGCCCGGGGGATGCAAGAACCCCTGCGGTAACTGCGGGACCGTGTACCCGCTCGGGGACTGCTCTGACTGATCGCACGGCGGGCATTCTCGACCTCGAGCTGATCGCGCCGGCCGGCACCCGGGCGTCGCTCGACATCTCCCGTATTGCGCTCCCACCCAGGCTGCGACCCACTGCCGGTCTCGGCGTCCTCGACATCACTGAGTTCTTCGGTGATACGACGGGCGGTGTCCGGACCTACCTCCTCGAAAAGGCCCGCTACGTCCAGCGCCGCCCCAGTCTGCGCCAGGTCGTGGTGGTGCCGGGCGAGCGCGACGAGATTCTCGAGGCCGCCGGCGTGAGGTGCTATCGCCTTCAGGGGCCCGCCGTGCCGACCCAGAAGCCGTACCGCTTCATGCTCGCCACCCGTTCGACCAGTCGCATCGTGGCGCACGAGCGCCCCGACTTGATTGAAGTAGGCAGCGCCTGGTTCGCGCCGTGGCTCGTGCACCTGGCCACCCGCCAGGTCAACGTCCCGGCCGTGTGGTACTACCACAGCAACTTCCCTCGCGTCATCGCGCCGCACCGTCCCGGCATCGGACGCCTGCGCCGCGGCGCCAGCTCGCTTGCGTGGGCCTACGTGCGACGCCTCTCCCGCCTGGTCCTCGCCACGCTCGCCCCGTCGCGCGCGGTGGTTCACGAGCTCGAGGCGGCGGGTGTCGAGAACGTGATCCGGCTGCCGCTCGGCGTGAACCTCGAGCTGTTCCATCCTGCGCGTCGCGCGTACGCGGCCGAGACCCGGGCGCTGTATGGCTTACCCGAGGGGCCGCTCGCCCTCTACGTGGGCCGCCTCGCCGCCGAGAAAGAGGTGGAGCTGCTGGTGAAGGCATGGCCCGCGGTGAAGCGCCGAACCGGGGCACGTCTCGTCCTCGTGGGCGACGGCCCGGCTCTCCGGTCGCTCCGCCGCTCGCCCGGCGGGCGGGAAGTCACCTGGCTGCCGTTCGAGCAGGACCGAAACCGGCTGGCCGATCTCTACGCCGCGGTGGACATCTGCGTGTCTCCCGGCTCGCTCGAGACCTTCGGACTCTCCGCCATCGAGGCGTTTGCCAGCGGTACCCCGGTGCTCTCGGCGGACGAGGGCGGAGTCGCGGAAAATGTCGGCCTCTCCGGAGCCGGACGCACGTTCGCGGCGCGGGACGCGGGTTCGCTGGCTGAGGAAGCGGTGAGTCTGCTCGGCGCCGATGTCGAGGGGCTCGGCGCCCGCGGCCGCGCGTACGCCGAGGCCCACCACGGGTGGGACCTCGTCCTCGACCGTCTCTTCGAGATCTATCGCGGAGTGCTCGCCGCGTGACCCTTCTCGTGTCGATCCACGATGTCTCGCCGGCGTTCGGGCCCGACGTGCGGCGGCTGTCTGCCCTCTGCGCCCGGCACGGCGTCGTGCCGGCACTGCTCGTCGTTCCCGACTGGCACGGGCACTGGCCGCTCGAGCGTCATCCCGATTTCGTCGCGTGGCTGCGGGAGCAGCGGGCGGCCGGCGCGGAAATCGTCCTGCACGGCGAGCGGCATGACGAGCACGGGCTGCCCCGTTCGTCTGCGGATGCGCTCCGGGCCTGGGGCCGTACCGCGCTCGAGGGCGAGTTCCTCACCCTCGACGAGCCGGCGGCCCGGGCGCGCATCGAGCGCGGCGCGGCTCGCCTCTGTGCGCTGGATCTGCCGCCGGTGGGATTCGTCCCGCCCGCCTGGCTCGCCACCGAGGGCGGCCATCGTGCCGTCGCGGCGGCCGGCCTCGAGTTCAGCGAGGACGAAGGCTCGATTCGGCTCCACCCTGGCGGACGGCGGGTGCGCTCGCCGGTCTTGCGATGGAGCACGCGCACCCGGCTCCGGGCCCTCGGATCGCTCGCGGTGGCCCGAGGCCGGTGGACCCTGCAGCGCCGGGCCAGTTTTCCCCGTCTCGCGCTCCACCCCCAGGACCTCTCCCATCCCGCCGTCGCGCGATCGCTGGAGCCAACCCTCGCGCGGTGGCTCGCTCGCCATGAGGCCGGCGGCTATGCCGAGGTGCTTACGGCCCTCACGGCATGACCCCGCTGCACGCCCATCTCGTCTGCGTCGCGCTCGTGGCGGCGGATCTGATCGCCCGCGCGTGGAGAATCCAGTGGATCGTGCAGGGCCTCGGGCATCGTATCAGCTTCGCGGACTCGTTCATCCTCAACGCGTTCGGCGACGCCGCATGCGCCCTCACCCCCCTGCGGATCGGGGGAGAGCCGGCTCGGCTCGCCGGCATGTTGCGAAGCCGGGTGCCGGCCACCGCCGCGTTCGTGGCCATCAGCCTCGAGGTCCTCGCCGCCTGGCCCGTGATCATCGTCGCGGCGGGATGGCTCGCGTGGCGGTATGCGCCGGAGTGGTGGGATCTCGCCGGGCCTCGTCTCGGGTCCGCCGCCGAGGCCGCCTGGCCCTGGGTGCTGCTGGTGCTGATCGCGAGCATTATCGCCTGGAGGGTGGCGGGTCGCGTCACCTCGCCGGTCAAGATCTTCGGTCGTCCGATTCGGCGAGCGCTCGTGTACTGGCGCCGGATGCCGCGCTGGCCGCTCATCGCGAGCATCCCGATGACGTTCGTGAACCTCGCGACTCGTGTCGCCATCCTTCCGGTGCTCGCGCTCACCCTACCCAACCCCCCCGCGATGGGCCCGCTCACCGTGGGCTCCTTCGCGCTCCTCTATAGCCAGCTGGTGCTGCCGACGCCGTCGGGTGCGGGCGCCGTGGAGCTGGGCTTCCTGGGTGGCGCCGCCGGTGAACTCGGGCCGAACCAGGGCTCGCTGCTGTTCGCCTGGCGGATGTACACCAACGGGATCGGCGTAATCCTGGGGGTCGGCCTCGCGGCGCGGATCTACGGGTGGGCGGCCCTGCGGCAGCTAGCGGGGCGGTGGAGCGATTCCCACTAGAAGCACCGTGCGCTCGAGCGCCTCGGCCACGCCGTGGGGAACGTGCGCCGGCGCCCAGACTACGGTGCCGGGGCCGGCCTCGACGGTCTCGACCCCGACGGTCATCCGGGCCCGTCCGCTCACGACCAGGTAGAACTTGTCGGCGTCGACATGCACGTGGATCGGCTGGGTTTGTCCCGGCTCGAAGCAATTGAGGCCGACGAACAGCTGGCGGCCGGCGTAGAGTTCGCGTTTGACCGGTCGCTCGGTCGCGAAGTCCGCGACGGCGTCCACCGCCGTGAAGAACTGACTCATCGTGTCGGCCTCCCTGCCCGTCGTGTTATCATTCCCGCCTATGACGACCACCAGAATCGAGCGCGATCCGCTGGGGGAAAAGCCGGTCCCCGACTCGGCGCTCTACGGCGTTCAGACGCTTCGTGCGGCCGAGAATTTTCCCATCTCGGGGCTCCGCCCGCTGCCCCTCTTCGTCGACGCCGTAGTCTGGATCAAACGCTCGGCGGCGCTCACGCACAAGGAGACCGGCCGCCTCGAGGGCCGGCTGGCCGACGCGATCGTCAAGGCCGCCGACGAGGTGCTTGCCGGACAGCATCGGGATCAGTTCATCGTGGACGTCTATCAGGCCGGTGCCGGGACGAGCCACAACATGAACGTCAACGAGGTCCTCGCCAACCGGGCCAACGAGCTGCTCGGGGGGTCGCGTGGGACCTACACGCCGGTGCATCCCAACGACCACGTGAACATGGCGCAGAGCACCAACGACGTCATTCCGACCGCCATGCGGCTGGCCACCCTCGCCGCCCTCCCGGGCCTGCTGGCCGCCCTCGACGGTCTGGCCGGCTCGCTGCTTGCCAAGGGAAAGGCGTTCGACTCGATCATCAAGTCCGGACGCACCCATCTCCAGGACGCGACGCCCATTCGCCTCGGGCAGGAGTTCACCGCGTACGGCCACACCGTGCAACGGCATCGGAAGAAGCTGGTGGAGGCAGCAGACTGGCTCCGGGAGATGAACATCGGTGGTACGGCCGTCGGCACCGGCATCAACGCCGAGCCCGAGTACCCGGGGCTGATGGTCAAGTATCTCGGCGAGATCTCGCGCCTCGAGCTGCGGGAGGGCGCCGACCGGGTGCAGCTCATGCAGTCCATGGGCGATATCGCTACGTTGAGCGGCGCATTGCGGGCCTATGTTCTCGATCTCAACAAGATCGCCAACGACATCCGGCTGCTCGCGTCGGGGCCCCGCACGGGTCTCGCCGAGATCCTCTTGCCGCCCGTTCAGCCGGGCTCCAGCATCATGCCGGGCAAAGTGAATCCATCGATCGCCGAGATGGTGAACCAGGTGTGCTATCAGGCCCTGGGCCTCGATACCACCGTCGCGATGGCAGCCGAGGCGGGCCAGCTCGAGCTCAACGTGATGATGCCCGTCATCACGCACAACATCGTGTTCGGGCTCACGATCGTGGGCAACGCCACCCGGGTGCTCGCCGAGCGGTGCGTCGATGGGATCGAAGCCGACGAGGCGCAGTGCGCCTACTGGCTCGAGCGGAGCCCGGCACTCGTCACCGCGCTGGCGCCCAAGATCGGCTACGCCGAAGCCGCCAAGCTCGCAAAGGAAGCGCTCGCCACCGGGCTCACGGTCAAGGAGCTGGTGACCAGGAAAGGCATTCTCAAGGGCGACGAGCTGGCCGAAGTGCTCGACCTCCGCGCCATGACGGAGCTGGGCGTGCCGGGAGGCAAGGGGATTCCCGCGGGGTAGAAGTCGCGGGCCGCGGGTCTGGAGGAGCGGCCTAGGGACTCGGGACTCGGGACTCGGGACTCCCGACTTCCAGCTCGATGACCCGGAAGGGCAGGGCGCCGGGAAAGACGCGCTGCAGCAGGTTGAGGGACACGTTGTAGACCGGCACCTTCCCCTGCGTCGACCCTTCCGCCGCCCCATGGTGTGCATGTCCGTGAAACACGGCATCCACCGGGTATCGCGTCAGCGGTTCCTCCAACCGGCTGCATCCCAGGAAGGGATAGATCTCCCGCGGCTCCCCCTCGACGGTGCTCTCGACCGGCGAGTAGTGCAGCAACGCCACCCGGCGTTTGCTGCGCAGGCGGCCCAAGGCGGTCTCGAGCTTGAGCGCCTCGTTGAGAGCCTCTTGCACGAAGCGTTTGATGATGTCTTCGCCCCAGGGCCCGAGCGTGCCTCGGCCGAATCCCCCAGCGAATCCCTTGATCCCGGCGAAGCCGACGCCCTCGACCTCGCATGCGTCTCCATCGAGCATCCGCACGCCGGCGTCGCAGAGGATCTTCGAGACCTCCGCCGCCTTGCCGAGCTGGTAGTCGTGATTGCCGAGCACGGCGACGATGGGGATCGTGACCGCACCGAGCACCCGCGCCAGGGTCCGGGCCTCGTCCGGATTCCCGTTGTCGGTGAGGTCGCCGCAGAGGGCCAACACATCCGCCCGTTCGCCCACCTCGGCGAAGAGGGTCCTGAGCGGCACTCCCTGCTCCGTGCGGCCGAAGTGGAGATCTCCTACCGCGGCCACGCGGACGATCCTGCGCTGCCCATTGGTCATGGCGCCAATCAACCGGATGACGGCCGTCCGAGCGGTGATCCCCCGCACAACGCCTCGCCGGGGGGCCAGGTATGATGAGGGCCCCAGGAGGAGGACGGATGGGTCTTTCGCCGACGCAGTCGATGGTCGAGACGCCTTCGCGCGTGTTCTACCGGGAGGCGATGGAGATGCTGACCCGGGCCGGCGTTCCGTTCCTGGTCGGCGGCTCCTTCGCCTTCATCCACCAGTCGGGCATCGACCGCTCCACCAAGGACCTCGACCTCTTCGTCCGGCCCGAGGACGTGCACAACCTGCTGGAGGCGTCGGCGGCGGCGGGTTACCAGCCGGATCTCGTGCACTCCCACTGGCTCGCCAAGATCCGGTCGAAAGACTCGTTCATCGACGTGATCTTCAACTCCGGAAATGGCATGGCGCGGGTGGACGACGAGTGGTTCGCGCATTCCCGGGTGCGCGAGGTGCTGGGGATGGAAGTCCGGATCGCGCCGGCGGAGGAGTCCCTCTGGTCCAAGGCGTTCGTAATGGAGCGCGAGCGATTCGACGGCGCCGATGTCGCCCATATCATCCTCATGCACGGCGACAAGCTCGACTGGACCCGAGTGCTCGATCGCTTCGGTGCCTATTGGCGCGTGCTGCTCGCCCATCTGACGCTCTACGGATTCATCTTCCCGTCCGCGCGATCCAAGGTGCCCGTGTGGCTCATGGACGAGCTGCTCGGCAGGCTCCGGGGCGAGATCGGAACCCCGGACGCCGAGGAGCCGGTCTGCTACGGGACGCTTCTCTCGTGGTCCCAATATCTCGGCGACGTGTTGGCCGGATCGTTTCGCGACGCGCGAATCCGTCCGTACGGCACGCTCAGCGCCGAGGAGGTCGTGCGCTGGACGGCGGCGGAAAAAAAGTGACCGCCGCCGCTCGGCCAGCTTGAATCCCGACCCTTTCGACCCCATATTCTCCCCTCATGCGGGTCACCACCTGGACCGAATACAGCCTCATCATTTCGCTGCACCTTGCCCGCCGCGGACGGACGGGGTCCGGCCCGGTCGCGGCAAGGGAGCTCGCCGACATCGAGCGCCTGCCGGCTGACTACGTCGAGCAGATTCTCCTGCGCCTGCGCCGCGCGGGCCTCGTCGAGAGCGTTCGCGGCGCCAAGGGCGGATACTTTCTCGCCAAGGAACCGTCGGCCATCTCCGTGCGGGACGTGATGACCGCCTCCGAGCATCAGACCTTCGAAGTCAACTGCGATTCCCATCCGGTGGATGCCGAGCGATGTAGCCCGGGCTCCACCTGCAGCATCCGGCCGGTTTGGCACGCCCTCCAGCAGCGGGTCGACGAGTTGCTGGCGAGCATTTCACTCGCCGACCTGATGAAGCAGGAGCTCCAGGTTCAGGAACTGGTCGGGATCTCATCGGCGAGCTAGGCGTTTCGCGTCTCCGCCCGCGCCCGGCCGCATCGGCCGGGCGTTTTTCTTTTCGGGGTGGGACATGAGAGTCGTGACGGACACGGTGACGACGGGCGAGCCGGCCATCTGGAGCGCGGTGGGCAATACGCCGCTTTTCCCGGTGACCTTTCCGGAGATCGCCACCGACCGCCTGTGGCTCAAGGCGGAGTGGCTGAACCCGGGCGGGAGCGTCAAGGACCGAACGGCCCGGGCGATTCTCCGCGACGCCATGCGGCGTGGACACTTGCCGGGAAGGCGGCTGCTCGATGCGTCGAGCGGCAACACCGGCATCGCGTACGCGATGCTCGGAGCGGCCGCGGGCATCGACGTGACGATCTGTCTTCCGGGGAATGCGAGTCCGGAGCGCAAGGCACTTCTGGAGATCTACGGCGCCGAGGTGATCCTCACCGACCGCCTCGACGGAACCGAGGGCGCCTCACGGCGTGCCCGAGAGCTGGCGGCGAGTGAGCCGGACCGGTACTTCTACGCCGATCAGTACGGCAACCCCGCCAATCCCCAGGCCCACCGTGAGACGACGGGCCCGGAGATCTGGCGCCAGACCGAAGGCCGGATCACCCATTTCGTCGCGGCGATGGGCACGACGGGAACCATGATGGGCACCGGCGGGTATCTGAAGGAGAAGAACCGCGGGGTGACCCTCGTCGGGGTGCAGCCGGACGGGCCGTTTCACGGACTCGAAGGGCTGAAGCACCTGCGTACGACGACGTCGCCGCCGGCCCTGTACGATCCATCGGTTCCGGACCAGGTGATCGAAGTGTCCACCGAGTCGGCCGACGCCGCGGCTCGGCGGCTGGCACGCCAGGGTTACCTCGTGGGCTGGTCCGCCGGCGCGGCGGTCGCTGCGGGTCTGGGTATTCTCGAGCGGGAGCCCAACGCCTACGTCGTCGTCGTCGGATGCGACACCGGTGCGCGGTACCTGAGCGAGCCCCATCGCTGGGAGGCATCGTGACGTTACGACTGGCCGCGTCGATGGCCGACGACATCCGCCGCCACGGGGAGGCTGCGTATCCGGCGGAGTGTTGCGGCGCCCTGGTGGGTCGAACGGGGGAACCGGACGTGAAGGAAGTGGTGCGACTGGCGCCGGCGGTCAACCGCCGCACCGACGACCCGCATCGGTATCTCATCGCTCCGGACGACTTGCGCAGGCTCGAGGCGCAGGTGCGGTCGGAGGGGCTCGAGATCGTCGGCTATTACCACTCCCATCCGGATCATCCGGCGGCGCCCTCCGCGTTCGATGCCGATCACGCCTGGCCGTGGTACAGTTATGTCATCGTGCGCGTGGAGCAGGGCCGCGGCGCGGAGCTGGCCAGCTGGGTGCTGGACGACGATCGCCCCCGGATGCACGCCGAGCCACTCGAAGTCCCGAGCGAGGTATGACCATGTCCGTGACCGTTTCCATCCCGACTCCCCTTCGCAGCTTCACCGGCGGGCACGACGCCGTGGAGCTCGCCGGCTCGACGGTCGGCGAGGTGCTCCACGGCCTCTTGAGCACTCACGCCGGCCTGAAGCGTCACCTGGTGCAGGACGACGGCCGTCTGCGGACCTTCGTCAACCTCTATCTCAACGACACCGACATCCGGCAGCTCGCCTCCACCGCCACGCCGGTGCGTGAGGGCGACGTCCTCACCATCGTGCCGAGCATCGCCGGCGGAAGACCCGCGGTCGAAACCGAGCTGCCCAAGCTCGCCCACGCCGAGGTGCTGCGGTACTCCAGGCACCTGCTGCTGCCCGAGGTCGGTGTCGAGGGGCAGCGGAAGCTCAAGGCCGCGCGTGTGCTCACGATCGGAGCCGGCGGGCTGGGATCGCCGCTGTCCCTCTATCTCGCGGCGGCGGGTGTGGGCACGATCGGCATCGTGGACTTCGACGTGGTGGATCTCACCAATCTCCAGCGGCAGATCGTGCACGGTACATCCACGCTGGGCACGCCCAAGCTCGAGTCGGCCAAGGCGCGGCTCACCGACCTCAACCCCAACATCACGGTGGACACCTACGAGGCGCGGCTGACGTCCGAGAACGCCCTCGGCATCATCCGCGACTACGACATCGTCGTCGATGGCACCGACAACTTCCCGACCCGGTATCTCGTGAACGACGCGTGCGTACTTCTGGGCAAGCCCAACGTCTACGGGAGCATCTTCCGGTTCGAGGGACAGGCGTCGGTCTTTTACGCGAAGGAAGGCCCCTGCTACCGATGCCTCTACTCCGAGCCGCCCCCTCCGGGCCTGGTTCCGAGCTGTGCCGAGGGCGGGGTGCTGGGTGTGCTGCCCGGCATCATCGGAAGCATCCAGGCGCTCGAGACGATCAAGTGGATCATCGGCGCGGGTGATTCTCTGGTCGGGCGGCTGGTGCTGTTCGACGCGCTCAAGCTCCGCTTCCGCGAGCTCAAGCTGCGCAAGGACCCCGATTGCCCGATCTGCGGGACCAACCCGACGATCCACGAGCTGATCGACTACCAGGCCTTCTGCGGCATCGGGGCCGAGCCCGACTACACCGGTCTCGAGATCTCGGTCGAGGACTTTCGCCGGGAGCGTGAAGCCAAGAGCGACGACTTGGTGCTGATCGACGTCCGCGAGCCTCACGAGTGGGAGATCGCCCACATCGACGGCGCCCGTCTCATTCCGCTCGGCCAGCTCCCCGAGCGGCTGGGCGAACTCGACGGCCATGCGGAGATCGTCACCCAGTGCCACAAGGGCAGCCGCTCGATGAAAGCGCTGCAGATCCTGCGCGGCGCCGGCTTCGGAAAGGTGCGGAACCTGGCTGGCGGCATCGATGCGTGGGCGGAGCGGATCGAGCCGGGGATGGCGCGGTATTGAGGGCGAAAGGGCGAAAGGGCGAAAGGCGAAAGGAACAACTGGTGAAACGTGAGCCCCGGTGTCCTGAGATGCCGTAGGCTCACATCACCGGGCTATCTTTTCGCCCTTTCGCCCCTCATGCCGAAGGCGGGACTCGAACCCGCACGGGCTTGCGCCCACTGCGCCCTGAACGCAGCGCGTCTACCAGTTCCACCACTTCGGCGAAGCGGGCAAGCTACCGCTCCGGGCAGGGCGGGTCAACCCGCGCCGTTGACCGGGCCGAAGTGCTGGCCTATCCTTTGCTTAGGAAAGGTGATGTGACCCCCGATTCCTCCCCGCCCCCCGAGCGCAAGCAGTTCGTCGCCCGCAATCCGAAGGCGACGCACGACTACCACATTCTGGACACCTGGGAGTCGGGCATCGTGCTCACCGGTACCGAGGTCAAGTCGCTGCGAGACGGCAAGGCCTCCATCAAGGAAGCCTACGCGCGAGTGCGCCGTGGGGAGATCTTCTTGGAAGGCATGAATATCACGCCTTACGAGCAGGGGAACCGCTACAATCACGACCCGGTGCGCACCCGCAAGCTGCTGCTGCACCGCAAGGAGATCGAGAAGCTGATCGGCGCCGTCGAACAGCAGGGTCTGACCCTGATTCCCCTCGAGCTGTACTTCAAGAACGGTCGAGCCAAGGTGGCGCTTGCCCTGGGACGGGGCAAAAAGCAGCACGACAAGCGGCAAGATCTGAAACGCCGGGTGGCCGAGCGTGAGGCCGCCCGGGCTGTCTCCATTCGGGGACGCCAGTGATCGCCGCGCTGGCCATCGCCACCGCGCTGCTGGCCCCCGTACACCTCCCGACCGAGGTGACCGTGGCCGGCGCCAGGATCGCGGTCCGGTCCGATCCTTCGGGCGCGGCCGTGGTCCCGGCGGCTCCGCTGCTGCTCGCGCTGCACGGGACGATGCGGATGGACGAGGCCTGGGCCGAGGTCACGGTCGCCCGTCAGCCGTTCCGCTTTCTGATCGGGGCGCCGCTGTGTGTGTTCGGCACCCGTCTCGTCCCGCTGGCCGGCCAGGCCTCGTTCACCAAAGACAGCCTCTACCTCCCGTTCCAGTTCGTCGCCGAGATTCTGCCGTACTACCTCGGCGACCGGTATCGCTACGATCCCCGTCAGGCCCGGCTGGACGAGGTCGGCGCCCAGGTAGCTCGCCTTGGCGCCAGCGTCGCCTCGTCCACCGGCGTCACCCGTCTCCCCAACGGCCTTCGCCCCGGACACGTGGTCACCATCGATCCCGGTCACGGGGGCGTCGACCCCGGCAATCCCGGTATCTTCTTCCCCCGCGGGACGAGGGAGAAGGACGTTACCCTCGCGGTCGGGCTGCTGCTGCGTGAGGAGCTCAAGCGTCGCGGGGTGGGTGTCCGCATGACCCGCTCCACCGACACCTTGATCGCCCTGGGCGACCGGGGTGGGTATTGCACCGAGGCGTGTGATCTCTTCGTCAGCCTGCACGTCAATGCATTGAAGCGACGGCCAGGATTCACCTACGTCCGCGGATACGAGACGTACTTCCTCGCCGAGGCGAAGACCGAAGACGCGGCGCGGGTGGCCCAGATGGAAAACGACGCCGTTCGGTTCGAGACCGCGCCCGACGCGGCCGGCCCGAGCGGGTTGGATTTCATCCTGAAGGACCTCCAGTTGAACGAGCATCTGCGGGAATCCGCGCGGGTGGCGGAGCTGGTGCAGAAGGGCCTTGGCACCATTCATACCGGCGACAGCCGCGGCGTGAAGCAGGCCGGATTCATGGTGCTCACCACCGCGAGACGTCCCGCGATTCTGGTCGAAATGGGCTACAGCACCAATCCTCAGGACGGACGGTTCCTCACGACGACCGCGATGCAGCGGTCGATGGCATCGGCCATCGCCGACGCGATCGTGGCCTATCTGCTGGAATACGAGCGCAAGACCGCGGCTGCCCGCGATTCGGGGGCCGCGCGGTGAACCGACGCGCCGGTCTCCGGCGCTTCCCCGCCTTCGCCATCCTGGCGGCCCTGCTCGCGGGCTGCGTGTACTACAACGGCATGTACAACACCAACCGGCTCGCCCGATCGGCCCGCAAGGCCGAGCGCGAGGGCAAGCCCTACGAGGCGCAGAGCCTGTGGGGGCAGGTCGTCACGCGGGCGGAGTCGGTGGAGGTCCGCCATCCGCGCAGCAAGTACGCTCCACAGGCCGCCGTGCTCCGCGGCCTCGCCATGTCGCGGCTCGGCCAATGTGAGGCCGCCATCGCGCCGCTCAACCAGGCCTCGCTGCTCCCGCCTGGTGACCTCGCGGATGAGGCGGCGCTCGCCCTGGGGCGCTGCCAGCTTCAGATGGGCGACCCCGCCTCGGCCGACCTCGCATTCGCCCGGCTGGTCGACAGCCGCGACACGTACATCAGGAGCGAGGCCCGATACCAGCATGGGCGGGCGCTGCGGATGACGGGGCACTTCGAGGAAGCGGTGGCGCTCTTTCGAAACGAGTCGGGGCGGCGAGTGGCGGACGAGCTGCTGATCTCGCTGGCCGGCGCCGGGAGAGATACGGAGGCCGATTCGCTCGCCGCCGCGCTCCTGGCGACCAACGACACCACTCGGAAATGGGACTCGCTCGTCGTGGCGGTGGGGCGGGTGAATCCGTCGGCCGCGGGAAGGCTGGTGGACCGGCTCGGGACCGGTCCCGGGACATCGCCCATGATCATGAGCCGGCGTCTGTACGAGGACGGCGTCCGCCTCGAACCGGTGGACTCGGCGCGCGCGGTCGCCCGCTTCCGTGAGGCGGCGCGTATCGGGGCGGGCACCGAGGCCGGCGAACGGGCGTCTCTCCGTCTCCTCCGCCAGGACATCGCCGCCGCCCGCTCGGTCTCCGCCCTCGGCCCGGCATTTGATACGCTTCGCGCGCTGGCGTCTCACGGCGCGAGCGTTGCCGGGGAGTCGGCCCAGCTTCTGGGCGCCGTCACACGGGTGCGCGTGGCCGCCGACTCGGGCAGTCCGGAATATCCCCAGGGAGATCTTCGCCTGTTTCTGGCCGCCGAAGTCGCCAGGGACTCGCTCAGGGCCCCGCTGGTTGCGAACGAGCTGTTCCGCCGCATCGTCGATCAGTGGTCCGACTCGCCGTACGCTCCCAAGGCGCTCCTCGCCGCGCAAGTTCTGGACTCGACGCTGGCCGATTCCGCGCAGGTTCTCTTCACCGAGCGCTACTACGATAGTCCCTACATGGCCATGCTGCGGGGTGACTCCGCCGATGGCTACCGGGCGCTCGAGGACTCGCTCCAGGCCTTTGCGGGCAAGCTGCCCGCCGCTCGCGGCGCGCCGCCTGCCGTCCGGCGCCGACCAGGCCAGCCCAATCCGCCCCCCGGCGACCGCCGCCGCCCACGCAAACCGGATGCACCGGACGACGTCTCCGGTGGCCGGCGCGTTCTCCAGTGAGGGCGGCCCGCGACCTGTCGAGGACGGTCTTCGGCCGCCAATTCCAGAATCCGATCCTGCTGGCCGCCGGGACCGCCGGATTCGGCCGCGAGCTTGACGGGATCGTGGATCTCGAGCGGCTGGGAGGTCTTGTCACCAAGGCGGTATCACGCGAGCCCCGAACCGGAAACCCTCCACCTCGGGTAGCCGAGTTCCGGGGTGGCATGCTCAATTCGGTGGGACTGGCGAATCCGGGGTTGCAACGAGTCCGTGCCGAGGAATTGCCGTGGCTGGCATCGCGGCTCGGGCGCGCGCGCGTCATCGTCAACGTCGTCGGGTTTACCGTGGAGGAGTACGGCGAGGTCGTCGCCGGGCTCGACGGTGCTCCCGGTGTCACCGCCCTGGAGCTCAACCTGTCCTGTCCCAATACCAGCGCGGGCGGCATCGAGTTCGGGGCCGACCCCGAGTCTGTCCGCCGCATCGTCACGCTTTGTCGCCGACTGACGAGCCTCCCGCTCGCGGCCAAGCTTTCGCCCGTGCTGCCGGACATCGCGGGAATGGCCCTCGTGGCCAGGGACGCCGGAGCCGACGCGATCACGGTAGTCAACACCATGCCCGGCCTGCTCTTCAGCGATGCCGCCACGGCCAGGCTGGGGCAGGGAAACGGAGGCGTGAGCGGGCCGGCGCTGTTGCCGGTGGGCGTGCTGGCTGCTGCCCGGGTCCTGGAGGGCACCGGGGGAATGCCCGTCATCGGCGTCGGTGGCGTGCGATCGGCGGAGGACGTGGAACACTACCTGCGGGTAGGCGCCAGCCTCGTGGGGGTGGGCACCGCCGCACTGGCCGACCCCCGATTGCCCGAGCGGATCGTGTCCGACCTGGAGGGCTCGAATGGCTGAGCTCATCGTGGCGCTCGATGTTCCCCACGCCGGCGCGGCGCTCAGCCTCCTCGACCGTTTGCCTGATGTCCGGTGGGTCAAGCTCGGCTCGGTGCTCATGACCCGCGAAGGTCCGGGGCTGGTGCGCGAGCTGGTGAACCGGTCCGTCCAGGTGTTCCTCGACCTCAAGTGGCACGACATCCCCAACACCGTCGCGGAAGCGGTCGCGGGCGCAAGAGAGCTCGGCGTCGCCATGGCGACGGTGCACACGGCCGGAGGGGCGACGATGATGCGGGCGGCGGCGGCCGCCGCGGGCCAGGAGCTGTCCATCGTGGGGGTCACGGTGCTGACCTCGCACGACGCGTCCTCCTACGCCCGGGCCGTCGGCCGCGATCGGGTGGAGCTCCCGGACGAGGTCGTGCGGCTCGCCGGTGAGGCGACGGAGGCCGGATTGTCGGGCGTCGTCTGCTCGCCGCGCGAGGTGTCGCTGGTCCGGGCTCGCCTCCGTCCCGGAGCCCGCATCGTAGTGCCCGGGATCCGCCGCCGCGCCGATCCTCGTGGCGACCAGGTGCGGGTGGCTACGGCCGCGGACGCCGCCGCGGCGGGCGCGACGCATCTCGTGGTCGGTCGCCCCATCCTCCAGGCGGCCGACCCCGCCGCGGCGTTCACCGAGCTCCTCGAGGAGGCCCAGTGCGTGGGCTCCTGATCGCCTGCGCGATATCCCTCGGAATTCAGGTGGGACACGCCCAATCCGCGCCGGGCACGCCGGCGGGCCTGAGTGAGGCGGCGGAGCGCGCCCGGCGGGCCTGGTTCGCCCACGATGCCGGCGGACTGGTCGCGGACAGCCCCCGTCTCGTGGTCCAGCTCCCGGGCGCCGATCCGTCGGCAGCCCTGGAGCCGGCCCAGGCCGCGGCTCTAATCCGGGACTACCTGGCATCTGCGGAGGAGGTGGAGACCGTCGTGAGCGCGGCGCGGGAGGTGGAGGGAGGCAGGGGATACGTCGAGATCCAGCGCCGCTATCGGGTCTCCGGCACCCAGGACGTGCGGACCCAGAGCCTCCTCCTGGGGTACCGCCAGGGGCGGTCCGGATGGCTCCTGGTGGAGTTGCGGGTGGTGGCTTGAGGGGGCGGGGCAGCGGAGCTTCGAGAGAGCCGTAAGCGGCTTGCACAACTGAAGATTCGGGTCTATCTTAGCAAGCTAGTCTATAACCGGCCCGGAGACTTCAGTGAAGGTTCGTTCCAGCGTCAAGCCGATTTGCGAGCACTGCAAGGTCGTCAAGCGACAGGGCGTGACCCGCATCATCTGCAAGCGCAATCCCAAACATAAGCAGCGGCAGGGCTGATCATGGCGCGCATCGCAGGCGTCGATCTCCCGCGCGAAAAGCGGGTCGAGACCGCCCTCACGTATATCTACGGTATCGGCCGCCCCACGAGTGCGCGGATCCTCGGTGAGACGGGCGTCAGCCCGGACACTCGGGTGCGCGATCTCTCCGATACGGAAGTCGCCCGCCTCCGCCAGATCATCGAGCGTTCGGTGAAGGTGGAAGGTGCGCTCCGTACCGAAATCGCGATGAACATCAAGCGACTGATGGACATCGGGAGCTACCGCGGCATCCGCCATCGCCGCGGGCTGCCGGTCCGCGGTCAGCGGACCCATACCAATGCCCGGACCAAGAAGGGTCCGCGGCGTGCCATCGCCGGCAAGAAGAAAGTGACCAAGAAGTAAATGACTGCTCCCGCATCCCCGACGCCCGCCAAGGCGCCGGCCGCCAAGCGCGCCAAAAAGGTGGTCGAGTCCGAGGGCATCGCCCACATCTCGGCCACCTTCAACAACCTCCTGATCACCATCACCGATATGCGGGGCAACACCCTCGCGTGGGGATCGGCGGGCAAGGCCGGGTTCAAGGGCTCCAAGAAGTCCACTCCGTTCGCGGCCACCGTCGCCGCGGAGAACTGCGGCCGCGAGGCGATGAATCTCGGCCTGCGCCGGGTCCACGTCCGGGTCCAGGGGCCTGGCAGCGGCCGCGAATCGGCCATCCAGGCGCTCGCCTCGGTGGGGCTTCGGGTGGTGTCGATTCGCGACGTTACCCCCATCCCGCACAACGGCTGCCGTCCTCCCAAGAAGCGGCGGGTCTGAGCCATGTCGAGATACGTGGGTCCCAGCTGCCGTCTGTGCCGCCGCGAAGGCGTCAAGTTGTTCCTGAAGGGCACCAAGTGCCTCACCGAGAAGTGCCCCGTCGAGCGTCGCGCCTACGCGCCCGGCCAGCATGGGCAGTCCGGCGGACGCCAGCGCAAGGCGTCCGAGTATGCCAAGCAGATGCGTGAAAAGCAGAAGGTGAAGCGGATGTACGGCCTCTCCGAGCGCCAGTTCCGCAATACGTTCGACGCGGTAACGCGGGAGCCTGGCGTGAAGGGCACCAACCTGCTCGTCGCGCTCGAGAGCCGGCTCGACAATATCGTCTACCGCATGGGCTTCGCGGCCAGCCGGAAGGCGGCCCGCCAGTTCATCGGGCACGGCCACGTCGAAGTGAACGGCCACCGGGTCGACATTCCCGCGTACCGGGTCGTCCCCGGAGAAGAAGTGCGGGTCGCGCCGGCCAGCCGGGAGAGCGTGTCGGTCAAGCTCGCCCAGGAGGCCGCGTCGCGCGGCCAGCCGGTTTCGTGGATCACGGTGGACGCCGACAAGGCGGCCGGCCGGGTCACCGAGCGCCCGACCCGCGACGCCATCCCGATCAACGCCCAAGAACAGCTCATCGTCGAGCTCTACTCGAAGTGACCATGACCATTGACCTGACCGGCCTGGTTCGTCCCCACCTCGTCGAGATGACCAAGCGGGACGACAACCCGAACGCCGCCGAGTTCCGGCTCCAGCCGCTGGAACGGGGCTTCGGCTACACCCTCGGCAATTCACTCCGCCGTCTCCTCCTCTCCTCGCTGCGGGGCAGCGCGGTCTGGGGCTTCCGCCTCGATGGGGTGGTGCACGAGCACCAGACGGTGCAGGGCGTCCTCGAGGACGTCCACCAGATCGTGCAGCGCCTCAAGGCCCTCACACTGGTGATGGCCGAGGACGTCGACGAGGCGGTGCTCCATGTCCGCCGCGACGGCGCCGGGCCCGTGTACGCCCGCGATATCCAGGAGCACGGGTCGGTGACGGTGAAGAACCCCGACCACCTGCTCTTCACGCTCCAGGACGACCGCGAGGTCACCATGGAGCTGTACGTGAACAAGGGCCGCGGCTACGTCGAGGCCGAGATGCATCCCGCCGACCGGTCGCTCCCCGTCGACCTGGTGCGGATCGACGCCATCTACAATCCGGTGCGCCGGGCCAACTTCTCGGTGGCCGAAACCCGCGTGGGCCAGCGGACCGACTACGACCGGCTCACGGTGTCGGTCGAGACCAACGGCACCATCACGCCGGAAGACGCCATCGCCTACGCGGCCGCCCTGGCCCAGGTTCATTTCCAGTATTTCGTGGACTTCGGCAAGGTGCCCACCATGCGCGATGCCGGGGCCCCGTCGGGGCCCGGCACCGGCGGCAACCTGCGCCAGCGCCTCGCCCGGCCCATCGACGACTTCGGGCTCTCGGTGCGGTCGCTCAACTCGCTCAAGAACTCGAACATCCGGACGCTCAAGGACCTGGTCGAGTTCTCCGAGGACGATCTGCTCAAGGTCAAGAACGTGGGCGAGAAGGCCCTCGGCGAGATCGCCGAGCTGCTGCAGCGTGAAGGGTTGAATTTCGGGATGGGCTTCGAGGAGGCCGACGGCGAGCTTCGCATCGCTCGCGCGGGCAGCCCGCCCGTCGCCCAGCCTCCCGCCGGCACCGGGGACTCGCTCTGATGCGTCACCGCGCCAAGGGCCGGCAGCTCTCGCGAACGTCGACACACCGGCGGGCATTGCTGAACAACATGGCTGCCAGCCTGTTCGAGCACGGCCGCATCATCACCACCGAGGCCAAGGCCAAAGAGCTGCGGCCCTTCGCCGAGAAGCTCATCACTCTGGCCCGCCGCGGCGACCTGCACGCGCGGCGGCTGGTGGAGCGGCGGATCAAGAGCCGGGAGACGCTCTCGCGTCTGTTCTCCGAGATCGGTCCCCGGTTCGCCGCGCGTCCCGGGGGGTACACCCGGATTCTCAAGCTGGGGCACCGTGACGGCGACGGCGCGGACATCGCGCGCATCGAGTTGCTCTCCGAGTGACCGGCGTCTCTGCGTCTGGAAACACGAAAGGGGACCTTCGGGTCCCCTTTTTCGGCCGCGATGCGGCTGGTGGGAGCTAGACGGCGGCGCGGACGCGCGGCGCCTTTACCACCCGGTTACTCTTCAGGCACTGCGTGCACACCCGCACTCTGCGCGGCGTGCCATCCACCAAAATGCGCACGGTTTGCAGGTTGGGATACCAGCGCCGCTTGCTGCGATTGTTGGCGTGGCTGACGTTGTTGCCGGTGACCGGCCCCTTGGAGCACACGGTACATACCCGTGCCATAGCGATCCGTCCTTCGAAGAGTCCTGGTGTCAACGACCCGGAGCCCCAAAAGCTAACGTGCCGCCAGCCATGACACAACCTCGTACGGGGGACGGACATGCCTAAGGCGCTGATCACCGGGGTCACCGGCCAGGACGGTTCCTACCTCGCCGAGTTCCTGCTGTCCAAAGGCTACCAGGTGGTCGGAGTCGTACGCCGGACGAGCCACGACAGCTACGAGCGGATCGATCATCTGCTCGATCGGATCGAGGTCGTGCCGGCCGACCTGCTCGACCAGCACTCCCTCACGATGGTCCTCCAGGAGACTCGTCCTGACGAGGTCTATAACCTCGCCGCGCAGTCGTACGTCCCGACCAGCTGGAACCAGCCGGTGCTGACCGGCGAGTTCACCGCCCTGGGCGTCACCCGCATCCTCGAGGGCATCCGGCTCGTCCACCCGAGTGCCCGGTTCTATCAGGCCAGCTCGTCGGAGATGTTCGGCAAGGTGGCGGAGACGCCGCAGAGTGAGAAGACCTCGTTCTATCCCCGCTCGCCGTACGGCGTGGCCAAGGTCTACGGCCACTGGATCACCGTCAATTACCGCGAGTCATATGATCTCTTCGCGGTGAGCGGCATCCTGTTCAATCACGAGTCCCCGCGCCGGGGCATCGAGTTCGTCACGCGCAAGGTCACCGATGGCGTGGCGCGCATCAAGCTCGGACTGGCCAAGGAGCTCCGTCTGGGCAACCTCGACGCCCGGCGGGACTGGGGCTACGCCGGCGACTACGTCGAAGCGATGTGGCTCATGCTGCAGCAGCGCGTCCCGCGCGACTATGTGATCGGGACGGGTGAGACTCATAGCGTGCGCGAGCTGGTGGACCTCGCCTTTTCCCGGGTCGGGCTCGATTACCGCGAATATGTGGTGTCCGATCCGAGGTACTATCGGCCGGCCGAAGTGGATCTGCTCCTGGCCGACCCCCGAGTCGCGCGGACGGAGCTCGGGTGGCAGCCCAAGGTCTCCTTCAAGGAGCTGGTGGAAATGATGGTCGATGCCGACATGGCGCGCCTGAGCGCCACGATGGGCGCGCATCGATGAGGGTACTGGTCACCGGGGCCGACGGGTTCGTCGGGCGGCATCTGGTGCGGAAGTTGGCGGGTACCGGCAATGTGGTGGGTGCTGGATGCCGTCCGGGCGGGCAGGCGGTTGATTGGTCGGCCCTCGCTCCAGGCGGAGCCGTTGAAACGGTGGCAGTGGAGATCACCAGCCGGGACTCGGTAGAGCGGGCCCTGCACTGGAGACCGGAGGCGGTCATCCACCTGGCCGCCGTCGCGTCCACCCGCGAGGCCCGGCGCGATCCCGCGGCGGCGTGGGAGGTGAACGCGGTCGGCACGGCTCGGCTCGTATCGGCCGCTGGCGCGCTCCGGGAGTCCGGCTCGGCGGACCCGCTGCTGGTGATCGTCTCGAGCGGCGAGGTCTACGGGGCAGGGGCCGCATCGCCTCGGCTCGAGTCCGACCCGCTACTGCCGCAGTCTCCCTACGCCGCCACCAAGGTGGGCGCCGAGGTCGCGGCAATGGAGGCGTGGCGGCGGAGCGGGTTGCGGGTGATCGTGGCGCGGCCGTTCACCCATACGGGTCCAGGCCAGACAACGGTGTACGTCCTGCCCGGGTGGGCCGAGCGGCTCCGGGCCGCGAAAGGGTCCGGGTCGGGGCCGGTGACCGTGCCCACTGGGAATCTGGAGCCGATCCGCGACTTCCTCGACGTGCGAGACGTCGTGGAGGCGTATCGGCTGTTGCTGACGCATGGGGTGCCGGGGGAGGTGTATAACGTCTCCCGCGGCGAGGGCTTCCGGCTGGCCGAAGTGTTCGAGCAGCTCCGCGCGGTCATCGGAGTGGCGGCATCGCCGTGTCCCGATCCATCGCTCACGCGGGGCAACGACATACCCTATCTGGTTGGTGATTCGACGAAGCTTCGCCGCGCCACGGGTTGGGCACCGGCGCTCACGCTGCAACAGAGCTTGCGGGAACTGGTGGATGCCCAAGCGCACTGACCTCAAGACCATTCTCCTCATCGGGTCCGGGCCGATCGTCATCGGACAGGGCGCGGAATTCGACTACTCCGGCACCCAGGCGGTGCGGGCTCTCAAGGAAGAGGGATACCGGGTCGTCCTGGTCAATTCCAATCCCGCGACGATCATGACCGATCCCGAGCTGGCCGACCGCACCTACGTCGAGCCGGTGACCCCGGAGTGGGTGGGCAAGGTAATCGAGCGGGAGCGGCCCGATGCCCTGCTGCCGACCATGGGGGGTCAGACCGCGCTCAACGTCGCCATGGCCCTCCAGCGGGACGGCACGCTCGCGAAGTTCGGGGTGGAGCTGATCGGCGCCAACGAGCGCGCGATCCGGTTGGCGGAGGACCGGCAGGAGTTCTCCGACGCGATGCGGAGGATCGGGCTCGCCACGCCGGAAGGGCGGACGGTCCACAGCGTCGACGAGGCGCTCGCGGCGGTCGAGGTCACGGGCTATCCGGCGATCCTCCGCCCCTCGTTCACCCTCGGCGGCACCGGCGGCGGTATCGCCTACAACCTCGAGGAGTTCGAAACCCTGGTTCGGCGCGGGCTCGAACTCTCCCCCGTGGGGTCGGTGCTCGTCGAGCGCAGCATCATCGGGTGGAAGGAGTTCGAGCTCGAGGTGATGCGCGACGGCGCCGACAACGTGGTGATCGTCTGCTCGATCGAGAATCTCGATCCGATGGGCGTCCATACCGGCGACTCGATCACGGTCGCCCCGGCGATGACCCTGACCGATCGGGAATACCAAATGATGCGGGACGCGGCCATCCGCATCATCCGGGAGATCGGCGTGGCCGCCGGCGGCTGCAACATCCAGTTCGCCGTGGATCCCGCCACCGGCGAGCAGCTCGTCATCGAGATGAACCCGCGGGTCTCCCGCTCCTCGGCGCTCGCCTCCAAGGCCACCGGCTTTCCGATCGCGCGCATCGGGACCAAGGTGGCGGTGGGCTACCGGCTCGACGAGCTTCCCAACGACATCACGCGGACCACGCCGGCATCCTTCGAGCCGGTACTCGACTACGTCGTCGTGAAGATTCCGCGCTTCGCGTTCGAGAAGTTCCCCGCGGCCGACCCGACGCTCACGACCCAGATGAAATCGGTCGGCGAGGCCATGGCCATCGGTCGGACCTTCAAGGAAGCATTCCAGAAGGGCCTCCGCGGCCTCGAGGCTGATCGCATCGGCTGGGTGACCGGCCCCACCGCGGCCGACGACCGGCTCCAGGACGAGACGCTGGCCGGCGTGCTGGCCGCGCTGCGAACGCCGACGCCCGAGCGGGTGTTCCAGATCAAGCGCGCCTTCCAGCTCGGTGCTTCGGTGGAAAACGTGGCGGAGCGGACCCGGATCGACCCCTGGTTTCTCCACCAGATGATGGAGATCCTCGAAGCCGAGCGAGATTGGGCCACCCGCGTCCCGAGCGGCAACGACGACGTGGAGCGGGACGCCTTGCGCCGGATGAAGCGGCTCGGCTTCTCGGATCGGCAACTCGGCGACGTTCGGCAGACCACCGAGACCGCGATCCGGCGCGAGCGGCACCGGCTGGGCCTGAGGCCCGCCTACAAGACCGTCGACACCTGCGCCGGCGAGTTCCCCTCCTCGACCCCCTATCTCTATTCGTCCTACGACGAGGAGACCGAGGCACGGGCCTCGGGCGAGCGGACCGTGGTGATCCTGGGCAGTGGCCCGAACCGGATCGGACAGGGCGTCGAGTTCGACTACTGCTGCGTGCGCGCCGCGATGGCGTTCCGCGAGCTGGGCTATCGGACGGTGATGGTGAACTCCAACCCCGAGACGGTCTCGACCGACTTCGACATTTCGGACGCGCTGTACTTCGAGCCGCTGACCCTGGAGGACGTGCTCGAGATCGTCGCGGTCGAGCGGCCCATCGGCGTCGTCGTGCAGCTCGGCGGACAGACGCCGCTCCGGCTGGCGCGGGGACTCGAGCGCGAAGGGGTGGCGATTCTGGGGACCTCTCCCGAGGCGATCGATCTGGCCGAAGACCGTGGGCGTTTCGAGGCGCTCACTCGGGAGCTCGGGGTGGCCCAGCCGCCGAGCGGCATCGCCCACTCGGTCGACGAGGCGGTGGCCGTGGCGGCGCGCGTGGGGTATCCGGTGCTCGTCCGGCCGTCCTACGTGCTCGGCGGACGCGCCATGGAGATCGTCTACGACGACGCCTCCCTCCGGAGCTACTTCGGGCGGGCGGCGCGCGTGGCGCCCGAGCATCCGGTGCTGATCGACAGCTTTCTCGAGGACGCCTTCGAGGCCGACGTCGACGCCATCGCGGACGGCGCCCGGTGTGTCATCGGCGGCGTGATGCAGCACATCGAGGACGCGGGCATCCATTCGGGCGACTCCGCCTGCGTCCTGCCCCCCTACCTCATCACCGAGGAGCAGGTGGAGGAGATGCGGCGGCACACCCGCGCCTTTGCCGAGCGACTGGGGGTGGTCGGCCTTCTCAACGTGCAGTACGCCATCAAGCACGGTGTGGTGTACGTCCTCGAGGTGAATCCGCGGGCCTCGCGGACCGTGCCGTTCGTTTCCAAGACTACCGGCGTGCCGCTGGCGAGCCTCGCGGCGGCCATCATGGTGGGCCAGACGCTCGACGAGCTGGGGCTGCACGACGACGTGCTCCAGCCCTACGTATCGGTCAAGGAGGCCGTGTTCCCGTTCAGCAAGCTGCAGGGCGTGGACCTCATCCTCGGGCCCGAGATGCGGTCCACCGGGGAAGTCATGGGCATCGCGGACTCGTTCGGCATGGCGTTCGCCAAGGCGCAGATCTCGGCGGACGGCGCGCTGCCGCTCGACGGGGCGATCTTCGTTACCGTCAACGATCACGACAAGGCCAACGTCGCGCCCATCGCCCGGCGGTTCCACGCCCTCGGCTTCCGCGTGCTCGGCACCGAGGGGACGGCGCGATACCTCCGCGCGCGTGGCATTCCCACGGAGCGGGTGCTCAAGGTTCACGAGGGACGCCCCAACGCGATCGATCTGCTCCTCTCGGGTCAGATTCAGCTGCTCATCAATACGCCGCTCGGCAAGCTGAGCCAGCAGGACGATTACACCATTCGGCGGGCCGCCCTGCAGCACCGGGTGCCGTATACGACTACCCTCTCCGGTGCCTCCGCCGCGTGCGACGCGATCATCGCCCTCCGCAGCCGGGCGGGTGAGGTGCGCTCATTGCAGGAGTGGCATGCGCTTGCGAGGGAGATGTCGCCCGAATGGACCGGGTGACCGCACGGACCCCGGCATTCGCCCAGGCGCTGCGCGAAAAGATCCGGGGACAGGTGCGGGAAGCGGAGCCCCTCGCCCGTTACTCGACCTACCGGATCGGCGGGCCCGCAACGGTGGTCCTCCCGGGCGCGCCGGAGGACGTCGGCACCGCGCTCCGCCTGGCGCATGAGGCGGGCGTCGCCACCTTCGCCATCGGCCTCGGATCCAACATCCTCCTTCCCGACGCGGGTCTCGACGCGCTCGTCATCCGGCTCGGCAAGAACCTCGACCACCTTCGGCAGAACGGCGACCGGTGGACCATCGGCGCGGGTCTTCCCGCGCCTCTCGCGGCCCGGCGTACGGCCGCGGCCGGCTACGCCGGTCTGCACATCTTCGTCGGCGTGCCGGGAACCGTCGGGGGCGGCGTGTACATGAATGCCGGCTGCCACGGCGGCGACTGGTCGGAGATCGTGGAGCAGGTGACGGTGGTGAACGACCGGGGGGAGGACTCGGTGCTCCCCCGCTCGGAGGTGCCCTTCACCTATCGGCGGAGCGGCCTTCATGGTCGCGTCGTCATGGAGACCGTCGTGCGGCTCCGTCCGGAGACCGAGGAGCGGCTCGAGGAGCAGATCACCGAGATGTTCGAGTGGCGGCAGAACGGGACCCCGTTCAACCAGCCCTGCTGCGGCAGCGTATTCAAGAATCCATCGGGCCCAAGCTGGAAGCGCGAGGACGGTCCGCGAACGGCAGGGCAGCTCATCGAGGCGGCTGGGCTCAAGGGCCGCCGGGTGGGAGGCGCCGAGGTGTCGCCCATGCACGCCAACTACTTCGTGAACACGGGGACGGCCACGGCCGCGGATGTCCGAGGCCTCATCGAGCTGGCGCAGCGAGAGGTGGAGGCGCGTTTCGGGGTAAAGCTCGAGCCCGAGGTGAAGCTGATCGGCGCCAACGGGGCGTACCTGAACCCCGACTGAGTGCCGGCGGCCCTCTCACCACGGAGACACCGAGGCCGCGGATCTTTCTCGTGTCTGAGGAGCGCATGACTGATTACTTCGCCCATGAGTCCAGCTATGTCGACGACGGCGCGATCATCGGGCGCGGCACCAAGATCTGGCATTTCTGCCATGTCATGCCCGGTGCCGTGCTCGGCGAGCGCTGCAATCTGGGCCAGAACGTCGTGGTCATGGGGGGCGCGCGCCTGGGCAACAACGTGAAGGTGCAGAACAATGTGTCGATCTACGAAGGCGTGATCCTCGAGGACGACGTGTTCTGCGGGCCGAGCTGCGTGTTCACGAACGTCACCAATCCGCGCAGCCACGTCAGCCGGAAGTCCGAATATCAGCAGACCCTGGTGCAGCGGGGCGCGTCGATCGGCGCCAATGCAACCATTGTCTGTGGCGCCACCCTGGGCGAGTACTCGTTCATCGGTGCCGGGGCGGTGGTCCGTGGAGAGGTCCCCCCTTATGCCCTGATGGTCGGCGTGCCGGCCAGACAGACCGGCTGGATGTGTCGGTGCGGTGTCCGGCTCCGGCTCCAGAACGGGTCCGGAACCTGCGTGGCGTGCGGCGCCGCGTACCGCGAGGAGGGGGGTCGGCTCCGGCCGATTGACCCTCACGAGCGACACGGCTAACTTCATCGGCTGCCGAATGTTGCGCTCTTCTTACCAGGGATCGACGATGAATGTCCCATTGCTGGATCTGGTGGCTCAGTACCGCAACCTCAAGGACGAAGTGTTGCCGGCGATGATGTCGGTGCTGGAGCGCCAGGCCTTCGTCATGGGCGCCGAGGTGGGCCAGCTGGAGGCCGCGGTGGCCAACCTGTCCGAGGCCAGGCATGCAATCGCCTGCGCCAGCGGCACCGACGCGCTTCTGCTGCCGTTGCGCGCGCTCGATCTGGAGCCCGGCGACGAAGTCATCACTGCCCCGTTCACGTTCTTCGCCACCGGCGGTGCCATCCACAACGCGGGGGCGACGCCGGTGTTCGTCGATATCGATCCCGACACCTTCAATATCAGTCCCGAGGCCATCGAGGCCGCAATCACGCCGCGGACCCGGGCGATCATCGCGGTCCACCTCTTCGGCCAGATGGCTCCCATGGAGAGCATCCTGCCCATGGCCGCCAGGCACAAACTGGCGGTCATCGAGGATGCCGCGCAGTCCATTGGCGCCCGGCGGAGGATCGAGGGAGCGTGGCGGATGGCGGGGTCGCTCGGCACCGTCGGAACCTTCTCGTTCTTCCCGAGCAAGAATCTGGGCGCCTACGGCGACGGCGGCATGATGGTGACCCAGGACGACGCCCTCGCGGCCCGGCTCCGGCGGCTCCGCCTGCACGGCGGGGCCAAGCAGTATCATCACGACGAGGTGGGATTCAACAGTCGTCTGGATACGCTGCAGGCCGCGGTGTTGCTGGCCAAGCTTCCCCATCTGGCCGGCTGGAGCGCCGAGCGCGCCAGGCATGCCGCGCGGTACACCGAGATTTTCCGCCGCAACCCGTCGATCTGCCCGCCCCGGGTCGATCCGGCCAATGAATCGATCTTCAACCAGTACACCATCCGGGTGCCGCGCCGCGACGCCCTCCAGGCACACCTGAAGGCCAAGGGCATCGGGAACTCGATCTACTACCCGCTGGCCCTTCATCTTCAGCCGTGCTTCGCCCACCTGGGCTATGCGCCCGGCAGCATGCCGGTCAGCGAGGAGGCGACGCGCACGGTCATCTCGTTACCGGTTTATCCCGAGATGACGGTGCAGCAGCAGGACATGGTGTGCGACGCGGTCCTGGAGTTCTACCAATGAGCGGAGGCATCGCCGAGGAGCTGATCGGGAAGGCCGGGCGCCGCGAGGCGCTTTTCGGCATCGTGGGGTTGGGTTACGTGGGCCTTCCGCTCGCCGTCGAGCTGGCGCACGCGGGCTATCGGGTGCTGGGCTTCGACATCCAGCAGAAGGTGGTGGACGGCCTCAACGCAGGGCACTCGCACGTCAAGGACGTGAGCGACGCGCAGTTCCACGAGGTCGTGAAGTCAGGCCGGTTCAGCGCGACGACCGACATGTCGCGTCTGGGCGAGCCCGACGCCATCTCGATCTGCGTGCCGACGCCGCTCTCCAAGTTCAAGGATCCGGACGTCAGCTTCATCGTCGCGGCCACCGACGCGATCAAGCGCACGCTCCGCCGCGGCCAGGCCATCATTCTGGAGAGCACGACCTACCCCGGCACCACCCGCGAGATCATGCAGCCGGCGCTCGAGGGCACCGGTCTCCAGGTAGGGCACGACTTTTTCCTCGCGTTCAGTCCCGAGCGGGTGGATCCGGGCAATCCCCGGTACGGCACCCGCAACACGCCCAAGGTCGTCGGGGGCATCACCGAGGACTGCCAGCGCGTGGCGGTGGCGCTCTATCAGCCGGCGATCGACACGCTCGTGCCGGTCTCGACCACCGAGGCGGCCGAGCTGGTCAAGCTGCTGGAGAACACCTTCCGCAGCGTGAACATCGGGCTCGTGAACGAGATGGCGATCGTGTGCGACAAGCTCGGGGTGAACGTCTGGGAGGTGATCGACGCGGCGGCCACCAAGCCGTTCGGATTCATGAAATTCCTGCCCGGGCCCGGCCTGGGCGGTCACTGCATTCCGATCGACCCTCATTATCTCGCGTGGAAGATGCGGGGCCTCAACTACAAGACACGGTTCATCGATCTCGCCGGCGAGCTCAACACCGAGATGCCGCTGTTCTGGGTGCGGAAGGCCGCGGAGGCGCTGAACAGCTGCGGCAAGGCGGTACGCGGCGCCAAGGTGCTGGTGCTCGGCGTGGCGTACAAGCGCGACATCGACGACATCCGCGAGAGCCCCGCGCTCGACATCATCCGGCTCCTCGAGGGCCAGGGCGCCACCGTCTCGTACCACGATCCCCATGTCCCCACGTTCAGCGAGGACGGCCACCAGTTCCACTCCGTGCCGCTGACGCCCGAGCTCGTGGCCGGCGTGGACTGCGTCTTCATCGTCACCGACCACACGCAGATCGACTATCGGATGATCAAGCGCAAGGCCAGGCTCCTGGTCGATACCCGGAACGCAATCCCGAAAGAGGCTTGAGATGCACGTCGCGGTGATCGGAAGCGGGTACGTCGGCCTCGTCGCCGGCGCCTGCCTGGCGGAGACCGGCAACGATGTCGTCTGCGTCGACAAGGACGCGGGGAAAATCGCCCGGTTGCAGCGCAACGAGATTCCGATCTACGAGCCCGGTCTCGAGCCCATGGTCCGGCGCAACCAGGAGGAGGGGCGGCTCACGTTCACGACCGATCTCGCGGCCGCGGTGAAGAGCGCCCGCGTGATCTTCATCGCGGTGGGCACGCCCCCCGGAGAAGACGGCTCGGCCGATCTGCAGCATGTACTCGGCGTCGCCAAGGAAATAGGCCGCACCATGGACGGCCACAAGGTCATCGTCACCAAGTCGACGGTGCCGGTGGGCACGGCGGAAAAGGTGCGCGCGGCGGTGAAGTCGCAGACACAACACCCGTTCGCGGTCTGCTCCAATCCCGAGTTCCTGAAGGAGGGGGCCGCGATCGAGGACTTCATGAAGCCCGACCGCGTGGTCATCGGCGTGGACGATGAGCAGGCGAAGGCGGTCATGGGCGAGCTCTACTCGCCGTTCACCCGCCAGGGCGGCAACCGGGTCCTCTTCATGGACATCGCGTCGGCCGAGGTGACCAAGTACGCGGCCAACGCGATGCTGGCCACCCGCATCTCGTTCATGAACCAGATGGCCCGTTTCTGCGAGCTGGTGGGCGCCGACGTCCACAATGTCCGTCTGGGCATCGGGTCCGACCAGCGCATCGGCCGGGCCTTTCTGTATCCCGGCCCTGGCTATGGCGGCTCCTGCTTCCCGAAGGACGTCAAGGCCATTATCCACACCGCCGATTCGCTCGGGCTGTCGCTCGACGTCCTCAAGGCGGTGGAGGCCGTGAACGAGGACCAGAAGCGTGTCGTGCTGAACAAGACGCTCAAGTACCTGGGGCGCGATCTCAAGGGGAAGATCATCGGGGTGTGGGGTCTCGCCTTCAAGGCCGAAACCGACGACATGCGCGAGAGCCCGACCATCCCGCTGATCGAGGGACTGCTCGACGCCGGGGCGCGGGTCCAGACGCACGATCCCAAGGCCCACGAATCGGCCCACGGCATCTTCGGCGACCGGGTCATGTACGCGGCCGAGCCCTACAGCGCGGCCCACGGCGCCGATGCGCTGCTCGTCATGACCGAATGGCTGGTGTATCGCAATCCCGATTTCGAGCGCGTGCGGAAGCTGCTGCGCCGTCCGCTGCTGATCGACGGGCGCAACCTGTACGATCCCTCGCGCATGACGAAGCTCGGCTTCGAGTATCACGGCATCGGCCGGGGCGGTCGGTGACCCGAGTGCTGGTCACGGGGGCCGCCGGCTTCATCGGCTCCCATCTGGTGGAAGCGCTGGTCGGGCGGGGCGACGAGGTGATCGGGATCGACAACTTCGACCCGTTCTACCCGCGGGCCATGAAGGAAGGCAACCTCACCGAGATGGGCCGGCTCCCCGGCTTCGTCTTTCACGAGCAGGACATGCTCGACGTCGACGCCCTCCAGGCGCGGCTCACGCCGGAGACGGTGATCGTCCACCTGGCCGCCAAGGCCGGCGTCCGCCCCTCGCTGGCCGATCCCGTCGGGTACGCCCGGGCCAACGTGACGGGGACGGCGGCGGTCATCGAGGCGGCCCGGCGGGTCGGCGCGCCGCGGTTCGTGTTCGGCTCGTCGTCGTCCGTCTACGGTGACAGTACGCCGGTGCCGTTTCGGGAAGATGCCGTCGCCGTCGAGCCGGTCTCGCCCTACGCCGCCACCAAACGCGCCGGCGAGCTCTTGCTCGACGCCGTGGCGCCCATCTATGGCTTTCGGGCCGCGTCCCTCCGGTTCTTCACCGTCTATGGTCCGCGCCAGCGCCCCGATCTGGCGATCCACGCCTTTGCCCGCAAACTCATGAAGGGCGACACCATCACGCTCTTCGGCGATGGAACGCAGGCCCGCGACTACACCTATTGCGACGACATCGTGGCCGGCGTCGTCGCCGCCATCGACTGGACGGCCACCGCGCCGGTGGGCGTGGAGATTTTCAATCTGGGCGGCAACCGCTCGATTCCGACCGGCGACATGCTCGCCGAGATCGCCGGCGCGCTCGGCATCGAGCCCAGGGTGGAGTGGGGGCCGATGCAGCCGGGCGACGTGCAGCGCACCGCCGCCGACATCGGCAAGTCGGGCGCCGTGCTGCGGTACGCGCCCAGGACATCCTTTCCCGAGGGAATCCGGAACTTCGTGCGCTGGTTTCGGGAGGCCTATGCCCGGTCAAACTGAGAGGCTGCTCGCGCGGGCCCGCGACCGCTTCGCGGTTCAGGACTACTATGGCGCCGTGTACCTGCTTCAGGAAATCGTCTCGTCCGGTCGCGCCTTCGCCGACGTTCACCACCTCATGGGTGTCTCCCTCTCTCTCGTCGGTCGTCCCCAGGAAGCGCTGCGGGAATTCGCCCGGGCGCTCGAGCTCAATCCCCGGTATCTGGAGGCGTTGATCCATCAGGGGCTGATCCTGAGCGAGATGGGGCGCGCGGAGGAATCGGAGGAGGTCTTCCGCAAGGCGGCGGCGAGCGTCGCGCCCGCCTCCAACGGCCTGCCTTCACCCGTGGCCGCCAAGCTGGCCAACCTGCATGCCGACCTGGGCGATGCCTACGCCGAGGCGGGGGCGCTGAGCGAGGCGATCGAGCAATACAGCCGCGCGCTCGAGCTGGGGCCGAGCTTCCATGATCTCCGCTATCGCATGGCGCGCCTGATGCTCGAGGCCGGCCGGCCGCTCGAGGCCCGGGAATCGCTCGAAGAAGTCGTGCACGCGCGCCCCAACTTCGTGGACGCCGAAGCCGCCCTCGGCCTGGCCCACTATCTCTCGGGAGACGGGGTGGGCGCGCGCGACGTGTGGAAGGCGTGTCTGGCCAGGCGCCCCGAGAACGCCAGGGTCGAGGCCTATCTCGCCATGCTGGGACGAACGGGGACGTGAGGCGCGGACTGCTCTGCGGACTGCTCCTGGCCGCCGCCTGCGGGGCTGCGGGCGACCATGAGCGCCTCGGCGACGAAGCCTACGGTCAGGGCCAGTATGCCGAGGCGCTCGCCCAGTACACCAGCGTGCTCGGCGCCAAGCCGGACGCGCGGGTGTGGGCCAAGGCCGGCGCCGCGGCGCTCCACGGCGGCGAGTTCGACAAGGCCACCGATGCGTACCTCCGACTCGCGGCGGACGACCCCACCAGGGCTCCGGAGGCCGCCGAGGGACTGGAAGCCGTCGCGAGAGCCGCGGAGCGGAACGGTGACAGCGCGCCGCTTCAGCACGCGCTGAGCGGTCTCCAGGCCATCGCTCCCGAGCGGATCACCGGACGCTACGCCGTCCTGCTCGCCGCGCGACCGGGGCTCGGCAACTCCGAGCTCGTCGCGCTGCTGCCCGGGGCCATTGCCGCGGCCGAACCCACCGCCGTCGACTCGCTTCTCACGCTCTATGGGTCCGCGCTCGAGGCGACGGCCGGCTGCGGCCAGGCGCTGCTCCAGTTCCGCGCGGTGCTGCGACGCAGCGGCGACAGCACCGTGCGCGCGCGGGCCAGTACCGGCGTCGCCGGGTGCGCGTACGCCCTGGGCGAGCGCGCCGACTCGCAGGGCAAGCAGCTCGATGCCGCGCTCTGGTTCGCCGAGGCGGCTCGGGCCGATTCCGTGTCGCCGGTGGGACGGACCGCCAGCCTGCGGTCTGCCGAGGCACGACTCGCGCTGGGCGACACCATCGCGGCCGCCATCGGCTTCCAGTCGGTCGTGTCGGCCGGCAACACCGATTCCGCCGGCCAGGTCGCGGCGGAAAGGCTTGGCGCGCTCGGCATCGTCCAGAGCAACAATCTGCCCGCGCCTGCGTCGGCCCACCGGCCGTGAACCGGCGCCTGCTGGCTTTGGTGGCCGTGATGCTCGCCGGCTGCGGCGGTGGTGCGCCCCCCGCCCCCAAGGTCGCACCCACCCCCGTGACGCCAGTTTCCCAGTCCGCGAGCAAGCAGGAAGTCGACTCGCTGTGGAATCGCGCCCGGCACGCCATCCGGACCGGGAAGTGGTCCGATGCCGTCAAGCAGCTCGAGCGCGCGCTGCTCGAGTTTCCCCCGGGCGACGGCCGGATCGCCCAGGCGCATTTTTTTCTGGGCGAGGCCCACTTTGCCATGGGCAGTCAGCTCACCGCGGCGCGCGAGTTCCGGAAGGTGTCCGACGAGACTCCCAATGACCCGCTCGCCGCGGAGGCGCTGATGCGGGCGGGCGATGCCTACGCCGATCTCTGGCGCCGTCCCGAGCTCGATCCTTCGTACGGCCAGACCGCGCTCGCCACCTACCAGGAGCTGCTCAACCGGTATCCGGGAGGCACGCCGGCCAAGCGAGCGCAGGAGCGGATCAATGAGCTCCAGGAGCGCTTCGCGGTCAAGGAATACAAGTCCGCCCTCTACTACTTCCGGCTCAAGGCGTACGACTCCGCGATCCTCTATCTCAAGGATCTGGTAGCGACGTATCCCCGCGCCTCCGTCGCCCCGGCCGCGCTGGTCAAGCTGGTGCAGGCCTACCGGACGCTGGGTTACAAGGAGGACGTCCAGGAAACCTGCGGCTACATCCGGCGCTTTCATCCCCGGGCGGCGGGCGTGGGCGAGGCGTGTCCCTCCGATTCGACCGAGGCCTCCTGAGGGCATGATCGGCCTCCTGGGCGGGTCGTACGATCCGGTTCACAACGGACATCTCATCGTCGGCCAGGTGGCGGCCGAGCGGCTGGGCCTCGACAGTCTTCGCTTCGTGCCCGCGCGGGAGCAGCCGTTCAAGCAGGGCCGGCACGGAGCGTCGGCCGAGGATCGGGCCGCGATGCTCGAGCTCGCCATCGCGAACATGCCGGGCATGGCGATCGAGACGATCGAGCTCTCGCGCCCCGGACCCTCCTATACCGTGGATACGCTGCGGACCCTGCGGGCGCGGGAGCCATCGGCCGAGTTCACCCTTTTGCTCGGCGCCGACGCCGCCGCCGACCTTCCCGCCTGGCGGGAGGCAGCCGAGATTCCCCGGCTCGCCCGCGTGGTGGTCTTCGCGCGGCCCGGTTCGGCGGTTCCGGCACTGCCGGGCATCGCGGAAAAAGTGGAGGTACCGGCCATCGACATCTCCGCCACGGCCATCCGCCAGCGGGTCAGGGAGGGGCGCTCGATCCGGCACTGGGTGCCCGACGTCGTGGCCGAGTACATCGCCTGGCACCGCTTATATTTGGACCCAGCATGATCAAGAATCTGATGACCGCGGTCTTTGGATCGCGATTCGACCGGGAGCGCAGGCGGATCCAGCCGATCGTCGAGGCGATCCATGCCCACGAGGAGCGGCTCAAGGACCTGAGCGAAGAGGAGCTCAAGGGCCAGACGGCGCTCTTCCGGCAGCGGCTCGCCGACCGTACGGGCGCGCTCAAGACCGAGCTGGAAGAGGTCAGGGTCGCCAAGCACGGATGCGCGGATCCGGTCGAGCGCGACCGCCTCGAGCGCCAGTTCCACGAGCTGGAGACCGGGTACAAGAAAGAGCTGGCCGCCGGACTCGACGATCTCCTTCCCGAGGCCTTCGCCACCGTCCGCGAGGCGTGCCGCCGGCTGCTCGGCACCACCGCGCGGGTGATGGGGCACGATCTGGCCTGGGACATGGTGCCGTACGACGTGCAGCTCATCGGCGGCGTCGTGCTGCACCAGGGGCGCATCGCGGAGATGGCCACCGGCGAAGGCAAGACTCTCGTCGCCACGCTGCCGCTTTACCTCAACGCGCTCACCGGACGCGGCACGCATCTCGTCACGGTCAACAATTATCTCGCCCGGCGCGACTCGCAGTGGATGGGGCACGTGCTCGGCTGGCTGGGACTCACCGTCGCCTGTCTCGACGATACGGAGCCCTCCTCGCCCGACCGTCGTGCCGCCTACCAGGCCGATGTCGTCTACGGGACCAACAACGAGTTCGGCTTCGATTACCTCCGCGACAACATGGTGTTCTCGCTGGAGCAGCGAGTCCAGCGGGAGCACGCGTTCGCGATCATCGACGAGGTGGACTCCATCCTGATCGATGAGGCCAGGACGCCGCTCATCATCTCGGGCCCGGTCGGCAACGAGGCCGACGACAAGTATGCCCAGTTCGACCGGCAGGTGGGGGAGCTGGTGCGGAGACAGACCGCGGTGGTGAACACGCTGCTGGCCGAGGCCGAAAAGATGCTCGCGGATGAGAGCGACGTGCGCGAGGCGCCGCTCAAGCTCTATCAGGGCCAGCTCGGCATGCCGAAGAACAAGCGGCTCCTCAAGCTCATGAACGAGCCCGGCATCAAGCAGATGGTGCAGCGGATGGAGCTCGACGCGATCGCCGACCGCAAGCTGCCCATGCGCCAGCAGCGGATGCGCGACCTCGAGAACATCCTCTACTTCGTGCTGGACGAGCGGGGCCACTCGGTCCATCTCACCGACCGCGGCGCCGAGGCGATGTCGCCGGACGATCCGGAGCTGTTTCTCGTCCCCGACATCTCCGAGCAGATTCACCAGATCGACAAGGATCCCGATCTCTCGCCCCACGACCGGATCGAGGCCCGGCGCGTCGTCGAATCGGACTACGCGATCAAGAGCGAGAAGCTCCACATCATCCACAAGCTTCTCCAGGCCCATGTCCTCTACGAGAAGGAAGTGGACTACCTCGTCCAGGACGGCCAGGTCCTGATCGTGGACGAGTTCACCGGCCGCATCATGACCGGCCGCCGCTGGGCCGACGGCCTGCACCAGGCCGTGGAGGCCAAGGAGAAGGTCCAGGTCAAGGGCGAGACCCAGACGTTCGCGACGATCACGATCCAGAACTACTTCCGGATGTACGACAAGCTGGCGGGGATGACGGGCACCGCGGAGACCGAGGAGACCGAGTTCTACTCGATCTACGGCCTCGAGGTGAGCGTGATTCCGACCAATCGCCCGGTGCGGCGGGCGGATCAGGCCGACCGCATCTACAAGACCCGGAAGGAAAAGCACGACGCGATCATGGAAGAGGTCGACCGGCTGCATCAGCTGGGGTGGCCGGTGCTGATCGGCACGGTCAACGTGGATGTATCGGAGACGCTGTCGCGCCAGCTCAAGCGCCGTGGGCTCAAGCACGAAGTGCTGAACGCCAAGTACCACCAGCGCGAGGCGGAAATCGTCGCGGGCGCGGGTCAGAAGGGCGCCATCACGATCGCGACCAACATGGCCGGCCGCGGCACCGACATCAAACTGGGCAAGGACCTCGATCTGACCCAGCCCGAGGCCGGGCTCCAGATCGTCGGGACCGAGCGCCACGAGTCGCGCCGGATCGATCGCCAGCTGCGCGGACGGTCGGGCCGCCAGGGCGATCCGGGGCAGTCCATCTTCTTCCTCTCGCTTGAGGACGACCTGATGCGGCTGTTCGGGTCGGACCGGATCGCGCGCTGGATGGACAAGAGCGGGGCGGAGGAGGGCGAGGTCATCACGGGCGGTCTCGTCACCCGCGCCATCGAACAGGCGCAGAAGCGGGTCGAGCTGCAGAATTTCCAGCAGCGCAAGCGGCTGCTGGAGTACGACGACGTGATGAACCAGCAGCGGGAAGTGATCTACTCGCTCAGGCTGTTCGCCCTCGAGCGGGGCGAGGAGATCAAGGCGGAGGCGCGCCGGATGATCGAGTCGGCGCTGGAGCGGGCGGTGATCCAGTTCCTGGCCGACGCCGAGCGGCCGGAGGAGTACGACCGGGGCGGCTTGCGGGAGCTGCTGATGCTGCAGTATCTCGTAACGGTGGACGCGCTCACGGACGCGGAGGCCGCGCCGACGATCGAGCGCATGGCCGAGCTGGCCACGCAGGAAGGCGAGGCGTCGTTCCAGCGGAAGGTCGAGTATCTCTCCGACTTCGGGCGGACGATCGGCGTGCCCGAGGTGGACTCGCAGGTGCTGTCCCAGGTGATGCTCACCGTCCTCGACGAGCGCTGGAAGGACCACCTCTACGATCTCGATCAGCTCCGCAACGCGATTCAGTATCGGGCGTGGGGCCAGAAGGACCCGCTGGTGGAGTACAAGCGTGAGGCCTTCGATATGTTCACGGACCTCATGCACGACATCCACTCGACCTTCACCGAGCGGTTCCTCAAGATTCAGGTGAGCGCGGAGCCCCGGCCCGAGCCGCCGCGCGCCCCGCCGCCACCGCCGGTGCCCGCGGTGGCAAAACATGAAGCGGCGCCGACGAGTGGGGCCGATGATCTCTTCACGGGTCTGGCCCCACGAGCGGCCCCCGCGCCGCAATCGCGCGGGCCGGCGCCGGCAATCAACAGCTCCCTCGGCCGGATGGGACCGGCGACGGCGGCGGTCCCGGAGGTGGGACGGAACGACCCCTGCCCCTGCGGGTCGGGCAAGAAGTACAAGAAGTGTCACGGAGCAGGGCACTGATCGCCCGACCTGGAACCGGAAGCCCAAGGCATCACCATGGAGGTGTCTATGGCTCACATGACACAGGTCGCGTTACCGCTCGCCGGCGTCGTCGCGCTAAGCGGCGGATGCGGAGGAACGGACGGCACGCATGACGCGGCGAAGACCACCGCCACCGTAGCCGCGGCACCTGTCGCGCGCCGCGTGTCGAACGTGATGATCGGGAAGCGGATCGGGGCCGGCAATCGGATGACCGATCCGACGTTTCAGTTCGCTCCCCAGGACACGGTCTATGTCTCGGTCGGGACCGAGGGCACCAGCGGCCCGACCTCGTTGACCGCGGCCTGGCGGTCTCAGACCGGCGAGGTGGTGCAGCAAAGCACCGAGTTCCTGCGTGCGGGGGGCGAGAATACGGCGTTCCAGCTGGCGAAGCCCAAGGGCCTCAAGCCGGGGACCTACAAGATGATCCTGTTTTTGGGCGACGACTCGGTGGACACCAAGGTCTTCGTCGTCAAGAAGTAGGTGTCGGGAGCGGAAAAGGCGGCGGGCGGGCCCCCGGTGGTCACCGGGGGCCGCCTTCGTCAACGAGCGACGCATGTCTGCTTGAAGGACACGTCCTTTCCCTTGCCCCGCGGCGGTGCGCAGGAGTCCGGGCGGGGTGTGACCGTGATCGTGGACTCCCCCTTCATGCCGTTCCACCAGGCCGTGATCTTGGTGGCCCCGGCCACCTGTCCCCTCACGAGGCCGGCACCGGAAACCCCCGCGACTTTCGCATCGGAGCTGATCCAGGCCACGCCCGACGTCGTCATGGGCTTGCCGGCCTCGTCACGTGCGGTGACGACAAGTTGAAGGCTCCCGCCCGCCGTGATGCTCGCCAAGGTCGGAGTCACGATCAGCTGGGGCGTGGGGTCGGGGGGCGGCGTGATTCCCGTGGTGGAGTCGCACCCCGGGAGGGCCACCAACGCGACGAGCGCCGCGACCGGGATCGAGAAGTTAGCGTGCATCGTAGACCTCCAGGGTGAGGGTCCGCAGCGGCGTCTCGCGGCGCGGCCCTATGCCGCGGCGACTTGCCCACTGCCAGACTCGTGGCCTACTCTAAGACACGAGGCTCATCCCCTCCTCACCCCCTCCTCATCGGGGACTCATGTTCCGGCTCCAGACCCTCGGCGGTCTGACCATCGCGGACGCTGCCGGGGCGCCGTTGCCACTGCCGAAGCGCCGGCTGGCCCTGCTCGCAATCGTCGGCGCCTCCGGCGAGTCGGGTGTGACCCGGGACAAGCTGGTCTCGCGCCTGTGGTCGGAAAGCCCCGCCGACAACGCCCGGCACGCGCTGGAGCAGTTGCTCTATTCGATCCGCCGCCAGTTCCCGCCCGACGGTCTCATCACAGGGGTCGATCCGCTGCGTTTGGCACCGGGGAGTCTCGTGAGCGACGTCCAGGAATTCGAGGCGGCGTTGCGTCGCGAGGCGTGGAGCGAGGCAGCGGATCTCTACCGGGGCCCGTTCCTCGACGGTTTCTATCTCGGGGATCAGGGCTTCGAGGAGTGGGCCGAGTCGGAGCGCCAGCGCCTGGCCGGACGTCATGCGGAAACGCTTCACCGGCTTGCCAAACGGGCCAGTGCCGAACGCCACCACACCGAGGCGATCGCCTGGTGGAGCCGGCTCGCGACCCTCGATCCGCTGAGCGAGCGCTCCGCGCTCGGCCTGGCGCGTGCGCTCGCCGACGCCGGCGACGCCGCGAGTGCGCTTCGCGAGGCAAAGGCCTATGCAGCGCGTGCCCGCGAGGAGTTGGGCGGGCCACCCACCGCTGACTACGCCGACTTCGTGCACCGGCTCACGGCGCGCGGGGCGACGGCTGATCCGGTTCCCGGCTCGCCGGTGTCGGGACGCTACCGGATCGAGCGCGAGATCGGCCGAGGCGGCGTCGCGATCGTCTACATCGGTCGTGACCTTCGGCACGGTCGTCAGGTGGCGATCAAGGTTCTCCGGCCCGAACTGCAGGGCTCGATCGAGACGGGCCGGTTCCTGCGAGAGATCTCCATCGCCGCGTCGCTCTACCACCCTCACATCGTGCAGGTCTACGACTCGGGCGTCGATGCCGGCCCGGGCGCGCCACCCGGACCTTACTACGTCATGCCGTTCGTGGCGGGGGAGACATTGCGCGAGACCATCGGGAGGGACGCCCAGCTCCCGACGACGGCGGCGCTGCGGATCGCGATAGAAGTGGCCGACGCGCTCACCTATGCCCACGATCGGGGCATCGTCCATCGCGATGTGAAGCCCGAAAACATTCTCCTGGAGGGCGACCACGCGTTGCTGGCCGATTTCGGGGTCGCCCGCGCGCTGGAGTCGGCGGGGGGAGAGAGGCTGACACTGTCGGGGGTGGTGCTGGGCACACCGGCCTACATGAGCCCGGAGCAGGCGGTGGGCAAGAATGTCGACGGTCGGAGCGACGTATACGGATTGGGCTGCGTGCTCTACGAGATGCTAGCCGGCGAGCCGCCGTTCGGAGGCCGGACCACGCAGGCGATCCTCGCCCGGCACGCCGCTGACCAGGTGCCTCCGCTTCGGACGGTCCGTCCGACGGTTTCCGTGGAGTTGGAGGCGACTGTCCTTCGTGCGCTTGAGAAGGTACCGGCAAAACGGTTTCAATCCGCCTCCGCGCTGGGGCAGGCCCTGGGCATCCTCCGGTCGTAAGTCCGCCGACTTGGAGAGGCGCCCCGGCCCTCGCCGGGTTCGGGCGTAAGTTCAGTCCTCGCCGCAGCATAAGGCTACTCCGACCACATTTCCGTTGCCCCATCTTGCTGCTGTGCCGATCCCGGTTTCCTGCCTGACGGACGCCGACCGTCCGCGGGAGCGCCTCCGCGCCCTCGGCGCGTCCGCGTTGACGACCGCCGAACTTCTTGCCATCCTGATAGGTACGGGAAGGGGAGGCCGCGACGTCCTCGAGGTGGCGGCTGAGGTCCTTGGCCTCGCCGGCGGGTCGCTCCGCCGGCTGGCCCAGCGGCCGGCCTCGGAGCTGCTGCAGATCCCCGGGATCGGGCCGATCAAGGCGGCGCGGCTCTCGGCCGCGGTCGAGCTGGGCATGCGGACGGCGCGGGAGCAGCGGCCGGCGGCCGTTCGGATCAGGGAACCGGACGATGTCGCCCAGTTGTTTCGTAATCGGCTGCGCGACCTGCAGGTGGAGGAGTTTCACTTGCTCGCGCTCGACAGCCAGAGTCAGGTGCTGCGCGAGGTGCTCGTCACCCGCGGCCTGCTCAACAGCTCGCTCGTGCATCCCCGCGAAGTCTTTCGCGCCGCGATTGCGGAGGCCGCGGCGGGGATCATCGTCGTCCACAATCACCCGAGTGGCGACCCGACCCCTTCGGCGGAAGACCGAGCCATCACCCGGCAGTTGACGGCCGCCGGGCGCCTGCTGGATCTGCCACTGTACGATCACGTGATCATCGCGGGAGACCGTTTCGTGAGCTTCGCCAACGCGGGGTTGCTGTGACCGGCACGCTGCCCGATCTCGCGCCCGACCTGCGCGCCGTCCTGGAGCGCCACGCCGACCGCCTCGATCTCGACCTGATCGAACGGGCGCTGCGCTTCAGCGCGTCGGCGCACCGGGGGCAGAAGCGGATGTCGGGGGAGGACTTCGTCTCCCACACCATCGCCGTGGCGCTCATCCTGGCCGAGCAGTTGCTCGACAGCACCACCATCGCGGCGGCGCTCCTGCACGACGTGGTCGAGGATTCCGATGTCCGCACCGAGGACATCGCGCGGGAGTTCGGCACCGAGATCGCGGGGATCGTGGACGGGCTCACCAAGATCTCCAGTCTCACGTTCCGCTCGAGCGCCGAGGAGCAGGTCGAAAACTACCGGAAGCTGCTGCTGTCGATCGCCAAGGACGCGCGGGTCATCATCATCAAGCTGGGCGACCGGCTGCACAACATGCGGACGCTGGAGCACCTGCCCCCCGAGCGGCGGAGCCGGATCGCGCTCGAGACCCGCGAGATCTACGCGCCGCTGGCCCACCGGTTCGGCATGGCGGGCATCAAGGCCGAGCTCGAGGACCTGGCCTTCAAGTTCCTCGAGCCCGAGGAGTATCGCGATCTCGTGACCCAGGTGGCGTCGAAGCGGGCGGAGCGGGAACAGACCATCCTCAAGCTGCGCACGCCGCTCGATTACGAGCTCAAGCGCGCGGGCATCGAGTGGTTCGACGTCACCGGTCGCCCCAAACATCTCTGGTCCATTTTCCAGAAGATGCGGAAGCGCAATAAGGGCTTCGACGAGATCTACGACCTCATGGCTATCCGCGTGATCGTGCGGACGGTGCCCGAATGCTATCACGTGCTCGGCATCATTCACCACAACTGGACGCCCATCCAGGAGCGGATCAAGGACTACATCGCATCACCCAAGTCCAACGCGTACCAGTCACTGCACACCACCATCTTCGGCCCGGGCGGCCAGCTCTTCGAGGTGCAGATCCGCACCCAGGAGATGCACCGCACGGCGGAGTTCGGCATCGCGGCGCACTGGCTCTACAAGCGCGACGGCAAGACCGACGAGCTCGACCAGCATCTGGGCTGGTTCCGCCAGCTCCTCGAGCTGCAGCAGGATACGCACAGCCCCGAGGAGTTCCTCGAGTTCCTCAAGGTCGACCTGTACCAGGACGAGATCTTCATCTTCACGCCGCAGGGCGACGTGAAGCGGCTGCCCAAGGGCTCCACCGCCATCGACTTCGCCTTCCACGTCCACACCGAAGTCGGGCTCAAGTGCCAGGGCGCCAAGATCAACGGCCGCATCGCCCCGTTGCACCGGGAGCTCAAGAGCGGGGACACGGTCGAGATCCTCACCGGCTCGGGGGCCAAGCCCAGCCGCGACTGGTTGAGTCACGTTCGCACCGCGAGGGCCCGGCACAAGATCAAGCAATGGGTCAACCACGAGGAGGAGACCGTCAGTCTCACCCTCGGCAAGGAAATCCTCGCCCGCGAAGTCAAGCGCCGCCGCCTCGAGGCGCCCGACGACGCCCGCCTGACCCGGGCCGCGGCCACGCTGTCGCTCGCCGACGGCCGCGGGCTCGAGATCGCCGTTGGCCGCGGCGACGTGCCCATCGGCCAGGTGATGCGGGCCCTGTATCCCGACCTCCCGAGCGAGGACATCCAGGAGCCCAAGCCTACCGTGTTCGGCCGGGTCATCGACCGGATCAGACTGGGCCGCGGCATCAAGATTCAGGGCGTCGACGGCCTGATGGTGCGCTACGCGCAGTGCTGCCAGCCCGTGCCCGGCGATCCCGTGGTGGGCTACGTGACCCAGGGCCGCGGCATCTCCATCCACCGCGCGGACTGCCCCAATCTCCTCACGCTCGCCAATGACGAGCGTCGGGTGGACATCGATTGGCAGGAGACGGCCGGCGAGGCGTTCGCGGTGCGGCTCGCGGTCACGGGTGAGGACCGGCGTGGTCTCTATGCCGACATCATGGAGGCGGTGAGTCAGACGGGTACCAATATCCGGGGGGCCGATCTGCACACGAAGGACGGCTCCGTCTTCGGGACCATCTTCGTCGAGGTCGACAATCTGCCCCACCTCGGCAAGGTCATGAAGGCCGTGCGCAAGGTGAAGGGCGTGACGGGCATCGAAAGGAGGGATGTGCCGGGCACCTGATCGTCGCGGGCCGGTGACAAGGGTCACATCGGTGTGACCGCGGCACCGCATATTCCCTCCTTACCATCGCGGTTCCCTGAAGCCAAGTTATCTCTCCGAAGGCACCTCTCTTTTCTGGCCGGGGTAAACCGATGTCCTCCATTCTCGACGCACTCAGCACCCACCTCGACGACCAGGCGCTCTCCCAGCTCAGCGCCCGTCTCGGAACCGACAAGGGCGCCACGAGCAAGGCGATCGCTGCAGCCGTTCCGCTTCTGCTCGGCGCGCTCGCCAAGAATGCCGCCTCGCCGACGGGCGCGCAGGCCATTCACGATGCCGTCGCCCGCGATCACGACGGCAGCATCCTCGATAATCCCGATCCCGTCACGGCCGCCTCATCCGGGCAGGGCGACGCCATCCTCGGGCACGTGCTCGGCGACCGCCGGCCGGTGGCGGAGCAGGGCATCTCGCAGGCCTCGGGGCTCGACCTGTCGAAGGTCGGTCCGCTGCTGGCGACGCTCGCCCCGCTGGTGATGGGGGCGCTGGGCCGGGCGCAGCGGAGCGGGAATCTGGGTGTGGGCGGACTGGCCGGTATGCTGGGGGCGGAGCGGGATGCCCTCGGCGCAAGCGCGCCAGGCGTGCTCGGGGCCATCACGCGCCTGCTCGACCGCGATCACGACGGGTCCGTGATCGACGACGTGGGCGGCATGCTCGGCGGCCTGCTCGGCCGCCGGTAGCCGTCCAATCTTTCACCGGAGGGACCGATGCCGGATCCCAAATCAACGCAGGCCGACTTTTCCGATGTCGAAGGCGGAAGCAGCTCCACCGCTCCTCCTCCATCTCCCGCCGCGGAGCAGACCTACACGATCGTGAAGGGCGACAGTCTTTCGAAGATCGCCAAACGAGTGTACGGCGACGCCCAGCAGTGGCGGAAGATCTACGAGGCGAACAAAGATCAGATCAAGAATCCGGATCTCATCCACCCGGGACAGACGATCCGTATCCCGAGCGCCTGACGGGCGAGGAGACATTCCATGCACGCATCTCGACGGAGTTTTCTCACGCTCGCCGTGGCCGCGGGTCTACTCGCCTCCACGGCATGCAAGAAGCCGGCACCGACGCCGCAGGACGAGAGCGCTGCCGCGCCCGCCCCGGCCCCGCCCGCGGCGCCGAAGGAGTTCAGCGTCAGCGGCATTGACGTCGGCAAGGCAATCGGGGCGGACAAGAAGGTCACCACGCCCACCACGACGTTCACGCCCTCCGACACGATCTACGCATCGGTCGCGACCGACGGTGCGGCGCCCAGCAAGACGATCACGGCGAAATGGACCTTTCAAAGCGGACAGACCGTGAAGGAAGAGAGCGATACCATCGCCCCGACCGGACCCGCGGCGACCGAGTTCCACATCTCGAAGAAGAGTCCCTGGCCGGTGGGCAAGTACAAGGTGGAAATCCTGGTGGATGGCAGCTCCGCCGGTACGAAGGATTTCGAGGTGAAGAAGTAGACGGCAAGGACGGCGAGGCCGGCGTCCCGCCGACCTCGCTTTCGTCCAGCCGCTAACGGCACACTACCTGCACGATGGGATGACGGAAATGTCTAACTCCAGACGATTCTTGCATTTGTCGCCCTCCCCCCCTGGAGCGGTACTGCGTTATGCGAGAGATCGAACCCGGAAGTTCACAAACCCACAGCCCTGACGCCGTCGGCGAGGCTTCCCCAGCCGTCGCCGATGCCTGAAACCCTCTCCGCCACTTCCTCCCTGATCCTGACGGTCGACGACGACCCGTCGACGCGTGCCTTTCTCCGTACGTCGCTCGAGTCGTCCGGACACGATGTGCTCGAGGCGACAGGCGGCGAGGAGGCGGTCCGGCTGTACGCGGAACATCGTCCCGATCTCGTGCTGCTGGACGTCGTGATGCCCGGCCTGGACGGGTTGGCCACCTGCGCGGTCCTGCGCGCCATGGCGGGCGGCGGCTCCGTGCCGATCGTGATGCTGACCGACAGCGACGACACGGGGGCCATCGCGCGGGCGTACGAGGTCGGCGCCACGGACTTCGAGGTGAAGCCGGTCAACTGGGTGGTGCTGGGCCATCGGATCCACTATCTGCTGCGAGCCAAGAGGACCCTCGAGGCGCTGCGTGCCAGCGAAGCCCGCCTCGCCGCGGCGCAGCGCATCGCCAGAATTGGAGACTGGGAGTGGGAGGCGGCCTCCGGGCGGCACGTGTGGTCGGAGCAGACCCTCCGGCTGCTCGGGGCGCAGGGGGTGACGAAGCCGTGTCACGAGGAGTTCCTCGCGCGGATTCACCCGGACGACCGTTCCCGGGCCCGCGGCGCCCTCGATGATGCCCTCCAGGCCGCCGGCGAGTTCGACCTGGAGTTCAGGGTCGGCCCGCGCGGCATCCGTGGCGAGGAGATCATCGTGCAGGCCCAGGGTGAGGCCATGGTCGAGTCCGAACGGACTGGTGGCCGGGCTCGCGGGCACGCTGCAGGACGTTACCGAACGGCGGCGGGCCGAAGAACGGATCCGCCATCTGGCGTATTTCGACGCCCAGACCGCACTTCCCAATCGCATCCTGTTCCAGGAGCGGGTTCTGCAAGCGATTGCGGACGCGAGGCGGTCGCGCAGGCAGGTGGCGCTCCTGTTCATGGATCTGGATCACTTCAAGCACGTGAACGACACGCTCGGCCACGATGCCGGCGATCTGCTGCTGTGCGAGGTGGCCGGAAGGCTCAATCAGGCCGTCCGCGACACCGACCCCCTGACTCGCGGGGTCCAGGGCTCGGTCGAGTCGGTCCTCGCGCGCCACGGTGGCGACGAATTCATCGTATGCCTGAGCGGGATCGAGCGGGCCGAGGATGCGGCCCGGGTCGCCACGCGGGTGCTCGCCGCGCTCGCGGCGCCGGTGCGGCTGAACGGCCCGGAGGTGTACTGCACGGCGAGCATCGGGATCAGCCTGTATCCCCAGGACGGCGACGATCCCGAGAGTCTGCTCAAGCATGCGGACGCCGCGATGTACCAGGCCAAGGCGTCGGGCCGCAACAATTATCACTTCTTCGATTCCTCGCTCAGCTTCCGCGCCTTCCAGCGGCTGTCGATGGAGACCAGCCTGCGGCGCGCCATCGAACGGCACGATTTCGTGCTGCACTGGCAGCCGATCGTGGATGTGTCGGAGAAGGCGTTGGTGGCGGTGGAGGGACTGGTCCGCTGGCGTCATCCGGAGATGGGTCTGGTCCGTCCCGACGAGTTCATCTCGCTCGCGGAGGAGAGCGGTCTGGTGATTCCGCTCGGCGAGTGGGTGCTCGCCGAGGCGTGCCGCCAGCTCCGCGAATGGACCGACGCCGGCCACGGGTTCAGGGTCGCGGTGAACATCTCGGCGCAGCACCTGCGCGGCCCGGGGCTGGTGGACACGTTACGCCGGGTGATCCGCGAGTCGGGCGCCGACCCACTCCGGCTCGAGATCGAGATCACCGAAAGCGCGTTTCTCCAGTACGCCCAGGAAGCGCTGCACACCCTCCGCCGAGTCAAGGAGATGGGCGTTCGGGTCTCGATCGACGATTTCGGTACCGGCTACTCGTCGCTCAACTATCTCCGCCGATTCCAGGTGGACACGATCAAGGTCGACCGGTCCCTCATTCGGGGGGTGGATGTCGACGCCAACGGCGTGGCGGTCACCGCCGCCATCGCGGCCCTGGCGCGAGGTCTGCAGGTGACACCGCTGGCCGAGGGCGTCGAGAGTGCGGCGCAGCGCGACGTTCTCGCGCGCCAGGGCTTCACCTGCATGCAGGGCTATCTCTTCGGAAAGCCGGTGCCGGTGGAAGAGTTCACGACCGCACTCACCTGGAGTGACGTGTCATGAGACCCGACGAGAAGGTCATCGTGATGCACGGCCGGCTCGGCCGCGGCGTTCATGCGCGTTATCCGATCGTCGCGGGCGAACGGATCCTCGAGTTCGACGGACCGGTGCTGACCCACGATCAGGTCCGGGCACTCGGTGAGGTGGACGCCGGCCTGTTTCAGGTGGGCGCCGATCAATACGTCGATGCCCGTCCCCCCGGCCGCTTCGCCAACCACTCCTGCGAGCCCAACGCCGGCGTCGCGGGCGACCGATTCCTCGTGGCGCTTCGCGATATCGCGGCGGCGGAGGAGATCCAGTTCGACTACTCCACCGCGATGAGCGAGAGCGGCCGGACCATCGATTGCGCCTGCGGTAGGCCCCGCTGCCGGCGCCAGATCCGCGACTTCCACTTTCTTCCCCCCTCGCTCCAGGCGTACTATGTTCGGCTGGGCCTGGTGCAGAGCTTCATCATGCGGGAGTGGCGAGCCAAAGTGGTGGCCGAACGGCGCGCGGCCGACCCACAGCATCTGCTCCGGATGCGCCAGGCCTGAGACTCGAGATCCGCGCGCCAGGAGAGCGCGCGCGCCGTGCCGAACTACTGGATCCTCAAGACCGAACCCAGCACCTACTCCTTCGATTCGCTGACCCGCGACCACCGCACCGTCTGGGACGGCATCACCAATCCTCTCGCGTTGAAGCACGTGCGGTCCATGGCCAGGGGCGATCGCGCGATGATCTATCACACGGGCGACGAGAAGGCCATCGTCGGCCTGGCCACCATCGCCAGTGCGCCGTACCCCGACCCCAAGGCGGACGATCCCAAGCTCTCGGTCGTGGAAATCCAAGCCGGGCGCCGAGTTCCAACGCCGGTGTCGCTGGCCACGATCAAGGCCGATCCTGCCTTTGCCGACCTCGCGCTGGTGCGGATGTCGCGCCTGTCGGTGATCCCGGTGCCGCCAGACCAGTGGCGCAAGCTCCTCTCCATGACCGGCGCGAGCAGCTCGGATTGACATTCGGTTGTCCGGCCGGCAGACTCTCCGTATAGCCTCCCTGGGAGAACTGCGATGACCATGATGGCCCCGGCGCGCGCCCGCCCGGTCATGCCTCCGCACGACCACACGCCTCGACCTTACACCGGACCGTCGCGACAGGACGTGCTGGCGATGCGGAAGCAGTACTGCCATCCCTCGACGTTTCTGTACTATCGCGAGCCGCTCATGCTCGTCGAGGGACACATGCAGTACCTCTACGACGAGACCGGCCGCCGGTATCTCGACTTCTTCGCGGGCATCGTCACGGTGTCGTGCGGCCACTCCCATCCCAGGTTCCTGGAGCGGATAGAGGCTCAGCTCGCGGCCATCCAGCATACGACGACGATTTACCTGCATCCCAACTTCCCGCTCATGGCGCGCCGGCTGGCGGAGAAGATGCCGCCCGGTCTCGACGTCACCTATTTCGTCAACAGCGGCAGCGAGGCCAACGACCTCGCGGTCCTGATGGCCCGGACCTTCACCGGCAACAACGATGTCATCGCGGTGCGGGGCGGATACCACGGCGGTTCACCAACCGCGATGGGAATGACCTCGCTGTCGACCTGGAAATTCCCCGCTCAGGTCAACCACGGCGTCCATCACGCACTCAACCCCGATCCGTATCGCAGCCCCTTCCGCGGAACGCCCGAGGAAATCGCCTCCCGCAGCGCTGAAGACATCCGCGAGCTGATCCGGTACTCCACGCCAGGCCGGGTCGCGGCGTTCATCGCCGAGCCCATCCAGGGCGCCGGCGGCACGACGGTGGGGGCGCCCAACTATCTCCGGGAGGCGTATGCGATCGTGCGGGAGCACGGCGGGCTCTGCATCGCCGACGAAGTGCAGACCGGCTTCGGTCGCACCGGGGACCATTACTGGGGTTTTGAAGGCTCGGGCGTGGTGCCGGACATCGTGACGATGGCCAAGGGGATCGGGAACGGGCTGCCCCTGGCCGCCGTCACGACGCGCCGCGAGATCGCCGCCGCGCTCACCCAGCGCATTCACTTCAACACCTTCGGCGGCAACCCGATTTCGATGGCCGGCGGCCTCGCGGTGCTCGACATCATCGACGAGGATGGCCTGCAGGAAAACTCGCGCGTGGTCGGTGGCCGCCTCAAGGCCGGTCTTCAGGAGCTCATGACGCGCCATCGGCTGATCGGGGACGTCCGCGGGCGCGGCCTCATGCTCGGGGCCGAGCTGGTGCGGGATCGCGAGACCAAGGAGCCGGCCACGCAGGAGACGCTGGCCGTCTGGGAGGCGGCGCGTGAGATGGGACTGCTCATTGGCAAAGGCGGGCTCGACGGCAACGTCCTGCGCATCAAGCCGCCGATGTGCGTCACCGCCGCGGACGTGGACTTCGCGCTCGAGGTGATTGACGAGGCGCTGAAGACGGTAGAGCAGAAGTAGAAGACGCAGGGACACAACGACGCAGGGACGCAGCGGCACACGTGTTACGTCTCTGCGTCTCTGCGTCTCTGCGTCAGCTCGAGAACCCCACCCCCAGCCGGTCCAGCGCTCGCAACATCAGGCTGGGCCGCTTGCCTTGGTCCACCCGCCGCAGCGCGCGGGTGACCATCGAGACCGCCAACGAGCGGAACGGCTCAGGCGGATACGGCACCGGCTTCCGTCGCACCAGCTGAAGGTCGAGCAACTCGCTCGGCCGGTCCAGCGCCATGTGGGCCAGCAGGCGGCCGGCCAGGCGGGTCGTGCCCAATCCGTGCCCGGTGAACCCCAGCCCATACACGATGCGTTTGCCGAGGGCGCGGCCGAAGAACGGTGTGAGCCGCGTCGTCGAGCAGATCGCGCCGCCCCACGCATAGGGGAACTCCAGGTCGCTGAGCGCGGGAAAGTGGCGGCGGAAGCTCGCACGAAGGTCCGCATAATGTGCCGGCGAGTGATCGCAGGCCGGATCCACCCGGTTCCCCGAGTAGTAAGCCGCCTCGCTGGTGCCCCAGAGGATCCGATCGTCGCGCGTGAGACGGTAGTAGTTGAAGAACGTGCGTCCGTCGCTCACACCCTGGCGATGCCGCCAGCCGATCGCGTCCCGTTGCTCGGAGGTGAGCGGATCGCTCACCAGGATGTAGTCGTAGAGCGGAATGAACCGGTAGGTGACGCCGGGCACGAGGTGATGAGTGTAGGCGCTCGTCGCCAGCACGGCTCGGCGCGCCGTGAGTTCGCCCGCGGCCGAGCGGAGCGACACGCCCGCGCCTGCCTCCGCGACCGCGTCGATCCGGCTTCGCTCGTAGACCCGCACGCCCAATCGCTCCGCCTCTGCCCGCAGTCCGTCCACGAGCCTCACGGGATCGAGGATGCCGCCGCCGGTCACCCAGACGCCACCGAGGTACAGTGGCGACGCCAGCTCACGCCGGACCGCCTCGCCGTCGAGCAGGCGGAACGTGGTCAGGCCGAGCCGTTCGGCGGTCGCGACGGTCCGCGCCGCGTCCTCCACGTGCGCCGGCGTGAGTGCCACCATGAGACGGCCCGTCGGCTCGTAGTCGCAGTCGATCCCGCGCTCGGCGAGAAAGGCCAGCAGCTCGGCGACGTTCCGCTCGCCTACCCGCGCGAGCCGGCGCGCCTCCTCCTCTCCGAAATGCTGGATCGCGAGGCCGTGACTGTGATCCACCGTCTCGGAGAGCATGCCGGCGTTGCGGCCGCTGCCGCCGTAGGCGGCCACGCCCTGTTCGACGACGGCCACCTCGGCGGCGGGGTCCAGGGACTTGAGGGTGAGCGCGGCCCACAGGCCCGTGAGTCCGGCGCCGACGACGACGACGTCGGCGTCGCGACGCCCCTCCAGCACGACGGCATGCCGTGGCGGGCGGCGAGCCAGCCAGTAGCAGGCGTGCTCGATCGGCGGCGTGGGATGCTCTCGCGGAGGCTGGGCTAAGAGGCCGCGCCCGCCCGGAGCCGTTCCACTCGGTGCTGCCAGAGCACGGTGGCGCCGAGGAGGATCAGGCTTGCCAGCAGAATGGCGGTAGCGAGGACGTTGATCTGGGCGGGGAAGGCCGCTCGGCGGGCGCCGTACACATACAAGGGATAGGTGATCCGGCTCCCGGCGTTGAACAGCGTGATGATGAAGTCGTCCAGCGAGAGCGCGAACGCGAGCATCGACGCGGCGACGATGCCCGGCGCGATGATCGGCAGGGTCACCTTGTAGAAGACGCGGAAGGGTGTGGCCCCGAGGTCCATGGCGGCCTCCTCCAGCGTCCAGTCGAAGCCCCGGATGCGCGCCCGGACCGTGAGCGCGACGTAGCTCACCGAGAACATGATGTGGGCGATGACGATCGTGCTGAACCCGGTCGGCACGTTGAAATCGAGGAACAGGGACAGCAGCGAGGAGCCGAGGACCACCTCGGGTGTCGTGAGCGGAAGCACCAGCAGGAGGCCGATGGCCCCGCTGCCACGGAACTTGTAGCGGCAGAGTGCCAGCGCGATCAGTGTCCCGAACAGCGTGGCCACGGCGGTCGAGACGGCGGCGACCCGGAGGCTGAGCTTCATCGCGTCCACCAGGGCGGCGTACTGGAATGGGTCGCGCCAGGCATCCACCGAGAACGCCTTCCACACGAAATTGAACTTGCCGGCCGGCTTGTTGAAGCTGTAGAGGATGATGACGAAGATCGGCAGGAAGAGATACGCCAGCACCAGCGCCGCGTAGCCGTCGAGGAGCCAGCGGGACAGCCGCCGCATCAGGCCAGGTCCTCGGTGCCCAGGACCTTCGCGTACGCGAGGACGCCCAGGGTGATCACGATCATCAGCACGAAGGAGAGTGAGGCGGCCAGCGGGTAATCCCGCACTTCGAGAAACTGGTTCTGGATGACGGTCCCGATCATCTGCTGGTTGGGGCTGCCCAGCAGCTGCGCGTTGATGAAATCGCCGGTCGCGGGAATGAACGTGAGCAGGCTGCCCGCGAACACGCCGGGCAGCGACAGCGGGAGCACCACCTTGAGGAACGCCCGCGTCGGCGAGCAGTAGAGATCCTCGGCCGCCTCGGTCAACCGGCGGTCGATCTTCTCGAGGCTGACGTAGATCGGCAGAATCATGAAGGGGACGAAGTTGTACGTCAGCCCGCCGAGCACGGCCATGGTGGTGTCGAGCAGTCGCCCGCCGGGGGGCAACAGGTGGAAGTGCTTGAGCAGCGAGGCGGCTGGCCCGCTGTCGTTGAGAATCGTCTTCCACGCGAAGGTGCGGACCAGGAAGGTCGTGAAGAACGGAAGAATCACCAGACCGAGCAGCAGGTTCTTGAGTTTCCCTCCCCGGAAGGCGATCACGTAGGCCAGCGGATAGCCGAGTGCCAGCGCCATCAGCGTGGCGGCGGTGGCGTATTCGATCGAGCGGAGGAAATGCCCGCCGTACCCGCTCAGGGCGCGCCGGTAGGCTTCATACCAGGGGCCGTCCGCCGACACCGACGTCTGGCCGAGGGTGAAGAGCGGAATCAGGAAGAAGACGATCAGCCACAGGATGCCCGGCGCCACGAGCAGATATGGCGCCAGGCGGTTCTGCCGCTCACTCGCTGTGCCGGTGCCTGCCATGGACGATCAGGCTCCGATGGCGTCCTGGAAGATCCGATTGAACTCCGTCTCCTCCTCGTCGGTCAGGGCGCGGAACACGTGCAGCCGCGACCGAAGCTCCTGCGGCGGATTGACCAGCGGGCTCTTCGCCAGGTCCGGCGCGATCTTGGCCAGCGCTTCCCCGGCGCCCTTCACGTCGGACAGGTAGGGCGCGCCGGCCACGATCTGGGCCGAATGGGCCGGATCGTAGACGTAGTTGATCCAGGCCATCGCCTCGGTCTGCCGGTCGGAGGTTTTGGGGATGAGCATGTTGTCGGAGTAGAGCATGGCGCCTTCCTTGGGCGCGATCCACCTGAGATCCGGATTGTCGGCCGCCAGGCCCTGGATGTCGCCCGACCAGGCGAAGGCGACGGCGATGTTGCCCGCGGCCAGGTCTTCCGCGTAGTCGTTGCCCGTGAACTTGCGGATCTGCCCGCTCTCTCTCGCCTTCTTGATCTTGGCGCAGGCCGCCTTCGCGTCGGCCAGCGTCACCGCCGCCGGGTCCTTGCCCATGCCGAGCATCACGAGGCCGATCGTGTCCCGCATCTCCGTGAGCATGGTGACCTGACCCTTGAACTTCGGGTCGAAGATGTCGTTGATGCTGGTGAGCTCGCGCTTGGTCTTCTTGGGATTGTATCCGACGCCCGTCATGCCGGAGAGCCACGGCACGCTGTACTTCCGGCCGGGGTCGAAGCTCACGTCCTTCACGTCGTCCACCAGGTTCGCCTTGTTGGGGAACTTGCTGTCGTCGAGCGGCGCGGCGTAGCCGAGGCGAATGAGCCGGCCCGCCATCCAGTCGGTGAGCACGATGATGTCTCGATCGATGCTCTGATTGCGCTTGAGCGGCTCGTCGATCTTCGCGAAGAACTCGTTGTTGTCGTTGACGTCCTCGGTGTACTCCACCTTGATGCCAGTGGCCTTCTCGAATTCCGGCACGGTCTCCTTGTCGATATACAGCGGCCAGTTGGAGATCCGGAGCGTCTTGCTCCCCCCGCCGGCCCCGGCGCCGGGGGCGCCCTCCTTGCCGCCGCACGAGGCGAGGAGACTCCCGCCGAACGCGAGCCCTCCGGCGCCGAGCGCCGTGCGCGTGAGGAAGCCTCGGCGGCTGATGGCCTGGCGAAGCAGCTCGTGAACTTCCCTGTCGATCCCGTCGGACTCTCGCTGGGGCATCGCGATGCTCCTGGTGTCGGGTGAGGAGCCGAGCTATGGAAGGGCCCGCTCCACGGTCGTTCTGAAATCGGGGTCGGCTTCGGGTTCGGGTACGTATCCGGCCGGAGGAAGCAGCCGCGCCGCGTCGGGCTCCCAGGTGGCCCACAGGGTCTGCCCGCTCTCGAGCCCCTTGACGGTGTCCTCCGGCCCGACATGGGCGACGATCTCGGTGCCGTCCTGCGCGCCGAGCGTGCAGCGGATCACCGGGCCCTGAAAGACGGCATGGCGCACGGTCACGGGAATGCCCGACTCCGCCGCCGGCATGTCGTTCGAGAGGCGGAGCCGCTCCGGGCGGACCATCACGGTGGCCGGCGAGCCGGGACGGAATCGCCATTGGCCCGTGGGGACGTAGATCGGACGGTTGCCGGCCACGGTGATGGTGGCGTGGCTCCCGTTGGTGGGCCCCATGACACCGGGGAGCAGATTCGCGACCCCGATGAAGTTGGCCACGAACACCGACGCCGGAGAATGGTAGATCTCGGTCGGCGAGCCGATCTGTTCCACCCTGCCTTCGTTCATCACGGCGATCCGGTCGGACATCGTGAGCGCTTCTTCCTGGTCGTGGGTCACGTAGATGAACGTGATCCCCACCTCGCGCTGAATCCGCTTGAGCTCGATCTGCATCGCCTGGCGAAGCTTGAGGTCGAGCGCGCCGAGCGGCTCGTCCAGCAGCAACGCGCTGGGATAGTTCGCCAGGGCCCGGGCCAGGGCCACGCGCTGTTGCTGGCCGCCCGACAACTGTCCCGGCTTCCGCGTCGCGAACTGCGTCAGTCGCACCACGTCGAGCAGGGCGTCCACCCGCTTCCTGATCTCGTCGTCCCCGAGCCTCTGGCTGCGCGGCCCGAAGGCCACGTTGTCGGTGACGGACATGTGGGGGAAGAGCGCGTAGTGCTGGAAGACGGTGTTGACGTTGCGATGGTACGGCGGAATCCGGGAGACGTCCTTGCCGTCGAGCAGGATGCGGCCTTCGCTGGGCTGCTCGAAACCCGCGATCATCCGAAGCGTGGTGGTCTTGCCGCAGCCCGAGGGCCCCAGCATCGAGAAGAACTCGCCGCGCGCGATCGCGAAGTTGGCGTCCTGGACGGCGACGTACGTGCCGAAGCGCTTGACGACGTGATCGATCGTGATGACGTCGTCGCGCGATTCGCCTGCCGGAGATGTCACGGGGGGCATGCCTGCCAATGTGCACCGTCTTCCCAGAGTTGACAACTCTGGATATCGGGCGCAACCTCAAGTCAGCGGGCATCGAGCGACCCCTCCGAGGCCGATAGCATCCCCAATCACGCCGACCCACAGGACAGGATACCATGAGCCCCACTCTCGCCACCGGGCAGCGGGCGGCGGACCCACGTCTGCTCGCCCGGGCCCAGGAGATCGGCCAGTCCGAGATGGCCACACTCCTCGCCCGTACCCCCGGGTCCGCCGCGCTCTACGAGCGGGCCCTGCGGACTCTGCCCTTCGGAGTCGTCTCGTCGTTCCAGAAGATGCAGCCCTATCCCGTCTACCTGTCCCGTGGCCGTGGCAGCCACGTCTGGGACCAGGATGGCACCGAGTACCTCGACTTCCACTGCGGCTTCGGGGCCATGGTGGTGGGTCACGCCCATCCCCGGATCGTCGAGGCCATCACCGAGGCGGCGAGCGGGGGCACCCACTTCGCGGTGACCACCGAATCGGCTGTTCGCTTCGGCGAGGAGATCTGCCGCCGGTTCGGGCTCGAGATGGTCCGCTTCGCCAACTCGGGGACGGAAGCCACCATGGATGCCATTCGGGTGGCCCGCGCCGCGACCGGGCGCGACGTCGTCTGCAAGATCGAAGGCTCCTACCACGGCCACCATGACAGCGTGATGTTCTCGATCGTTCCCAACGCGGACGTCATGGGGGGCCGGGACCGCCCCGCGAGCGCGCCGTCCTCCAAGGGAATGGTGAAGGACGCGTCGAAGTACATCGAGGTCGTGCCCTTCAACGACGCCGAGTACCTCGAGGACGTCCTCAGCGCCAGGGGCTCCGAGATCGCCTGCCTCATCATGGAGCCGGCCATGATGAACATCGGGATCGTGGTGCCCGAGCCGGGATATCTGGAGCGGGTGCGCCGGCTCTGCACCCGGTACGGCGTGGTCTTCATCTACGACGAGATCAAGACCGGCTGCACCATCGCGCCCGGTGGCGCCACCGAGCGGTTCGGAGTCCGTCCCGATATCGTCTGTCTGGCCAAGGCGATCGCCGGCGGGCTGCCCGCCGCGGCGTTCGGGGGACGGGAAGACCTCATGCGCCTGATCGAGCGGGGCGTGTCCCAGATGGGTACCTACAACGGGAACCCGCTGGTGGCGCACGTCGGGATGGTGAACCTGACCGAGGTCCTGACCCCCTCCGCGTACGAGCATTTCGGCCGGCTCGGCACCCGGCTGGTCCGCGGCTGTCAGGCGGCGATCGATCGCCATGGCATCCCGGCCCATACGATCGACCTCGGCGCCAAGGGGTGCGTGTCCTATCGTTCGTCCCCGTTGCGGAATTACCGGGACTTCCTCGAAACGAGGCCCGAGCTCTTCGCGGCGTCCTACCCGTGGCTGCTCAACCGCGGGATCTTCATGACCCCGGGCGACGAGGAGCAATGGACGCTCTCCGTGCAGCACACCGAGGCGGACGTGGATCGGTATGTCGAGGTGTTCAGCGAGTTTTGCCGGGAGCTGACTCGATAGGACATCCCGAACAAACCCCGTTATATTGCCCCGATGAGCCCGCGCTTCGAGGTCGTCGCCCCGTTCGAGCCCGCCGGCGACCAGCCCAAGGCCATCGCCGCATTGACCGACGGCCTTCGCCGCGGCGACAAGTACCAGACCCTGCTCGGGGTCACCGGCTCAGGCAAGACGATGACCCTGGCCCACACCATCGCCGCGTACGGCCGGCCCACCCTGGTGCTCTCCCACAACAAGACGCTGGCGGCGCAGCTCTACGGGGAGCTGCGCCAGTTCCTGCCCAAGAACGCGGTCGAGTACTTCGTCTCCTATTACGACTATTACCAGCCCGAGGCGTACGTTCCGTCCACCGACGTCTACATCGAAAAGGACGCCTCCATCAATCAGGACATCGAGAGCCTGCGGCTGCGGGCCACCTCGAGCCTGATGGAGCGCGACGACGTCGTCATCGTGGCCACCGTGAGCGCCATCTACGGCCTCGGCGACCCGGTCGAGTACCGCAAGCTCATGGTCACCGTGCGCCGCGGGGAGCAGCGCGGCCGGGACGACATCCTGAGCGAGCTGGTCCGCATCCAGTACGGCCGGAACGACACCGCGTTCGAGCAAGGCACCTTCCGGGTGCGTGGGGATTGCATCGAGGTTTTCCCCGCCTACGCGGAGCAGGCGATCCGGATCGAGCTCTGGGGCGACGAGGTGGAGCGGATTACCAAGATCAACCCGCTCACCGGCGACGCCATCGCGCAGCTCGATCAGTGCGCCATCTATCCCGCCCGCCACTTCGTGACCGAGCGCGCCAAGATCGAGCGCGCCGTGAAGCTCATCCGGGCGGAGCTGGCCGAGCGGCTGCTCGAGCTCCGGACGGCGGGCAAGCTGCTCGAGGCGCAGCGCCTGGAGTCGCGCACCAACTTCGACATCGAGATGCTTCTCGAGGTCGGCACCTGTGCCGGTATCGAGAACTATTCGCGGCCGATCAGCGGAAGGCAGGCCGGTGAGCGGCCGGCCTGCCTCATCGACTACTTCCCGCCCGAATACCTTGTCGTGGTCGACGAGTCGCACGTCTCGCTCCCTCAGGTCGGGGGGATGTTCAACGGCGACCGTGCCCGCAAGCTGGTCCTGGTCGAATACGGCTTCCGCCTTCCTTCGGCGCTCGACAACAGGCCGCTCCAGTTCGACGAGTTCATGTCGCTCGTGCCCCAGATGATCGCGGTGTCCGCCACGCCCGGCGACTTCGAGCTCCAGCTCTCCGGCGGCGCGGTGGTGGAGCAGATCATCCGGCCCACGGGCCTGGTCGATCCCGAGGTGGACGTACGGCCGGTGCGGGGTCAGGTGGACGATCTCCTCGCCGAGATCCGGATACGGGAAACGCGCGGGGAGCGGGTGCTGGTCACGACGCTCACCAAGCGCATGGCGGAGGACCTCACGGACTATCTGCAACAGGCAGGCGTCCGGGTGCGCTACCTGCACTCCGACATCGACGCGATCGAGCGGATGGAGATCCTGCGAGGCCTTCGCCTCGGAGATTTCGACGTGCTGGTGGGGATCAACCTGCTGCGCGAGGGGCTCGACCTCCCCGAGGTCTCCCTGGTGGCCATTCTCGACGCCGATCAGGAGGGGTTTCTCCGCTCCGACCGCTCCTTGGTGCAGACGATCGGGCGGGCGGCACGCAATATCAACGGCCGGGCGATCCTCTACGCGGACAGGGCCACCGGCTCGATGCAGCGGGCGCTTGGCGAGATGACCAGGCGCCGGGAAATCCAGCGGCGCTACAATGAGGAGCACGGGATCACCCCCCGCTCCATCATCAAGTCCATGGACGAAGTGCGGCTCTCGACCCATGTGGCCGACGCCCGCACCGAGCGGCCCGAGCCTCGGCGGCCGCTGCAGGAGCGTGTGGATCTTCACGATCCGGCCCGGCGCGCCGCGGCCATCCTGGCGCTCGAGAAACAGATGCGCGAGGCGGCGGCCAATCTCGAGTTCGAGATGGCGGCCCTGTTGCGCGACCAGGTGAACGAGCTGCGGGCGCTCGGCGCACCGGACGTGCGCCGCGGCGGTGGTCCCAAGGCGCGCCGGCGGGCATGATCCGTCCCCTGGACCCGCAGGAACTGGCCGCCGAGGGTCTGGTATTCGGGAGCACGCTGCCGGCGGGATCGGTCGTCACGTTCGAAGGTGACCTCGGAGCGGGGAAGACCACTTTTATTCAGGCGATCGCGCGCGGCCTGGGTGTGGCGGCGCCGGCGACGAGCCCGACGTACGCCCTCGTCCACCGGTATCAGGGTCGGCGCGGCCCGGTCTTTCATCTGGATTGCTACCGGCTGCGATCTCCCGACGAGGCCGCCGACCTCGACTGGGAAGGGCTCCTGAGCGAGGGAGATGCGGTGCTAGTCGAGTGGCCCGAGCGCGCGGGAGCGTGGCTGCCGTCCCCCGCGCGGCGATTCCGGCTCCATCATCTCGACGACCCGGATCGCCGGGGACTGGAAGTGCTCTGATGCGGCTCGCCCTCGAGACCGCCACCGATCGTGCCTCGGTTGCCGTGGGCCGCTCCGAAGCGGACGCCGTGGAGGCAGGCGTCACCGGCGCGCGGCGGCACGCCGGAGCGCTGCTGCCGATGATCGCTTCCGTGCTGAATCGAGCCAATACCCGACTCGAGGAGATCACCGCGGTGGTTGTCTCCGATGGTCCCGGGAGCTTCACCGGGCTCCGGGTCGGAGCAGCGGTGGCCAAGGGAATCGTGCGCGCCCACCACCCGACGCTCTGGGCCGCGCCTTCCCTGATGGTCCGCGCGGCCGGTACCCGGCAACGCGGCGGTACCGTTCTCGCGGTCGCCGACGCGTTGCGAGGCGAGGTCTATGCCGCTGCCTACCGGTTCACGGATACCGAGGTGATCACCGAGCTCGCACCGACGGTCTGCCAGCCCGACTACGTCATCCAACGCCTGTCACGGCCCTCCGCGATCGTAGGAGACATCCCCCCGGCCGCGCGTGAGGCGCTCGAGCGGTGGAGCGGCCGGCACCTGGTCACCTCGCCGGCCGGCGCCCCTGACGCACGCCGTCTCCTCGGGCTGGCCGACCAGTCCGGCGGCGCGCGGCAGATCGCCGATCCGAGCGGGTGGGAGCCGGTGTACGGCCGGCCCGCCGAGGCGCAGGCACGCTGGGAAGAGCTCCATGGACGCCCGCTACCGGATCCGGCCGGCAGTCCCCGCTGACGCGAAGGCGCTGGTCGCGCTCGAGCGGCGCGCCTTCACCGATCCGTGGACCGAGGCGAGCTTTCACGAAGCGCTCACCTCCGGGTGGACGTTCGGGCTCGTAGCCGAGACGTCTCGCGGCACCGCGGGCTACCTGATCGGACGCGAGGTTGCCGGTACCGGGGAAGTGCTGAACCTCGCGGTGGCTCCCGAGTATCGCCGCCGAGGGATCGCGGGCGCGCTGCTCGAGGCAGGGCTCGCCGCGTTTCGGCACCGTCGAGTCGACGAGGTGTTTCTGGAGGTCCGGGAGTCGAACCGCTCGGCCCAGGCGCTGTACCTGAGCCGCGGGTTTCGCCCCGTCGGTCAGCGGGCCGCCTACTATAGAAATCCCAAGGAGGACGCGCTGGTCCTGAGGCTCGCGCTCCAGCAGCCCGCGTGAATCCGCTTGGCATGGCGAAGTTCTGGTAGCGGCGCCAACTTGTAAGCCGTCATTTTGGACGGGTCCGAAAACGGGGCCCCATTGAAACCCTGGAGGTACACGTGAGCCGGAGTCTGAACAAAGTGATCCTGATCGGAAACCTCGGCGCCGACCCTGAGGTCCGCAGCACGGCCAACGGCTCCCGGGTGGCCACCCTGTCGCTCGCCACGAGCCGGCAGTGGAAAAACCAGTCGGGAGAAAAACAGGAGAAGACCGAGTGGCACCGGGTCATTCTCTGGAACAACAAGGGCTCCTCGCTGGCCGATCTGGCGGAGAAGTACTGCAAGAAGGGCGACAAGATCTACGTCGAGGGAAGCATCGAGTATCGCTCCTGGCAGGATCGCGAAGGCCAAACCCGGTACACCACCGAGATCACCGCGCGCGAAGTGATCCTCCTCTCGGGCCGCAGTAGCGAAGGCGCCGAGTACTCCGCGCCCAGCCGGGTCGGTGCGGCTGCCGCCGGTGCAGCGGGTGGGGCGGCGGGCGGGGGCGGGGGCGGAGGCGGGGCCAAGGGCAAGGAAGGCTTCGACGATTTCCCTGAGGCCCTCGACGCTGAGGATGACGACCTTCCCTTCTGATCGTGTGCCACACCGGGGGATCCTTGGGACCCCCCGGAATGGCGCCGATGGCAGGTAGGCGGGGGCTCGGCAACACCGTGGATAATCGCGGGCCCCCTGCCATCTGCCAGACCCGCGCCCTCCAGCTGCGTCGCAATTTCGTCGTATTAAAACTTTATTAAGCAACAACTTACGGCGTTGAAGCCGTCAGGGTGCAAGATGGCGTTGATCTTGCGCCTGCTGCCCCGGAACCGCTCCGGGTTCGCCGTTCCATCTCCATACCCGACAATGCAGTCGCTGGGAGACCTCGATGCTGCGTTCGTTCTGCTTGAAGTGGATGGGCACCGTTGCCCTCGTGGTGAGCCCCGCCGTGGTGTACGGCCAGGGGACCATGCCCGAGACCTACACGGTTCGCGCGGGGGATACCCTGTGGGAGCTCGCCAGGCAGTTTCGCGGAGATCCTTTCCTGTGGCCCGACATCTACCGGATGAACACCGCGGTGGTGGAAGATCCGCACTGGATCTACCCCGGCGAGACCCTTCGCCTCGCGGGCACCGAGACCCTCGCCGCGGTTCCGGCCGAGGACACGCCGCTGCCGCCCGCCCCGGTTGCCGACGCGCCAGCGCCCGCCAACGACTCCTTTGCCGATACCGTGCAGCGGATCCAGCCACCTGCCGTCGCTGCCGCGCCCCGGGCTCCTGCGGAGCGGGCCGATACGATGGCCGCCGAGCCGGCCCCGAATCGTCCGGCGACGCTGTCCGAGCTGCTGCGCGCGCCGGTTGGTGAGGAGCAGGAGCCGCTGTTCGGCCCCCGGCCGACCAGCAATCTCCAGGAGACTATCCTGGCTTACACCCGGAAGGATTACCGTCCGCTCCGGCGTATGGAGTTCTACTCGTCGGGATTCCTGACGGAAAACGAGAATCTGCCGTGGGCCAAGGTGATCGGTCCGGTGACGCCGTCGCAGATCGGCTCGCCGGTCATCAACGATGCGCTGCCGTACTCCACGATCGCCATCGAGGCGCCCCGCAGCGCCACCTATCAGATCGGTGACACGCTGCTGCTCGCCCAGCGTGGCGTCGAGCTCAAGCCCTTCGGCCAGGCTATCCTCCCCACGGGTCTGGCGCGGATTACCGACACCGCCACCGGCCGGTATATCGCGGTGGTCGAAGCCGTGTATGGGCCCATCCAGCCTGGACAGGTCGCGCTGCCGGCGGAGAAGTTCACGCCCGCGGGCAGCGAGCGGGCCATGCCCGTGAGCAATGGCGTGCGCGGCAAGTTCCTCGGGGGCCCCCACCGCCAGGAGCTCAAGGCGCCCCAGATGGTCGTGTTCATCGATAAAGGGCGCAGCGACGGCGTCGCCCCCGGCGACATCTTCGAGGTGCGTCGCAAGGCGGAGCGTCTCGACGACGGCCAACAGCGGATCAGCGAGCCGCTCGCCACCATCCAGATCGTCCACGTGCGTCAGCACACGGCCACCGGCCGCTACCTCAACATCCTCCTGCCGGACATCGCGCCGGGCACGGAGGTTCGCCAGGTCGCGAAGCTGCCGTCCTGACCTCCGGCAGCAGCGCGGTCGACACAGCGCCGGGATAACCCCCGGCGCTGTGTGCTTTTGCGGGTTCCTTCCATCACCCACTTGTCTATATTGCGGGGCGGTTCCACCGGCGGGCTAATCGCGCACAGCGTCAGGAGATTCTCGATGTCGAGCCATCCCAGGTGAGTGGCCGGGTACTGGTGACGGGTGGGGCCGGGTTCATCGGGTCCCACATTTCGGAGGCGTATCTGCGTGGCGGGTGGGAGGTCGTGGTGCTGGACGATCTCTCCCGCGGCAAGGAACCCAACGTTCCCAAGGGCGCCCGGTTCGTGAAGGCCGACATCCGCTCGCCCGAGGCCCGCAAGCTCCTGGCCACCGGCAAGTTCGACGTGCTCAATCATCACGCGGCCCAGATCGACGTGCGGGTGTCCGTGGACGAGCCGGCGCTCGATGCCTCGATCAACCTCGTCGGGTTCGCCAACCTGCTCGAAGGCGCGGGCGAGGGCGGGGTCCGCCGGGTGGTCTTCGCCAGCAGCGGCGGCGTGGTGTATGGCGACCCCGAGGTGATCCCGACTCCCGAGACCGCTCCCAAGGGCCCGGTCTCGCCCTACGGCGTCAGCAAGCTCTCCGGCGAGTATTACCTGCGGGCGCTCGCGGCGCTTCGCGGCTTCGAGGGGATCGCGATGCGTTATTCCAACGTGTTCGGCCCCCGGCAGGACCCGAAGTCCGAGGCCGGCGTGGTGTCCATCTTCGTGTCGCGGCTGCTGGAAAGGAAAAAGCTGACCGTGTTCGGTGACGGAAAGCAGACCCGCGATTACGTCTTCGTGAAGGACGTGGCTCGGGCCAACGTGCTCGCCAGCACCGTCGCCCGGCCCAATGGCAGCCAGCTCGACGCGCCCGCCTTCAACATCGCCACGTCTAAAGAGCGTGACGTGCTCACCCTCGCCGATGCGGTCGGCAAGGTGATGGGCATGAAGCCGGAGCTCGAGTTCGCCCCGCCGCGGCCCGGCGAGCTCTTCCGCAGTTCGCTCGACGTCAGCAAGGCCAAGCGCGTGCTCGGCTGGACGCCCGACGTCGTCTTCGAGGACGGACTGCGGGAGCTGGTCGAGTGGTTCAAAAAGGAGGGCACGTGATCCTGCAGGCGGGTGGTGCCGTTCCCGGTTCGGCGGTCGAGCTGGTCCTCACCGCCAGCACCGAGACCAAGGTCGTTCTGGTCATCACCGCGGTGTTCTCTCTCGTCTCCTGGTTCATCATCATCTTCAAGTGGTGGCAGTTCAGAAAGCTCAACCAGCAGGCCGACCGGTTCTTCGCCGAGATGGAACGCACCACGCGGCTCCAGGAAGCCTACCACGCCGTGATGAAGCAGCCGCCTTCGCCTTATAACCGTCTCTTCCGCGAGGCGATCACCTTCTATTCCGAGCTTCGTCCTGGCGCCCTGCGCGAAGAGCGCGGGGCGGACCGGAGCAGCCTCACGCCCACCCAGCTCGAGGCACTCAAGATGGTGCTCGGCAAGGAGGTGGCGGCGGAGCGCGATCTGCTGGGCCACTACATCCCATGGCTCGCGACGATCGGATCGGTGAGCCCGCTGCTCGGCCTGCTCGGCACCACGCTAGGCATCATCAACGCCTTCACGGGCATCGCGACCAAGGGTTCGGGCAACCTGGCCGCCGTGGCGCCCGGCGTCGCCGAGGCGCTGGTGGCCACCTTCGCCGGCCTGGCCGCCGCGATCCCCGCCGTCATCACCTACAATCTCTACGTGAACCGGGTGCGCCTCTTCGCGGGCGAGCTGGAAGGCTTCGCCAACGAGTTGGTGGGCACGATGGCGCGGGAGGGGTTGATCTAGATGGCGGGCCTCGGTGGTGGACTCGGCAGCCAGCGCGGAGAGCTGCCGCTCATGGCCGACGTCAACGTTACCTCGCTGGTCGACGTCATGCTCGTCCTCCTGATTATTTTCATGCTCACGGCCCCCATCATGCAGGGCGGCGTCGACGTCGAGCTGCCGCGCGCCGAGGCGCGGCCCTTGCAGCCGAAGGAAGGGATGGTGGTTACCGTCAACCGAGACGGACGCATCTTCGTGGACCAGACGCCGGTGTCCTATAACGATTTCCGGGTGACGTTCCGTTCGCTGGTGGCCACCCGGAAACCCAGCGGAGTGTACCTTCAGTCGGACGCACGTGTCCCCTACGGGCAGGTCGTTCGCGTGCTGGCGATCATTCGAGCGTCGGGTATCACCAACGTCGGCCTGGTGGCACAGGAGGAAGGGTCGCAGTGATCGCCCGGGCCGACCGCGCGCGCCCTCCCGGTACCGGAGTCGGCATGGTCGGGTCGGTCCTGGTGCATGCGGCGGTGGCCGGGCTGGTCTTTACCCACGTGGAATCGTCGAAGGCGGGTCCACCGGCTTATGCGGTGGAGCTCATCGCCGCGCCGGCGCCGACGACCAAGACCCGGTTGCCCAAGGAGGCGCCGCCCCGGCCGCCGGAAGACAAGCCGGCGCCGGTCAAGCCGATGCCCAAGCCCACGAAGGCCCCGGCGGTGCCGACGCCCAAGCCGCAGCCGCGGGACAGCAACAAGGAGCCGCCGCCCAAGACCGCGGCTCCGGAGAAGCCGCTGCCGGGCGAGGCGCCGAGCACCGGCACCGACGTTGCGACCATCAAGACGCCCGGGCTGGAGTTTCCATTCCCCGAGTACCTGCAGAACATCGTATCGCAGGTGTATCGGAACTGGGATCGTGAGGCCTCGCAGCAGAACCGCTCCGCCGTGCTCAGCTTCCTGATTCTGAGGGACGGAACCGTGAGGGACATCCGGTTCGTAACGCGCTCGGGGAGCTTCTCGTTCGACCTGAGCGCACAGGGCGCCATCGAAGCGTCGGCCAACGCGCATGCGTTCGGACCACTTCCCGACGGATGGGACGCCGATGTCCTGCCCGTGACTTTTCAATTCGAGCCCCTCGATCAATGACACGAGTCTGCCGTTATACCTCCGCGCTGGCGGTGACCCTGATCGCGACGTCTCTGCCGCTCGGGAGCGTATCGGCCCAGGACACCAACAAGGTCAATCCTGAAGGCGTTACGGTCGTCCTGAAGTTCAGGCCGGGGGAGCAGCCTGGCATGGTGATGCTGCCCGGCGCCGGCGCCGACAGCGCCCGGGCCATGGTCGGACGGGATCTCGATTTCAGCGACCGCTTCCGGATGATCCCGGTGGGGGATCCCGCCACCACCGATGGCCCGACGGGACCAATCAATTACGGCATCTACAAGACGCTGGGCGCCCTCTTCGCGGTCGAGATCGCGGAGTCCCCGGGCGGCATCACCGCCAAGCTTCACAATGTTGCCCAGTCACGTATTCTGAATCAGCAGGCGTTCACGCTTCCTCCCGCCACGGATCCAGCCTTCCGGCTGGAGGTGCACCGGCTGTCCGACGAGATCGCCCGCTGGGCTACCGGGACACCCGGTGCCGCCGCCAGCCGGTTGCTGTTCGTTTCCGGAGGCAGGGTGTATCGGATCGACAGCGACGGCTCGGATCTCACGCCGCTCACGCCGGCCGATCAGACGTCACTCTCGCCAGTGCCGTCGCCCGACGGCCAGCAGTTTGCGTTCACCCATTTCGGAGCGGGGCGTGGGGGGGTCGAGATCCAGAACCTGGGCACGGGGGCGCTGCTGCCGGTGCCGGGCACGCAATCGGGGCTCAACATCACGCCGGCGTTCTCCCCCGACGGTCGGTCGGTCGCGTATGCGCACTCCGACGAGAGCGGCACCGACATCTACACCGCGAACGTCGCGGATCAATGCTGCACACAGCGCTTGACCGTAGGTCGCTATGCCGACAATCTTTCTCCAACGTTCTCGCCAGATGGAAGGCGCATCGCCTTCGTCTCCACCCGTGCCGGACCGGCGCAGATTTACGTGATGGCCGCCAACGGGACCGATCAAGAGCTGCTGGCCCCGTTCGTGTTCGGCGTATCGGGCGCGTCCAATGCGCCCGAGTGGTCTCCAGACGGCGCCAATGTCATCTTCCATCGCGAAGTGGATCGCAGCCCCCAGATCTTTCTCGTCAACGTCGGCCGGCGCACTGTGCGCCAGTATACCTCTGCCGGGCGGAACGAAGATCCCACGTGGGCGCCGGATGGCCGTCATTTCGCCTTCATCTCCGACCGGAGCGGGGTCCGACAGATCTGGGTGATGGACACCGAAACCGGCCGCGTGCGCCAGCTTCACAGCCCCGGCGCGGCGCGGCTCCCCTCGTGGTCACGGCGTCTGGGCCGGACCGCGGCAGTCCCCAACCCCTGAACGTGGAGTCATGATGCGCGCTTCGTCTCTGCTGATGGTCCTCGCCGCCACCGCGCTCGCCGCCTGCGGCGGTAAGAAGCCGCCGGTGGAGCCTGCGCCCGAGCCCGCACCGGCTCCCGCGCCGGCCCCGACGCCGCCGCCGGACGAAAACGCCGAGAGGGACCGCCTTGCACGGGAAAAGGCGGCCGCCGATTCGCTTCAGCGGATCCGCGCCGTCACGGCCGACCTCGCCGCGATGATCAACTTCGACTACGACCAGGCCATCGTCCGCTCCGCCGACGAGTCCACGCTCGACCGGAAGGCGGCCATTCTCTCGGCCAACCCGAACGTCAAGCTGACCATCAGCGGCCACGCCGACGAGCGCGGCTCCGATGAGTACAACCTGGCCCTCGGCAACCGGCGCGCCGGCGCCGCCAAGCGCTACCTCCAGAACAAGGGCATCGACGGGTCGCGGCTCGATGTCGTGTCATACGGGGAAGAGCGCCCGCTCAACCCCGGTCACGACGAAGCCGCGTACGCCCAGAACCGCCGCGACGAGTTCCAGATCACCTCCGGCGGCGACAACCTCGTCGCGCCGCAGTGAGACCGGCTCCACGCGGCGCTCGCCCGCCGCGCATCCGCTGGCCGGCCGGGCTGGTGCTCGTGGCCGGCCTCGGCGCGTGCGTCTCCAAGGGTGACGTCCAGATGGTGCAGGCCGAGGTGTCCCTGCTCAAGGCCGAGACGGCGCGGCGCGACTCGGCGCAGGCCGCGCAGCTCGGTGAAGTGATCCGGATGCAGCAGGCCATCATGGATTCGCTGAGCGGCACCAAGAAGGCGTTGGGCCAGGTGAAGGGTGACTTCGGCACCGACCTGTACAACATCCAGCAGCAGCTGGTGCAGATCCAGGAAAACATCGGCGTTGGCCAGCAGAACCTGGCCGACCTGAAGGCCCGGCTGGAAGCCAGAGGCGCGCAGATTGCGGAGGGCGCGCCGGGCGACAGCGCCCAGCCGCAGAACCAGGGCAATGCCTCCGCCGACGCCATGTACGAGGCCTCGCTGGCCCAGCTCCGGCGCGGCAGCAACAGCACCGCGCGGTCCGGTCTCCGCCAGATGCTCCAGACCTATCCCACCAGCTCGCACGCCGCCGACGCACTCTATTTCATCGGTCAGAGCTTCTCGAGCGAGAACCCCGACTCGGCCGCGTCGTACTACCAGCAGGTGGTCGATGGGTATGCCTCATCGCCCCGCGCGGGCTCGGCGCTCTACAACCTCGGGCTCCTTGCCGAGCGGCGGAAGGACATGGCCAAGGCAAAGGACGCCTACACGCGCGTCACCCAGAAGTACCCGCAATCGGACGAGGCCGCGCTCGCGCGTGACCGACTGAAGGCGCTCGGGCGTTAAGCCCGGGCGCTGCCCATTTTCATGACCGGTCCAGCTGGGGAGATGCCCTTCCTCGACCACCTCGAGGAATTACGATTCCGCATTCTCCGGTCGCTGGGCGCCCTGATCGGCGCTTCCCTTCTCGGGTTGTGGCTGGTCCAGCGGTTTCAGCTCGTCAGCATCCTCAAGCAGCCGATCGCGCCGTACCTCACCAACGGCAAGCTCGTCGTCACCAGTCCGACCGACCCGGTCATGATCGTCTTCAAGCTGGGCTTCCTCGTCGGCCTGGTCCTCGCGTCACCGGTCATTCTCTGGCAGACCTGGGCCTTCCTCGCTCCGGCGCTGTACGAGCGGGAGAAGAAAGCCCTGGTTCCGTCGCTCTTCGTCGGACTGGTGCTGTTCCTCACGGGCGCCACGCTGGCCTATCTCTTCGTCATCCCCCAGGCGCTCCGGGTGCTCTTCAGCTTCCAGACCGAGGCCATCCAGCCGTTCATCACCTACGACGCCTATTTCGGCTTCGTCCTTCAGGTGGCCCTGGCACTCGGTCTCTCCTTCGAGCTGCCGCTCGTCATCCTCATCCTCGCCTGGCTGGGCGTCGTGGGGCCGTCCGAGCTGCACCGCTTTCGCCGCTACGCGATGGTCGGGGCATTCGCGGCGGGGGCCCTTCTGTCGCCCGGCACCGACATCGTCTCGATGGTGATGATGACGCTGCCCCTGCTGCTGCTGTACGAGGTCGGCGTGGCCGGCGCGGTGCTCCTGCACCGTCGGCGGAGGCGCGCCGAGATCACGGCCGCGATCGTGTTGGTCCTGGGGATCGGCTGGGGCCCCACCCCGGCCGACGCCCAGGTGCCCGTGCGGCGACAGGGCGTCCCGACGCCGGCCGACTCGGTGCGGGCCCGGGCGGACTCGCTCCGCGATTCCACCAGGGTCAAGGCGGGCCAGCCGCTCGACACGAACACGGCCAGGAGACTGGGCATCCCGACCGCCCCGTCCCGGAGCTTCGCCGAGCCCGATTCGGTGGTCACGGACCTGCTCAAGCGTCCGGGCTATCAGGCGACCCGCTACCGGGCGGACTCCGCCACCGTCTTCGTGGGTGAGGCGCGCGTGAGACTGGAAGGCGAGGCCCTGACCGAGCGGCAGGGATCGATACTCGAGGCGGATACGATCACCTACCAGCGCAACAGCTGCATCCTCGACGCGCACGGCGATCCTCACCTGTTCGACCGCGATCAGGTGCTCGTGGGGCAGGGCATTCGCTACGACACCTGCCGACGACGAGGGGTCGTGGAGGACGCGCTCACGAACTTCTCCGAGGGCTCGACGGTCTGGTTTCTCCGGGGCAACGTGGCGCAGGACTCGAGCTCGAGCCGGATCTACGCGGGGTCCAGCGAGATCACGAGCTGCGACCTGCCGACCCCGCACTATCACTTCTCCGCGGGCGAGATGAAGTGGATCTCCCGGAACGTCCTGGTGGCCCGACCTGTCGTGCTCTACGTCCGCGACGTTCCGATTCTCTGGCTGCCGTTCATCTTCCAGGATGTTCGCCCCGGGCGCCGCTCCGGCATCCTGGTGCCGCAGTTCGGCCTCAACGACCTGGTCCGGCCAACCCGGACCTACAACCGGCAGATCACCAACGTCGGTTACTATTGGGCCCCCAACGATTACCTCGACTTCACCGGCCGGCTCGACTGGTTCGCCAACCGGTATGTCCAGTACGGCGTCGCGGGCCAGTACCGCTGGCTCAACCGTTTCATCAGCGGCTCGGCGGCGTTCAACGAACAGCGGCAGGTAGACGGAGCCTCGGCGCTGACGCTCCGGTGGGACCACCGGCAGGAGTTCAACCTCACCACCAGCCTGAACTTCAGCCTCAACTACGCCAGTAACAACGCGGTGGTGCGACAGAACGCGATCGATCCGCTGCAGAACACGCAGCAGATCACCAGCTCGCTCAACTACTCGAAGCGGTTCGGCTGGGGCACGGTCACACTGGGCGGCAACCGTCGCCAGAGCATCACGGACGGCAGCGTGCAGCAGCTGTTTCCGGCCCTGACGCTCTCTCCCTCGCCGATCGCGCTGGGCTCCGACATCACCTGGTCGCCGGGGCTGAGCTTCACCAACAATACGACGTCGAACAACCCGCTGCCGACCATCACCCGCATCCTGCCGGGGGGCGTGATCGACACGCTGAGCTCCACCGCCGACACCCGGGTGACGGCGTTCAACTTCGACACCCCGATCCGGTTCGGGTCGTTCAATTGGGCCAATTCGATCCAGGTCCAGGACCAGACCAGCACCGCGCCGGACTCGACCGGCATGCGCGTGCCGGACCTCTCCACTCCCGATCCCAGCGACTCGATCCTGGTGAGTCAGCTGGCCAACGGCAGCTTCCAGAGCTCGATCGACTGGGACACGGGGATCAACCTGCCCGTGCTGTTCCGCGGCTCCTGGAAGCTTCAGCCGGTGCTCGGCATCGCGAACTCCACCTCCGGACCCTTCGCGATCCGCAACCGCGCCACCAACGGAGACTTCGTCCACCAGGGCAAGCGGTTCCGCTTCGGCGCCACCGCCTCACCGACCTTCTTCGCGTTCTTCCCTGGCATCGGCCCACTGTCGAGGATTCGCCACAGCCTCTCGCCGGTGATCACCTGGAACTACCAGCCGGCGGCGGACATTCCGATCGAGTTCGCCCAGGCCATCGCCCAGAACGGACAGCCCCTCACCCTTCGCAGCGACGCGAGCCAGGCTGTCACCGTGTCGTTGTCCCAGACGTTCGAGGGGAAGAAAAAATCGCCCGCGGGTGACACGGCGTCGGTGAGCGACGTGAAGACACGGCTGCTCAGCATCAGCACCAGCCCCGTCACCTACGATTTCGAGCAGGCCAAGAAGCCCGGCCGGAGTGGCTGGGCGACCCAAACGATCAGCAATTCCCTGCTGAGCGACCTGCTGCCGGGATTCAACCTGAGCCTCACCCACGACCTGTTCCGCGGCGCCGCCGGGAGCGACACGGCCAAGTTCGATCCGTTCCTGCAGAACGTGAGCGCGAGCTTCGCGATTTCGGGCGCCACCTTCCGGGCCATTGGGTCGATCTTCGGGCTGGGTGGGAAGGGCTCAGCAGGGAAGAAGGAAGAAGTCCCGACTTCCTACGTGGCGCAGTCTGGTCGGCGGGCCAGGCCGGGCGGCTTCTTCAGTACCACGCAGGCGCCCCTGCGGTCGGCCGGGCGCAGCTTCTCGGCGAACTTCAACTACAGTCTCGCCCGGACCCGCCCCATTCCCGGTGTGAGCACCGACATCCCGGACCGGCAAAGCCTCGGGTTCAGCACCAACTTCTCGCCCACGCCGTTCTGGTCGCTGTCATGGTCGTCGCAGTACAACATCACGGACAACCAATTCGAATCTCAGGTTGTACGGTTGGAGCGCGACCTCCACGAGTGGCGCGCCTCGTTCAATTTCGTCCGGAACCCGAACGGGAACTTTGCCTTCTATTTCTCGATCAGCCTGACCGATCTGCCGGAGCTGAAGTTCGACTACGACCAGACGACATTCGAGAATTAGTGTCATCCATCGGGGACGCCTAGTCCGGGTTGGTTTCTGTAAGTTCTTATATTTCAATACGTTGTCAGTCTCGCCAGTGGTGGCACAACCTCTGCACCTGGCCAGGCGACCCCTCTCCGGAGAGCACCATATGCGCGGGTGGTGGATTCCACTGGTCATCGTGGCGGCGGCGTGCAACGACGACAACGGCTCCGGTCCCGGAACGACGCCGGACGCGCCTTCCTCGCTCAGCAGCGTCTCGCTCGACGGGGCCATCGCGCTCACCTGGTCGGACAATCCGTATCTGTCGGACCCCAGCAACTTCCAGAACTATCGGGTCTACAGCACCACCTACGACATCGATGCCAACCCGCCGGCATGCGGGGCGTCGTTTCGTCTCGAGGGCACTACGGTGGCGCCGGAGTTCGTGGTCGGCGCGCTGGCGAATGGCGAGCCCCGCTGCTATACGGTCACGGCAGTCAGCGTGGACGGATTCGAGAGCGACCGGTCGCCCCTGCGGGGCGACACGCCGCGTCCCGACGCCCGCAACGTCGTGATCTTTGCGCGGCAGACGCAGATCGCGGGAAGCGGCTTCCGGTTCTGGGACGACCTCAACGGCGATGGACAGGTGCAGGGGACCGAGCTGGGGCTGGTGCGCGACGGCAACGTAGGCACCATCGACTTCGCCGTGGACCGGGACGGGTCGGGCGGCCTCGTGATCACCCCGGTCCGCGCGGGGACGGGCGTCGAGTTCTACGACGACAGCAGTCCGGTCGAGGACCTCACCAGCGTCGACTTCGCCCCCGACCAGACGTATCGAACCACGCCGATCGAGGCGTCGCCCGGGTTCGGCTATGTGTTCGAGATGAGCGCCGCCGACGGGATCCCGCGCTATGGGGCGCTCCGGGTGACCCACGTGGGCCAGACGTTCCTCATCATGGATTGGGCCTTCCAGACCGATCCGGGGAATCCCGAGCTGGTGGTGAGCGGGAAGAAGTAGGTCACGGGTCGCGAGTCGGAAATCGGGCAGGTGCAGGAAGCAGCCCGCGACCCGCGACCCGCGACTCATTACCTTCTTCCCATGCCGGAATCACAAATCGTCCTCGACGGCCGCTCCCTTTCGATCGCCGACGTGGTGCGCGTGGCGCGCCAAGCCGGCGTTCGCGTTTCCGTCGCCCCGGAGGCGCGAGCCGCGTTGCTCGAGAGCCGGCGGCTGGTGGAGCGGGCCATCGGCAGCGGCGAGACGATGTACGGGATCAACACCGGTTTCGGTAAGCTCGCGAACGTCCGTATCCCGCCCGATCAGCTCGATCAGCTCCAGGCCAACCTGATCCGCAGCCATGCGGCCGGCGTGGGGTCCCCGCTGCCGCCGTCCGTGGTTCGCGCCGTGATGCTGCTCCGTGCCAACGTGCTCCTACGTCCTACCAGCGGGGTGCGCCCGGAGCTGGTCGAGGCGCTGGTAGCCCTGCTGAATGCCGGGATCGCGCCATGGGTTCCGGAGCAGGGAAGCGTCGGCGCCAGCGGTGATCTCGCGCCACTCAGCCACATCGCGCTGGCGCTGATGGGGGAAGGTCGGGTGCTGGATGGACCGGAAGGCACGCCGGCTGCCTCCGCCCTCTCCGCCGCCCGCCTCGAGCCTTACCGGTTCGCGCCCAAGGAAGGGCTCGCGTTCATCAACGGGACCCAGGCACAGACGGCGCTGCTTTCGCTGCTGGTGCACGACGCGATGGTATTATGGCGGACGGCGACGGCCGCCGCCGCGATGAGTCTGGAGGCCTTGCGCGGAACTCCCGCACCGCTCGACCGCCGAATACACGCCGCGCGGCCGCATCGGGGGCAGATCGAGGCCGCGGATCTTATGCGCGCCTTGCTCGAGGAGAGCGAGATCAGGGAGTCGCACCGGGTGGGCGATCCGCGCGTCCAGGACGCGTACAGCCTGCGCTGCGCCCCTCAGGTGCTGGGGGCGGTCCGGGATGCCATCCGGTTCGCCGAGGAGACGGCGCAGGTGGAGCTCAACGCGTCGACGGACAATCCGCTCGTCTTCGACGGGGGCGAGGTCATCTCCGGCGGCAACTTTCACGGGCAGCCGGTGGCCCAGGCCCTCGACTTGCTGGCGATAACCCTGACGACGCTCCAGGCCATCGCGGAACGCAGGGTGGAGCGGCTGGTGAATCCCGACCTCTCCCAGGGCCTTCCGGCCTTCCTGACCCGCGATCCCGGCCTCTCCTCCGGCTACATGATGGTCCAGATCACCGCTGCCTCACTGGTGGCCGAGTCGAGGGCCCTGGCCATGCCGGCCAGCATCGGCTCGATACCCACTGACGCCAATCAGGAAGACTTCGTGCCGATGGGGATGGCGGCGGCTTGGAAGGCGCAACGTATCCTGCTGAACGCACAACGCGTCGTCGGGGCCGAGCTGCTCTGCGCGGCTCAGGGGCTCGAGTTCCTCAAGCCGCTCGCGCCCGGCAAGGGCGTCGCCGAGCTGTACCGCCGCCTGCGGGCCCTGGCACCCCCGGTGGCCCCCTTGGAAGCGGACCGTCCACCGGCCCCGGATCTGGAGCGATTGGCCGTCGCCGTGGCCGCCGGGTCTCTCGACCCGGAAGGGATCCTCTGAGCCCGGTGGAGGGCGATTCCCCGGCCTCTTCCGCCTGCTTCCCCGCTTACCTATGTTTCGCAGAATCCAGCCCTTATCTCCATCGCTCGTTCCCCGAATCCGCCCGAGCGCATGAATCTTGAAAAGCTGAAAGACTCGGCCCGGAAGTTCGAGCAAAAGGAGGACTGGCGGAAGGCGATCGACGTCTACCTCAAGGCCATCCAGCAGATCGAGTCGGGCGCCGAGAGCAGCCCAGATCTCTCACTGTATAATCGGGTCGGCGACCTCTATCTCAAGATCAACGACACTCCCGCCGCGGTGCGCTCCTACGAGCGCGCGGTGGACCTGTACGCGGACCAGGGATTCTTCAATAACGCAATCGCGCTGTGCGGGAAGATCCTGCGGGTGAACCCTGGCCGGACCCAGACCTACCTGAAGCTCGCCCAGTTGCACGCGCGCAAGAACGTGGTCATCGAAGCCAAGCGGAACCTGATCGAGTTCCTCGAGCGGATGAACGCCCTCGGCCAGCTCGATCCGGCGTTTCAGTCGGTGAAGGAGTTCGCGGACCAGTTCTCCGGCAGCCAGGAGATCCGTCTGATGCTGGTAGAGCTGCTGCGGGCCTCGGCGCGCGAGGAAGAGGCCCAGGAGCAGCTGCGGAAGCTGGCCGGCGATATTGAGTCGCGGGGGGACCGGGGCTTCCCACGCCCGCCCGGCGCCACCGAGACACAGACCGAAACGGCTCGAGAGGAGCGTGCGGAGCCGTCGCCGGGTCCGGGCCGGGGAGGATTGGTCTTCCTCGACACCGGCCAGGAGTTCTCCGCGACTCCCGACCGCCTCGACATCCCAGCCCATCCCGACCTGGTTCAGCCCGTGGCGGAGATGGACGAGCCGGTGACGCCCGTGACGGTGGACGGGCTGGAGCAGATCAATGAGGTGGATTTCGCGGCCGTATCGGATGAGGCGATGCCGCCGCTGGAGATCGAGGGGGTGGTCGACGATCTGCCGGTCGAGCTGACCGATGGCCTCACCATCTCCGATCAGCCGGTCGAGGGCATGGATGTGGTCGAGGTCGTCGACGGCCTGGAGGATCTCGATGCTTCCCTGGCCGAGCTGGATGTCGATACGACTCCCGCCACCGAAGGTCTCCCCCTGATCGAAACCGATGTCACGGCCGATGTCATCGAGCTGGAGAACCGGGTGCTCGATGACCCCGAGAATCCCGAGTTGCACCGGGCCCTGGCCGATCATCTTCTCGATCGCGACGACCTCATGCGGGGTATCGAAGAGCTCGACCTGGCGCTCATGGGGTACGAGCGGGTCGAAGACTGGCAGGCCGCCACCGAGGTGGTGAATCGGCTCGTCGACGTGGACCCCGAGGGCATTCGCCACCATCAGAAGCGGGTCGAGCTCGCCTTCCGGATGGGCGATCGCGGTCCGCTGCTGGATGCCTACCTGGCGCTGGGTGACGCGCTCGCGAGGGCCGGGGCGACGGACAAGGCGATGGCGGTGTTCCGCCGGGTCCAGGAGCACGATCCCGGCAATCCTCACGCGGCGCTGGCCCTCGCCTCGCTCGGTTCCGAGGAGGAGATCTTCGAACCACCGCTCCAGCACCGCGCCGCCGCGTGGCCCGTGAGGCCCGCCGGCGTCCCGGCCCCGCCGCTTGAGCCTGTGGGCGAGCCGGAGGCGGAAGCGCCGCACGCCGAGCAGCCGACTGCCCGAGAACCGTCGGTGGAGGCACCGGGAGAGGGGTCCAAGCCCGCAGCACCCTCCGCGCCCGGGTCGAGTGACGACAGCTTCCTCGATCTGGGGTCACTGGTGTTCGAGGAGTCGGGGCCGCGCGATACCCGGATGCGGATCGACCGGCGGGAACCTCAGGACGAGGACGAGCAGCGTGAGTTCCAGGAGATTCTCGAGCAGTTCAAGCGGGGCATCGACGAGAACCTGGAGAGCGACGACTATCAGGCCCACTACGACCTGGGGGTCGCATTCAAGGAGATGGGGCTGCTCGACGAGGCCATCGCGGAGTTCCAGAAGGCCCTGCGGGCACCGGAGGGCCGGCTGCGCACCTCGGAGGCACTCGGCGTCGCCTTCTTCGACAAGGGGCAGTTCACGGTGTCGGAATCGGTCCTCCGCCGCGCGGTGGAGGCCGTGCCGGAGGGCGACGAGGCCAAGATCGGCCTGCTGTACTGGCTCGGCCGCGCGTGTGAGGCGCAGGGGAAGGACGGCGACGCGATATCGAGTTACGAGCGCGCGATGGCGGTCGACATCCGCTTCATGGACCTCGGGGACAGGGTGCAGCGCCTTTCGGCGGGACGCCGGGAATGACGCTACACACGGCGCCAGTCACCCTCGCCGACCTGCAGCGGCCGCTGCGCGCGCGGCTCGACCACGTGCCCCAGGAGCTGCGGCGCATCGTCGAAGCCGATTTCGGGCTGATCGCGCAGGTCAATTCGCATCTCTTCCAGATGCAGGGGAAGATGTTCCGGCCGACGCTGTTGCTCCTGGCCGACGAGGCGACAGGCGCGCTCGACCCCAGGACCACGACGCTGGCCGCGGTCGTGGAGCTCATTCACCTCGCCACCCTGGTCCACGACGACTCGGTGGATCACTCGGTGCTTCGGCGGGGGATGCCGACCATCAATTCCCTGTTCAGCCATCAGATCTCGGTGATCATGGGAGACTATCTCTACTCCCGCGCCGTCATCGAGCTGGTGCGCGCTCGACGATCTGGAGCCGCTCCGGGTGCTGGGCCGCGTGACCAACGAGATGACCGTCGGCGAGATGCGGCAGCTCCTGGCCCACGAGCCGCTGGAGTTTACCGAGGAGGAGTACGATCTCCTGATCCGGCCAAGACGGCGTCGCTCCTGTCCGGGGCATGCGAGGTGCGGTGCCCTCCGGGCGCAACCGGCCGAGCGGGCGGCGCTCTCGGCGGTTCGGTGGAGCGCTGGGCATGGCTTTTCAGATCGTGGACGACCTGCTCGACTACGAGGGTGATCCCCGCGTCACCGGCAAGCCGAGCGGCTGGGACCTGCGGGAGCACAAGGTCACGCTGCCACTCATGTCGCCCTTCCCCGGATGAGCGATCGCGACCGGCAGGTGGTGAATCGACTGATGGGCACGGCGGAGGCGTCGGACGACCAGATCGCCGAGGTGATCGAGGCGGTGCGGCGACGCCGGCGGATTCGACTACGCCCGGGAGCCGTGCGCAGCGACTGGCCGGGCCAGGCGGAGGAGAGCTCGGCCGCGCTGCTCCGCAACCCGGCCGCCGGACGCGCTCCGCGCCAGCATCGCCTACGTCGCTGGACCGGAGGCAGTGATGGCGAGCGGACCGCACCGGCCGGGCTTTTACGTCGGCGTGCTGATCGCCGGCTTCCTGGCCGGCGGCTTCCTGACGAGCTTCCTGGCGCGAGTGGCTGCCGGACAGCGTCGCCAAGCGATTTCTTCACCACAGCCGTCGCGCCCAGCGTCGGGCCTGTCTCGATGGATTTGCTGGTGGTAAACTTCACGCTTGGGCCGGTGGGCGTTCACGTCTCGATCCTGAGCCTGCTCGGCGTCCTGCTGGCGTATATCATGGCACGGTCGCTCTTCTGAAGGAGGCGTCCGTGTTCGGCAATCTGGGTTTCGGCGAAATCCTGCTGATCCTCGTGGTGGTGCATGCTGGTCTTCGGCGCCAAGCGGCTGCCCGAGGTGGGGTCTTCGATCGGTAAGGGCATTCGCGAGTTCAAGCGCAGCATTTCGGAACGCGGGGACGCCATCATGGGCTCGCCCGAGGACCAGCAGCGGAACGTGCCGCCCCGTCCGGAGGACGCCCCGCCCCAGTCCGCTCCGGGGTCCGGGGAGCCGAAGCGCCTGTCGCAGTAGGCCGAGCCTAGGACGTCGGCGGCAGCTGGTCCGGCTGCTGGGTCTGCAGCACCTTCTTTCGATCGTCAACCACCTTCGCCGCATCCCTGAGCGCGGTCAGATAGTTGCGGACGCGGTCCTGCCTCGCCAATCCGATCATCTGCGCGCGGAACTTGTCGAGGTCCTTCAGGAACTGGGTCGAGTCCGCCTTGGTGTGCTCGAGGACCTTGATGACGTAGAGTCCCTTCTTGGTGTCGAGGAGGGGGCTCACCTTTCCCGAGTCGAGGCCGAAGGCGGTTCCCACCACCACAGGATCGTCGAGCGGGGGCTGAATTCGGGTGAACGGCCCGAACTCCCGGTGGGGAAGCTTCAAGGCGTCCGCGGCCTGGCCCAAGGTGGCACCGGACTGGATCCGCTTGAGCAGGTCCTGGCCGATCTTGCGCGCCTGCTCGGCCTTCTTGTCGCTCCGCGCCAGGTGCGCCACGGCGGCTCGGACCTGCGACAGTGGGGGCACGCCGGCAGCCCGCAGGCTGTCGAGGCGGAACACGTAGAACGCGTCGGGTGACTCGATGACCGAGCTCGTGGCGCCCACTTTGGCTTGGAACGCCCAGACGCCGGCGTCGGGCACGACGAGCTGGCCGAGCTGCACCTTGGTGCCCTCCTCGACCGGACCCGAATGGCGCAACGGAAGCTTGAGCACGCGGGCCACCGTATCGAGAGCGGCCCGGTCGGTGCGGTCGGCGGCGAGGCGCTCCAGGCTGTCCGCCTGGGCGTCGAGCGCGTCGCGATGGCTTCCGGCGACCTCGATCGGGAAGAGGATGTGGCGTGCCTTGGCCTTGTTGCCCTTGCGGCTGGTCACCTCGATGAGGTGGTACCCGAACTGGGACAGCACCGGCGTCGACACCTTGTTCAGCGGCATCGTAAAGGCGGCGGAATCGAACGCGGCATCCATGGCGCCGCGAGTCCACTCACCCAGGTCCCCTCCCTTGACGGCGCTGGCCGAATCAGCCGATTCGCGGCGGGCAACATCGGCGAAGGGGGTGCCTCCCGCGATCTCGGCGCGCGCCGAATCGGCCCTCGCCAGCGCGGCGGCGGTGTCGGCGGCGTTGGTCAGTCGCGGTAGGGCGACGTAGCTCAGGAACGCGGTGGCGGGACGCTGGAACTCATCCGGGTGATTCTTGTAGTACGCCGCGATCTCCGCGTCGGAGAGCGACACGGCCGAATCGGGGATCACCGTATTGGGGACGATGGCGGCGAGCTCGACCTTCACGCGCTCGTTCTCGTCCCTGTATTGCTGCCACAACGCCGCGTCGGACAGGTAGACATCCGCCGTGACCACGCTCAGGAGCTTCGAGCGCTTGATCTGATCGCTGTACTGGGCCTCGAGCGCGGGGAGGTACTGCTGCGCGACGCTCGAGGTCAGCCAGCGCTGGTACTTCGCGAGGTCGAACTGGCTGTCGGTCTGGAACTCGGGAATCCTGGTGAACTCGGGCGGCGGCGAGTTGCGCATGGCCCGGACGATCTCGTCGGAGGACACGGTAATCCCGCGGCGGCGGTACTCGGACTCGAGCACGCTACTCTGGACGAACTGGTCCCAGACCTCGTCGCGAATCTGCTGATAATCCTCCAGGCCCAGCGCCCCGGGGGACGACCGCTGGCGCGCATCGATGTTCTGCTGCACGACCGACTGGTAGGTGCGGGCATCGATGCTCTGGCCGTTGATCTTCCCGACCGAGGTCCGGGTGAGGAGACCGGTGCCGCCGGTGATGCCGCTGAGATCGAGAACCAGCCAGGCGAAAAACGTGAATGCCACAATCACCATCAGCGGCTTGGCGGCATTGCGAAAGGCTTGCATCATAGGCGCAGGCGGCACTCCGGACACGGGGGAAGGAACGAGGCTGTAAGACTAAGCCCTTGGAGGCCGAACCTCAAGGCGCCTCGCCGGTTAGCAGTTGACAGGCTGGGAACGTCCGGCTACTCTCCCGAGGCTTCCTGCACGACTTTTGCTCGTCCCCTGTCACGGCGAGTCTCACTTCGGACCCCGGGACCTGGATGCCCATCAGCGAGATCGAGAAACTCGAACGCCGGTACGCGGAAAACCCCCAAGGGCTGACCTTCGCGCCGCTCGCCGAAGTACGTCGCAAGAACGGCGATGTGGCGAAGGCGCTCGAGCTCCTTGGACCGGGTCTGGCCCTCCATCCCGATTACATCCCCGCCAGCATCGTCCTCGGCCGGTGTCATTTCGATCTGGGTGACCTGCCGGCGGCTGAAGCGGCCTTCACCCACGTCCTGAGCCTGGATGGCGAGAACGTCATTGCCATCAAGGCGCTGGCCGATATCACCGAGCGGTTGCTGCGGCTCGACGAGTCGGAGCGCTGGCTCCATACGCTGCTCTCGATCGATCGCAGCAACGACGAGGCCAGGATTCAGCTCGACCGGGTGCAGGCCTCGCGGCGGCAGGCCGAGCTGGGCTCCTCCGTGAGCCCCGACGCCGCTGCCGCTCCCGCGGCCCCCGACGCGCAATCGCCTGCCGGCGTGGCCGATGAGCCGCCTCTCGAGCGGATCGAGACCACATCCTACGAGTCCGACCTGACCCCGCCGGTCACATCGCCGCCTCCACCGCCGATCTCCGACCTGCCGCTGGAGCCCGCCATGGGCTGGGTGAGCGACTCGGGATCGCCCTCGAGCGAGGAAGCCGTCCCGCTGGCCTTCGAGGACCTGCGCCCCGAGGCGGAACCGATGACCGAGCCCATCGAGCCCGTCGAGCCTCTTTCCGGCATTGTCGGGATGACGGACACCGGGGACGTGTCCCACGTCGAGCCGCTCAGCGGGCCCATCGGCGAGAACTTCCACGTCGAGCTGAGCGAGGAAATCGTCCTCGAGAGCTCGGGCGCGTCGGAGTTCCAGATGCCGAACGCCTCCGAGGAGTTGTTCGGCTCGGCCTATCCGCCGCCCGAGCGCGAGCCGGAGCCTCTCCCCGAGCCGGAGCCTCTCGAGCCGGAGCCTCCAATGGAGGCTCCGGAGACGATGGCGCAGGAACCGGTACCGGAGCCCGAGCCCGAGGCCCAGCCTGTTCCGGAGACGGTCGCACAGGCCGATGAGCCCGAGCCGGCCCCGGAGCCGGCCTCCGTCGCGAAGCTTCCCCCCGAGATCGAAACTCCGCCGTTCCATATTCCGGCGCCCGAGCCCGTCCTCGCGGCCGGGCAGGATCCCGTGGTGGCGGCGGCGCACGAGCCCGACCCCATGATGACCGAGACCATGGCGGAGCTGCTCCTGAGCCAGGGCCATCGGGACGAAGCGCTTCGGGTGTACCGAGAGCTCGACGGCAGGCTTGGCGGGGACGAGCGGATTCAGGAGAGGATCGTCGAGCTGGAGCAGCCGCCGCCCGCGCCGCCGCCCAGGCGAGTGTTCGCGGCAGCCGCCACCGGGGGACGCTCCACGGGCGACTTCTTCCGCGGCATGCTCTCGTCACGGCCGCCCCACGTCGGGCCGCACGCGTCCAGGACGGAGGCCCAGCGCTCCACGGCCGTGCCCGAGGCCGGCGGCGCGCCCACCCGGCCAGCGCACGACGCGCTGTCGCTGAGCTCGGTCTTCGGAGAGGAGGGCTCACCTTCGCGGCCCGCCGTTCCGGCCACGGGGCAGGGTGGGCAGGCGGGCGTCTCCTACGACGACTTCTTCAACCCCCAGCCATCGGGAGGCGCGTCGCGCCCTCCCAGGTCACCCGATCCGAAGAGCGACGATCTCGACCAGTTTCATACCTGGCTGCAAAACCTGAAGCGCTGAATGCGCATCGCGGTGCTCAACGGCCCCAACCTGAACCTGCTGGGGCAGCGGGAGCCGGAAGTCTACGGTAGTACCTCGCTGGACGAGATCGAGGACATGGTGCGCCGGGCGGCGCGCGCCCACGGCGCCGAGATCGAGTGGCTGCAGACCAACCACGAAGGCGCGATGGTGGATGCGGTCCAGGGGCTTCGCGGCCGGGTGGATGGCGCGTTGATCAACGCCGCCGCGCTGACCCACTCGAGTCTCGCCCTGCGCGATGCCCTGCTGGCGGTGCGGATCCCGTTCGTCGAGCTGCACCTTTCCAACATCTTCGCGCGAGAGCCCGAGCGGCGGCACTCGATGATCGCGGACCTCGCGCTCGGCATGGTGACGGGGTTCGGCGCCAGGAGCTACCTGCTCGCGCTGGAGGCGCTCGTGGGCCGGCTCCGTGGGAGTTGACCGGAGGGGCGAGCGACAGGCGGCGCTTCAGGCGGCGCTCGAGGGCGACGGCATCGACGCCCTGCTGGTCACCCACATTCCCAATATCCGGTATCTCACCGGGTTCAGCGGCTCTTCGGCGCTGCTGGTCGTCCGGGAAAACGCGACGATTCTGATCACCGACTTCCGCTACGCGGCGCAGGCGCCGTCGGAAGCGGGTTCGTCGGCATCGGTGGAAGTCGACCAGAAAAGCGTGTGGGACCGGCTGGGAAAGGTCCTCGCCGCCGATCCGCCGGCTACCCTCGGCATCGAGGGCGGGTCGCTCACGGTCCGCGACGCCCACAGGATCTCCGGGCTGACTCGCGCCAAGGTGGTCACCACCAGCGACCAGGTGGAGCGATTGCGGACCGTCAAGTCGCCGGAGGAGATCGCCGCCATCCGCGCGGCCGCCGCGCTCGCGCACGACGCGCTGTCGGAGGTCCTGCCGGGCGTGGGCGTCGGCCAGTCGGAGCAGGATATCGCCGCGGCGCTGGAATCGGCGCTGCGGCGGCGGGGAAGCCAGTGGCATCCGTTTCCGACGATCGTCGCCTCCGGTCCCCGCTCGGCGCTGCCCCACGCGCGCACGAGCGATCGGCGCCTCGGTGCCGGCGACTGGCTGCTCCTCGATTTCGGCGCGCAGGTCGATGGGTACTGTGCCGACCTCACCCGCACCGTGGTGGTAGGCGCCCGCGCCGACGAGCGGCAGCGAGCCGTTTACGACCTCGTGCGATCGGCCCAGGACCGCGCATTGGGCGGTGTTCGCGCCGGCATGACGGGACGGGAGGCAGATGCCCTCGCCCGCGAAGTGATCGCGGGACGGGGGTTTGGCGAGTCGTTCGGCCACTCGCTCGGGCACGGCCTGGGTCTGGAGGTGCATGAGGCGCCTCGCCTGGCCCCGACGGCCGAAACGGTGCTGCCGGCCGGCGCGGTGGTCACGGTGGAGCCGGGAGTCTATCTTCCGGGCTGGGGTGGTGTCCGGCTGGAGGACGACGTATGGGTCACAGCCGAGGGCGCGGCCCTGCTCTCGAATGGACAGACCGAATTGCTGGAGCTGGTATAGCGTCACAAGTCGCGAGTCACGGGTCGCGTCTCGTGGTAGAGAGCCACCGTCACACGAACCTGGCATGCGCCGCATGCTCGAGACCCGCGACTCGAGACCCGCGACCCTATGGCGTCTACCGCAGACTTCAGGAATGGGCTGGTGCTCCAGATGGACGGCCAGCTCTTTCAGATGGTGTACTTTCAGCACGTCAAGCCGGGCAAAGGCGGGGCGTTCGTTCGGACCAAGCTCAAGAACATCCGCACCGGCGCCGTGCTCGAGCGCACCTTCAATGCCGGCGAACGGGTCACGGACGTTCGTCTGGAGCGCCGGCCGATCCAGTTCTCGTACTCCGACGGTCACTTCTACCACTTCATGGACCAGCAGACCTTCGACGACCTCATGATCACCGAAGACGTGCTGGGGCCGGACCAGCTGAAATACCTGAAGGAAGGGATGGAATGTGAGGGGGTAGTGCACGAGGGCACGGTGATCCTGGTGGATCTGCCGTTCTTCGTGGAGCTCGCGGTCACCCGGACCGATCCGGGCGTCCGCGGGGATACCGCCACCGGCGCAACCAAACCGGCAACCCTGGAGACGGGCGCCACGGTGCAGGTCCCGCTCTTCATCGAGGAGGGCCAAGTGATCCGGGTCGATCGGCGCGACGACAAGTACCTTACCCGCGTATGACACCTCAGGAAATGCAGCAGCTCGCGGAGCTGCTGCAGAACGTCCCCGGCATCAAGTCGGTGGACCTGAAGGACGTCGAGGATCTCGCGGAGCTGCTGCGGGCCTCGCCCGAGATCGGGTCGATCGAAGTCAAGGGGTGGTTCGGCACCGGGGTGGTCATCACCCGGACGGCATCGGGGCCGCTCTACGGGGGTCCACCCGCCGTCGCGGCCGCCCTTCCGCCGGCGGCCGCACCCGGCCCCGGTGGGGCTGGCGCTCCGGCCGAGCCTCGCGAGGCCGCGCGGCCGGCCTCGACGCTCAAGGAAATCAAGTCGCCGATGGTCGGTACCTTCTACAAGGCCCCCGAACCGGGCGCCGATCCCTACGTGAAGGTGGGCGGGAGGATTACTCCAGGACAAACCGTCTGCATCATCGAGGCGATGAAGATCATGAACGAGATCGAAGCCGAGATCTCGGGCGTGGTACGCGAGATCTGCGCCGACGACACGCAACCGGTGGAGTTCGGCCAGGTCCTCTTCCGGGTCGATCCCAATGGCTGAGTCCAGCAGCGCGCCGAGCCCTTCGGGGCCGGCCTTCAATTTCAAGGCGACCATCGGTCAGATGGTCCAGAAGAACGCCTCCGACCTCCTGCTCAAGGTCGGTCGGCCGCCGACCATCCGACTCAACGGCGAGCTGGCCGGTCTCGACATGCCTCCGCTCAAGCCGGAGGACCTCAAGCTCCTCGCCGAGCAGGTGATGACCCCGCGCCAGGTCAAGGAGTTCGCGGAAAAGAAGGAAGCGGACTTCGCGATCGGCGTGCCGGGCGTCGGGCGGTTCCGCACCAACATCTACCAGCAACGGGGCACGCTGGCCTTCGCCTTCCGAGCCATCCCGTACGAGGTCAAGACGATTCAGGAGCTGTACCTGCCGGCGGTGCTCGAAGAGATCGCGCTGAAGCCCCGCGGGCTGATCCTCATCACCGGCATTACCGGCTCGGGGAAATCCACCGCGCTGGCCGCCATGATCAACCACATCAACCAGAATCGGCGGGTGAACGTCATTACGATCGAGGATCCGATCGAGTTCCTCCATCGCGATGTCTCGGCCAACATCTCCCAGCGCGAGGTGGGCAGTGACACTCTCTCCTTCGCCTCGGCCCTGCGACACGTGCTCCGGCAGGACCCGGACGTGATCCTGGTGGGCGAGATCCGGGATATGGAGACGCTCGACACCGCGCTCAAAGCGGCGGATACGGGCCACCTCGTGTTCAGCACCCTGCACACCACCGACGCGACCCAGACGCTCAACCGGATCATCTCCTTCTATCCGCCCTATCAGCACCAGGAGATCCGGATGCTGATCGCCACGGCGCTGCAGGCCGTGGTATCGCTCCGGCTGGTGCCGCGGCAGGACGGCCGGGGCCGGGTGCCGGCGGCGGAGGTCCTGATCAATACGGCCGCGGTAGCCGACAACATCCGCGATATCGAGAAGGCCCTCAACATTCCCGACCTGATCGCGGAAGGCACCGTCTCCTACGGGATGCAGTCGTTCGACCAGTCGCTGATGAAGTGGTTCAGGGAGGGCATGATCTCCTACGAGAGCGCGCTCTTCTATTCGACCAATCCAAGCGAGTTCGCGCTCCGGGTGTCGGGAGTCGATTCGGCGTCGGACCGCAAGTTCACCGAAATCACGGGCCAGTCGGTGGGCTCGGGCGCGATGGATCTGACGCCCTGATGCTCACGAAGGTGCTCATCGTGAACCGAGCCGCGGGCGAGGTCGGCGACTCGCCGCTGGTGGCATGTGTTTAAGAAGGTGCTGATCGCCAACCGCGGGGAGATCGCCCTGCGGGTGATTCGGGCGTGCCGGGAGCTGGGCATCGCCACCGTGGCGGTCTACAGCGAGGCCGACCGCGAGTCGCTGCACGTCCGGTTCGCCGACGACGACGTCTGCATCGGTCCCCCGCCCAGCCGTGCGTCCTACCTCAAGATCCCGAACCTGATCGCGGCCGCCGAGATCACCGGCGCCGACGCGATTCATCCGGGATACGGATTTCTGGCCGAGAACGCCGAGTTCGCGGACACCTGCCGCGCGTCCAACATCACGTTCATCGGGCCCACCGGCGAACAGATCCGCCAGATGGGCGACAAGGCGACTGCGAGGCGGCTGGCGCAGGAGGCCGGAGTCGCGACCGTGCCGGGCTCGCCGGGCACCATCGAGGACGCGGAGCAGGCGCTCGAGTTCGCGCTCGGCATCGGCTTTCCGGTCATCATCAAGGCCACGGCGGGTGGCGGCGGGAAGGGCATGCGCATCGCCACCGATCCCGAACAGTTCACCCAACTCTTCGGGCTGGCGCAGAACGAGGCCCTCGCGGCGTTCGGCAACGGGGCGGTGTACGTCGAGAAGTACCTGGAGCACCCGCGCCACGTCGAGATCCAGGTCATGGGCGACTGCTTCGGCCGCGTCGTGCACCTCGGCGAGCGGGACTGTTCGGTTCAGCGGCGCCATCAGAAGCTCATCGAGGAGAGCCCGAGCCCCGCACTCAATCCGCTGCTGCGCGAGCGCATGGGCGACGCGGCCGTGGCGCTCGCCTCCAATATCGGCTACAGCGGCGCCGGCACCCTCGAGTTTCTGCTCGACACGGACGGCAAGTTCTACTTCATGGAGATGAACACCCGGATCCAGGTGGAGCATCCGGTCACCGAGATGGTCACGAGCTTCGACCTGGTGAAGGAGCAGATCAAGGTGGCCGCGGGCCAGCCGGTGAGCTTTCAGGGCGACGGCCGGCGTCTGCGGGGACATGCCATCGAGTGCCGGATCAACGCCGAAGATCCCTATCGGAACTTCCAGCCCTGTCCGGGCCTGATCACCGCCTACCATCCTCCGGGTGGCCCGGGCGTCCGAGTAGACACGCACGTGTACGCCGGGTACACGGTGCCCCCCTATTACGATTCGCTGCTCGCGAAGGTGATCGTGCACGGCTTCGACCGGGCCGAAGCCCTCACGCGAATGGGCCAGGCTCTCGACAGCTTCATCCTCGAGGGCGTCACGACGACCATTCCCTTCCTGGCCAAGGTCATCCACCACCCCGACTTCGTCGCCGGGAACGTGGACACCCGATTCCTCGAGCGACAGCCGCAGCTCTTCCGACAGGACACATGAGGCTCGACGTCGTCTTCACCCCTGCCGGCCTGACGTCGATGGAGATGCAGGGCCGGACGGTGTTCGTCATCGATATCCTCCGCGCGACGACCGTCATGTGCGCCGCGATCGCCCACGGCGCCAAAGCGATCCTCCCCGTCGCTTCCACCGAGGAAGCCCTCCGGCTCGCGCAGACGATCGGGAGCACCGACGTGCTGCTGGCCGGCGAGAGCAACTGCGTGCGGATTCCCGGCTTCGATCTGGGAAACAGTCCGCTGGAAATGCGCCAGTCCGCGGTGCTGGGCAAGACGCTGGTGGTCACCACCACGAACGGCACCAAAGCGCTGCTCGCCTGTCAGGGCGCGGCCGCGGTCTATCCGGCGGCGGCCGCCAACCTGTCGCTCGCCGCCGAGCGCGCCCGCGAGGCGATTGAGCGTGACGGAGGCATGCTCGTCGTGTGCGCGGGTCGCGCCGGGGCGTTCGCGCTCGACGATGCCTACTGCGCCGGCCGCCTCATCGCGGCGACCCTCGGAAGCCCGAAGCCGCATCGCGCGCTCAATGACGCCGGGCTCGTCTGTCTCGACCTGGTCCGCCGCTACGGCGAAGGATGGGAGCGTCCGCTCTCCTACAGCCGGGGGGGTCGCGAGCTGATCAGGCTCGGCTTCCGCGCCGACGTGGTCGACGCCTCCCGGCTCGACGCCTACCCGGTGCTCCCGCACTTCCACGGGCGGCGGGTCACCCTCACAGCCGTCCCCGTATGACACCCGACGCCCGCCGTCGACTGGGAGCGCTCACGGCGCTGGTGTTCGGCCTGTTCGTGGGGCTCACACTCGTGCCGCTGCCGGTGACGGGGCCGGTGGGCGCCTACGTCGGCCACTCGCTGTGGCAATATCTCGGCGCGGGTGCCATCGGCATCCCGCTGCTCGGCGTCGGCCTGGCGCTCGCGGGCTTCGATCGGCTCGGCGGCCTTGACATGAAGCGCTCGGCGCTCCTGATCGTCGGGCTGAGCGTGCTGATTCCCTACATTGTGGGCGTCGTGACCCACGTCCGTCCGTCGGACCTCGATCTCGATGTCGCCGACCGAAGCCCTGCCGCCAGAGCCGTCGGCGTGATCCCGGGATTCTTCTCGGACATGATCTCGACCAGGATCGGCGTCGCCGGCGCCGTGCTGGTGGGATTCCTCGCGCTGTCCGCGCTCACCCTCGCGACCTTCGCTTGGCACCCGTTGCAGCGGCTGGAGCGCAAGCCGGGGCAGCCCGGAACCAGGGGGACCCCGGGTAGGGACGAACGCAAGGCGCGCCGGGGGTCGGAGTCGGCTCGGACCGATGCCGAGCCGTCGGCCGCGATGCCGGACAAGGAAGAGGCCGTCGCCAAGCTCGCTGCGCCCCTGCGGGGGGAGAGCAAACCGGCGAGGAGAGGCCAGCAGAAGAAGGGCGACGCACGGGCTCCCGCGGAGGCCAAGGGTCGGGTCTGGGAGGTGGACGAGAAGGTGGATGGCAAGGACCTCCTCGAGGCGCCGCGGAGCCGGTCAGTGGACGCGGGCGAGGCGGAGCTCGACGACCTCCAGGAGCGGCTCGAGGGAACGTTGGCCGAGTTCAAGGTCGAAGGCGATGTCGCGGGGCGCACCACCGGCCCGGTGGTGACGCAGTACGGCGTCCGGCTCAGGCCGGGCGTGAAGATGAACCGGCTGGTGGCACTGGCCGACGACCTCGCGCTCAAGATGAGCGCGCGCTCGGTGCGGGTCGCGCGGATTCCCGGACGCGACATGGTGGGCGTGGAGGTGCCCAATCCCAAGTCGCGCGTGGTGCTGCTCCGCGAGCTGCTCGAGTCGGATCAGTGGAACGCCGAAGAGCGGCTCCTGCCCGTCACGCTGGGACTGGACCTCGAGGGCCGCCCCGTGATCGCGGACCTGGCCAAGATGCCCCACCTGCTCATCGCCGGGGCCACCGGGACCGGCAAGTCGGTCGGCATCAACGCCATCATCACGTCGCTGATCTATCGCTACCAGCACAAGGAAGACCTCCGCCTCCTCATGATCGATCCCAAGATGGTGGAGCTCTCGATGTACAAGGAGCTGCCCCATCTCCGGCACCCCGTCGTCACCAACAACAAGGAAGCCGCGCGGGTGCTCAAGTGGGCCGTGGGGGAGATGGACCGGCGCTACGCCCTGCTCGAGGCCAACGGCGCGCGGAACCTGAGCGACTTCAACCGGAAGGTGGTCGAGGGCAAGCCTCTCCGGCTTCCCGCGGTCAAGAAGGTCACGCTGAGCGATGTCGCGGCGGAGCCGCCCGACACCCCGCCGCCCCCGCCGCCGCCCGTCGAATACACCGAAGGAAAGCTCCCGCTCATCGTGATGGTGGTGGACGAGCTGGCCGACCTGATGATGACGGTGCAGGCCGACGTCGAGACGCCCCTCGCCCGCCTGGCCCAGAAGGCGCGTGCCGTCGGGCTCCATCTCATTCTGGCGACCCAGCGCCCGTCCGTGAACGTCATCACCGGACTCATCAAGGCCAATTTCCCGAGCCGGATCGCGTTTCGCGTGGCCTCGAAGGTGGATAGCCGCACCATTCTCGACCAGAACGGCGCCGAGGCACTGCTGGGCAAGGGGGACATGCTGTTCCTGGAACCGGGTAAGAGCGAGCCGATGCGGCTGCAGGGCGCGTTCATCTCCACCGAGGAGAGCGAGCGCCTGATGGATCGCTACCGGCAGTGCCGGCTCCAGCAGGAGCAGCAGGGCGTCCGCGAAACCAGCGAGAGCAACATCCTGGACGAGGTTCCCGAAGGCGAGGGCGGCGACGGCCCGGCGGCGGACCCGGGGGAGCGGGATCCCCAGTTCAAGGAAGCCGCCATCGCCTGCGTGCAGAACCAGGGTGGCTCCACCTCGTTGCTGCAGCGCAAGCTCGGCATCGGCTACGGCCGGGCCGCCCGCATCATGGACCAGCTCGAGGAGGCCGGCATCCTCGGTCCCGCCAACGGGAGCAAGCCGCGCGACGTGCGCGTGGGCATCGACCAGATCGAGGAGTATTGCAGGTGATCTGAGGGACTTCTTCCTGCGTCTTCTGCGTCCTCTCGCCGCGAAATGGATTGCGACCTCGCTCACAACTCTCGCTAGTCTCCAGCGTGCGCGAAGCCAGACGATTCGTGCCCACCTCGGCGTGGGACAACGCCCGCCAGGTGCGGGGGCTCGCCGGCGAGCTGGTGGCCCTGGCCTACCTCACCGCCTGCGGGTGGGACATCGAGGCCCACCGCTTCCGCTGGGGCCGTCATGACGTCGATCTCATCGCGCGCAGAGGCTCGGTCGTGGCTTTCGTCGAGGTCAAGACTCGCCGGTCGTTCGTCTGCGGGTTGCCCATCGAGGCCGTCGGCCCGCGCAAGCGGAGCATTCTGGGGCGGGTCGCCCAGGTCTGGCGACTGCGGTACGGCCGGCCGGACGACCTGTACCGGTTCGATCTGGTGGCCATCCGGGAGCATGGGGGTGTTCACCGGTACGAGATCGAGCACGTGCCTGACGCTTGGCGCCTCTAATTCCATGTGACCGAAAATAGGTCATCAATCTACTATTGCTTCGGCAATAATTCGGTAGTACATTGGGTCCGCATCGTTAGATGTAGCAAAATCGGTCACTTAAATACCCGAGGATATCATGCCCGCCGATGAACCCCGCCTCGATGCCGACCGCCGCAAAGCCCTCGGCCTCGCCATCTCCCAGATCGAGAAGCAGCTCGGCAAGGGCTCCATCATGCGCATGGGCAGCGAGTCGCCCCGGGTCAAGGTGTCCGCCATCCCCACCGGCGCCATCAACCTCGACGCCGCCACCGGGGTCGGCGGCGTTCCCCGCGGGCGCATCACCGAGATCTACGGTCCGGAGTCCTCGGGCAAAACCACCCTCACGCTGCACCTGGCCGCCAACGTCCAGCGGGCTGGCGGCGTCGCCGCGTACGTCGACGCCGAGCACGCGCTCGATATCGAGTATGCCAAGAAGCTCGGCGTCAACGTCGAAGATCTGCTCGTCTCCCAGCCCGATACCGGAGAGCAGGCGCTCGAAATCGTCGAGATCCTCGTCCGTTCCGGCGCCGTCGATCTCATCGTCATCGACTCGGTGGCCGCCCTCGTGCCCAAGGCCGAAATCGAGGGCGAAATGGGCGATAGCCACGTCGGGCTCCAGGCGCGGCTCATGAGCCAGGCCCTGCGGAAGCTCGCCGGCGCCATCAACAAGTCCAACTGTGCCGTGGTGTTCATCAACCAGCTGCGGGAAAAAATCGGCGTCATGTTCGGCAATCCCGAGACCACCACGGGCGGCAAGGCGCTCAAGTTCTACGCATCGCTCCGGCTCGACATCCGCCGGATCGGGCCGGTCAAGGAGCGCGAGGCCGTCATCGGCAACCACGTGCGGGTCAAGGTGGTCAAGAACAAGGTCGCGCCGCCGTTCCGGCAGGCGGAATTCGATGTCATGTTCGACGAGGGCATCAGCCATACCTCGCTGCTCGTCGACCTCGCCTCCGAGGCGGGCATCATCCAGAAGTCCGGCGCGTGGTACTCCTACGGCGACCAACGCATCGGCCAGGGGCGGGAGAACGCCAAGCTCTTTCTGCGCGACAACCCGCCGCTCTTGGCCGAGGTCGAAGGCAAGGTCAAGGAGCTGCTCGGCGTCCACGCCCCGGCCGGCGCGGCCGCCGGAGACGACGAGTGACCCTGCCGGTCGTCACGGCACTCGATCCCGATCCCCGGCGCGCGGGCACGCTCCGGATCGAGATTGGCGGCGAGCGGTTCGGCGCGGTGCCCGAGGAAATCGCCGCCGCGGTGAGCCTGGCCCGAGGCCTCCCGGTCACACCGGAGCTACGCGCGCGGCTCGCGGCCGCCGCCGACGAGGAGGCCGCCTATCGGACACTGCTCCGTTCCCTCGAGCGGCGGTCGTTCGCCCGGTTCGACGTCGGCCGCCGGCTGCGGCGCAAGGGCCATCCGAGCGCCGCCGTCGAGGCTGCCTTGGCGCGCGCCGCCGCGCTGGGTCTGCTCGATGACGCCGCCTTCGCACTCAATTACGTTCAGACCCGTACCGCGAGAGGGCGGGGGCCGTCGCGGCTCGCCGCCGACCTCATGGCGATGGGTGTCGAGCGCGCGCTGATCGATCGCGCCATCGCCGCGGAGTGGAGCGAGAGCGCCGATCGCGCCATCGTGCCGCGCCAGCTCGCCGAAGCACGGGCCGCTCGCCTGAGCGGCCTGCCGGCTCCCGTCAAGCGCCGCCGGGTGCTCGCGTATCTGGCACGGCGGGGCTTCAGGGGGCAGGACGTCAGCCAGATGGTCGGCCAGGTGGTCGGGTAACCAACGGCTGAAAGCTGAAAGCTGAAGGCTTAAGGCCAAAGGGACTACGTGGGCGGGAGCCTTCAGCCTTCAGCCTTTAGCCCCTCGCCTATATCTTCCCCCCATGCAGTCCGCCACCATCCGACGGCTTTTCCTCGATTTTTTCGTCGCCAAGGGGCACCGCGAGGTGCCTTCTTCGTCGTTGGTGCCCGCCGACGATCCGACCCTGCTCTTCACCAACGCCGGCATGGTGCAGTTCAAGCGCACCTTCCTCGGTCAAGAGCGACGGGACTACTCCCGGGCCACCACCTGCCAGAAGGTGGTCCGCGCCGGCGGCAAGCACAACGATCTCGAGCAGGTGGGCCATACCAAGCGGCATCACACCTTCTTCGAGATGCTGGGCAACTTCTCCTTCGGCGACTACTTCAAGCGCGACGCCATCGCGTACGCGTGGGAATTCGTCACCAGCCCGGCGTATCTCGGGATCTCGCCCGACGTCCTGCGCGTCTCCGTGCATCACTCCGACGACGAGGCGCGGGCGCTCTGGCGGGAGATCGCCGGCCTGCCCGACCACCGGATTTACGGGCTCGGCGACCAGGACAATTTCTGGCAGATGGGCGACACGGGACCGTGCGGACCGTGCACCGAGATCTTCGTGGACTTGGAGGCGGTTGGAACGGCGGAACGCCGGAACGGCGGAACGCCGGAAGGATCCGCGCCATCGACCTTTCGCGCCGCCGTTCCGCCCTTCCGTCCTTCCGACGTAATCCCCCGGGCCGACTTCGAACAGCTCGCCGAGGCGGGCCGGTTCCTCGAGATCTGGAACCTCGTGTTCATGCAGTTCGACCGGTCGGCCGATGGGACGCTCACGCCGCTGCCCAAGCCCTCCGTGGACACGGGCGCGGGACTCGAGCGGATCGCGGCGGTCATGCAGGGCGAAGACGACAACTTCCACTCCGATCTGTTCCTGCCGCTGGTCGACAGGGTCGGCGAGCTGGTTGGCGCGCCGTATGATCGCTCCGGCGCGAACCGGGCGTCGTACCGCGTCCTCGCCGATCATGCCCGCGCGGTCAGTTTCCTGCTCGCCGACGGCGTATACCCGAGCAACGAAGGGCGCGGCTATGTGCTGCGGCGCATCCTCCGCCGGGCGGTGCGCCACGCCTGGCTGCTCGGACGCCGGGAGCCCACCCTCTCGCTCCTGACGGCGGTGGTGGTCGAGCAGCTCGGCGCGGTGTACCCCGAGCTGGTTGCCAAAGCGGGATACATCGATGAGGTGACCGAGACGGAAGAGCACCGCTTTCTCGAGACCATCGACGGCGGGCTCGGCCGGCTGGAGGAGATCTTCGCCTCCGGCGCCAGGACCATCGCGGGTGACGAGGCATTCAAGTTGTACGACACCTTCGGCTTTCCCATCGATCTCACCCAGATCATCGCCGGCGAGCGGGGCGTCGAGGTGGACCTCGACGGCTTCGAGCGGGAGCTGGAGAAGCAGCGCAAGCGATCGCGCGACGCGCGGGGCGGCGGGGCGAATGGCGGCTCGAAGGGACCCGCCGTGCACGTGGCGAAGGCGGGCAAGTGGCGCACGCTCAAGCGCGGCAGGCAGAAGTTCGTCGGGTATTCCCGCACCGAGGCCGACACCGACGTGCTCGCCTTCCGCCAGGAAGGTCCCAGGGTCGAGATGGTGCTCCGGGAGAATCCGTTCTATGTGGAGTCGGGCGGCCAGGTCAGCGATACCGGGGCGCTGAGTGGTGACGGGTGGCAGCTCACGGTCGACTCGGTCCGGAAGGACCCGAAGGGCACCGTCATCGGCGGGTCGTTCGAACAGCCCTTCGATCCGGTGGTCACCCACGCCGCGGTGGACGTGCCGCGCCGGCAGGACATCGAGCGCAATCACAGCGCCACGCACCTGGTGCATTACGCGCTCCGGAAGCATCTCGGGGCGCACGTCCGACAGCAGGGCAGTCTGGTCCAGCCGGAGCGGCTTCGCTTCGACTTCTCCCATCACGGGCCCCTCGATCCGGACACCTTGAACCGGATCGAGCAGGAGGTGAACGACCTCGTGCTCGGCAACACCGTGGTGACCACCCGGGAGATGGCGTATCCCGACGCGCTGGCGCTCGGGGCCATGGCCTTCTTCTCCGAGAAGTACGGAGACCGGGTCCGCGTCGTCCAGATGGGGCCTTCCATCGAGCTCTGCGGGGGCACCCACGTGCGGAGCACTGGCCAGATCGGCACATTCCGGTTCTCGGGGCAGACGGGCGTCGCGGCGGGCGTGCGGCGCATCGAGGCGGTCACCGGCACCGGAGCCCTTCGCGCCGTGCGGGAGCTCGAGGATCGCCTCGCCGGCATCGCCACCGCGCTCAAGTCTCACCCCGAGCATCTGGTGCGGCGGGTGGAGCAGCTGCTCGAGGAGCGTCACCGGCTGGAGGCGCGACTGGCCGAGACACTCAAAGCAGGCGGAGGCGCGGCCATCGCGGGGAGCGAGGCGGAGGTCAACGGCATCCGGGTGACCATCGCCGACACGCCGACCGACGACCGCAACGAAGTCGGCCAGATCGCGGACAAGTTCCGGGAGGGAAAGCGCAACGCCATCCTGGTGCTCTTCAGTACCGGTGGTCGCGGCGCCATCCATGTCACGCTCACCGACGACCTGGTGAGCGCAGGCCGCAAGGCGGGCGACCTGGTCAACCGCATCGCGGCGCTCAGCGGAGGGAAAGGCGGGGGGCGCCCTCACTTCGCTTCCGCGGGCGCGGGAGACCCTGATCGCCTGGCCGCGGCCCGCGCCGCCACTCCCGAACTCGTCTCGGCGTGGTTGGGTAACGGCGGGTGAGCCCGCTGCTTGACTGGCTCGAGCGGCACACCAGTCAGGCCCCCGCGGCGTTGCGCGCCCGCGTTCGCGACCTCGCTCTCACCACCGACCCTGCCACCCCGATACCCGACGCGCTGGCCAGGGCCGGCCGTCACGCCCTCGACGCCGTGGTGGCGCATCCCGGGGATCGATCGGTTGCGCTCGACCTGCTGGCGGCGGACGCCCTCGTCACCCTCGCGCTCCTCGCCCAGTCGCGCTCAGCGCCGGAGCGGCTCGGCGACTTCGCCGTCTTGGTGCTCCGTTCGGGTCTGCCGTCCTCGTGATCGACCTGCATTCCCATCTGCTGCCCGCGGTGGATGACGGCTCCCGCTCCCCGGAGCAGTCGGCCGGTGTGCTCAGGGAAATGGCCAAGGCCGGCATCACGGACGTGTGCCTCACGCCGCACCTTCGCGCCGGCGACATCGCCACGGGCCCGCCGGCCCGGCACGAGCAGGCGTTCGAGGAGCTGATGGTCGCGGCGCCGCCGATGCCACGGCTCCATCGCGGCGCCGAGGTGATGCTCGATCGTCCGCTGGCGAAGGACCTGGGGCAGGTCCGTCGCGTCACGCTGGGCGGCACCCGGTACATGCTGGTCGAGTTCCCCCGCATGGTGGCGAGCGCGGCGGTGGTCAACGCCCTCACCCGGATCCGGGAGGCGGGGCTGGTCCCGGTGGTCGCGCATCCCGAGCGGTACAGCTGCTGTGCCCCCGCCGCCGTGGAGCGGTGGCGCTCTCTCGGCGCCGTCATGCAGCTCGACGCGACGACGCTGTTCCGCTCCTCGGCCAGAGGCGCACGGGTGCGGGAGCTTCTGGAGCATGGGCTCGGCGATATCATTGCCGGGGACAACCACGGTGATTCGCGCTCCGTCGCGGCGGGATTCAAGTTTCTCGTCGAGCAGGACGGGGCGCAGCAGGCCGACCTGCTCACCGTCAGAAATCCCGGCGCCATCCTGAAGGAGGAGCCGTTGCTGCCCGTGCCCGCCCTCCGCATCAAGCAGTCCCTCGTCCAGCGACTTCGCCTGCTGCTCGAAGGCGACGAGTGACCCGCGCGCGCGTGGATGGCGAGCTGGACGAGCTCGCCCGGCTGCTGCAGGCCACCAAGGTGGTGGGCGATCAGGTGGTGGCCGTGGCGGCGCGCTACGCGGCGGTCCTGCGGGCCGGGGGCACGCTCTTCTTCTGCGGAAACGGCGGCAGCGCGGCCGACGCCCAGCATGTCGCCGCGGAGTACGTCGTGCGGTACGCCAAGACCCGGCGGCCGCTCGCCGCCGTGGCGCTCACCACCGACACGTCCATCCTCACCGCCGCCGCCAACGATCTGGGATTCGAGCAGGTCTTCGCCCGCCAGGTCGAATCGCTCTGCAAGCCCGGCGACCTGCTCGTGCTCCACAGCACGAGCGGCCGAAGTCCCAACATGCTCGCCGCCGCGCGGGCCGGCCGGGGGCGCGGGGTCGGCACGGTCGCTTTCGTCGGCAAGGGCGACAACGGGGGCGGCGGCCCGCTCGCGACCCTGGCGGACGAGGCGATCATCGTCCCCTCGGACGACCCCGGCCGCATTCAGGTGCTGCACCTCGCGCTGGAGCATCTCATCGTCGAGCTGGTCGAGGACGCGCTCCTGCCCGTCGCATGATCTCACTGTCCGGCAAGACCGCGCTCGTCACCGGCGGCGGCCGGGGTATCGGCCGCGCGACGGCCCTGCAGCTCGCCCGGGCGGGGGCCGACGTCGCCATTACCTACCGGTCCCGGCGTGCCGACGCGGAGGCGGTGGCGGCGGAGATCCGGGCGATGGGACGGCGGACGGCGATGCATGGCGGCGATCTGGCCGATCCGGAAGTATGTGACCGCATGGCGGACGCGATCGGGCAAACATTCGGCCGTCTCGACTGCTTGGTCGCGAACGCGGGCACGTGGCCGGCGGATGCCGTCGCTCTCGCGGCGCTGCCGCTCGAGCGCTGGCGCTCCACCATGGCGGCCGATCTCGACGCGGTGTTTCTCAGCACCCGGGCCGCACTTCGCCTGATGGGTCCCGGCGGCCGGATCGTCCTCGTCTCCAGCACCGCAGGGCAGCGGGGCGAGGCCTTTCACGCCGACTACGCCGCCGCCAAGGGCGCGGTCATCGCGCTCACCAAGTCGCTGGCGATCGAGTGCGCCCCCGACATCCAGGTCAACTGCGTCGCCCCGGGCTGGGTGGATACCGAGATGTGCGAGAGCGCCTTCGCCGGAGAAGGGCGGGAGCGCGTGCGACGGACCATCCCCCTGGGCCGTATTCCGTCGGCCGACGACATCGCGGGGCCGATCGTCTTTCTCTGCAGCGATCTCGCGCGTCACGTGACGGGGGAAGTGCTCAACGTGAACGGAGGGAGCGTGCTCTGCGGGTGATTCATCTCCTCTTTACCGGCGGTACGATCTCGATGCAGCCGGATCCGGCCGCGGGCGGCAACGTGCCCACCCACGGCGGGCAGGCGCTCGTCGGCTTGGTGCCGGGCCTCGAACAGATCGCCCCGTACCGGGTGGAGGACTGGGCCAAGCTGCCGGCAGGGCATCTCACGGCTGCTCAGCTATGGGCGCTGCGGGAGCGAGTGCGGACCGTCGCCGAATCGGGCGCAGTCGTGGGCATCGTGATCACGCACGGCACGGACACGATCGAAGAGACCGCATACCTGCTCGATCGCACGCTCGACCCCGGCGTTCCCGTCGCGATCACCGGCGCGATGCGGACCTCGAGCGACGCGGGCTGGGACGGCCCCCGGAATCTCATGGACGCGGCGGCCGTGGCGGCGAGCGCCGCCAGCGCCCGCCGCGGGGCCATGGTGACCTTCAACCGGGCGATCTTCGCGGGATGCACCGCGATCAAGATGCACGCGACCGGGTTGGACGCGTTCGCGGCGCCGCACGCAGGGCCGCTCGGGTTCGTGGCTGGCGGCCGGGTTCGCTACAGCGCCGACGCACCCGTCCGGCCGAAGCCGATCGTCCCGAGTGGCCTGACGGCGCGGGTGGCGCTGGTGCCGGTCGTCGTGGGCGATCGAGGCGAGTTGCTCGATCTCGCGCGTCCCTCGCACGATGGGGTGGTGATTGTCGCGTTCGGAAGCGGCAACGTCCCGCCCGGGGTCGTCCCGGCCATCGCGCGGTGGCTCGACGCCGGCAAGCCGGTAGTGCTGGCCACGCGGTGCCCCTACGGCGAGGTCACGCCGGTATACGCGTTCGAAGGCGGTGGCGCACGCACGGTGGCGATGGGAGTGGTGCCCGCCGGCCCCCGCTCACCCTCGCAGGCCCGGATGGAGCTGACGATCGCACTGTCCGCGGGCGCCCCGTACGGCGTGCAATGACGTTCCCCGAGTCCCTGGCGATCCCCGAAGAAGTGCTCGCCATCGCCCGCACGCTCGAGGAGGCCGGGTTCGAGACCTGGTGCGTGGGCGGCGCCCTGCGCGACGCGCTGCTCGGGTACCCGCACGCCGACTACGATCTGGCGACGGCGGCGACGCCTGACCGGGTGCAGACCCTCTTCAAGCGCACGGCGCCGGTCGGCGAGAAGTACGGCACTGTCGGGGTGCTCGACCCCAAGCGTGTCGTGCACGAGGTGACCACGTTCCGGCGCGACGTCGCCACCGACGGGCGGCACGCGGTGGTACGCTACGGCGTCTCGCTCGACGACGATCTTGCCCGTCGCGATTTCACCATCAATGCGATGGCATACCACCCGCTCCGCGGGGAATGGCGCGACCCCTTCGGGGGAGAACCGGATTTGCGAAGGCGCGTGGTCCGTGCCGTGGGCCAGCCGGCGCAACGCTTCCGCGAGGACTACCTCCGCATCCTCCGCGCCATCCGGTTCGCCGCGCGGTTCGGCTTTACCATCGACCCGTCCACCTGGCAGGCCGCCGTCGCCGGCGCCGAGGGGCTCGCCCGGCTCTCGGCGGAGCGCGTGCGGGATGAGTGGTTCAAGGGGCTCGTCACCGCGCGCTCGATCACCGGCCTGCTGCGGCTCTGGCGCGAGAGTGGCGCGGCTGCCAGGCTCATGCCCGAGCTTGGATCCACCAGCACCGAGGTGCCGGCGCCAGCGGAGGCCGCGCCCGCGGGCGGGCGTGACCCGGTGCTGCTCACGGTGGTACTGGTGTCCGACCCGGCCGCGGTGCTTCGGCGACTTCGAGCTTCCGGTGGAGAGATCGACCGCGCGTCGGCGATGACGTCGGGTCCCGAGGCTCCCACGGGCGACGACGAGACGGCGGTGCGCCGGTGGCTCGCGACGGTGGGAAAGGCGGCGGACGATCTCATCGCCTTGTGGGCGCTGCGTCACGGCGCGCTGCCCTCCTGGGCGGCGATGGTACAGCGGATCAGGGAGCGGGGAGATCCGCTGGCTCGCGGCGACCTGGCGCTCGGCGGCCGCGAGCTGCAGGCGCTCGGCATGTCCGGCCCCAGGATCGGTGAGACCCTCGCTATCCTGCTCGACCGGGTGCTCGAGGATCCGTCGCGGAACACTCGGGATACGCTGCTGTCGATAGCGCGGGAGCTGCGATGAGCCCGGTGCTGTTCGGCATCGCCGCCGCTCTCGGAAACGTCGCCGGCGCCCTCGCGGTCGTGCGTCACGAGCGGCGAAGCCTTCGAGCTATCGACGCGGGACTCGCCTTCGGGGCCGGATTCATGTTGGCCGTGGCGCTGCTCGGAATGATGCCGGAAGTGCTCGCGAACGGCTCGTCGCCCGCCATCTACGTCCTCTTCGGCTACCTGGTGGTGCATCTGGCCCAGCACGTGCTGACCCCGCATCTCCATTTCGGCGAGGAAACCCATGCGGTGAGCCACGCCGCGGGCACATCCGCGCTGCTGGGCCTGTCGCTGCACACGTTCTTCGACGGGGTGGCGATCATGAGCGGGTTCCTGGTCTCCGGGCAGCTCGGCCTGCTGCTGTTTCTCGCCGTGCTGTTACACAAGCTGCCGGAGGGGGTGACGATCGCGAGCGTGATGGTGGCCGGTGGGTGGACCCGCGGGCGCGCAATCGGGGGCGCGGCGATTCTCGGGGTAGCGACGATCCTCGGCGTCCTGCTCACCGAGCAGGTGGCGCCGCTCGCCCAGCACGGCCTTGCGATCTCCGCCGGGGTGACGCTCTACGTCGCGGCGTCCAATCTCGTGCCCCACTTCCAAGCGCGCCGGGGATGGGTCACCGCCGTGGCGTTCTTCGGGGGTGCCCTCAGCTTTTTCCTCGCCGAGCGGATGCTCGAGGGCTGGGCACCCTGATGCCGAGGTCGCGCACACCGCCGTCCGCCGAGCAGTCGCTGTTCGCGGGCCAGAGTCCGCAGCCCCTGGCCGCGCGGATGCGGCCCCGCGGTCTCGATGAGTTCGTGGGGCAGGAGCACCTCCTGGCGCCCGGCAAACCGCTCCGCGAGGCCATCGAGCGCGGCGTGCCGGGCTCGATGATCTTCTGGGGACCGCCCGGCACCGGAAAGACGACGCTGGCGCGGCTGGTCGCCACGACGACGGCGCGCGCCTTCATCCCCTTCAGTGCGGTCAGCGAGGGGGTGCCCCGCATCCGCGAGATCGTCGCCGGGGCTCGGGTGCGGCTCGACTCGGGTGGCACCGGCACGATCCTCTTCGTGGACGAGATCCACCGCCTCAACAAGGCACAGCAGGACAGCTTCCTTCCCCCGTCCGAGGACGGCACGATCACGCTGATCGGGGCCACCACCGAGAATCCCAGCTTCGAGATCAACGGCGCGCTGCTCTCCCGGACGAGGGTGTTCGTCCTCCAGCCGTTGAGCCCCGAGCACCTCGAGGTCCTCATTCGGCGGGCCCTCGGCGACGGGGAACGGGGACTTGGTGAGATGCGGCTGGTGGTGGACGACGACGCGATCCAATCGATCGCCGCGGAGGCCGACGGCGATGCCCGTCGCGCCCTCACGGTGCTCGAAGCCGCGGCCGCGCACGTCGGCGCCGGCGGCGCCATCACGACCGAGGTGGCCCGGGAGGCGATGCAGAAGCGGTTCGCCCGCTACGACAAGGCCGGCGAGGAGCACTTCAACCTGCTTTCCGCCTACCACAAGGCGCTTCGCGGAAGCGATCCGCAAGGCGCGCTCTACTGGATGGCGCGCATGCTCGACGGCGGGGAAGACCCGATGACCCTGTTCCGCCGCGCGATCGCGATGGCGGCGGAAGACATCGGCCTGGCCGATCCCAACGCGCTCCAGTTAGCCGTGGCGGCGCGGGACGCCTTCCACATGCTGGGCCCGCCAGAGGGCTATCTGCCCCTCGCGGAGATGACGATCTATCTGGCCACCGCACCCAAGTCCAACAGCACCGTCGCGGCGCTGGGCGCGGCGCTCCAGGCCGCCCGCGAGACGCCCGCGGCCCCGGTTCCCATGCACGTGCGCAACGCCCCGACGCCGCTCATGAAAGGGCTGGGATACGGCCGTGGTTACCGGTACGCGCACGATTCCCCGGACCGTTATCTGCCCCAGGAGTATCTGCCCGACGAGCTTCGGGGCACCGCGCTTTACCACCCTGGACCCTTCGGTTACGAGCGCAGGGTAGCCGAGCGGCTGGCCTGGTGGGAGCGCCGGAAGCAGGGGGAGGCGGCGGGGAGCGAGGAGGGAGACAGCGGCGGCGGTCCCGACCCTGCCTGATCTGCCGGTTATATTCGCGTATAGGCCGTAGCTCGTAGCTCGTAGTCTGGAGCCCGTAGCCGGAGAGCCCGCATCTCGTCGAAGACACCGATTCAGGTTCGTGATCCCATCGAGCGCGCCGTGCTGGTGGCGGCACCCCGCAAAGGGTCGCTCGACGCGCGGCACATCACCGAGCACCTCGAGGAGCTGACCAGGCTGGTTGATACCGCGGGGGCGGAGGTGGTCGGCCGGATCTCTCAGCATATCGCCACACCCAACCCCGCGACGCTGATCGGCGAGGGCAAGGTCGAAGAGGTGGCGGCGGCGGTGGCAGAGTCGGGCGCATCGCTGGTGATCTTCGACGAAGAGCTGAGTCCGGTGCAGGGCGCCAACCTCGAGCGCGAGCTCAACGTCCGGGTAATGGACCGACCCGAAGTCATCCTCGACATCTTCTCCACCCGCGCCCGCAGCCACGAAGCCAAGCTCCAGGTCGAGCTGGCGCAGCTCGAGTATCTCCTCCCCCGGCTCACCAGGATGTGGACCCACCTCTCCCGCATTCGGGGCGGTATCGGTCTCCGGGGCCCGGGCGAGACCCAGCTCGAGACCGACCGGCGGATCATCCGGCGCCGCATCCAGAGCCTCAAGGCCAAGCTCAAGGGCGTCGAGCGGCACAGAGAGAATCTGCGGGCGGGACGTGACCCGATGCTCAGCATCGCCCTCGTGGGTTACACCAACGCCGGCAAGTCCAGCATCCTGCGGGCGCTCTCGGGACAGCACGAGATCGTGGTCGAGGATCGCCTGTTCGCCACGCTCGACACGCTGACCCGGGAAGTCGAGCTCGGCGAAGGACAGCGCGCCAGGGTCACCGACACTGTCGGCTTCATCCGGAAGCTCCCCCACCATCTCGTGGCGAGCTTTCGCGCCACCCTGGAGGAGGCGCGCGAGGCCGACATCCTGATCCACGTCGTGGACGCGAGCCATCCGGACTGGGAAGGCCAGATGCACGTGGTGGAGCGCGTGCTCGCGGAGCTGGATCTGGCCGACCGCCCGATTCTCCCCGTCTTCAACAAGATCGACGCGGTACCCGATCCGGCCGGTTTCGCGACGCGCGTGCGGGAGCTCTATCCCGGCGCCATCGCTACGACCACCCAGCGGACCGACGGTCTCGCGCCGCTCAAGACGGCGCTCCGCGATCTCGATCGCGCGGGGAGACCCACGGTCCGGGTGCGCCTGCCGGTCACCGACGGCGCCCGGCTGGCGGCGCTCTACCGTGACGGCGAGGTGCTCTCCAGGGAAGACCACGACGGGACGCTCGATCTCCGTGTGCGGCTGGACAAATGGCAGATCATGAAGCTGCAGCGGGAAGGCGTCGAAGTGGCCGGCGAGCGGGGGGCAGAAGCGGTTGAAGGCTTAAGGCTTAAGGCTTAGCTGAAGGCTGAAGGCTGAAGGCTAAAAGGTTGAAACCGAGCTGCCGGCTTCCTCACACCCATCCGCTCAGCTTCCAGCTTTCAGCTTTTAGCTTTTAGCTCTTAGCCTTCAGCTCTTAGCCTTCAGCCGTTGTCATTCCCGCTCAACACCTGCTCCAGAATCAGCCAGCGGTTCATGCCGGCGAACTTCTGGTGCATCTTGGTGATCGGCGGGGTCGAGCTCTCGTCCTCCTCGATCTGCAGATCGGCCAGGGCCTCGATGCCGTTCTTGAGAAACTTTCGGAGCCCGTTCTCCATCGCCATACCGGCCGTGCGGAAGTTGAAGAGGGTCGAGAACTGCAGCGTGAAGCCGAGATCGGCGAGCTGCTGGTTGGTGATCAGGTTCCCGGCTTTCTTGTCCTTCCCGAAGTAGAGCGAGGGCGACAGGTTGAACCCGAGCATCTGGTTCGGGTAATACTTCCGCACGCCCTCGGCGAACTCCTGCGGCTGCTCGATCCGGGTGTTGTTGAATTCGGGCCAGACCACGTCCACGCCCAGTTCAGCAGCCTCCCACGCATCCTCGATGGCCATCTTGACGCCCCCCGATTCCTGATCGGGAAGCGCGCCGTCCACCGAGTCGGTACGGGCGATGATCACGACGTTGACCCCGGTGGCCTCGGCGGCCGCCTTGATGGCCTTGAGCTTGGCCAGCCATGCCTGGCGCGGCACCAGCACCTTATTGCGTTTCTGCTTCCCGACGTTGACGATATGGCCGCAGGTGCGATTCGACGGATCCTGATTCTCCAGGTGCACGCCCGCGGCTCCGACCCGGATCAGCTCGGTAGCCAGCGTGAAGGTCTGGGTCGAGCCGCCGAACCCCGCCTCCATGTCCACGAAGGCGGGCGGCGCCTCGAGCAGCTCCTTCCCCTCGGTGTCGTACCAATGGGTATTTCTCGCGCCTTCGATCCCCTTCCGCATCTCCAGCACCAGCTCGACCATCTGATGGGACTGGTAGATGCCGATGTCGGGATACATGCTCTTGGTCGCCGCGAGCTGCCATCCGCTGCCGTACAGCGTCTGGAAGCCGAGCCGGGTCATGATCGCGGACGAGAAGGCGTCGTAGGCTCCGGCGGTGTGAAGGAAGCTTCCCTTGTCGTGCGCTTGGCGGAGCAGGCGGCGCAGCTTGTCCGCCGGAACTTCGGCCTCGGGTGGCGCGAAGAGCTTGCCGACGAGATCGGCGGAGTAGGCGGCGTGAGGGGATGTCGGGGGAGTCACAGTCGCCATGGATGGTCTCCTCAAGGGGCCGGCCGCCCGGCCGCCGCCTGGGGGTCCGGGGTCGGATGGCGGGGCGAGGGGTTTGTGAAACTATTCACATGGTAATACTTCGGCCGGCGATACGCCAGATGGGCTGGAGACCGGGCCCCGTCCGCTGTAGGCTATAGGCCGGACGCTGCAGACTTTAGCAGCAGCCTTCATCCTTCAGCCTTGAGCGTTGAGCCTTCAGCCTTGAGCCCTGAACCCATGTTCATTACCAAGCCGTTCATCCTAGACCGCAAGATCCGGTTCGCGCTGGTGGGCTGCGGCCGGATATCGGCGAACCATTTCGATGCCCTCGACAAGCACACCGATCGCGCGGAGCTCGTGGGTGTGTGCGACATCGAGCCGGAGGCGCTGGCCAAGGCGGAGGCGCGCACGGGGGTGCCCGGGTTCCGCTCGCTGGAGGCGATGCTGGCCGGGACGGACGCCGACATCGTCATCGTCTCCACGCCCAGCGGCATCCACGCCCACCAGGCCACCCAGATCGCGGCGGCCGGGCGGCACGTGATGACCGAGAAGCCGATGGCGACGACCTGGCGGGACGGCAAGACCATGGTGCACGCCTGCGACGAGGCGGGCGTGCACCTCTTCGTGGTCAAGCAGAATCGCCGGAACGCCACCCTCCAGCTGGTCAAGCACGCGGCCGAGAAGAAGCGGTTCGGCCGGATCTACATGGTGAACATCAACGTCTTCTGGACCCGGCCCCAGGCCTACTACGACAGTGCGAGCTGGCGGGGCACGTGGGAGTTCGACGGCGGCGCGTTCATGAACCAGGCGAGTCACTATGTGGACCTGCTCGACTGGCTCATCGGTCCGGTGGAGAGCGTGCAGGCGTACACCGCGACGCTCGCGCGGAACATCCAGGTCGAGGACACGGGCGTCGTGAGCATCCGCTGGCGCACCGGTGCGCTTGGCTCGATGAACGTGACCATGCTCACCTACCCCAAGAACCTCGAAGGGTCCATCACCATCATCGGCGAGAAGGGAACCGTGCGCATCGGGGGCGTGGCGGTGAACAAGATCGAGCACTGGTCCTTCGCCGAGCCGGATGCCGACGACGAGCAGGTGGAGCGCGCCAGTTACGAGACCACCTCGGTCTACGGCTTCGGTCATCCGCTTTACTACGACAACGTCATCAGGTCGCTCCGGGGCGAGGCGATCCCCGAGACCGACGGCCGTGAGGGCCTCCGCTCCCTCGAAATCCTGATCGCCACCTACCTTTCGGCCCGCGACGGCCGCCGGGTGGCGCTCCCGCTTGAGTACTAGCGGTCCGAGCCCGGTCCCGGCGGTCCGGCGCAAGGGGATCATTCTCGCCGGCGGCTCGGGAACGCGGCTCCACCCGGTGACCCGGGCCGTGAGCAAGCAGCTCCTCCCGGTCTACGACAAGCCGATGGTCTACTATCCGCTCTCGACCCTGATGCTGGGCGGGACGCGGGACATTCTCCTCATCTCGACACCGCAGGACCTTCCGGCCTTCGAGCGCCTGCTGGGCGACGGCGGCCCGTGGGGACTGTCGATCAGCTACGCGGCCCAGCCGTCGCCCGACGGGCTGGCCCAGGCGTTCATCATCGGCCGGGAGTTCATCGGCCTCGATCCCGCCTGTCTCGTGCTGGGCGACAACATCTTCTACGGCCACGGGCTGAGCCGGCTCCTCCAGCGCGCCGCGGGCAAGCCTTCGGGCGCGACGGTATTCGGCTATCACGTCCAGAATCCGGGGGCCTACGGGGTCGTGGAGTTCGACGAGCAGCGCCGCGCGATCGGAATCGAGGAGAAACCGGCGCGGCCACGGTCGAACTACGCGGTGACCGGGCTCTACTATTACGACAACCGCGTCGTCGATGTCGCGCGCGAGATCACGCCGTCCGCCCGCGGCGAGCTCGAGATCACCGACGTGAACCGCTGGTATCTCCGTCAGGGCGAGCTCGAGGTCGAGGTGCTGCGCCGGGGAACCGCGTGGCTCGACACCGGCACGCACGAGACGCTGCTGCAGGCCAGCCTCTTCATCGAGACGATCGAGCAGCGTCAGGGTCTCAAGATCTCCTGCCCCGAGGAAGTGGCGTTCCGGATGGGGTTCATCGACGCCGAGCAGCTTCGCCGGCTCGCGGCGCCGCTGGAGAAGAGCGGCTACGGCCAGTATCTGCTGCGCATTCTGGCGGAGGACGGGGGTCCGTGAACGTGATTCAGACGGCCATCCCCGGGGTGCTGCTGATCGCGCCGGTGGTTCGGCGGGATGCGCGCGGGGTCTTCGTCGAGGTCTGGCACGCCGAGCGGTATCGGTCGGCAGGCATCGCTCTCCCGTTCGTCCAGGACAACCACAGCCGCTCGTCCCGAGGCACGCTGCGTGGTCTCCACTATCAGATTCAGCAGCCGCAGGGAAAGCTGGTACGCGTGGCGGCGGGTGAAGTGTTCGACGTCGCGGTGGACCTGCGCCGGTCGTCGCCCACCTTCGGCCGCTGGGTGGGCACGGTCCTCTCGGGGGAGAACCACCACCAGCTCTGGATTCCGCCGGGCTTCGCCCATGGATTCTACGTCCTGAGCGAGACCGCGGACCTGCTGTACAAGTGCACCGACCTGTATGCCCCCCAGCACGACCGCTCGCTCAAGTGGGATGATCCGGAGGTCGGGGTCGACTGGCCTCTCGTAGGCCCGCCGCTCCTGTCGCCCAAGGACCAGGCGGGAGCTCCGTTTCGCGGCGCAGACACCTACCCGTGAGCCGATCGCCCGATCTCACGGCGCTCATCACGGGCGCCGACGGCCAGCTGGGCGAGGCCCTGCGCACCACCGTGCCAGCCGGCTGGCGCATCGTCCCGTTCGGCAGCCGCGCTCTCGACATCGGCGACGAGACGGCCACGCGCCGGGTGCTCGAGCGGGAGCGGCCCGATCTCGTCATCAATACCGCCGCCTATACCGCCGTGGATGCGGCCGAGAGTGAGCCCGAGCGGGCCGCGGCCATCAACGCGCGGGGGGCGGCGAATGTGGCGGCGGCGTCGCTCGCGGCGGGCGCCCGGCTCTTTCACATCTCGACCGACTTCGTCTTCGATGGGTGCCAGGGCCGGCCCTACGCTCCCAGCGATCCGACCAATCCGCTCAGCGTGTACGGGCGCAGCAAGCTGGACGGGGAGCGCGAGGTCGCCCGGATCTCGGGCGGGAGGGCGCTGATCCTCCGGACCGCCTGGGTCTATTCGGGACATCGGCGGAATTTCGTGTTGTCGATGCTGAAGCTGATGCGCGAGCGGGAGTCGCTGCGTGTCGTGTGCGATCAGGTCGGCACTCCCACCTGGGCCCGGAGCCTGGGGGACGCGCTCTGGGCCATGGCCGGCAGGCCCGAGATGGGCGGCGTCCATCACTGGACGGATGCCGGAGTCGCGAGCTGGTACGACTTCGCGGTGGCCATTCAGGAGGAGGGGCTCGCCGCTCGGCTGCTCGATCGCGAGGTGCCCGTCCTCCCGATACCCACCGTCGAATTCCCGAGCCCGGCGGTGCGGCCGCCCTTCAGCGTGCTCGACAAGACCGCCACCTGGGCCGCGCTGGGCCGGGCGCCGCACCACTGGCGGGTGAGCCTCCGCCACATGCTCGAGGGGCTGCGCCATGTCTAGCCTCCTCGTGACCGGCGGGGCGGGTTTCATCGGCGCCAACTTCGTGCATCACTGGATTCGCGAGCATCCGGCCGACCGCGTGGTTGTGCTCGACGCGCTGACCTACGCCGGCAACCTCGCGAGTCTGGAGCCGGTGCGGGGGCATCCGGGGTTCGTGTTCACTCGAGGCGACATTCGGACACCCGGACTCGCGGCGCGGCTGCTCCGCGAGCACGAGGTGACGCTGGTCGTCCACTTCGCCGCCGAGTCGCACGTGGACCGCTCGATCGTGGGCCCCGACGCGTTCATCGAGACGAACGTTGCGGGGACCCACGAGCTGCTCAAAGCGGCGCGAACGGTCTGGCTGGAAGAGGGTGGGGGGGGACAGGGACGGCGGTTCCACCACGTTTCGACAGACGAGGTCTACGGCTCCCTCGGTCCGGATGAGCCGGCGTTCGTCGAGAACACGCCCTACGCCCCCAACTCGCCGTATGCGGCGAGCAAGGCCGCCTCCGACCATCTGGTGCGCGCCTACCATCACACCTACGGGGTGCCGGTCACCACGAGCAACTGCTCCAACAATTACGGCCCGTTCCACTTCCCCGAAAAGCTCATCCCGCTGATGCTGGTGAACGCGCTCGAGGGCCGGCCGTTGCCGGTGTACGGCGACGGCCTCCACGTGCGGGACTGGCTCTATGTGGACGACCACTGCCGCGCCGTGGAGCTGGTGGCTACCCAGGGACGCCTGGGCGAGACCTACAACGTGGGCGGACGGAACGAGTGGACCAACATCGACATCGTCCGGCTCTTGTGCCGGCTGGTCGATGAGACGTTCGCGTCGGATCACGCCCTGGCCACGCGGTTTCCGGCGGCGCCGGCGGCTCAGGGTCAGCGGTCCGAGTCGCTGGTGACGTTCGTAAAGGACCGGCCGGGGCATGACCGGCGCTACGCGGTCAATGCCTCCAAGATCGAGCGTGAGCTCGGGTTCGTGCCCCGGGAGAGCTTCGAGTCGGGGATCCGGAAAACGATCGCCTGGTATCTCGGCAACGAGGGGTGGTGGCGGGGTGTGATGGACGGGAGCTACCGGGAATGGGTCCAGCGATGGTACGGAGGCGCCGGGTCCGCCTGAGCACCGGATGTATGTCGGGTCCCCTTCCTGCTTTGGCGTGTTACTTGCCACCCCGATCCACCCGATAGACCGGCGCAACGCTTGTGGCGCGACGTGATTTCCCTCACCGCGTCAAGGCGTGCCTGTAAGCGGTATAGACAGGCCACGACGACGGGTGCAAGTCTCCGCCGTGCTCCGCTTCGGTTTGAGTCACGAGACGCCGTCGTGGCGAGGTCATCACCGGAGGTGAACGGAACGCCATCCGCGGCGCCAGGGACACTGCTTGGGACCATGTGCACGTGCGCTCGGGTGAGCACTCAGCGTCCGATAAAGGGGTTGATTTGGGGGGTGTGAGCGTGGCAATTCGACACGAACGACGGTGGCAAAATCGATCACAACATCCTGGCGCTATCCGGTCCCGATCGTCTAACCTGCGGACCAGCAAAGCCTTGACTATCCCCCCGAGGGTCGATACCCTAGCCAATTGCCACCGGGTCGGTCCCCGGCTTCCGGTGCGTCACTCGATCACGTTCGCGCCGCGGGACTCTCACTCTGGGATGACGAGGCGTTACCGGAACTTTCCGAGCAACTGTGGCGCTCGCTTGGCGTCTCCCCGGCCCTTACCGGCTAAGTGGGCCTCTCACTTGACCTTGCGCCGTGCCCGATTAGCTTGCTCGTCCTTGGCGGATAGGGCGTGCGTCTGAGCGCCGCTTCGGGAGAGCTGCTGGTCGCGTTCGTACCGGCGCTGTCCGAGCTCCGCCCAGTGTCTGTTTCCATTGCCTGTCCTGCGCCCCGATGGGGTCCGCAGTGGGGGGTCATTCTGCCCGCCTATCCCGATGTGGAGCGTATCAGGCCGTGACCCAAACGCCGCCACTCGTTCTGCTGGTCGCCGCGGTTGCCGGCCTCCTCATCACTCCTCTCGTCATTCGCATCGCGGTGGCCCGCGAGCTGTACGACACGCCGGACACCCGGCGGCTCCATACCCGGCCCATCCCACGGCTTGGCGGGATCGTGATCTACGTGGCCACGGTGCTTGGCCTCGTTACGGCGTACCTCCTGGGGATCATGGGGGGCGAGGCCTCGCCGGAGCGCCAGCGGTTCTTTACCGGGGTCCTCCTGGGCGGCACGGTGCTCTTCGCGGCCGGACTGGTGGACGACCTGAGGGGTCTCAGGCCGCTGACGAAGCTGGCCGCTCAATGCGTGGCCGCCGTGATCGTGTATCTCTATGGCCTTCAGATCCAGGTCGTCACCTTCGGGCCGCCGAGCGATGCGGTCTCCCTCGGATGGCTGGCGCTTCCGCTCACGGTGTTCTGGATCGTCGGCGTCACCAACGCCTTCAACGTGGTCGACAACATGGACGGCCTGGCCACGGGGCTTGCCCTGGTGGCGCTGGCGACGGTGGCCGCCGCGGCGCTGGTGCTGGGCAACTCCGACGTCGCCCTCGTCTGTGTGGCCCTGACGGGCGCGCTGCTGGGCTTCATGCCGTACAACTTCAATCCCGCGCGCATTTTCCTTGGCGATTCGGGCAGCCTTTTCGTCGGCTTCATGCTCGCCGTCCTCTCGGTGCACGGCGCGCTCAAGAGCGCCACCGCGGTGCTGGTGGCCGTCCCGCTGTTCGCCCTGGCCGTTCCGCTCTTCGATCTGTCGTTGTCCATCGTCCGCCGCTGGCTTCGGGGCGTGCCCATCTTCGTGGGGGATACCCGGCACATCTCGCATCGGCTCCTCGCGATCGGGTTCACCCAGCGACGGGTCGTGACGGTGCTATCGCTGGTGGCGGGGGCATTCGGTCTGCTGGGCCTCCTGCTCGCCTTCACGCCGCCACCCGCGCTCCGCCAGATCGCGCTCACGGGCGGTGCCGTCTCGCTCCTGCTGATCCTCTACGGCATGCGCCAGCTCAAGTACTCCGAGTTCATCGAGGGCCGAGCAGCATTGGCCTCCGGTCTGGGTCGGATACGACGGATCATCCACGATCAGATCTACGCCAGCGAAGTGGCGCAGCTGATCGCCGACTCCGGCTCGCTCGATGAAATCTCCACTATCTTGGACGCCAAGGCCCGCGAGTTCGGCTTCGAGGCCATCCTGCTGGATCGGGCGAGCGCGCTGGACAATCGATCGATCGCGGTCTCCAGTCGACCGGTGGGACTCGCGCTGACGCTCGACCATCCTGTCATGAGCGGGGATGCCCACGACGACGACCCCTACGTGCTGCGGATCCGCTGTGGATTGCCGGTCGGCCCCCGGCCCCATGGCGCCGAGCGGGTGGCCAGGATCGTCGTCCCGGCGATTGAAGCATGGATCGTGAACACCAGGGCGCCGGTGAGACCGTTCGTCAGTCCGGCGGTCGGCGGCGAGGAGAGAAGCGGGCTCGTGGAGGAGATCGGCGAGCGCGCCAGTGCATACCCTCAACCCCTAGGACGATGAGATATCTAATCACCGGCGGCGCTGGCTTCATCGGATCGCACCTTGCCGACGCATTGATCGCGCGGGGTGACCGGGTCACCATCATCGATGACCTGTCGACCGGGTCGCTTCGCAACATCGCGCACCTGCGATCGCACGAGGCCTTCGAGAGCGTCATCGACACCATGTTGAACCTGCCGCTCCTCGAGGAGCTCGTCGAGGAGGCGGATGCCGTGTTCCACATGGCGGCGGCCGTCGGCGTCAAGCTGATCGTCCAGAGCCCGGTCCACACCATCGAGACGAACGTCACGTGCACCGAGCGGCTGCTCGACATCGCCACCAGGTATCGAAGAAAGGTGCTGGTCGCCTCCACGTCCGAGGTGTACGGCAAGAGCGCCGCGATTCCCTTCCGGGAAGACGGCGACCTGGTGCTGGGCCCCACGACGCGCGGCCGCTGGGCCTATGCCTGCTCCAAGATGATCGACGAGTTTCTGGCGGTGGCCTACTGCCGGGAACGGCACCTGCCGACCGTCGTCGCGCGGCTGTTCAACACGGTCGGGCCCCGCCAGACGGGGCGCTACGGCATGGTGGTGCCGCGGTTCGTTGCCCAGGCGCTCGACGGCGATCCCATCAGCGTCTACGGCGACGGCTCGCACAGTCGCTGCTTCACCCATGTAGCCGATACGGTCCGGGCGCTCCTCGGCCTCATGGATACCGATGCCACGGTGGGCGAGGTGTACAACGTCGGCAGCTGCGAGGAGACCACGATTCTCGACCTGGCCCGCCGGGTCAAGGCGCTCACCGAGTCGTCGTCCGACATCACGTTCGTGCCCTTCACGGTGGCCTACGAGGAGAACTTCGAGGATATCCGGCGCCGCGTGCCGTCGATCCGAAAGGTCGAGCAGGCCATCGGCTGGCGGCCGGAGCTCAACCTGCACTCGATTCTCGAGGCTGTCATCGAAGCGACCCGCCAGGCGACGGCCGCCACCCCCATCAGCGAGCGTCGCGGCCGGCCCGCGTTGGCGGCCGTTCACGAAAACGGTCTTCGGGCGGTCGCGCGGTCGCGATCGGCCTCCTGAGGACGGCGGACGCCTCTCGATCGCTTGAGGGCGCGGGCGCGACAGGTGGCGCCCCGGGGGTCGGGTGAAACGGTTGCTGCGCGCCATGCTTCCACCAGCGGCTGTATCGCGGCTCGTCGCGATCCGGCGGCGGGGCGATCTGTCGTTGGCCTGGGTGCTCGAGAGACTGTTCCGGCCGCTCCCCCTTCGCACCCAAGCGCTGGCCAAGGCACGCCTCGGCAGTACCGGGTCGCTCGACTACGACGGTGGGTCGATCCGGATGGTCGTCGACTCCGAAGCGGAGCTGCCCCGCCTCCGGTCCTGCTTCAAGGAGCCGGAGACCGTCGCCTGGATCGAGCAATTCGTTCATCCGGACGACATCCTGTTCGACATCGGGGCCAACGTCGGGGCGTATTCCTTGGTGGCCGACCGGGCCACCAAGGGCGGCTGCACCGTGTACGCCTTCGAGCCCAGCTTCAGCACCTTCGCGCAGCTCAGCCGCAACATCGCGCTCAACGGCGCCGAAGGCCGCATCATTCCCGTCCTGGTGGCGCTGTCGGACGTGACCGGGCTGGTCACGTTCAACTACACCAGCGCCGATCCCGGCGCCGCCTCTCACGCGCTGGGCCCCTCCGTCGATAGCCACGGCAAGCCCTTCACGCCGGCGTTCACCCAGCCGGTGCTGAGCTACCGCATGGATGACTTCGTCGCCCAGTTCGGCATCGCCGCCCCCAGCCACATCAAGCTCGACGTCGACGGCGTCGAGTTGAAGGTGTTGCGCGGGGCTACCGGCGTGCTCGCCGATCCCCGGCTGCGGACCGTCCTCGTGGAGATCGAGCCGGCACGCCCGGAGCGGGTCGCGATCGAGGAGCTGCTGGCCGCGCACCGGTTCGCCGTCCACGGCCGGTATCCCCATGGTCCGACGGCGGACAGCACCACGAACGTGTTGTTCACCAGGGGAGCATCGCCCCCATGACATCGGGGCGAGCGCCGGCACCCGGCGTGATGCGCCGGAACCTGATGGCGAACTTCGTCGCCCAGACGCTGGGCGTCCTGCTCAACCTCGCCTGCGTTCCGATTTTCCTCCATCTCCTGGGACCCGAGCAGTACGGCCTCATCGGCTTCGCCGTCTCGCTCCAGGCCATGCTGGCGGTGCTCGACCTGGGCCTCGCGACGACCGCCAATCGGGAGTTCTCCCGCACCGGCGGCCAGGGCTCGGGCGTCACCAGCGGGCCGGTGATGCTGCGAACGCTGGAGCTCGTGTACTTCGGGATGGGCACGCTCGTCGCGCTCGTGCTGGTGGCGGCCGCGCCCTGGATCGCCGGGCACTGGCTGCAGGTCACCGGGACGCCGCATGTGGTGGTGCGAGACAGCCTGATGCTGCTGGGACTCGCCACCGGCCTGCGCTGGCCGGTCGGTCTCTACTCGGGCGTGCTGCTGGGCCTCGAGCGGCAGGTGCCGCTCAACGCCGTCGTCATCGCGCGCTCCACCCTCCGCACCCTCGGCGCGGCGCTGGCGCTCATGATCCTGGGCGGCACGGCCGTCACCTACTTCGGCTGCCTCGTCGTGGTGTCGGTGCTCGAGGTGACCGCCACGGGGTGGCTCGCCTGGCGCAGCCAGCCGAGGCGGCAAGCCGGGGAGGCGCACTTCGACGTGCACGTCCTCCGGACGTTCTGGACTTTCTCCGGCGAGCTGACGCTCATCTCCGTCTTCGCCGCGGTGCTCAAGCAGGAAGACAAGGTCATCATCGGCCGGCTCGCCCCTCTGGCGGCGCTGGGCCACTACACGGTCGCCTCGACGTTGAGCGCCGGCTTGCTCCTCTTCGCCACACCCGTGTTCACGGCGGTCTTTCCGCGGCTGACCTCGTTGATGGCTCGCGGTGAGGATCGGGACGCGGCCTCGGTATACCACCGGGCGAGCGCGCTCGTGTCCACCCTCGCCGCGCCGGCCGCGGCGGCGCTCATGCTCTTTCCCGGGCTCATTCTTTCCACCTGGACCCGCTCCTCCGCCGTGGCCTCGGAGGCGAGTGGCGCGCTCGTGGTCCTGGCCATCGCCGCCCTGCTCAACGCGTCAATGCAGGTGCCCTACGCGTTGATTCTGGCCGCGGGCAAGACCCGCATCTCGCTCTGGATGAACGGCGTGGGCGTCGCGATCCTCGCGCCATTGCTCGTCGTGCTGGTGCGGGCGTACGGAATCGTCGGCGGGGGCGGCGCCTGGGCGCTGTTCAACCTCGCGTACTTCTTCATCGCTCCGGCGGTGCTGCATCGCTCCGTGCTTCGGGGCCACTTCCGGCGCTGGCTCCTGGTGGACATCCTGCCGTTCTATGGGCTGGCGGGATTGACCTTCGGGGGCGCAGCGTGGCTCATGGGACGGCATGCCGGACCCTGGGCGTCGTGGCTCGCGCTGGGCTGCGCCGCGGGGGTCTACGGCCTCGCCGCGGCGATGATCTGGGGCCGTGGGTCGGTTAATTTCGTCAGCACGCTAAAGACCCTGCTGGCGCCGAGAAACGGCGCGCTGGAGCCGTCGGGGCCGGCAGGCGTGGTGGCCGACAGTGTCGAGGCGCCGGCGCTGGACGGTTCCGGGTCGATCTGAGACAGGAGTTCCATGGCAATCGAGCGGAGTTTGTCCATCGACGGTTTTCGGCTCAGCGACGAGTCCGATTGCTTCGTCATCGCCGAGGTGGGTCACAACCATCAGGGCGATGTCGAGAAGTGCAAGGAGCTCTTTCGCCAGGCGAAGGAATGCGGGGTGAACGCGGTCAAGACCCAGAAACGGGACAACCGCGCGCTCTACACCCGGGCAATGTACGAGAAGCCCTACGACAACGAGAACAGCTTCGGCGCCACCTACGGCGAGCACCGGGAGGCGCTGGAGTTCGGGCGCGACGAGTACATCGAGCTGCAGCGATATGCCCGGCAGATCGGCCTGACCTTCTTCGCCACCGCCTTCGACATCCCGAGCGCCGATTTCCTCGCGCGACTCGACATGCCGGCCTACAAGATCGCCTCGGGTGACCTCAAGAGCATTCCACTGCTCCGGCACGTCGCCCGGTTCGGCAGGCCGATGCTGGTAAGCACCGGCGGGGCGACGATGGAGGACGTCACGCGCGCTTACGACGCCATCGCCCCGATCAACCCGCAGATCAGCTTCCTGCAGTGCACCGCCGCCTATCCGGCCTCGCCGGAAGACCTGAACCTCAACGCCATCGCCACGCTGCGGGCCCGGTTCCCCGAGCTCGTGATCGGCCTGTCGGACCACGAGAACGGCATCGCGATGGCCGTCGCCGCATACGTGCTGGGCGCGCGGATCATCGAGAAGCACTTCACGCTCAACCACACGTGGAAGGGCACCGACCATGCCTTCTCGCTCGAGCCGATCGGCATGCGGAAGCTGGTGCGCGATCTCCGCCGGACCCGTGCGGCCCTGGGAACCGGCATCAAATGCCCGCTCCCGGCCGAGCGCGGGCCGCTGGTCAAGATGGGCAAGATGCTGGTGGCGAGCCGGCCGCTCGGCGCCGGCCACGTATTGAGCGATGGCGACATCGTCATGAAGTCACCGGGCGACGGCCTGCCGCCACACCTCCTCGATCAGGTGCTCGGGCGAACCCTGACCCGGCCGCTCCAGCCGGACGACCCCGTCACCTTCGACGCCCTCTCGCAGGGCGAGGCGGAGTGAGCCGACCGCTCGAGGGCCGAGTGGCGGTCGTCACCGGCGCATTCGGCCGGCTCGGCCCGGTGTGGTGCGAGGCGCTGCTCGAGGCGGGTGCCAGGGTCGTCGCCCTCGATCTCGAGGGCACCACGCCCTCGGCGGAGTATGCCCGTCTTCGCCAGTCGGCGGGCGAGCGGCTCGTGGCGATGCCGGCCGACGTCTGCGATCGGGCCTCGCTGGAAGCGGCGCGCGACCGCTGCGGCGCCGGGCGTGATGCGCCTTCCGTACTGGTCAACAACGCGGGCATCGACCAGCCGCCGGGGCCGGCCCCGACCTACGCGATCGAGGACGTGCCGGCCGAGCAGTTCGACCGCGTGCTCGACGTGAACGTGACCGGGGCGTTCCAGGCCGCGCAGGTGTTCGGCCCCGCCATGGTTCGGGCCGGCCGAGGCTCGATCGTGAACATCACGTCGCTGTACGCGTCGGTCTCTCCCGATGCCCGGTTCTACGATCATCTCCCCGCCGATCCGCCGTTTCTCAAGCCTCCCGCATACGGAGCGTCCAAGGCGGCGCTGGTGAACCTGACGCGGTATCTCGCGGCGCATTGGGGTCCCTCGGGCATCCGGGTGAACGCGCTCTCGCCGGGCGGTGTGGAGGGCGGGCAGGATCCGGAGTTCAGGCGGAAGTTCACTGGCCGAGTGCCGCTGGGCCGCATGGCCGAGGCCCGGGACCTGGGCGGGCCGCTTATATTCCTCGCCTCGGACGCTTCATCCTACGTGACCGGTATCGATCTCCGGGTGGACGGAGGGTTTACCGCCTGGTGATGGAACCGCTCCGCATTCCCTCGTTCGTTCCCAACTTCATCGACGGCCAGGACGCCCGGGCACGCTCCGGCGACTGTTTCGTGAAGCGCGCGCCGGCGACGGGCCAGCCGCTCGCCGAGGTCGCGCGGTCGCGAGCAGACGATGTCGCAGCTGCGATCGCGGCGGCCCGCCGAGCCCAGCCCGCCTGGGCGGATGCCACCGTCGTCGCCCGGGGAGACCGGCTCCGCGCGATTGCGCTGGGCCTGCGCGACCGGCAGGAGGAGGTCGCGGCGCTGGTGGCCGCGGAGACCGGGAAGTCGATGAAGGATGCCCGCGGCGAGACCGGCGCGGCGATCGAGATGGGAATGTTCATCGCGGGTGAGGGGCGGCGATTCTACGGCCGCACCACCACCAGCGCCATTCCCAACAAGGCCGCGCTCACGGTGCGCCAACCGATGGGTGTCGCCGGCCTCATCATCGCCGCCAACACGCCGATCGCGAACGTGGCGTGGAAGGTGTTCCCCGCGCTCCTTTGTGGTAACGCTGCCGTGCTCAAGGCGGCGGAGGACACGCCGCTCAGCGCATGGGCGTTCGCCCGGATCGCCGCGGACGCCGGGCTGCCTGCCGGCGTGCTGAATGTGGTACACGGCTTCGGCGAGGAAGCCGGTGCCCCGCTGGTGGAATCGGGCCACGTGGATGTGATCAGCTTCACCGGCTCTACCGCCGTGGGGCGGTACATCGCCCAGGCGGCGGGCGCGAGACTGGCCAAGGTCTGTCTCGAGCTCGGCGGCAAGAACCCGCTCGTCGTGTGCGACGACGCCAATCTCGACGCCGCGGTCGAGGCATCGGTGCTGTCCGCATTCAGCAACGCGGGGCAGCGCTGCGCCGCCGGCAGCCGTCTCATCGTCTTCGACGCGATCTACGAGCAATTCAAGGAGCGCCTGCTTGCACGGGTCGCGACGCTGCGCGTCGGCGCCGGCGACGACGATGACTTCGGACCGGTGATCAACGAGGGCCAGCTCGACCACATGCTGGCCGCGGTGACCGCTGCGCGGAAGGCGGGGGTGACCGTGCTGGCCGGGGGGACACGGCTCACCGGGCCGGGCTACGATGGCGGCTACTACATGGCGCCCACGCTGCTCGAGCAGGCGAGCGCGGACTCCGAGATCTCGCGGACGGAGCTGTTCGGGCCCATCTCGGTGTTGTACCGGGTAGAGGGGTTCGAGCAGGCCCTGGCATTGGCCAACGACTCTCCGTACGGGCTTACCGCCTCGATCCACACCGAGAGCGTGCATCGCGGCATGACATTCCTCAACCGGGTGCGCGCGGGGGTCGCCGTCATCAACGGGGCTACCTACGGCAGCGAGCCCCATCTGCCCTTCGGTGGTCTTCGCGACTCGGGCACAGGCTGGCGGGAGGCCGGCACCGAGGTGCTGGACGTCTATTCGGACTGGAAGACCGTCTACGTAAATTTTGATCCGCGGGCGGTGTGACCGGGTGTCCACCGCCACCCCAACCTCCATCGCCCTCATTCCTGCCCGTGCCGGGTCCAAACGAGTGCCCGGCAAGAATATCCGCCCGCTGGCCGGCCATCCCATCCTGGCCTACACCGTCGCCGCGGCCCTCGAGAGTGGGATCTTCTCCTCGATCATTGTTTCCACGGACGCCGAGGACACGGCCGCCATCGCCCGCCATTATGGGGCGGAGGTACCTTTCCTGAGGCCGTCGGAGATGTCGGGTGACCTCTCGCCGGATATCGAGTGGGTGACCCACGCGCTGGACTGGTTGGAGACGGCCGGCCGGACGGCGGACGCGTTCAGCCTGCTCAGACCCACCAGCCCGTTCCGCCGGGGCGAGACCATTCGACGTGCCTGGCACCAGCTTCGGTCGGGCGGATCGGCGGACTCGCTCCGCGCGGTCGAGTTGTGCCGGCAGCATCCGGGCAAGATGTGGGTGATCGATGGCGAGCGGATGAGGCCATTGCTCCGCGGGGACGACACGGGCACGCCGTGGCACAGCCGGCCGTACCAGGCGCTCCCGCCGGTCCACGTCCAGAACGCGAGCCTCGAGATCGCCTGGACCCGGACGGTCCGTGACACCGGCACGATCGCTGGTCACGCGGTCGTGCCGTTCTTCACCCGGGACTATGAAGGATTCGACGTGAACGACGAAAAGGATTGGTGGTACGCGGAGCATCTGCTGGCGACCGGGGCGGCCACGCCGCCGGCTATCGCGACGGCTCGGTGGACCGGATCCGCCGCGGGGGCCAGGTGACCGCGCCGGAGCTGACCTACGTGCCGCTCGAGGAGATCGCCAGGATCCGCGCGTGCAAGGCCGATCCGGTGCCTCGCGCCGCCGCGTTCGCGGCGGTGTGCCGCCTGAACACGCTCTACATGATCGCGCGGGCCGGATCGGGACACATCGGCAGCAGCTTCAGCAGCCTGGACATCGTTTCCTGGCTGCACCTGGAGGAGATGCGCCGCCTTGGTAACCCAAACGCCGAGCCTCGCGACCTCTTCTTTTCCTCGAAGGGGCACGACGTGCCCGGCCTGTACGCGGTCCTCATCGGACTCGGTCTTCTGCCGTTCGACCGGCTCGATACGCTTCGCCGGCTCGGCGGGCTGCCCGGACATCCGGACATCGGCACACCCGGGATCGTGACCAACTCCGGTCCGCTCGGGCATGGGGATCTCGAAGGCGAAGGGGATGGTCCGGGCGGCCCGGCTGGCCGGACACGACCGGCGCATGTTCGTGATGACGGGCGACGGCGAGCTGCAGGAAGGGCAGATCTGGGAGTCGCTCCCGTCGGCGGTGCACGAGCGGATGGGCGAGATCACGGTGATCGTGGATTCGAACCGGATCCAGTCCGACACCTGGGTCACATCGGTGAGCGATCTGGGCGATGTGGTCCGGAAATTCGAGGCGTTCGGCTGGCACGCGGCGCGCTGCGACGGACATGACATTCATGCGCTGGCGCGAGCGCTCGGGGCGTTTCGAGGCCTGCCCACCGTCCCCAAGGTGCTCATCGCCGACACGGTGAAGGGCAAGGGCGTGTCGTTCATGGAGTCGCTGCCACCGGGGGAGAGGTTCTATCGCTTCCACAGCGGCGCCCCCGACGACGCCACCTACGCACGTGCGGTGGAGGAGCTTGTCGCGACCGCGAACGCCCGCGTCGAGGAGCTCGGGTTGAAGCCGCTGACCCTGGCGCACGCTCCCCCGCCGGCGCGGGCAAACATGCAGGGAACCCAGCGTCTCATCCCCGCGTACTCCAAGGCGCTCGTGGCACACGCGGAGCGCGACCCGCGGATCGTGGCGCTCGACGCCGATCTCGTGCTCGACACGGGACTCATCCCATTCTCCGAGCGATTCCCCGAGCGGTTCGTCGAATGCGGCATCGCGGAGCAGGACATGGTGTCGCAGGCGGGCGGCCTGGCGCTGAGCGGGCTGCTGCCGGTGGTCCACTCATTCGGCTGCTTTCTCTCGACCCGTCCCAACGAACAGATCTACAACAACGCCACCGAGCGGCGACGGATCGTCTACGTCGGGTCGTTGGCGGGGCTGCTCCCCGGCGGGCCGGGCCACTCGCATCAGTCGGTGCGCGATATCTCCGCGCTCGGCGGCGTGCCCGGGCTCGAGATGCTGCAGCCGTGCTCCGAAGACGAAGTCGCTCAGGCGGTCGATTACTGCCTCGTCCGCTCGTCGGCGAGCTGTTACCTGCGCCTCGTGTCCGTTCCGTGGCGGGTGCCCTTCGTGCTGCCGTCCGACTACCGGCTCGAGCGCGGCCGGGGGGTGGCGATCACCGAGGGCGACGACGCGATCCTGTTCGCGTATGGTCCGGTCATGCTGAGTCAGGCCTACGGCGCCGCCGCGTTGCTGCGTGACCGGCAGGGCTTCGGCCTCCGGGTCATGAACCTGCCGTGGCTCAACCTCGTGGACACGGCGTGGCTCGCGGACGAGGTCTCCGGCGTCCGAAACGTGTTCACCCTGGACGACCACTACATCACCGGCGGCCAGGGAGAGATGCTCACCTCGTGGCTCGCCCAACTTGGGCTCGGCGCTTTGCGCGTGCGTCATTTCGGCGTCCGTGACATCCCCGAATGCGGCCAGAACGACGAGGTGCTGCGGGCCCATCGGCTCGATGCCGAGAGTCTGGCGGAGGCCGTGGCGGCGGAGCCGGTCGGAATCGGGGCCGAGTGATGCTGGTGTTCTGGGACATCGACGGCACGCTGCTCACGACGGACCGGGCGGGGATCTTCGCGTGGGAGGATGCGTTCGCCGAGGTCACGGGCATCACGGTGGATCTGACGCGGTTCGATACCGCGGGACATCCCGATCACGGCATCGCGCGGCGGCTGCTGGGCGAGTTCGCCGGAGACGCCGCACCCGATCCGGCCAAGCTCTCGACCCTGGTAAACCGCTACGAGCATCTGCTGCCGGCCGCGCTGGGCCGCCGGCAGGGTCGCGTGCTTCCCAACGTTCGGGAAATCCTCGAGCGTCTGGCGGAGACGCCTGGCGCGTGCTCGCTGCTGCTCACCGGGAACACCCCGCGCGGCGCCCGCGCGAAGCTCACCCGGTACGGGTTGGTCGAGTTCTTTCGCGGCGGCGGCTTCTCCGACGGAGACAGCGACCGGCCCGCGATTGCGAGGGTGGCTGTGGAGCAGGCGCGGGAGCTTGGATGCACGATTCGGCCTGGTCGCGTCTACGTGGTGGGCGATACGCCGCACGATGTGGCCTGCGGGGCGGCGATCGGCGCCCGCACGATCGCGGTCGCCACCGGGCGCCACTCGATCGGTGAGCTGGCGGCGCTCAATCCGTGGCGGACATTGGCCGAGCTGCCGCCGGCCGGCGAGTTCATGGCGATGCTGTCGGATGCCGGGATCGTGGCCGATGTCTGAGAGAACCACGTCCGGCAGCGGACGGGGCCTGCTCGTGGCGGCGCCGATTCCGCACGTGCTGCGGAATGTCCTGGCGACCGGCCTCGTATCCGAGGTGGAGGCCGCGCTCGACCTGACGGTCGGATTCATCTCGCCGTACCCGCAGACGGAATTCGGCGGCACGCTGGGCCGGGCCTACCCGAACCATCACCTCGACGCGGTTCCCGGGCCCTGGGCGGTCCCGACGGTCGAAGGCATGACGGTGCTCGATCGGGCGCTCAAGAGCATCCACCTCACCGGGTTCTCGATCGAATATCCCGACGCGAGTCTCCTGACGATCGGTCTCAGCCGCCAGCGCTCGCCCCAGTGGGCCATCGCCAAGGCGCTCACGCTCATCGCGCCGAGGGGCTCGGCCCGGCGCCGCTGGCTCCGCCAGCTCTACGCCGCCTATCGGCCATCGCGGGCCAACGTCGCAGCCGCGTTCGACCAGATCCAGCCGGCCCTCGTCCTCGTCGCCTCGCCTGGGCACCTGTGGCTCGACCACATCGTGCTCGACGAAGCCCGTCGCCGCGGAATTCCATCCGTGTGTGTCGTGATGAGCTGGGATAATCTTTACTCCCGCGGCCCGATGAGCCGCCGCCCGGACTATCTGCTGGTCTGGAGCGACGAGATGCGGCGCCAGGCGGAACAGGTGCACCAGTTCCCCGCCGATCGCACCAGAGTGGTCGGGGCGCTGCAATTCCAGCCGTATGCGGCGCCGGTCACCACGGAGGAGCTGGCCCGGATGCGGGGCCGGGTCGGCCTCGGCGCGTCGGAGCCCTACCTGGCCTATGTGTGCGGGGCCCGCACCGCGCAGTACGACGTGGAGGACATTCTCGAGATGGCCGCCCGGCTCGCCGCCGGGCCGTACCGCGATCTGCGACTCGTCGTCCGTCCCCATCCCCAGGGCTCGCGGACCGCGTACGAGTCGCTCCTCGACCACGGGATTCTGCTCGATCGATCTCCCGACCTGACCGACGCCCAGACACGTCCGGAAGCGCTGGATCTGGATGCGATCCGGCACATGGCGAGCTTCCTGCGCGGCGCCCGCTTCGTCGCCAGCAGCTGGGGAACCACCGGACTGCTCGAAGCCTGCATCTTCGATACGCCCAGCGTCCAGCTGCGGTGGATGGATGCCCTGACTCGCGGGACGCCCCACGAGGTGCAGTTAGTGCGGGACTTCCAGCGGTACATCCACATGCGCGCATTCGACGCCACCGGTGCCCGTCCGTACTGCGATCATCCGTCCACGCTCAATGCCGTCCTGCAGGATCTCGAGGAGCGACGAGACGAGTACGCCCGCCGCCGGGCCGCCGCCGTCGAGCTCCTGATCCAGACCCCGCTCGGCGGCGTGGTGGAGCGGGTCCGTAACTCGATCGTGGGCATCCACGGCCCGCGCGCGGCCGGTTCGGTCGAGGTCGGCCACTCGGCCGTCGAGGCGCGGGGATGGGCGTGACCGAGGTCAAGCACCAGCCGGCGACTGCGGAGCAGAGCGTATGCGGGACGACGGGCTGTCCAGTCTGCGGATCGGCGACGGACGCGGGCGGTTTCGAGGCTCGCGACGCGCACTACGGAAACCCCGGCGTGTGGTTGCTCCGCCGGTGCGGGACGTGCGGCAGCTTCGCGCTCGATCCCAAGCCGTCGGATGCCGAGCTGCTCGGGATGTATCCTGCCGAGAGTTATTACGCCTACCGGATGGCGCCCGAACGGCCGGTGCGGGACCGGCTTCGCCGCTTCTTCATGGGCCCCGAAACCCGGGAACCCACGTTCCGGACGCCCGGCGGCATGCTGGACTTCGGGTGCGGCGCCGGGCACTTCCTGCTCAGAATGAGAGCCGCCGGTTGGACGTGCGCCGGGGTCGAGGTGAGCGATGCCGCGCTCGAGGTGGCTCGTTCGCACGGGTTGCGAGTGGAAAAAGGCCTCTCGGCCTATCCTCCCGCCTCGTTCGACTACGTGCGCGCCAATCATTCACTCGAGCACGTCACGGCTCCCCGCGAGATCCTCGAGGATATGTACCGCGTGCTCAAGCCCGGCGGCACGCTGTTTCTCGGCGTCCCCACCAACGAGAGCCAGAACGCCCGGCTCTTCGGGCGGTACTGGTGGTATCTCGGCGCGCCCGTGCACCCGGTCACCTTCTCGACCCGGGGACTGCTCTCGCTGGTCCGGGACATCGGATTCGAGCCGGTGCGCGTCTCCACCAACAGCGACTTCGGCAGTACGGCCGGCTCCCTTCAGATCTTTCTCAATCGCACGTCGGGCCGGCGATCGTCGGAGGGCATTCTGTTCTCCTTGAAGCCGCTGCTGCTGGTGGGCCACTGGCTCGCCAAGCTTCAGGATGCCGCGGGTGTGGGGGACAAGCTGGAGGTCATCGCGAGGAAGCCGTCGTGAGCTGCCGCATGCTCCTGGTGGGCGGCGCGGGGTTCATCGGTACCCATCTGGCGGCGCGGCTGGCCCGGGAGGGCCACGAGGTCACCGTGGTGGACCGCCTGCTGCCGCAGGTGCACGGACCTCGCGCGCGGTTCGCCCCGGAGCTTCGCGCCATCGCCACCTGCGTCAAGGGTGACGTCCGCCGCCCGGCGACACTCCGGCCGCTGCTCCGCGACCACGACGTCGTGTACTGGCTGGCGGCCGAGACGGGCACGGGCCAGTCGATGTATCGGGTGCGCCGGTACACCGACACCAATCTGGGTGCGCTGGCGACGCTGTTCGATCTGCTGGTCAAGGGCCGCGGCGCCGTGGAGCGAGTCGTGCTCGCCTCGTCGCGGGCGATCTACGGTGAGGGCTCCTACGTCTGCGCCGCCGACGGTCCGGTGGTGCCCAGGGCCAGGAGCGGCCGGCATCCCGTGCATGGCTGGAATCCGCCATGTCCGCTCTGCGACGGCGCCCTCAGTCCGGTGGCGACATCCGAGGAGAGTCCGCCGGCCCCCGGCTCGGTGTACGGCTGGACCAAGCTGGGACAGGAGCACCTGCTGGGCCTGCTTGCATCCGCGACCCAGGTCGAAGGCCGCGTGCTGCGTCTCCAGAACGTCTATGGTCCGGGCCAGGCGCTCAGGAATCCGTATACCGGCGTTCTGATGACGTTCTGCAATCGGGCTCTGGCCGGGGATGAGCTGGTGCTCTATGAGGACGGCGACATTACCCGCGACTTCGTGCATGTCGAGGACGTCGTCGCCGCGCTGGCGGCGGCGGGCACCCGCGACCGAATCCCGGAGGGTGGCTTGAATGTCGGGAGCGGGGAGGCGACGACGATCCGGCGCGCCGCGGAGACCATTCGCAAGGCCGCGGGCTCATCTTCGGTCGTGACGGTCGGCGGCCAGTTCCGCCTCGGCGACGTGCGGCATGCCGTCGCCGACATTCGCCGCGCTGGCGCAGCGTTCGGCTTCCGTCCCACCGTGGACTTCGCCGAAGGCATTCGCGGGCTCCTCGACTGGGTGCGGGCGCAGGCGCCCGTTGCGGACCGCTCCGTCGCGACGGCGCGGGAGATGGCGGCGCGCGGGCTTCTGAAGACGGCCCCGTGACGGCGGTGGTGATCGTCAACTGGAACGGACGTCGCTTCCTCGATGTCTGCCTCGAGGCGGTGTTCGCCCAGACGGCGCCCCCCGAGCTGGTCGTGGTGGTCGACAACGGGTCTTCCGACGGCTCGGTGGAGCATCTGCGTCAGCGATGGCCGTCGGTACGTGTCGTTCCGCTCAGCAGCAATGCCGGAGTGGCCGCGGGCAACAATGCCGGTATTCGCGCCGCGCTCGAAGCCGGGGCCCGGTTCCTCCTTCTGTTGAACAACGACGCCATCATGCGGGCGGACGTGCTCGGGGAGCTGCACGGTGCGCTCGCGGAGGGCGGGGATGCCACCTGGGCCGCCGCGCCCAAGATTCTCTATCGGGGACAGCCCGATCGGATCTGGTCGGCCGGAGGGTCCTTCGAGTGGTGGCGCGGACTTTCCCGGGACCGGGGCACCGGGGAGCCCGACCGGGGGCAGTACGATCGTCCTCAGGACATCGACTACGCCAATACCTGTTGCCTCCTCGTACGGGCCGACGCGTTCGCGTCGGTCGGGCTGATGGACGAGGCGTACTTCATGTACTATGACGACTCCGACTTCTCGGCGCGGCTCCGGAGGGCCGGTGGACGGATCCGGTACGTGCCCGCCGCCGGCGTGCTGCACGACGTGCAGGCCAGCACCGGCGGCGCACTCGATCGCCCGAGCCTCTTCGCCCTCTATTACACGACGCGGAACCGGCCTCGCTTCATCCGGCGCAACGCGCCCAGCCGTCTCCACCGAATCGTGGCCCACTGCTTCACCATCGGCACCAGGGTGACCCGGATCGGGCAGGCGTTGGCGGGAGGACGCTGGCAGGAGGCGAAGCTGGTGAGCCGTGCGCTTCGCGATGGGTATCTGCGGCGGGAAACCGGAGCCGCCCAGCTGTGGCCGGTGGCCTGATGGAGGGAACAGGGGAAGGGACTGGACCGGGACTCTTCGCGGCGATGGGACGGCTCGACCACGCGGTGCAGCGTCTCAAGACCCGGCTGGTTTACGCCCCGTTCTTCGGCCGGCTGGGGCGCGCGAGCGTGATCCGGCGGCCCCTGCTCATCTCGAATCCTCGCTACATCGAAGTCGGCGACGGCGTCCTGATACGAGAGGGCGTTCGGCTCGAGGTCCTCGCGCTGGCTGGCCGCCCGGCGCCCGTCCTCCGCATCGGCTCCGGAACCAACATCGAGCAGAATGTCCACATCGTCTGCCACCACCGCGTCCTGATCGGATCGAACGTCTCGATTACCGCCAACTGCGCCATCGTCGACACCAGCCATCCGTTCGAGAACCTTCCCCCGGGGCGGAAAATCGGCGCCGTGATTGCCGATGATGATGCGTTCGTGGAGGTCGGTGATGGCGCTTTCCTCGGAATCGGCGCCGTGATCCTTCCCAACGTCCGGATCGGCGCCGGCGCCGTGATCGGCGCCAACTCGGTGGTAACGCACTCCGTGCCCGACTACTGCTGCGCCGCGGGGGCGCCGGCACGGGTGCTGCGGGTCTATCGGCCGGCGTCATCAGGGCCATAGCATGGATTGGCGCGGGTACGTCATTCTGGCGATCGCCCTGGGGGTCCCGCTGGCGCTCCTGCTCCACCACCGGGAGAAGGCGCTCCTCGCATGGCTGTGTCTCACGGTAGGCATCAGCATCTTCGACGCGCGCGTGGGCATCAACTTTCCGGCGGCGCGTCTCGTCGGACTTCTCGTCATTCCATTCGCCCCGCTCGGTGCCTTCGACCTTCAGCGGCTGACTCGTACGGCGCCGATGCGGATCCTGCTGGCCGGCTTCGGCTATCTCGCCATCCTCGGCCTCATCTACGGATTCCTTTACCCCTGGCCGGACGTGGGATTCCTCCGGCCCTTCGTGCAGGGGCCGCAGGGACGAGTCCTCATTTACGCCGCGAGACAGCTGGCGGACTTCGGGATCATCCTGTTCGTGACCAGAATGGTGGTGCGCGGGACCCGGCCTGATGACACGATCCGCCTGATCCTGATCGGGACGACGATCGCCGCCGTGGGCGGGATCATCGAGGCGGTGACGCAGCTGCAACTGTACGAGATGCTGACCGGCTTCCCGATCAACCAGATCGCGGGGCGAGTGCGCGGGTTCAACCTCGAGCCGCGCTGGCTCGGCCTCACGATGGTCCAGGGGGGCTATATCGCGTTTCTGTGGGCACGCATCCGCGGCTCGCGGCTGCTCGGCGCCCTGGCCCTGATGCATTTCGCCGTCCTCTTCCTCGCGGTGTCCGCCTCGGCCCTGATCGCGGCCGTCGCCGGCTGGTTCTGCCTCGTCGTGCTGGAGCCGAAGGCCCGGCGGCCGTTGCTGGGCGCCGGGCTCGTCGCCGTTCTCGGGGTGGTGCTGGTGATCGGATTCGCGAAGGATCTGCCGCTGGCCCAGCTCTGGACTACCAATCTGTCCGAACGGTTCACCCTCAGGCAGGCGGTGGATATCGCGACGCAGACGCCGATCGAAGTCCTCGCCCAGTTTCTCGATATTTTCGATCTGACCGCATTCATGGTTCTCGTCTCGAGCCCGCTCACCGCGCTGATCGGGGCGGGCCCGGGTCTCGTGATGCTGCCGGGCAGCGCCTTCATTCCACAGGACCCGCGCTGGGCCTGGGTGGTGGAGACGAACGAAGGCATCACGAGCCTCCCCACCATGGGCATCCTCTTCGAGTGGGCCAACGGTGGCATCGTAATGCTGCTGCTCTGGGTAGCCTTCGTCGTGTCCTGCTGGCGCGCGCTCTCCGTGATGGCCTCGGTCGACCACGAGCACGCCGATGCGTGGCGGCTGGGGCGGGGCGCGTTCGTCGTGATCGCCGGGACCTACCTGGTGCAGAGCTCACCCATTTCCGCGATCTGGCCCGTCTTCATGGGACTCGGGATCGGCGCCGCGGCCTTGGCGTTGCATGCGGCTCCCGCGCCGGTTCCCGCCGCGCGACTGGCGTTCCAGCCGGGGGAATGATGCGGATCGGCATCGACGCCACGGCCGTGCCGCCGCAGCGCACGGGTGCGGGCAACTACATTTTCAATCTCATTCAGGCCCTGGCCCGGTTCGACCGGTCGAACGACTACGTGGTGTTCGGGAAGGGGGCTCACGAGGAGGAGCTGGACCTCACCGGGTCCACCGTGCGATTCGTGCGGCGCGAGTTTCCCGGACGGGGCGCGCGGCTGGCCTGGGAGCAGGTCGGTCTGCCGCGCCAGGCAAGGGCGCACCGGTTGGACGTTCTGCACTCCCCGCACTACACGATGCCGCTTCGGCGCGCGGCGCGGTCGGTCGTGACTTTCTGCGACATGACGTTCGTGCTGCACCCGGACCTGCATCAGACGGTGAAGCGGATGTTCTTCCCGACGATGATGCGATTGAGCGCCCGCCGAGCCGACCGGCTGATCGCGATCTCCGAGAGCACGCGGGAAGACCTCGTGCGGATGTGGGGTGTGGACCGAGCCAGGGTGTCGACCATCCCGCTCGCGGCCGACGCCGCATTTCGTCCGCAATCCGCCGACGACATCGCGGCGGGCTGCGCGACGCTCGGACTCCACGCCGGCACGTACATCCTGTACGTGGGCATGCTCGAGCCGCGCAAGAACGTCGACCGGCTGGTCGAGGCGTTCGGGCGGATCGCGGGGGACCTGCCGGGCGTCGATCTGGTCATCGGAGGCCGCCGGGGATGGATGTACGATCAGATTTACGCCCAGGTCGAAGCGCTGGGTCTGCATGACCGCGTGCGCTTCACCGGCTACGTCTCGCATGAGTCGCTCCCGGCGCTTTACGGCGGCGCCCGGGTCTTCGCTTATCCGTCGAAATACGAGGGGTTCGGCATCCCGGTGCTCGAGGCGATGAGCTGTGGCACTCCGGTCATCACCACCAACGTGTCGTCCATGCCCGAGGTTGCCGGTGACGCCGCGGTCCTGGTGCCGCCGGACGACGTCGGCGCGCTCGCGGCCGCGCTGCGGCGGGTCGCGGGAGACGAGGCCCTCCGCGCCGAGCTGTCGCGCAAGGGGCTCGCCCGGGCGAAGATGTTCAGCTGGCAGCGCTGTGCCCGCGAAACGGTCGCGGTGTACGAGGCGGCGCTGACTGGCCGGGAGCCGTGACGTCGACGCTGTCGGTCTCGCTCGTGGTTTACCATCCCGACCTGACTGTGCTGCGCGAGACGATCTCATCGCTCAGTACGGCGCTCGACCGGGCCCATGACGCCGGCCTGCTCGCGGACGCGCGCGTAGCACTCATCGACAACGGCACGACGGACGAGGCGTCGCTGGACTCGCTCGCCGGAGCGGCGCTCGCCAGGCCGTGGATCCGGCTCGAGGTGCTCCGGGGACACGGCAATGTCGGTTACGGCCGGGCACACAACCTGTCCATCCTTCATTCCTCGGCCGGGTATCATCTCGTGCTCAACCCGGACGTGATCCTCGCGCCCGACGCCATCGTCGAGGCGATTCGGTTTCTCGACGCCAACGACGACGTGGGCATGGTGGCGCCCGACGTGCGGAGTCCCAGCGGCGATCGGGAGTATCTCTGCCGCCGCTACCCCACCGTGCTCGTGCTCTTCCTGCGCGGGTTCGCCCCGGCGCCGCTCCGGCGCGTCTTCCGGCGCTACATGGAAGCGCACGAGCTGCGCTCGTCGATCGGCGAGGCGGTCGTGAAGGGTGTGCCGCTGGCGAGCGGGTGCTTCATGTTCACCAGGCTGGAGCTGCTGCGGGCGGTGGGGGGATTCTCTCCGGACTACTTCCTGTATTTCGAGGACTTCGACCTGAGCGTCCGGCTGGGGCAGCGAGCCGCGCTGGCCTTCGTGCCGGCGGTCCGTATCGTACACCATGGCGGCGGCGCGGCGCGAAAGGGACTGCGGCACGTCATCCTGTTCGTACGCGGGGCGGCGACCTTCTTCCGCACCCACGGCTGGAAGCTGGCGTAGCGCTCGCTAGCCCGCCCGGCTTCGGCCGCGCTTGAGTCGCAACTCGTCCAGCGCCTCCCGGCGCAGCTCCGAGAACTCCTGCATCTCCGCCGATCCCGTCCGGCGCCCCCGTGCCATCCCCTCCCGCACGAACGCGACCCCGAGGCCGAGCACTCCGCCCAGCAGGGCGGCGAGAATGCCCTTCTTGAGGAGACCGCGCCGGTCGCGTTCCGCCGGCAGCTCCGGCTGGTCGATCACCGTGATGACGGGCGTGTCGCGCACCTCCTCGATCTTGGCCTGCTCGAAGGTCTGCGCGAGCGTGGTGACCATCTCCTGCTGCATGGTCACATCCCGCAGGAGACGCTGCTGCTCGAAGGCGAGCTGTGGGGAGTTCGCGTAGTCGCGATTGCGCTGGAGGAACGCCTGCAGCCGGTCTTCCGAGGCCCGGAGGGAGTCCTTCAACTCGTCGAGCCGCTGCTCCACGAACCGCCGCTCGGCGCCGGCCTGAGATTGCCGGCTCTCGAGATTGAAGGTGTTGACCTCGTTGAGGAGCTGCTGCGTCACGGCCTGGGCCAGGACCGGATCGCGAAGAGTAACGGAGAGCGAGATGACCCCGGTTCGAGGCGACGAGATCGTCTTCATGACATCCTGCAGCTTTTCGATCGTATGCTCGACCGCGATCTCCCGGGTGTCGGCCCGGACATCGAAGGCCGCGACGAGATCGGTCTTCTTCCCGGGCGGCAGGGACGCCGCGGGATACTGGTGGGTTACGGTGTGCCGCAGCACCTCACGCGACTTGAGCAGGTCGACGTAGAAGGCCGGCGTCTGGGTCGCATCGGTGGTGGGAACCGCGAGTCCGAGCTGGGCCGCGAGCCCGGTCAGATTGGACATGGTGTTGGGCCTGATCTGCAGCCGAAACGTGGTCTCGACCGTGTACCGCGGTGCCCGGAAGAGGAAGTAGCCGACCGTCAGGGCGACCACGACGAGCGCGATCTTGACGACCAGCCAGCGGTACCGCAGCGCGACGTTCGCGAGGGCCAGCAGGGAGAGGGCATCGGGCTCCGGCGCGCGCATGGGCTCGTTCATCCCGTCTCCTACCGTTTGGCCACGACGATGATCGTCACCAGCGCGCCCAGCACCTGCGCCGCCGTGCCCAGGATGGTCGGCAGATTGCTGCCCTGCGGCGCCACGGTCTTGGTCGACACGTAGACCACCGCCCCGGCCCGCGGCTTGGGCACCTGGTCGGCGAAGAGGGCGCGTCGCTTCACGCCTTCACGCTGTCCGTCCGGCTGGGTGACGTACGGATGGTCGCGATCGCCCGTCTGGGTGTACCCGCCCGCCGCATTCACGTACCAGTCGAGGTTCTTGCCCGGCGAGAACGCCACCGCGCCCGGCGAGTTGACCGCGCCCTGCACCATCACGACCGGGTTGTACTCCGGGATGTAGACCGAGTCGCCGCTCGCGAGGATGATGTTGTCGCGGTCCTTCGGATCCCGGAGCACGCCGGGCAGATCGATCCCCACCCGCTCCACCGATTGCCGTCCCTCGAGGCTGTCGCGGCGTGACCGTGGTGCGAGCGTCGAGGGGAGGCGATCCGTCCCCGCGGGACGGTTGCCGTCGTAGGCCCGGTAGAACTCGATCCCGCCCGCGTATGCCTCGGCAGTAAGGCCGCCGGCCCGCCCGATCAGATCGCTCAGCCGCTCCGTCTTGGTGCGGAGCGCGTAGCGCCCGGGCGCTTGGACCTGTCCCGCGATCACCACCGTCCGCTGCAGGTCCCATCCCGCCTGGCGCAGGACGAGGACGTTGTCGTAGGGCTGAAGCGGTGTGTCGGGGGCACCCGACGCGGGCACGTTCGCGCCATCGGTGCCGGTGGGTACGTCACCCGCCCGCCGGGCGAACAGGTAACTCGAATCGAGCGACACCTTCATCGTCTGGGCCAGGGCGCCGGTGGGCCGCTCGGCCGGGAGCCGGGCGACTTCCGCCTCCAGCTGGGCATCCTCGGTGAGCCCGTCGGCGAGAAGGATGGCATCCCGAACCGTCATGCCTTCCCGATAGGGTACTCGCCCCGGTCGCCGGACCGCGCCCACGATCGCGACCATCGGCTCGGTCCGGAACGTCGTCCGCGAGAAGACCCGGATCTCGTCCTCGTCCTCGAGCGTGATGTCGTCCCGGACCCTGCCGGTGGAATCCGCCAGCGCCGCGCGAAGCTGGACGAGACTCGAGTCCTCGCGCACCCGGGTGATCAGCACCCGGGGGAGATAGACGTCCGGTCGAGGCCCTCCAGCCAGGCGGAGCGCATCGCTCAGCCTCATCCCGGGCGTGAACCCGACCTGGCCCTCCACCCAGACGTTCCCTTTCACGGTCACGTATCCGCGCTGCCGGGTGGGGACGCTGAACGCCGTGATCGAATCGGCGGGGGCGATGGGCACTGCCGGCGCGACGCCGCCGGCAAACTGGTCCGCGCCCACGGCCACCACTACCCGTGCCCGTCCTCCGCCGCGCGACTCCGGCGGCAGGATCCGGTTGATCTGGACCCGGGCCTCGGACGCCGCGGGATCGAGGCCGCCGGCGAAGCCGAGCACGTCGCGGAGCGTTTCGCCCGGCTTGGTCTCGTAGATGGCGGGCCTCAGCACCTTGCCCGCCACCTGCACCATGCCCGAGTGCACCGGCACGAACACCACGTCGCCGTTATCGAGACGGATGTTGGTGGGGTTGACGCCGTGAATGAGATACTGGTAGAGGTCGAGGCTGTCGACCAGCTTCTCGCCCCGCCGCACGGTAAGCTGGCGGAAGCTCCCGTTCGACGTGGGGCCGCCCGCGGCATAGAGCGCCGTCAGCGCCGTGCCCGCCGCCGAGATCTGATAGGCGCCGGGGCGCACCACGTCGCCGGCCACGTAGACCTGAATGTTGCGCAGTTTGGCGATCGAGATCTGAAACTTTGTTCTCGGGTTGGGTGTTCGTCGCACGCCCGAGTAGACGCGTCCGAGACGGGTGTAGAGCTGGTCTTCGAGCTGGCCCAGCGTCAGGTTGGCGGCGTAGACCTGGCCCACCTGCGGGATGATGACGAATCCCTCGCGCGTCACCTCGAGGGAGTAGGCCTGCTCCACATCTCCGGTGAGAATGAGCACGAGCTGGTCGCCCGGGCCGAGCTTGTAGTTCTCGTCCACGGGCCCAGAGACCGCCGGCTGGAAGCGCGTGGTGGTTCGGCGAAACGTCTCCAGACCGAACACCTTGAGGCCGCCGCGGGTGACGGCCTTGAGTGAGTCCGCCAGCGAGTCCGCCCTGATCGAGTCGGCGCGGACCAGTCGAAGCGAGTCGAGCAACTGACGGAGGGAATCGCTGACGGCGAGCAGTGAGTCGCCGCGGGAGAGGCTGTCGGCCTCTTCCGCCGACACCACGCCGAGCGCGCGGACCGCATCCAGGGTCTTGGGGCCGAACATGGCCGGCTTGGTGGTATCGGCGCCGGTCAGGTAATCGTCGAGCAGACCCTCGGGATAGCCGGAGGCCCGAAGCCGGGACCGCACCTGGTCGGGCGTCAGGCCCGATTGCCGGATTCGCTGCCGAAGCTGTTCGACCAGTGCCGGCTGATTCCGCAGCATGTCCTGGGCCTGCTGCGGGCTCGGCAATTGGCCGGGCGTGGGTATGCCCTGACCCGGAATCTGGGCGGCAAGGGCGGGAACGAGCGCAAGAAGGGCGATCCCCAGAGCGAAGAGCCGGCCAAGGGGCGTCGGGAGACGCGGCACGGTAGGGTGCATGGAGCCCGAAGATCGCTCGTAAGTACGGCGAAGTCAAGCGGTTGCGCGCAGCAGCTCACGCCAGAATCGAAGGGTCTTGTCGGCCACCGCCGAGTCGGTGTACTCGTCCATCACGCGGCGCCGGCCCGCCGCGCCGAGACGCGCGCATTCGCCCGGCGTGTCGTGGAGACGCTGCAGGGCATCCGCCAGGGCCGACACGTCTTCCTCGGGCACGATGATGCCGGTCTCCCCGATCGTCTCGGGGATCGCGCCCGCGGCGCTTCCCACCACCGCGACGCCGTGGGCCATGGCGTCGAGTGCGGCGCGGGGGCTCACCTCGATCCAGCGTGGGGTGGTCCGGGACGGCATTACGATGCAATCGAGCCGGGACCACACCTCTTCGACCCCCCTCTTCGGGAGGGCGCCGAGCCAGGTGACGCGGCCCGCGATGCCGAGCCGCTCCGCGAGGCCTTCCAGCTCCTCCTGGGCCGGCCCGGTGCCGACCACGATGATGTTCCACCGGCCTACCAGCTTCACACACGCCCGAAACAGCAGGTCGAGCCCCTTCTCGGGGATCAGCCGGCCGACGAAGCCGATCGTCAGCCCCACGTGAGACGACCTGGGCGTGCCGAGCGGCAGCGCTACGCCCACCTGTGGGGTGGTGCGGTGGGCAAGGGCGGGATGGTCGCGGATGCCCAGACGTACGGCCGCGTCGTTGACGCCAACGATCCCGAGCGCCCCCGAGAGGGTGCGCTGGCGCCGGAGCTTCGAGAGCATGCCATTGCCGAGCGGGAGACTCTCCCGCGAGAGGAGGACGTACGGCAAGTTGAGCTTCTTGGCGGCGCGCGCCACCGTGACGGCCGCCCGGCTCCACGGCTCTTCCTCGATCTGGACGATGTCGGGGCGGAAGTCCGAGAGCAGCCGCCGCAGCGACGCCGCGTGCCAGGCGGGATCGGCCACGGGCGCCGAGCCGCCGCGAATGGGTATCGGCACGGTGCGCACGCCGCCGTCGTCACCCCAGGACGTCTTCTGCTCATGGGAGAGTCCGGCGGGGATCCAGCGATCAGGGACGGCGGCGGCGATGGCGACGCCGAGTCCGGCAAGCGCCTTGAGCTTGCCGCGGGCAGCGGGATCAGCGTAGACGCGAGACACGACGATGGCGCGCACGCCACCAATCTGGTTGTAGAAGGTGCCGGCTCCAAGACCCGCGCACCAATTGACACCGGTTGCGGGTCATGGTGAACTTGGCAGCACTTCTCATGCGCATCCTCCATTTGGCGAAGTATTACTGGCCCCGCTCCGGCGGCATGGAACGCGTGGTCCAAGGCCTCGCGGAAGGGGCGGCGCTGCTGGGACACCAGGTGGAGGTGGTGGCCATCGAGGCGCGCGGCAAGGGCGGGACCACCGCGCGGCAGCGGTCCGCCGTCACCCGGGCGTTCTCCTTCGCCGCTCTCGGCAGCCAGGAGATCGCGCCGGGCTACATCGCCGCCGCCTGGAAGCGCGCCGATATCATCCACGTCCATCACCCTCACCCGCTGGCGGATGTCGCGTGCCTCCTTCGCGCCCGGCGCACCCCGGTCGTCGTCACCCAGCACGCCGATTCCCGGCGCTCGATCTACCGCCCTGTCACGAGGCTCGTGCTTCGGCGCGCGGCGGCTGTGGTCGTTCCGAGCCGCGCTCACCTCGCGCTCTCGGATGAGCTGCTCGGGTACGAGAGTAAGGTGGAGGTGATCCCATTCGGCATCGACCAGAGCCGCTGGGAGATGGTGCCGCCCCCACCGCCCGGAGGCACGCCCCGCGCGATCTTCATCGGCCGGCTGGTGGGGTACAAGGGCATCGACATCCTGCTTCGGGCGCTCGAGCGGGTGCCGGACCTCCGGCTCGACGTGGTGGGCTCGGGTCCCGAGGGGCCGCGACTCCGCACTCTGGCGCAGGCCCTGGCCGTCAGCGACCGGGTGCGCTGGTACGGGGAGTATCCCGACGAGGATCTGCCACGCCGCATGGCCGACGCGGATTTCCTGGTCCTGCCGTCGGTCACCGTGGAGGAGATGTTTGGGCTCGTGGTCCTCGAGGCGATGGCGGCCGGACGGCCCGTGATCACGACCGAGCTCCCGAGCGCGGTGCGGGAGGTCAACGTCCCCGGTGTCACCGGTCTCGAGGTGCCGCTGCGCGATGTCCCGGCGCTCGCCCAAGCGCTCGAGACGCTGAGTCGCGATGCGGCGCGACGCCGGACGATGGGGGAGGCCGGCCGGAAGCGGGTGACCGAGCGGTTCACCCAGGCGGTGATGGCCGAGCGTCACGTCCAGTTGTACGAGCGGATCAGAACGGCGGAACGGCGGTAGGGCGTTCCGCCCTTACCGCCCTTTGCCACCCCCCTTGCAAAACGTGGCACGCCGCCCTCGGTAAATCGATCGTAACTTCCAGCACCGTAACCACCTGACCCGGGCCTGCTTTGTGCGGTTCCTGGGGGGGATGCCATCCCTCCAGTGGGCCGCCCGGTGACCGTCACCTCCCTGCCACAACCGCTCGAGGGGTTCGTGCGCACCGACGGCGAGCTGAGCCGCATCTCCGCCGGCCGGATGGTCGGGGTCTGGGCCGGTGCCGCCGTCGCCACGGTCGCAGTCGCAGTGCTCACCGGCTGGGCTCTCGACCTGCCCGAGCTCGAGCGCACCTGGCCCAGCCTCATCACGATGAATCCGATGACGGCGCTGTGCTTCCTGCTGGCGGCGTTGTCGCTCATCCTGGGGACCGCCGAACCACTTCCGACCAGCGCGATCTTCCTGTCCCGGGGCTGTGCCGGCATGGTGACGCTGGCCGGACTCCTCGTGATCGGCCGGATTGTCACGCCGTGGGACACCGGGCTCGACCTCGTTCTCTTTCGCGAGCGCCTCTTCGAAGGCGGCCATCCGACCCGCATGGCGAGCGCCGCGGGCTTCAACTTCGCCTGGGTGGGGCTCGGCCTCCTCCTGCTCGACGTCCGCACCCGACGGGGCGCCAGGCCCGCCGTCCCGCTCGCCGTCCTGGCCGCCCTGCCTGCGATGCTGGTGGCGATGGGACACGTTTACGGCTCCGACGGCCTCTTCGGTCTGGGACGGTTCGTATCGACGGCCCTGAGCAGCGCCGTCTCCTTCCTGCTCCTCGCCACCGGCATCATCGCGGCACGGCCCGCGAGCGGGATCTACAGCCTGCTCACCCGCTCGACACCGGGCGGACTGCTCGCTCGGCGACTCCTCCCCGCCGCGCTGGTCCTCCCGCTCTTCCTCGGCGGCATCGTGTTCAAGGGACAGCAGCTCGGTCTCTTCGACGCGGGCGGCGGCGCCGCCCTCCTCGCCACCGTGATCATGCTGATCATGGCGGCACTCATCTGGCGCAGCGCCGTCTGGCTCGACAAGACCGACGAGGCGCGCGGCCGGGCCGAACGGCAGCTCTACGAGCTCAATGAGGATCTCGAGGGCCGCGTCTCTGAGCGCACTCGCGAGCTGGCGCGCATCAACGAGGCGCTGCTCGATCAGACCCGCTTCCTCCACCAGGTGCTCGACACGAGCCCGCAGCTCGTGTACGTGAAGGACTGGTCGGGTCGGTTCACCCTGGCCAACCAGGCCATGGCCGATCTGTACGGCACGACGGTCGAGGGGATGATGGGGAAGACGGACGGGGATTTCGTCACCCGCGGGGATGACGAGCGAGGAACGCTGGAGGAAGATCGTGCGGTGATGACCGAGCGGCGTGTCCGCGTCGTCACCGAGCAGCCCGCCATGGACGAGCGGACCGGCGCCGTGCGCTGGTTCCACACCATCAAGGCGCCGCTGGTGGGACGGGACGGGGTCTGCAATCGTGTCCTGTGTCTCTCGACGGACATCACGGCTCGGCACTACGCCGAGGGCGAGCTCCGGCGCGCGAGCGACGAGCTGCGGGCGCTTTTCGATGCCTCGCCGCTCGCGATCTGCGGGCTCACTGCCGACGGCTACGTGCGGACCTGGAATCGCGCTGCGGAGCAGTTGTTCGGGTGGTCGGCCGGTGACGTGGTGGGCCGTCCGCTGCCCAATGTCCCACCCCAGATGCACGACCAGTATCGGGGGATCCGGGAAAACGTGCCGACCGGCCGGCCGGTGACCAACGTCGAAACGCACCGCATTCGCAAGGACGGCGAGATCATCGCGGTGAGCGTCTCGACGGCGCCGCTGCACGACGGGTCGGGGCAGCTCAGCGGCATCGTCGTCGTGTACGGCGATATCCGGGAACGGAAGGAGCTCGAGGCCCAGCTTCGCCAGGCCCAGAAGATGGAGGCCGTCGGCCAGCTTGCCGGCGGTGTCGCGCACGACTTCAACAACCTGCTGACGGTGATCCACACGGCCTCGGAGCTGCTGCTCGCCGATCTCAAGCCCGGCGACAGCCGGCGCGAAGACGTCGTAGACATCGAGAAGGCGGCCACCCGCGCCGCGACACTCACCCGCCAGCTCCTGGCCTTCAGCCGGCAGCAGGTGCTGGAGCCACGGGTGGTGGATCTCAACCGGATCGTGTCCGAGCTGGAGCCCATGGCTCGGCGGCTGGTGCAGGAGAACATCGCCGTGGAGACCCGACTCGCGCCGGACCTCCAGCGCATCACGGCAGACCGCCATCAGCTCGACCAGGTGATCCTCAACCTGGTCGTCAACGCGCGCGACGCGATGCCGGACGGGGGCACGATCGTCATCGAGAGCAGCAACGTCGTCCTCGATGCGAATTTCCCCCGCACCCATCCGAGCGCCCGGCCCGGGCCCCATGTCATGCTCCGGGTGACGGATACGGGCTGCGGCATGGACGGCGCCACCCGCGCCCGGATCTTCGAGCCCTTCTTCACCACGAAGCCTGTCGGCGTCGGGACCGGACTCGGCCTCGCGACCGTGTACGGCATCGTCAAGCAGAGCGGTGGACACATCTGGGTGGACAGCGAGGTCGGCCGGGGATCCAGCTTCACCATTCATCTCCCGGTGAGCGCCGCCACCGAGGAGGAGGCCCAACCGGTCCCGCCGACGCTGGCGGCAGTGCCGAGCTCCAGGCCCGACGCGCGGATCCTGGTCGTGGAAGACGACGGGGCCGTGCGGAGCGCGGTCTGCCGCGTGCTCGAGCGACGCGGGTATGCCGTGATGGAGTCGCACAACGGCGAACAGGCCATCGCCAAGCTCACCGACGCGACGCAAACGGTGGATCTCGTGATCTCCGACATCGTCATGCCGGAGATGAGCGGGCTCGAGCTTCGCGACCGGCTCCGGGTCATGCGGCCCAGCGTGCCGGTGCTGCTCATGTCCGGCTACTCGCAGGAGGCGATCACGCGGCTGGGCAACCGCGAATCGCTCGGTCCCCTGATCGAGAAGCCGTTCACCGTGAACGGACTCCTCGAGAACGTGCGGAGCATGCTCCGTGCTTGAATCGGCCTTCCGCGAGGCGCGCATTCTCGTCGTAGACGACGAGGAGCACAACGTGAAGGCCCTGGCGCGCGTGCTCCGCGCGGCGGGGTATCAGCACGTGACGACCACTACCGACGCCACCGAGGTGCTCCCGCTGTACCTGCAGGTGCATCCGGACCTCGTTCTCCTCGACCTCCACATGCCCAAGCGTGACGGCCTGGCGCTGCTGGAGGAGCTCCGAAACGCGATGGAGCCGCAGAGCTATCTCCCCGTGCTGGTCATTACGGGTGACACCAGTGCCGCGGCGCGACGGAAGACCTTGCTTGCCGGGGCCAAGGACTTCGTGACCAAGCCATTCGAGGCGGACGAGCTGCTGCTCCGCATTCACAACCTGCTCGAGACCCGGCGGCTGCATCGCGAGATCCTCACGCAGAACCAGCTCCTCGAGCGCCGGGTCCGGGAGCGCACGACCGAGCTGGAAGGGGCCTATCTCGATACCCTCGAGCGGCTGGCGATCGCCGCCGAGTTTCGGGACGACGAGACCGGCCGCCACACCGAGCGTGTCGGAGAATCGGCGGCGCTCTTGGCCAGCGCACTGGGGATGGATCGCGACGAGGTCTTCCTGATCCGCCGGGCCGCGCCGCTGCACGATGTGGGCAAGATCGGAATTCCCGACGCCGTACTCCGGAAGCCCGAAGCGCTCACGGCGGAGGAGTGGGACATCATGCGGAAGCACACCACGATCGGCGCCCGGATTCTCTCCGGCGGCCGGTCACGCGTGGTGCAGCTCGCCGAAGAGATCGCGCTCAACCACCACGAGCAGTGGGACGGGGAAGGGTATCCGCGGGGCCTGAGAGGAGAAGGCATCCCGCTGGTGGGCCGGCTGGTGATGGTGGCCGACGTGTTCGACGCGTTGACGTCGGACCGGGTGTACCGGAAGGCGTGGCCCGCCGAGCAGGTGCTCGCCTACATCCGGCAGTACTCGGGGAAGCGGTTCGATCCCCGCATCACGGCCATCCTCGAGCGCACCGACGTCCGCCACGCACTGCTCGCCATCCGCGCCCGGGAGGCGCCGGTTCAGGCCCGGCTCGAAGGCGCCGGGGCCAAGCTGGGGGCCAGGGTCTGATTTCCCCCCGCCCGTAGCGCCCGCCGGTCCCACCCGACTACCATGAATTCTGCCTCCAAACCGTACCGGGGTCTCATGGTAGGACGTCTGATCGCCATTGCCGCTGTCGTGTGCCTGGCCTCCTGTGGCAGCGGGGAAGGACTGACACCCCCCGATCCGTCGGGGGTGGACGGTACCTGGGGAGGGGCGTTCGAGGCCGACAGCCAGGAGGTCACGCTGACGCTCAATCTCAGCGACTCGAGCGGTACCGTGAGCGGCGACGGCACCCTCGTCACCTCGGCAGGCACATTCGACCTCACGGCCGCCGGCATCTTCGACACGCCGCGGCTCTTGCTCTCGATCACCACCCCCGGTCACGATGAGGTGAGCCTGGTCGCCATCGTGGGACAGTCCACGATGACCGGGACGATCGGCGGCGAAGGATTCAACAACGAGAGCTTCACGCTGGACCGGCAGTAGGCCCACCCATCACGCTACTCGGCCGCGCCGAGCTTCTCGAATGGCACGTTCTGGATTCCGTACGCCCGCCAGTCGCGGTAATCGAAGTGCCACCACTCCTGCGGATACACCGTGAATCCCTCGGCCTCCATCGCGTGCCGAAGCAGCTCACGGAGCCGGCGCTGCTCCGCCGTTCCACCCGTGTAGTCCGCGTAGGCGCGCGGTGACTGTTCGTCATAGAGACTGGGCATCGTCACCGGGCGTCCGGTGCGCAGCGCGTAGAGGGTGAGATCGACCGCGCAGCCGCGATTGTGGCGCGAGCCGTCGGCGGGATCGGCGACGAACTCGTGCTGGGCTGGAGGGGTCGCATCCCAGAAGATCTTCGTGACGTACCAGGGCCGATATCCGTCATGCACCAGGAGTCCATAACCCTCAGCCTTCAACCGCTGATTTGCTCGGACGAGCGCCTCGGCCGCCGGCCGTTGAAGAAACGCTCGCGCCTGGGTGTAGAGCGGCGTGCCGAGAAAGTTCCGGGTAGTGGCGTAACGGATATCCAAGTGAATGGTCGAGTCCAGCCTGACCAGCTCGACGAGGTCCGAGGGCCGAAAGGGACCGTCTTCGTGTGGGGGGACGGCCCGGAGCGCCTCCTCCCGAAGCTCCGCGACCGGCCGCACGGGGGTGATGCGGAAGACCGAAGGCCCACCACATGCAGCGACCACGAGGACGAGGGCCAGGGACCGGGCCCGCAAAGCACGCCATTCTTCGAAGCTCATGGCTGACTCTCTCGCGCAACCTCTCCCACAGCAGCAATCGCATCCTGAAGCTGCCGGTCGCACAGGTAGGGGGCGGGGCCCAGCCGGAGCACGTCTCCGCGGGCATCGGTCCAGACGGCGCGGGCGCGCAACTTATTGGTGAGGGAAGTCGCGACCGGCGAGCGGAGCGCCAGGAAGCCGCCGATCTCGCTCAGCGGCACATCGCGGTCGCGGGACACGATCGCGGGATCGAGATCGAGCGCGTCGAACTCGGCGGCCAGGACGCCGATCTGGTGCTGGCTCACCTCTCGTAGCAGCGCGGGCCTCAAACCCTGCTCGCCGAAAAAGTCGAACACGGCCGCCGCGCGGTAGTTGCTCGTGGGATCGTAGGTGGCGCCGGCGAACCGGTCGCCGCCCTGCCCGTATACCACCCGGCCGGGCCGTTCCCGATCCGTCAGCGCGGTGAACTCGCTGAACCAGCCGGTGATGACCGGGCGAAGGTCGGTGCCGGCCGGCAGACGCAGGAAGCAGTTGCCCTCGCCGAGCTGGCAGTACTTGTACCCGCCTCCGACGACGAAGGCATCCGCGAGGCCCTCGTCGTCGAGGGAAACCGGGACCACGTTGAGGGCGTGGTACGCGTCGACCAGCAGCCGTGCGCCGTGGTGCCGGCAGCGATCGGCTACCTGCGAGAGACCGCGGGCGATCCGGCCGGTATCGAAGAAGACGAGGGAGACGAGCACGAGCGAGGTGCGGTCGTCCACGGCGTCGGCCAGGCGAGAGGGCAGGGAGTCGAGTGGCAGCTCCGGCACACGATGTACGTCGAGGCCTTCCTCGCCGAGCCGGTCGAGCTGTCTCCGGATGGTGTGGAACTCGCCCGAGGTAGTGACCAGACGTGGCCGGATCTTGAGCGGCATCGCCGAGAGCAGGCGCACGACCAGCTCGTGCGTGTTGGGCGCGAGCGCGATGCCATCGCCCGCGTTGCCCAGCAGCCGCGCGAACCCCGCTCGGACCCGGTCCGCCTGCTCGAACGCGCGGTCCCACTTGTCGTCCACGTAGGTGGCCGCATCCCGCCACGCCGTGGACTGCGCTTCGAATCCCGCGTCGGGCCAGGCCTGGTGCGAGTGGCCGGTGAGCAGCAGCCGCTCCGACACGGCGAACCGCGAGTAGCGTGGAGCGAGGGCATTGGGAGAGGCGTAGAGCGTCGAGGGGTCCATGGCGCCGTGCGCAAAAGGACGTCGGCTACAACTCGGTTCGGATCGCCCAGAGGTCCGGAAACATCGGCTGGTTGAGCGTGGCCATCAGGTATTCCGCGCCGGCGCTGCCACCGGTGCCCCGCCGGGTGCCGATCGTGCGCTGGACCATCTTCACGTGGCGGTAGCGCCACTCCATGAGGCCTTCGTCGAGATCCACCATCCGCTCGCACAGCTCGGCGAGGTCGGGGCGGGTGCGGTACATCTCCACCAGCGCCTCCCGCAGCGCCGGCGACGCCTCCACCCGGCGGGTCACGTCCCGGTCGAGGTCGGCCCGCGGTACGGCGACGCCGGAGGCGGCCAGAAACCGGAGGAAAGCGTCCCACAGGGTCGGCGCGGCCATCCGGCGCTCGAGATTGCGCCGGGCCGTGCTGGCCGCCGGGTAGCGCTCGAGCGCCTCGGACTGCTTCCAGCCGAGGGCGAACTCGAGCTCGCGGAACTGGTACGACTGGAATCCGCTGCCCGAGTCGAGCCGGTCGCGAAACGAGAGGAACTCGAGCGGGGTCATGGTCTCGAGGATGTCGAGCTGGGCGACCATCACCTTGAGGATCGTCAGGATGCGCTTGAGAGTGTGGCGCGCGCGGGTGCCGTCGTGGCGGCCGAGGAGCCCTTCGAGGTAGCCCAGCTCGTGCAAAATCTCCTTGAACCACAGCTCGTACACCTGATGGATGACGATGAAGAGCATCTCGTCGTGCTCCGGGCCCGCGGACGCGGGCTTCTGGAGCGCGAGCAGCTCGTCGATCTTCAGGTAGTCGCCATAAGACGGCATGGGGGGAGCGTAGCGGCGCCGTGCCGCGTGCGGAAGGGCCGGGAACGGTCCACTTGACGTCGGCTTGACGCCGCTCGGCCAGGCTACTGTAGTCAAGGAGCGATGAGCCAGTGCCCTCAACCGAGGTACATCTCATGCACGCACGCCCGTGGCCGTTCCTGGTCCTGCTGGCAACCGCCGGGGCCTGTCGGGACGATTCGCCTCTGGAGCCGCAGCCGACACCGGCGGTCGCCTCCGCCGCCGCCTCGGCGCTCAAGTTCCGCCAGGTGAGCGCCGGCGGCCGGCACACGTGCGGCGTCACCAGCGACGACCTGGCCTACTGCTGGGGCTTCAACTGGGCCGGCGAGCTCGGCGACGGCACGACGACCGACCATTTCCTCCCGGTCCCCGTTCAGGGCGGGCTCCGCTTCAAGCACGTCAATGTGGGGTACGACCACTCGTGCGGCGTGACCATGGACAACCGAGCCTACTGCTGGGGCTACAACGGCTCCGGGCAGCTCGGCGACGGGTCCACCACCAACCGCCTGACGCCCCGTCTGGTTGCCGGGGGACGTGCCTACCGGCAGATCCGGGCCGGAGCGGTCCACACCTGCGCCATCACTACCAATGACGTGGCCTTCTGCTGGGGCGCTCCCGGCCGGCTCGGCGAGGGCAGCAACACGCAGCGGCTCACGCCGGCAAAGGTGCTCGGCGGACATCACTGGCTCCAGTTGAGCGGCGGCGGCGCCCACACCTGCGGCGTCACCACCAACGACCTGGCCTACTGCTGGGGCAACAACGGCAATGGAGAGGTGGGCGACGGGACCAAAGGCGGCGTCCGACTGAGTCCCAGCGCCGTGGCGGGTGGGCTTCGGTTCGAACAGATCGACGCGGGCAACGCCTTCACCTGCGGCGTGACTACTTCGCACAAGGCTTATTGCTGGGGGTATGGGGGGCATGGCCAGCTGGGCGACGGGACTACTGCGTCCGCCCGCCTGCAACCGGCGCCGGTCTCGGGCTCGCGCAAGTTCGACCACGTGAACGCGGGCTGGGAGCACGCGTGCGGCGTGACCCTCGCGGGCAAGGGCTTCTGCTGGGGCTGGAACGCCGACGGCCAGCTCGGGGACGGGACGATGACGATGCGCCTCAAGCCGGTGGCGGTGGGAGGCGGTCTGACGCTCGCGCAGGTGAGTGCCGGGGTTCAGCACACGTGCGCCGTGACGCCCGACGACCGAGGCTATTGCTGGGGCTCGAATGCCATCGGGCAGGTCGGCGTCGTTCCCGCCGGACAGTATCCGCTGCCGGTGCAGGTCGTCGGTCCGATGTGAGCGTGCGCGGACGGACGACTCCGCTGCTCTGCCTCCGCGATGCCTTGTCGGGGCGTGGCCTCTCCCGCATGTTTCGCGCGCCGGGCCCTTAGCTCAGGTGGTTAGAGCAGCGGACTCATAATCCGTCGGTCCCTGGTTCGAATCCAGGAGGGCCCATTGTCGCCTGATGCGCCGATGCGACACATTGGGCGGAATCGGTACTTTCAGCGCTGTGACGCGCTTGCCCCTCTCCCCCCGACCTAGTAGAATCCCGCTCCCGAGTACCGGGCGATTAGCTCAGCTGGTTAGAGCGCGCGCCTCACATGCGCGAGGTCGGGGGTTCAAGTCCCTCATCGCCCATGACGCTCCCGGCTGGTACCCCCCGCGGGTCCCCCGAAGGTTCCGTTGGCCAGGTCTTGCCGAGTTGCCAATTCACACGGAACATTATCGGGTGCCTGGATGCTGACCGGGTGGACGAAACCACGGCCCTGAGACCGAATGGCGATAGCCCAGACGATCAGCCACATCTCCACGACGCCGAGTGACCCCGAGCGGGAGGGAGCCGACCTGGTGGCCTATGCCGCCGGGCTCGGTCATCCCGAGCATCCCTGCCTCTCGCGGACGCATACCCCGACCAGCTGCGTCCCGTGCGTCGATTACTCGCCTTGGCTCCGCGCGCGCATCAGCGCCAACGACGTGGACGCCGTCGGCGCGTACCTCGCCGTGGTGCGCGAGGCCAACCCCGGCCTCGGCGGCTCCCGGGACGACGTGATCCAACACTATCGCCGTCTCGCCGCGGCCATCGTGGACGCGCCGCTCTCGCGCCACCTGCGTGACGGTAGTGACGAGGCCTACCTCGACCTTCGCGTCGCCCTGGTCATGCTCGCGGTGCACGAGGGGTTCAGCGGATTCATCATGACGGGCGAGGCGGCCGACTTCATGGCCGCCATCATGGCGCCGCACTCGTTCCGGTTGCAGGACCCCGAGGTTCTGGTCGAGGGCCGCAACCTCTTCGTGCGCGACATGGCCAACGAGATGAGCTTCTGGGCGTCGTGGCCTCAGCTGCAGGGCGGGACGCTCCGCGCGCTCGAGCTGCCCGACGATCCAGACCTGCGGCGTCTCATCGCCATCCTCGCCGATCTGCCGCTCGGCTCGCGGGCCCACGCGGTGGACGCGCTCCGCCATCTGAGCGCCGACACCCGCGTCCCCAAGACTCTCGCCAGCCTCAGCCGCTACGAGACCCGCAAGCGGGGGCTCGACGTGGCCGACTCGGTGCGGCGCATCGTCGCCACCGGCCTCTTCATGCCGGCGGAAAACCTGTGGGGATGGGTGTCGGCGTGGACCCGGCGGGACCTGCTCGGGTTCCTCCACCTGTCCGGCGTGTCGGCGCGGAACTCCTGGCGCAAGGAAAAGCTGGCGGAGGTGGCGCTGCAGGAGTGCGCCGATCTCCTTCGGCGGCGGATGGCCGATGCCGGGGTCGTCGAGCTCGCGCCCGCGTTCGCTGCCGGCGTCCGGGCCCTCCGCAAGCACATCTATCGCACGCGGGAAACCTGGCGCGTCTGGCTGGCCTTCGGGACATCCATCGGTGACCGGCTGGAGACCGTGGGCTAGCGCCTCAGATCAGTCCCCCCCGCCGTAGCCGCCCGATCTGATCGTACCGCTCCTCGTGCACCGCCAGAACCTCTTCCGGCGACACCGTCGCAACCCCCGCCTTTCCGACCTCCACCCCCGCCGCGAAGTTCGCGATCTGCGCCGCCTCGCGCACCGACGCGCCGGCCGCGAGCGCCGATCCCATCCAGGCGGTGACGGTGTCCCCCGCGCCGCTCACGTCGTAGATCTGCCGCGCGATGCTCGGGATGTGGGTGATGCTCCCGTCCTTCATGACCAGCACCATGCCTTCGGCGCCGAGCGTCACCAGCAGGTTGTCGGCCTGGAGACGCGTGAGCACCGACGGGAGCGCGTTGCCGTTCTGGAGATCGACCGCCGCGCCCAGCGCCGACTCGAGCTCCCGCCGGTTGGGCTTGAAGACGGTGGCGCCGGCATACTCGAAGAACTGGCGGAACTTGGGGTCGACCACGACCGGGATGCCGCGGCGCTTGGCGACCTCCATCACCGCCGAGATCAGCGTCGGTGCGAGCGCGCCCTTGTTGTAATCCTCGAGGAGGAGCGCGTCCGCATCGGCCAGCGCTTCGCGCGCCACCCGGATGAGCCGCGCCTGGTCGGGACCCTCGAGCAGGGTATCCACCTCGTCGTCGATGCGCACGACCTGCTGCGAGCGCGCGATGATGCGGGTCTTCGACGTGGTCGGCCGCCCGGCGATGGTGACGACGAACCGGTCATCGAGCCGGGCCAGCGCCAGGCCCTGCCGCAGGGCGGCACCGTCGGTATCGTCGCCCACGTTGCCCACCAGGAGACAGGTGGCGCCCAGCGCGGCGACGTTGGCCGCGACGTTGGCGGCGCCGCCCAGCGCATCCTTCCGCTCGCGCACGGTCACCACCGGCACCGGTGCTTCGGGCGAGAGTCGCTCCGTGTCGCCGACGAGATAGCGGTCGAGGATGATGTCGCCGACCACCGCGACGCGGCTGGTCGTCATCCGCTGGATCAGGTGGAGCATGCGGTCGCGGGTCAGCGGAGCGGGGGGCTGTCTCATTGCAGCACTCCACGGCGGCCGATTCCCACGGTGGCCTGCAGCCGCCCCTCGAAACGGTTGACCGTGCGTCCCTCGATGTGATCGGCGTTCACCACGTGATGGAACCCCGCGTTGGCCGTGAGATCGAGCGGCCCCTGTCGCCCGCTGATCCCGAGCGCGGCGCGCCACGTCCGCTCGACCACGCCGATGAACAGCTGCGGCGTCGCCCCGGCCTCGGTAGGTGCGGGAAAAGGAGCGTCGAGGCGGCCCTCGCCCTGCCGCAGGAGCGTCAGCTCGGGCGTCAGGAGCCACGAGACGCGGTACGGGACCGTCACCGTCACCGTCGTCTGGTCCTGGTCGGCGAAGTTGCGTCCGATCCCCACCCCGGCGTCCGTGAGATTCTCGAACGGATTGGTGGTCCGGAACGCGAGACTGGACGCCTGAGTATACAGCGCCCGCCAGCCGAGCCGGGCGCCGAGGGGGCCCGACACCGCGAGCGTGAAGGCCCAGCGGTTGGGGTAGCGGTCGGGGCCCGAGGTCTGCTCGTACTGCAGGTCGTCGAGTCCAAGCTGGGCCTGGACCGTCGTGCGTCCCGTGAGGCGCCACGACGCATCGAGGCCCACCATCACGTTGCCGTCGAGCCCGAGGCCGAACTGGTCCGCCAGCAGGAGCAGGCTCAGCGGATTGCGGAACCGCCCGTCGAACTCGCGGTCCACGCCGGCCAGCACCGCGGTCTCCCAGAGACCGAGGTTCAACCGGCGTGACAACTGGAGCCCCAGACGGTGGGCGAAGAAATAGCGGTGCACCCGGTTGCCGAGCGAGTCTTCATCCTGGAGCGGGCGCGCCAGGGCGTAGAGGCGGAGGGTGCGCGTGCCCAGGTCGAAGCCGGACTCGACTTCGGAGTAGCCGTAGTTGCTGAGGCCGATGCCCGCGATGCCGGCGGGGCCCCAGTTGCGGTCCATCTGCCCGTAGAACACGCTGCCGTACTTGAACTGCGCGCTGGCGTAGGCCTCGACCATTCTCCAGGCCAGGGTCAGGTCGCGGCGGCCCGGCCACTCCGGATCGTCCACGATCCGCGGCTCGGCGGCCGGCCGGCTTACGAGTGCAAACGGACCGAACATTGCTTCACCGGTGAGATCGGCATAGGGTCGCACGCCGTCCGGGCCGAGCGGGTGGAGCAGGTCGCGGCGGACATGACTGTAGGCCTGCCCACCCGCGCGACCGGCGACGCGCCAACTGTTCTGGTCGGCGGGATCCTCGAGCTCCTGGCGGAGGGACTGGAGCAGCCGCGACGCACCGGCCGAGTCGGCGGCGGCAAGCACCCGCACGGCATCGGCGCGGCGGAAGGGACGGATCATCGGCGAGGGATCGTCGACATCGCCGCGGGCGATGAGATGCTCCAGCAGCGGGAGCCGGGGATCGTCGAGAGGGATGTAGGGCGAGGCCTGCGCCGAGCCACGCACCGGCACGAGCGCGACGAGGAGACCGGCCGCGATGACGACTCGAATCGGGGCGAGCATCGGCGTGTAAGGTATGAAGAGGCGGCGGCGGAAGTAAGCCGCTATCTTCGGGTCGCAGATTACAGGTCGCGGGTCACAGGTCGCGGGTCGTGGATACGTATCGTGGCAATGCGATACACTGGTCTTTCCTTACCGGGATATGATGCACATGGCGAAGCAGGATAGTCTCGACCCACAAACCCGCGATCTCGTCCGCTTCGCGGCGGCCATCGCGCAAGGGTATGAGCCGGAAATGCGGGAGCGTGTCGGGCCTCTGCGCGCCTCGCAGGTGCCGCCGGCCTGGGTGGAGGAGCTGCTCCTGCAATCGGTGCTCATGGTGGGGTACCCCCGTGCCCTCATCGCGTTCGGCGTGTGGCGCAGGTTCAGCGGCGTCGTCGCTCCCGATACCGACGAAGGCCAGGACTACGGCCGCGCCCCGGAATGGACCCGGCAGGGAGAAGAGGTGTGCGCCATCGTCTACGGCGAGAACTATCGGAAGCTCCGGGACAGCGTGCGCACGCTCCATCCCGCCATCGATTCGTGGATGATCACCGAAGGCTATGGGCGCACGCTGGGGCGCCCGGGGCTCGATCTCATGCGGCGCGAGCTGTGCACGGTGGCGCAGACGGCAATACTCGAGGCCCCCAAACAGCTGCACTCCCACCTGCGCGGCGCGCTCAACGCCGGGGCCTCGTTCGGGCAGATCGAAGGCGTCCTCTCGATCGTCAACCCGCTGCTGTCCTTCGACCAATGGAAAAAGATCAAGGAGCTCTGGCGCACCGTGCGCGAGGGATGGTCGCCGGGTAACTGATGTTCATCGATCGTGCGGTGGTGCGCGTGGTGGGCGGTACCGGCGGCTCGGGAGCCAGCTCCTTCGCGCGCTTCAAGTACCGGCCCAAGGGCGGGCCCGACGGTGGGGATGGCGGCCACGGCGGCAGCGTGTTCGTCCGCGCCGACCCGAATCTCGCCACCCTCCTCGACTACCGATACCGCACCGAGTGGAAGGCGGAGCGCGGCGAGCACGGCAAGGGCAAAACCCAAACGGGCGCCTCCACCTCCGATGTCTATCTCCCGGTTCCTCCCGGTACGCTGGTCCTCGACGCGGACACCGGCGAACGCATCGGTGAGGTCCTCCAGCCCGGCGATACGCTGCGCGTGGCCCGCGGCGGCCGCGGCGGACGGGGCAACGCGCGGTTCGCCACCTCGACCCATCAAGCGCCGCGCGAGTGGGAGCCGGGCGAAGAGGGCGAAGACCGCCGGATCGAGCTGGTGCTCAAGCTCATCGCCGACGTCGGCCTCGTGGGCGAGCCCAACGCCGGCAAGAGCACCCTCCTCTCCGTCGTCTCGGCGGCCCGGCCCAAGATCGCGGACTATCCGTTTACCACGCTCGAGCCCAACCTCGGCGTGGTGCCCCTGTCCGATCATCGCACGTTCGTCCTCGCGGACATCCCGGGCATCATCGAGGGCGCGCACGAAGGCAAGGGACTCGGGCTTCGCTTCCTGCAGCACGTGGAGCGCACCCGGGTGCTCGCGTTCATGGTCTCGCTCGAGAGTCCCGATCCCCAGGTGGTGTACGAGCGACTGCGGGCGGAGGTCCGAGCCTACAGCCCGCAGCTCGCCGCCCGGGAGCACATCGTGCTGCTCACCAAGCGCGACATTCCTCCGATCGGCACCTCGGTTCCGCGGCTCGAGGCCCCGGAGTCGGCGGGCACACTCGCCATCTCGAGCGTGGCTGGCACGGGTGTCGAGGAGCTGAAGGAGTTTCTTTGGAAGCTCGTCGAGCGCGCCAAGGCCTCGGAGCACGCGGCGGCCTCGGCCGATGTCGCCCAGATTCCCGGATACTGGGAGTTCATGGACAGCGAGTAGATGGACGATCAACGCGTCGCCTACCTGGCGCTTACCCAGGTCCCCGGCCTGGGCGCCGTCCGGCTCCAGACTCTTCTCTCCAACTTCGACTCACCACTCGGCGCCTTTCGGGCGCCGTTCGCAGTTTTACGCACCTTGCCCGGTTGTTCCCACGCCTTCGTGTCGGCCCTGAAGTCGACCCCGCTCGAGGTCGGCAGGAAGCTGATCGACACTGCCGATCGCATGGAAGCGACGATTCTCATCCCCGGTGATCAGGGCTTTCCGCCCGCCCTCGGCCTCATACCCGACCCCCCTCCGGTCGTCTTCGCGCTCGGCAACCTGTCCCTGCTCGAACGGCCCGCTGTTGCGATCGTGGGGAGCCGTGACCACACACCGTATGGCGCCGAGGTGTGCAGGTCGATCGCGCGGGAGGCAGCGTGGGCCGGCATCGTGGTGGTGAGCGGCATGGCCCGCGGGCTCGACGCCAGGGCGCATGCCGCGGCGCTCGACATCGGCGGCGACACCGTCGGCGTGCTCGGCAACGGCCTGGGCGTGGTGTACCCAGCCGCCAACCGCGCGCTGTACGATCAGGTGGCAGACCGTGGGTTGCTCCTGAGCGAGTTTCCGCCGGGCGAACGGCCTCACGCCGGCAGCTTTCCGCGGCGCAATCGGCTCATCAGCGGGCTCGCTCGGGTCACGGTGGTGGTCGAAGCGGCCGTTGGCTCGGGTGCGCTGATTACGGCCGGCACCGCGCTGGAGCAAGGGAAGGACGTCCTGGCCGTGCCGGGACCGATCACGAGCACCGTATCGGTGGGCGCCAACCGTCTCATCCGGGACGGCGCCACGCCGTATCTCGAGCCGGCAGACCTGCTCCAGCATTATCCCGAGGCCGTGCGCGATCTCGGGACGAGCGTCAAGGAGCACCCGCGCGATCTGCCGGCTACGCTGTCGGCCGAGGAGCGGGCCGTGGCGCAGCTGCTCGACGCGACCGGCATGCACCTCGATGAGCTGGCCGCTCGGGCGGGACAACAGGTGAGCGGAGTGCTGGCGCTGCTTTGCACCCTCGAAATCGCGGGAGTCGTGGAGCAGCTACCGGGGAGATGGTTCCGGAGGGCGGGCCGGTGAGCGCCCCGCGTGGCGATGCTCGTCAGCACGGCCGGAGTGCAGACCCGATGTCGCCTACATTTCCCCCGTGCACCTCTATGTCCACGTCCCCTTCTGCGCCCGTCGCTGCAGCTACTGCGACTTCGCCATCGCCGTGCGGCGGCGCGTGCCGTCGCACGAGTTCGTGGCCGATGTTCTCCACGAATGGCGCCACTGGCAGACGCATCCGGCGTGGGACGATTCCCCCGGTATCGCGACGGTGTACTTCGGCGGCGGTACCCCGTCGCGGCTCGATCCTTCGGGCATCGCGCGCATCCTGGAATCCATCCGGGCCGATCGCCCGATCGAGCCGGACGCCGAAATCACTCTCGAGGCCAACCCGGACGACGTGACCGCCGATGCGGCGGCGGCATGGTGCGGGGCGGGCATCAACCGCATCTCCCTCGGCGCCCAGTCTTTCGATCCGAAGGTGCTGACGTGGATGCACCGCACCCACACCGAGTTTCAGATCCCGGCCGCCGTGGATACCGCTCGCGCCGCCGGTATGCCCGAGATATCGCTCGACCTGATCTTCGGCCTCCCCGCGGCTCTCGAGCGCGATTGGGCCCTCGACCTCGAGCGGGCGCTCGCCCTCGACCCCGAGCACCTCTCGCTCTATGGGCTGACCATCGAAGAGCACACGCCGGTCGGCCGCTGGAGTGCGTCGGGACGGCTGACCCCGGTGGACGACGCCAGCTACGCCTCGGAGTATCTCGCCGCGCATCGGGCACTCACCAGCGCCGGGTACGATCACTACGAGGTGTCGAATGCCGGGAGGTCTGGCCGCCGGGGCCGCCACAATTCCGCCTATTGGTGCCGGGCCTCGTTCATTGGCCTCGGTCCGTCCGCCCATAGCGGCTTCGGTCCCTGGCGGTCCTGGAACATCCGGGAGTGGCGGGCTTACCACGACGCCGCCACGGCCGGACACCCCCTCACGGCCGGCCAGGAGCAACTGGACGCGGGCCAGGTGGCGCTGGAGGAGGCCTACCTTGGGCTCCGCACCACCATGGGCCTGTCCGCCTCCCGGCTCCCCGAAGGGGCCCGAACCCGATGGGCCGCCGAGGGATGGGCCCGCACCGAGGGGGGGCGCATCGTCCTCACAGCGGAGGGGTGGCTCCGCCTCGATGCACTGGTCGCATCGATCGGTTGAGGTAGGCCCCGTAAGTCAATATCTTTCCTGATTATGCCGTCGCCAGAACAGTTGACCGAGCGGGAGCTGCGGGTGCTCGAGGCGGTCGTCCAGACCTACATCGAGACCGCGGAGCCGGCCGGGAGCCAGACTATTGCCCGCCGGTATGGGCTCGGCGTGTCACCGGCCACCATCCGCAACACGATGAGCGAGCTGGAGGAAAAGGGGTACCTGTTCCATCCCCATACCTCGGCCGGGCGGATCCCCACGGATCGCGCGTACCGGGTCTACGTCAACGAGATCATGCGGCTGGCGCCGCTCTCGGACGAGGCCAGGAGCACCCTGCACGCCGAGATCACGGGGTCGCGGAACATCGTGGACGAGATCCTGCGCCGCGCCGCCCAGGTGTTGGGTGTGCTGACCCAGGAGCTGGGGGTGGCAGTCGGACCGGCGCTCGACGAGATGGTGCTGGAGCGGCTCGAGCTGGTGCAGGTGTCGTCGGAGCGGCTGCTGCTCGTATTCAACCTCCGCAGCGGCATCGTCCGCACCATCTTCGTGGAGGTGCCCGCCAGGATCTCCGCCGAGTCGGTCTTCGACGTGGCGAGAGTGATGAACGAGCGGCTGTCGGGGCTCACCCTGCTCACCATCCGAAACACGTTGCCCGAGCGGCTGCGTGACGTGGGGGGCCAGACCGGGGGGTGGGAGCTGCTCAACATCTTCATCGCCGAGCGCGAGGAGATCTTCGGGCTGGCGGACGATCACAACGCCGTGCTGCTCGGCAGCGCGCAGATGCTCGCCGATCAGCCGGAGTTCGCGTCCAACACCCGGATGCGCGATCTGCTGCGGCTGACGGAGGGCCGGGACCTGCTCCGGGAAGCCCTCGCGTCGCGGAGGCAGTCGGGGATCTCGGTGACGATCGGCGGCGAGAACCCGGATTCTCGGCTCAGTGACTTCACGCTGGTCACCGCCTCGTACAGGGCCGGTGGCTTGCGAGGCCTCATCGGCGTGATGGGGCCGACCCGGATGCCGTACGACAAAATCATCGGACTGGTGGAGCACACCAGCCGTCTGGTGGAGGGGCTGTTGGAGTGAGCGATTACTACATCCTGCTCGACGTGGAACGCACCGCCTCCGAGAGCGAGATCAAGAAGGCCTATCGGAAGCTCGCCATGGAATACCATCCGGACCGCAACCAGTCGCCGGATGCCGAGGCGAAGTTCAAGGAGATCACCGAAGCCTACGAGGTCCTCAGGGACCCCCAGCGGCGCGCGGCGTACGACCGCTACGGCAAGGCGGGCGTCGGTGGCGCGGCCGGGGGCGGGTTCGGATTCCATCACGTGGACCTGTCCGAAGCGCTCAACATCTTCATGCGCGACTTCGGCGGCATGAGCGGCTTCGAATCCATCTTCGGCGGCGGCCGGCAGGACGCTCGCCGGGGCCAGGACGTGCGCGTCACCGTGCGGCTCGCACTCACGGACGTGGCCACCGGCGTGAAGAAGACGGTGCGGTTCAAGGCCCTGGAGCGCTGCGAGACGTGTGGAGGCAGCGGCGCCAAGGCCGGCACGCGTCCGACATCCTGCACGACGTGCAACGGGAGCGGCGAAGTCCGGCGGGCGGCCCGCAGCGTATTCGGCCAGTTCGTCTCGGTGTCGCCGTGTCCCACCTGCCTGGGCGAAGGGAGCGTCGTCACACAGGTCTGCGAGGTGTGCCGGGGCGAAGGGCGGGTGCGTGGAGAGCGCAGCGTCGTCGTCGAGATCCCGGCCGGCGTGTCCGGCAACAACTATCTCACGCTTCGAGGGCAGGGTGCCGCCGGGCCGCGAAACGGACCGGCAGGCGATCTGCTCGTGATGCTCGACATCAAGGACGACGAGCGGTTCGAGCGACAGGGCGACGACCTGATCTTCGACCTGCCCGTGTCGTTCTCCCAGGCGGCGCTCGGCGGCGAGTTCGATGTGCCCACGCCGTACGGCGTCGAGCAGGTGAAGCTCCCGTCCGGCACCCAGCCCGAAACCGTGGTCCGGCTCAAGCAGCGCGGTCTGCCCGTCCTGGGACAGAGCGGCAAGGGCGATCTGCTCATCAGGGTGCATGTCTGGACGCCCGAGCGTCTCAGCGAAGAGCAGGAACGGATTTTCCGCGAGCTCGCCAAGCTCGAAGGCGAGCCGCCCCGCCGCTCACCCGGATTCTGGTCCAAGCTCAAGGAAGCCCTCGGCGCATGACCTGGTGGGCCATCGACGTGCGAACGGCGCCACATCGCCGGGAGCAGGTCGGGGCGTGGCTGGTGGCGAAGACGGGACAGGCGGTGGAGGAGCGGGACGACGGGACGCTCGTCACCTTCGCGCCCGATGAAGCCGCCGCGGACGCGCTGATCGCCGAGCTTGCTTGCGCCGAGGAGACCCCGCCCCAGACGAGTCTCCGGCCGATCGAGCCGGTGGACTGGTCGGTGCACTGGCGTGAAGGACTGGGCCCCCGGCGCATCGGGCGGCTGACCGTGGTTCCCACCTGGATCGCCGATGCGCGCTCAGGAGACCAACACGCGGTGGTCCTCGACCCGGAGAGCGCCTTCGGCAGCGGCGAGCACGGATCCACCCGCGCCGCGCTCGCCCTGCTCGATCGCCATGTGCGCCCCGGCGACACGGTGCTGGACCTCGGCAGCGGCAGCGGCATTCTCTCGATCGCCGCGCTCAAGCTCGGCGCGGCGCGGGCGGCCGGCATCGAGAACGATCCCGAGGTCAATCCCGTCGCCCGGCGGAACGCTGATCGAAACGGCGTGGGGACGCGGGTCGAATTTCTCGACGGCGACGCGGCCGATCTCGCTCCCCTGCTTGGTCCGGTAGACCTCCTCCTCTCCAATATCTTGCGTACGGTCAACACGCAGTTGCTGCCGACGATCGTCGCGGCCCTGCGACCGGGCGGCGTCGCCATCTTCTCGGGAATGGAGGAGGCCGAGGCGGCGCTGTTCCGCGACGCGCTCGGGGGCACGCGCTTGCGGGAGTGCGACGACGTGGTGGACGCGGGGTGGTGGGCGGTGGCGGCGAGGCTCGGGTGAGCACCGTGCTGGTGCGGCCCGGCGCGGGAATCGTCGGGGCCACCTGCGTCCTCGACGACGACGAAGCCCATCATCTGCGTGTGCGACGGGTACAAGCCGACGACGCGGTGACGGTTCGCGACGGGGCAGGCCTGGTCGGGGGTGGTCGCCTGCGGCGCCGGGGCGACGCATGGCTCGTCGAGATCGAGCAAGCCGACACGGCCGCTCCACCCGCTCCGCTCGTTCTGGCCGCCGGAGCCGGAGACCGCGATCGGTTCGGCTGGCTCGTCGAAAAGGCTTCCGAGCTGGGCGTCACTTCAGTGGTCCCGCTCGAGACCGCCCGCACCGCCGGTGTCGCCACGAAGCTCCGCGGGCACCATCTCGAGAAGCTGCGGCGGCAGGCGCTCGAGGCTATCAAGCAGTCTGGCGCGCCGTGGGCGGTGCGTGTCGAGGAGCCGGTCGAGTTGGCCCGGTTTCTGGAGCATGATTCGCCGGGCGTGCGGTGGCTCGCGGACGCCGCGGGCGAGTTGCCGCCGGACACGCTCCGCAACGAGCCGGTCGCGGTCATCGTCGGCCCGGAGGGTGGACTCACGCAGGACGAGCGGGAGCGGGTGATGGCGGCCGGTTATCATCCGGTGACGCTCGGCGCGCACACGCTGAGGTTCGAGACCGCCGCGGTCGTGGCGGTGGGCGCGGTGATTGCCGCACGGCTCCGGGGAGGGGAACGCGATGGCTGATTGCCTGTTCTGCAAGATTGCCGCGGGCGAGGTGCCGGTCACGCCGGTGAAGCGGTCATCCGACGCGGTGGCCTTCAAGGACATCAATCCGCAGGCGCCGACCCACGTGCTCGTCATACCGGTGCAGCATTATCCGGCTGTCCGCAACGCGACCGGTCCGGAGGGCGATCGGATGCTGGGACGGCTCCTGGCGTTTACGGCGGAGCTGGCGACGGAGCTCGGACTCGATGCGGGAGGGTATCGTATCGTGACCAACACGGGCCCGGACGCGGGGCAGAGCGTGGATCATCTGCATCTGCATCTGCTGGGCGGGCGACGGATGGGGTGGCCGCCGGGGTGATGAAGGGCGGAACGGTGAAAGGTCGAAAAGGCGAAAAGGCGAAAAGGCGAAAAGGCGAAAGGAAGCTGTCATGCGGACCAAGCATGATGAGCCTCCTCCTGTCTGATTCGCGTGCATCCTTTCGCCCTTTCGCCCTTTCGCCTTTGCCCTTCCGCCCTGCTTGCATCCCCACTCCGGCTCGCCTAAATTCCCGTCTCTATACCATTTACGCCCACATGGGCCGGAGAGGGGTGAGACAGCGAATGCCTGAAGTCATCATCCACGATGACGAAAGCTTCGAGCGGGCTCTGAAGCGGTTCAAGAAGAAATGCGAGAAGGCCGGCATCCTCTCGGATCTTCGCAAGCACCGTCACTTCGAGAAGCCGAGCGAAAAGAGAAAGCGGAAGATGAACGCCGCCGTCCGCAAGAACCGCCGCGGGCCCCGTGTCCCCAGGGCCTAGCATTGCCGAATCCCTGCGGGCCGCGATGAACGCGGCTCGCAAGGGGCAGCAGAAAGAGCGCACCCTCGTCCTCGGCACGATCATCGCCAACCTCAAGAACCGTGAGATCGATCTCCGGCGCCCCGCCACCGATGACGAGGTTCTCGAGGTAGTACGCAAGGGCATCAAGATCCGCCGGGAGGCGATCGACCAGTACACGGCGGGCGGCCGGCAGGATCTGGCCGACATGGAGCAGGCCCAGATCGCCGTGCTGGAAGAGTTCCTCCCGCCGGCGGTCGACCCGGAAGAGATTCGCGCGGCGGTGCGAGCCGCCATCGGTGGCGGCGCGAAGGATGTCGGGAAAGTGATGGGACAGGTGATGCCGCGCTTCAAAGGGAAGGCCGACGGCAAAGTGATCAACCAGATCGTGCGCGAGGAGCTGCAGGCGGGGTGATGTCGGACGCAGACTCCTTCTCGACTGACGGGGTGTCGGCCCATCTTCAGGGCGGCACCCCGTCTCCTTTGCCGGACCAGGACTGCGCGGACGCGCTCGACACGATCGAGTTCGCGCCGGTGCTCGCGCTGGTGGCGGCGCACACGGCCGGTCCGCTCGGACGGGCGCGGGTGCTGTCACGCCGGCCCACGGCCGATGCCGGCTGGATCGCCGGCGAGCTCGCGCGGGCGGGTGAGGTCGCCTGCCTCCTCCGGCGCGGCGACCGGCTGCTCGCCGAGCCGATTCCCGACGTCACCCGCGCGCTGGGACGGCTGCGGATCGAGGGGAGCGTGCTCGAGGGTCACGAGCTGGCGGCGCTCCACCGCGTGCTGGTCGCGGCCCGCCAGGTGCATCTCGATCTCCGCCGCGTCGCCGAGCAGGCGCCGCTTGCCGCAGCCCTCGACCGCCCGGCGCTCGACACCCGCACCGAGCGCCGGCTGGAACAATCGGTCGATCCCGACGGCGTGGTGCTCGATACTGCCAGCCCGCGACTCGCCGCCGCTCGTCGCGAGGTTCACGCCGCCCGCCAGCGGCTCCTCCGGAAGCTCGAGTCGCTGCTTCGCGGCCTCGATGCCGGCGCCGCGCCCACCGATGCCGGTGTCACGGTGCGCGGCGGTCGCTACGTCATTCCGGTTCGCCGGGATTCCCGCAGTCGTCCGCAAGGCATCATCCACGACGAGTCCGGCAGTGCAGGGACACTCTTCATCGAGCCGTCGGAGGCCATCGAGCTCGGCAACGCGCTCCGACAGGCCGAGGTGGAGGAGGAGCGGGAGACCCTTCGCGTTCTCCGCGAGCTGAGCGAGCTGCTCCGCCCGGAGCTGCCGGCCATCCTCGAGCTGGTCGAGATGTGCGTGGCGGTGGACGATCTCGTGGCCCGCGCGCGCTACGCGGTCGCCGTGGCGGGCGAGGTACCGGATACGAATCCAGCTCCGTCATCAGTCACGATCGTTCACGGACGTCACCCGCTGCTCCTGAGCGGCAGCGAGCCGGTCGTTCCGTTCGACCTCGAGTTGGGACCCGACGAACGGACCCTGCTCGTCAGCGGCCCCAACACGGGCGGGAAAACCGTGCTGCTCAAGGCGGTGGGGCTCGCCGCGGCCCTGGCGCAGAGCGGGATCGTTCCGCCGGTCGGTACGGGGAGCGCGCTCCCCATCTTCCGCCGCTTCTACGCCGACATCGGCGACCGGCAGTCCATCGCGGCGAGCCTCTCGACGTTCAGCGCCCACGTCCGCATGCTTCGGCGCGTGCTCGACCATGCGGACGACGCCACGCTCGTCCTGCTGGACGAGGTGGGGAGCGGCACCGATCCGGCCGAGGGCGCCGCGCTTGCCGCCGCGGCGCTCGTCTCGCTCAGCACCAGGGGCAGCATCACTCTCGCGACGACGCACCTGGGGACGCTCAAGAACCTCGCCAGTCAGACGCCAGGTGTGGTGAACGCCTCGCTGCAGTTCGACGCCGCGACGCTCACACCTACCTACCGGTTCCTCAAAGGTGTGCCGGGGCGCTCATACGGGCTCGCTATCGCCCGCCGGCTCGGCGTGGCCGGCGATATCCTGGCGGACGCCGAGTCCAGGGTGCCCGACGCCGAGCGCAGCCTCGACGTCCTGCTCGCGTCGGTCGAGGAGCGGCAGCGGGAGCTTCGCGCCGCCCAGGAGGCGGCCGGGGCGCGGGGGGTGGATCTCGATGCGCTGGGAGCCAGGCTCGAGCAACAGGCAGAGTCCCAGGCGGCGCGCGAATCGGAATTGAAGCGGCGGGAGAAGGAGGCGGACCGGACCGGGCGGCAGCTCGCGAAGAGCCACCTGATGGAGGCCCGCCGGCTGGTCCAAGCGGCGCTTGGCGCGGCGCGAGCGGCGGCCGACGACGCGGCGGCGCGCGAGGCCCGGCGGATGGTGGAGGAAGGGATCCGGGAGATCACGGAGAGGACGGACCAGGCGGAAAGGACGGAAAGGGCGGCGACGACGGCGAAGACGGCAAAGTCGGTCGATGTCGGGGACCGGGTTCGTCTGGCCAGCGGTGGTGCGGGGGAAGTCGTTGAGGTTCGCGCCGACCGGAAGCTCGTGGTGAGCATGGGTGCCATGAAAATGGTTGTGGATCCGGTCGACGCGACGCCGACCGCTACCTTGCCCTCCTCGCCGTCCTCGCCCTCCGCCGCGTCCTCGCCGTCCTCGCCACCCTCTCTCGAAATCGACCTCCGCGGCATGACCGGCGACGAGGCGGAAATGGCAACCGTCGCGGCCGTGGACGCCGCGGTGTTGGCGGAGCAGCCTTTTCTCCGCATCATTCACGGCATGGGAACGGGGGTGGTGCGGGAGCGGGTCCGCCGGGTGGTCTCCAAGGATCGCCGGATCGCGCGCTACGCCTTCGCGCCACGGAACCAGGGTGGAAGCGGTGTGACGGTCGTGGAGTTTTCCGAATGAGCATGATCCCCGACGAGACCATCGAGCAGGTCCGCGATAGCGCCGACCTGATCTCGATCATCGGGGAATCGGTGGAGCTCAAGCGCACCGGTTCGGACTACCGCGGTCCCTGCCCCTTCCACGGCGGTACCCACCGGAACTTCGCCGTCATTCCCAAGAAGGGCCGCTACTACTGCTTCGTCTGCCACGAATCGGGTGATGTCTTCACCTGGTTCATGAAGCGGCTCGGGATGGACTACCCGTCGGCGGTGCGCGAGGTGGCGCGTCGGGCGGGCATCGTGATCCCCGAGCGGCCCGGCAAAACGGGTCCCGATCCGCACGAGCCGCTGTACGGGGCGGTGGCGGTGGCGCAGGACTGGTTCACCCGGCAGCTCGCGGAGTCGGCCGAGGCGAAGGCCGCCCGAGAATATCTCGGGGGACGCGAGCTGCCGGTCGAGACGGCGGTTCTGCATGGGCTGGGCTACGCGCCGCAGGGCAAGACCTTCCTCACGGCGATGAAGGAGCTGGGCCTCGAGCAGAAGGTTCTGCTGGAAGCGGGCCTCGCGGCCCTGCGAGACGACAAGACCGTCGTCCCCCGCTTCCGCGGGCGGCTGTTGTTTCCCATCCATGACCTGCGAGGCCGGGTCGTCGGTTTCGGCGGGCGTCTCCTCGGCCCCGGCGAGCCCAAGTACCTCAACTCGCCCGAGAGCCCGATCTTTCACAAGGGGCGCCAGCTCTACAACCTCCACCAGGCGAAGGGCCCCATCCGGATGGCGGAGTCGATCGTTCTCGTCGAGGGGTACTTCGACGTGCTCCGGCTGCTGCTCGCCGGGGTGGAGAACGTGGTCGCGCCGCTCGGAACGTCGCTCACCTCGGATCAGGCGGCGCTTCTCAAGCGGTACGCGCCCGCCGCGATCCTCCTCTACGACAGCGATCAGGCCGGCCTTCGGGCCACTTTCAGGGCCGGCGACGAGCTGCTGCGTCACGGGATCAGGGTGCGGGTGGCCACGATGCCGCCAGGGGAGGACCCCGACACGCTGGTGAGGGCAGGTGGGGCGGAGGCGCTCGAGCCGATCATCGATGACGCGATGGACCTGATCGAGCGGAAGATCCAGCTGCTGGAGACGAGGGGGTGGTTCGAGGGGGTGGACCATCAGCGCGAAGCCCTCGACCGGCTGCTCCCGACCATCCGGGCCGCGTCCGACCCGATCATGCGCGAGTTGTATCTCAAGAAAGTCTCCGACCGGACCGGCGTGAGTCGGGAGGTGCTCCAGCAGCAGGTGGCGCAGCGTCTCCCCGCCGCCCACACGCCGCCCCCGCCCGAGTCCATGGGGCGGGGCGAGCCGCCCCGGTCCCGGCCGCCTGCCGTTCGCCGGCGGGTGGATGCCGCCGAGCGCGATCTGCTGAGGGTACTGATGAAGGATGCCGGATGGCGCGCGCGGGCGGCCTCGGAAGTACCCGCCGAGTGGATCGAGACGCCCGAGCTGCGCGAGGTCTTCCAGGCGCTCACCACCAGTCCCGAAACGGTGGAGCCCGGCCTATTCTTGGAGCACCTCTCGCCGGGTGCCAGACGGGCGTGGGCGTGGCTCGACAGCATCGAGCCGAAGTACGGCGCCCCCGACCCCGATATCACATATGCCGATGCCTGTCGCACACTGGAGATCCGTCCGTTCAGACGCCAGCTCGCCGCCCTCGATCGGCGCCAGCGCGAGCGCGCGGCCGCCCTCACGACGGCGGACTTCGATGCGCTCGTCGCCGAGCAGCGGCGGCTCGTCCACGAGATCTCCTCGCGGTTTCCCGAGGAGCTGCTGAAACGCTCGATTCGGAGAGGCAAACTCGATGCACGCTGATCTGGTCAAACTGCTCGACCTGCAACACAGGGACACCGCAGTCGTCGATGTTCGACAGCGCATGGAGGCACTGGACGGCGAATTCGCCGGCCTCGACCAGATTCTTCAGCAGGCACGTGACATCCTGGAAAGCGTCCGGCGCGCCGTCGCGGACGGCATCCGGCGGCGAGACGAGCTGGAGGCGCGGGTCGAGAGCTACCGGGTGCTTCAGGAGCGCCGCCAGCAACGGCTGGAGCACGTCCGGAACCCGAAGGAAGCGGCGACCCTGATGGCGGAGCTGGATTTGGCCCGCTCAGTGATGGCCAAGGAGGAGACCGAGTGGGTCCGGAGCGCCGAGGCGGTGGGAGCGCTCGAGCTGAAGGTGGCGGAGGAAGAGAAGAGGGTGGACGCGCTCGCCGAGTCCCAGAAGCCCGACCGCCGCGTCCTCGACGAACGACGGGCCGCGCTCCAGCGCGAGCTGGACGACGCCGCTCGCCAGCGCGAGGAGAGCGCATCTCATATCGACCGCCAGCTTCGCAACCGCTACGACCGGCTCCGGCGCTCCCGGGCCGCCGACGTCGTCGTGCCGCTCGTGGGTGGAACCTGCGGGGCCTGTCATACGTCCATTCCACTCAATCGCCGCAGTCAGATCAAGAGCGGTGCCGTGCTCGACGGCTGCGAGGGCTGTGGCGCGATCCTGTACCCGCCCGAGATCGCCGGGTCGGCATGATCACCCGACGACTGGTTACCCTCTCATGGTGAGCACGTACCCCACTCCGCTGTTGCGCTGGGTGCTCTCGCCGCGGCCCGACCCCGAAACGGTGGAGCGGCTCGCGTCGGCACTGTCGCTGCCGCACGCCCTGGCCGGGCTCTTGGTGCAGCGCAATCATTCCACCGAAGTCGCGGCGCGGGCCTATCTTCGGCCTCCGCTCGACAGCCTGTCCGATCCCTACCGGCTGGCGGGCATGGCCGAGGCGGTGGACGCCATCACCGCCACCATCAAAGCCGGCGGCACCATCATGGTGCACGGCGACTACGACGTGGACGGCCAGTGCGCCACGGCGCTGCTCACGCGCGCCCTCAACGAGGCCGGCGCCGACGTCGTCCCGTTTCTGCCGCACCGCCTGCGCGATGGGTACGACTTCGGGCCCGCCGGGCTCGAGGCCGCCATGCGCGGCAGCGCCTCGCTCGTCCTCACCTGCGACTGCGGCATCACGGCGGTGGAGACGGTGCGAGCGGCTCGGGCGGCCGGCATCGGCGTCGTCGTCACCGATCACCACCTGCCGGGACCGGAGCTGCCTCCCGCACTCGCGGTGGTCGATCCCCAGCGGCGCGATGATACGTCCGGCGCTACCGACCTCTGCGGCGCCGGCGTCGCGTTCAAGCTCGTCCAGGCGCTCGTGCCGGCCCTCGGCCTGTCGCCCAATCTGCCGTACTACCTGCTCGACTACGTGGCCCTCGCTACCGTGGCCGACGTCGTCCCCCTGGTGGGCGAGAACCGCATCCTCGTCAAGCACGGACTCAAGCTCCTGAGCGACTCGCGGTGGCCCGGAATCCGGGCGCTCCTCCGCACCGGCGGCCTCACCGCGCGCGAGCTCCGCGCCGGCCACCTCGGCTTCGTGGTCGGGCCCCGGCTCAACGCGGCGGGCAGGATCGGCGACGCGAACGACGGGCTGCGCCTGCTGATCACCGACGACGAGCGCCAGGCCGACGAGCTGGCCCGCCGGCTCGACGGACTCAACATCGAGCGCCAGGCCCTCGATCAGCGCATCCTCGACGAGGTGCTCAGCCGTCTCGAGCAGGAGATGGATCTCGAGCACACCGCGGGCTTCGTCCTCGTGGGCGATGACTGGCATCCTGGCGTGGTCGGAATCGTCGCGTCACGCGTCGTGGAGCGATACGGCCGTCCCACGTTCCTCATCGCGTTCGACGGCGACCTCGGCAAGGGCTCAGGCCGGAGCATCTCGCGATTCGACCTGCATGCCGCACTCGTGTCCTGCGGCGACCTGCTCGAGCGTTTCGGCGGCCACCAGATGGCGGCGGGATTGACTATCCGGCGCGACCGGCTGGAGGAGTTCCGGGAGCGTTTCGGCGCCATCGCACGGGAGATGCTTCGCCCGGACGACCTGGGGCCCGAGCAGCGGGTGGACCTGGAGATCAGCCTGTCCGAGGCCACGCGCGACCTCGAGCGGCTGTGCCGGCACCTGGAGCCGTGCGGCTCGGGCAATGCCAGCCCGGTCTTCGGCGTGCGGGGCGTACGCTTCGCGGGGCGCACCCGGGTCGGCAACGGCCATCTCAAGGGCATGCTCGACGATGGCACCACGCGGCTCCCCGTCATCGGGTTCCAGTGGGCCGACCGTGCGGCCTGGCTGGGCGACGGACTGGTGGATGTGGCCTTCAAGCTCGACTGCAACGAGTGGAACGGGCAAAGCACACTCCAGGCGAGGCTGTGCGCGCTGTCGCCGCATTCGGTGTGACCACGGACGGAACTGATGCTCCGTTCCGTCGTTCCGCCCTCCCGCCGTTTTGTCCTTAGCCATGCGCATCGTCGGCGGCGAGTTCGGTGGCCGGCGTCTCGTCGTCCCGCGTGACGCCCGGGTCCGTCCCACCGCCGACCGGGTGCGCGAAGCCTGGATGAGCATCCTGGGGGATACGATCGCGGGAGCGCGGGTGCTCGACCTGTACGCCGGCAGCGGCGCCCTCGGCCTCGAAGCCCTGTCCCGCGGGGCCGAGTCGGCCACGTTCGTCGAGCTCAACCCGCCGTCGCTCGCCGCGCTGCGCGCCAACATCGAGGCGCTCGACATCGCCGATCGCGCCACGGTGTACAAGGCCGACGCGCTCCGGTATGCCGGGCGGCTCGCGACCGGCGCCTTCGACCTCGCGCTGGCCGACCCGCCCTATACGGCCGAGGCGGCCGAGCGGCTGGTGTCCCTCTTCCGCCGGGTCCCCTTCGCGCGCATTCTTTCGGTCGAGCACCGGGCCGACCAGCGCCTCGACGGAGATACCCGCCGGTACGGCGATACCGCCATCACCTTCTGCCACGCCACATGACGCGCATCGCGATCTACCCGGGGTCGTTCGATCCGCCCACCAGGGGGCACGAAGACCTGATCCGCCGGAGTCTTGCGCTCGCCGACAAGGTGATCGTCGCCGTCGCCGTCAATGTCGCCAAGGAGCCGCTCTTCTCGGTCGAAGATCGGTTGACCATGCTGCGGAGCGCGGTAGGCGACGATCCGCGCGTCTCACTGCAGTCGTTCGAGGGGCTCCTCGCCGACTTCGCCCGGCAGGTGGGCGCCACGATGGTCGTGCGCGGCCTCCGTGCGGTGAGCGACTTCGAATACGAGTTCCAGATGGCGCTCATGAACCGCCAGCTCCATCCGGCGCTCGAGACGGTGTTTCTCGTCCCCGCCCTCGACCTCACCTATCTCAGCTCCAGCCTGGTCCGCGAGGTCGCGCGCTTCGGCGGCGACGTGCGCGCCCTGGTACATCCCTCCGTCGCGGCCGCACTCGCCACCCGGTTCCCCGGATGAGCTTCCTCGCGGGGTTGCGCGAGCGGGCTGCCGCTCGCCGCCGGCGGGTCGTGTTGTGCGAAGGAGAGGACGCGCGGGTTCAGGCGGCGGCGGAAGTACTCCGGCGCGACGGCATCGCCGAGCCGATCGTGCTCGGCGGATCGTCGAGCTCACTGGGGCGGGACCCTCGCCTCGGACGCGTCGCGGAGCTGCTGCGCGAGCGGCGCCCGGACCGGGTCCGCGACGGGGTCCACGCGCTCGACCTCGCGTCGGTTCCGGTCAACTTCGGCGCCGCCCTGGTGGCGCTCGGCGAAGCGGACGCGGCGGTGGCCGGCGCCGTCGTGCCCACCGCCGACACCCTGCGGGCCGCCCTGTGGGCCATCGGCACCGCGCCTGGAGTGCGCCTCGTGAGCTCGGCGTTCTACATGGTGCTGCCCGGGGACGAGGTCTTGACCTTCACCGACTGCGCCGTCATTCCCGAGCCCTCGGCGGCCGAGCTGGCGGAAATCGCCCTGGCGGCGGCGCGGGACCGGAGCCGCCTGGTCGGGGATTCGCCCCGGGTCGCCTTCCTGTCCTACAGCACCAAGGGTAGCGCCGAGGGCCCGCGGGTGGACCGGGTGCGGCAGGCGGCGGCCCATTTCAGGGAGCTCGCGCCCAACATTCCCTCCGACGGCGAGCTGCAGGTGGATGCGGTGCTCTCGGTCGAAGTGGGAGACCGGAAGGCCCCGGGGTCGCCGGTGGCGGGCCGGGCCAACGTGCTGGTCTTTCCCGATCTCGACGCCGGCAACATCGCCTATAAGCTGGTGCAGCGCCTGGCGGGCGCCACCGCCATCGGACCGATCCTCCAGGGCCTGGCCAAACCGATGGCCGACCTGTCGCGGGGGGCCACCCCCGATGATATTGTCGAGGTGGCGGCAATGGCGGCGCTGCAGTGTGATTCGACCTGAGGGAGACACGCGGATGGGCTTCAGCCAGACCAAGGATTCCAGCGGAGTGACGGTGGTGCAGGTGGAAGGTCAGCTGATCGTGGGCAACCGGCAGGAGCTGAAAGATCTCGTCCAGGCCGCCCTCGATCGTAACGAGCGCCGGGTCCTCATCGACTTTTCGCGGACCGGCTACATCGATTCGTCGGGGCTCGGTGCACTGGTGTCCATCTCCAAGCGGGTGCGCGAGAGCGGCGGCGAGCTCAGACTCGCCGGGCTCAACGAGGACCTCCGGTCGTTGTTCGAGCTCACCAAGCTGGACACCCTCTTCGCCATCGCCGAGACGCGCCAGCAGGCCCTCGCCAGCTTCTAGCCGCCGCCACCCGCCTCAGTCCCGCGATGCCGTCTCCGCTTCGACTCTGCGTCCGCCGCTCCGCGGCACCGGGCGCCGGAGAGGCGGCGGTGCTCGTCACCCTTCGCCTCCCGAGTGAGGTCGGGTGCATCGAGGAGGCGGTCGAGCTGGTGACACGCCACTGTCTGTCGGGGCATCGTACCCTCAAGAAGACCAGATTTCGTCTCCAGGTCGTCCTCTCCGAGGCGCTCAGCAATGCGATCGTTCGGGGCAATCGCGAGCAGAGCGAGAAGTGGGTGTACATCCGAGCCGAGCTGCTTCCCGACACCATCCGCGTGTCCGTGACCGACGAGGGCGACGGCTTCGATCCGTCGTCGGTGCCCGAGCCGACTCGTCCGGGCCAGATCGACGAGGCCAACGGGCGTGGCCTGTTCCTCATCCGCAAGCTCGTGGATACCGTCCAATTCAACGAGCAAGGAAACTCCATCTGCATGATCCTGCGCCGCCCGTAGGGCGGCTGGACCAGGTGCTCGAAGGCCTCGGCGCGCTCGTGGGCGGACGCCTGCGCCTGTGGCGCTTCGACGGACGCTCGCTGCGCCTGGCCGCCGGGCCCGACCCGGGGTGGATCCACCCGCTACCCGACGGCCCAGGACGGGTCCCGACGCGCGAGGGCGAGGTCTGGCTTCAGCCCGTGGCCGAGGTCGAAGGGTTCTGGCTCGAGGTCGGGGGTGACCCGGATCGGGCGCGGAACGGCGCGTCGCTCGCGCTGCCGGCCCTCTCGGCGATTCTCGACGCGGAGCGTGGGCGCGGGTTCCTCGCCGAAGAGCTGAGCAGCCGCTACGAAGAGATCGATCTCCTCTACGCCATCAGCGAGATCCTCGGCCAGACCGTTCGGCTGGAGGAAGCCACCCGCACCATCGTGCGCGAGGTGAGCACCGTGGTCGGCGCCCGGCGCGCGTCCATCATGGTGCACGACGAGGCGGCCGGCGTGCTCCGCACGGTCGCCGCGCGCGGGTTCGGGGTGGATGGGCTCGCGCCGGTGAGCCTCGACGACGAGCACTCGATCGCCGCGCGGGTGTACCGCGAGCAGCGTGTCATCGCCTACGATCCACCCATCCCGGGCGCCCACCCTGCGGGGGAAGACGGGCGAGGCTACCGGGGACAGGCCTTTCTCAGCGTCCCCATTTGTTATGGCGCGACCGACGCTCCGGTACGCTGCGTCGGCGTCATCAATCTGACCGACCGGATCGGCGGCGACCGGTTCACGGCGAGCGACCGCAAGCTCGTCACCGCGGTCGCGAACCAGATCGGCTCGGCTGTCGAGAACGCTCGCCTGGTGGAGCGCGACCTGCATCAGCAGCGGGTGAGCCAGGAGCTGCAACTGGCGCACGATCTGCAGCTCAAGCTGCTGCCGTCGCCGTCGGTGCTGGGGGACGACGCACAGGTGGCGGCCCGATGCTTTCCCGCCGAATCGGTGGGCGGCGACTTCTACACGTTCACCCGCCTCGGTCGCGGGCGGGTGGGTGTGATGATGGGCGACGTGTCGTCGCACGGGTTCTCGGCGGCGTTGGTGATGGCGCTCGTGATGGCGGCGGCCGGCATCCATGCCGCCGCGTCGCTCACACCGGACGAGACGCTGGCGGCCCTGCAGGAAAGCCTCGCGAACGAATTGGCGACGACCGAGATGTACTTCAGCGTCTTCTACGGCGTGCTCGATCCGCTCACCCGCCGGCTGTCGTACGCCAGCGCCGGTCACCCGTACGCCTTCCGGGTACCCCGGCATGGCGACCCGGAGCGCCTGGAGACGACCGCCCCTCCCCTCGGGCTCGGCACCATCGGCGCCATTCATCGGAGCCAGTTGCCGTGGACGTTCGGAACCGATCTCCTCGTGCTCTGGACCGACGGCCTGGTGGACGCACGGAACGCGTCGGGCGACTCGTACGGTGACGAGCGGCTGCTTGCCGCGGTGTGCGCCAACAGGACGGAGACGCCGGAGGCGATCGTCGAGGCCGTGCTCGCCGATGCCGACGCGTTCGGCTCGCGGCCGATCGACGACCGCACCATCCTGGTGATGCGGATCTAGCCGAGTGCGAGCCAAGCGCCGGCTCGGACAACATTTCCTCGCTGACCCCAGGATTCTGGCCCGGATCGCCGACGCGCTCGGCGCTACCCGCGATGATACGGTGCTCGAGATCGGTCCCGGTCCCGGCGGGCTCACGTCAGCTCTGGTGGAACGGGCCGGCCGTGTGGTGGCGATCGAAAAGGACAGCGATCTCGTGCCCGCGCTCCGGGGCCGCGTGCCGAATGCCACGGTGGTGGAGGGCGACGCGCTCGAGCTCGACTGGCACGCGCTTGCCGGTCCCCGGTTTCTCGCGGCCGGCAACATCCCCTACAACATTACATCGCCCCTGATCGACAAGGCGCTCCGACCGCCGCGACCCCTCCGCATCGTTTTCCTGGTGCAGCTCGAGGTGGCCGAGCGGGTGACGGCGTCGCCCGCTACGAGGGCATACGGGGCCCTGAGCGTCGGCGTGCAGGCCGTTGCCCGGGCGGAGCGGCTGTTCACCGTGCCGGCCGGGGCGTTCCACCCGAGACCGAAGGTGGATTCGTCGGTTCTGCGGCTGGCTCCGCTCGAGGAGCCCGTGATCGAGGACGCGGAGGTGCCCGCCTTTCGGCGGCTCGTGGTGGGCCTGTTCGGGTTCCGTCGCAAACAGATGGGGCGGGGACTCCGGGAGCTGACCGGCTGGGACGCCGCACGGGTCGAGGACGTGCTCTCGAGAGTGGGCGTGGCCCCGGCGCTCCGGCCGGAGGTGCTGGACCCCCGGACCTTCGCGCGACTACTGCGCGGGCTCGTTGACGGGGGGTGGCCCGCATCGTAAGTTTGTGAAATGTTTCACAAAAATGGACACGATGCGTAAGGTCGCCGAATCCACGGTTCGCCGGCTCTCGCTCTACCTGCGTTTCCTGGAGGAGTTCGAGGGCCAGGGCATCGCCACGGTCAGCTCGGGAGCGCTCGCGTCGCGAGGGGGGACGACCTCCGCACAGGTGCGGAAGGATCTTTCCTTCTTCGGGTCGTTCGGCAAACGGGGACTGGGCTATCCGGTCCCGGAGCTGGCCGACCGGCTGCGGGAGATCCTGGGACTGAAGCGGCGCTACCTCGTGGCCATGATCGGCGCGGGGAAGATCGGGAGCGCCCTGGTGCAGTACCGTGGGTTCAAGCAGCGTGGGTTCGACATCGTCGCCATCTTCGATGCCGACCCTTCGAAGATCGGCAAGCAGTGGAACGGGCTGACGGTGCAGGACGTCGCGACGCTCGAGCGGGAGCTCGGGCGGAGCCCGGTGGACATGGCGGTGCTGGTGACGCCGGCCGACGCGGCGCAGCCGGTGACTGACCGGCTGGTGGCACTCGGGGTCAAGTCCATTCTCAACTTCGCCCCCGTGCAACTGGTGGTACCCGACGACGTGGTCGTGAAGACGGTCAATCTCGCGCTCGAGCTGGAGACCCTGAGCTACGCGTTGGCGAATAGGGGCCCCTAGCCTTGAGCCTTCAGCCTTCAGCCTTGAGCCTTCAGCCTTGAGCCCCATTCCCATGCCCCGCTTGTTCGCCGTCCTCGCCGTCCTCGCGGTCCTGGCCGTCCCTGCCATCGCCCAGGCCCCGTCGTACGACCTCCTCATCCGCCACGGACGGATCATCGACGGCACCGGCGCTCCCTGGTACGCCGGCGACCTGGCGATCAAGGACGGCCGCATCGCCGCCATCGGCCGGCTCGACAGCGTCACGGCCACGCAGGTGGTTGATGCCGGCGGCAAGGTCGTCGCGCCGGGCTTCATCGACATGCTGGGCCAGTCGGAGACGACCATTCTCATCAGTCCCCAGCTGCCGTCGAAGATCTTCCAGGGTATCACGACCGAGTTCACCGGCGAGGGCGGATCGGCCGCGCCGCTCACCGATACCCTCGTGATGGCGGATAGCGTCAGCTGGAAGCATTACGGGGTCACGCCGGACTGGCGCAGCTTCCGCGAGTATTTCGCGCGGCTGGAGCGCCAGAAGATCGGGATCAACCTCGGGAGCTATGTCGGCGCCACTCAGGTGCGTCGCGTGGTGCTCGGCGACGGCGACCTGACTCCCGATTCGACCCAGCTCGACAGCATGAAGGCCCTGGTCCGCTCGGCGATGCAGGACGGCGCCGTGGGGCTCTCGACCGCGCTCCAGTACCCGCCCGCGCCCTACGCCCGGACCGAGGAGCTTGTGGCGCTCGCCTCCGAGGCCGCGAAGTACGGCGGCACCTACGCGACCCACATGCGCTCGGAGAGCGACCGGGTGCTCCAGGCGATCGACGAATCGATCACCATCGGACAGAAGGCCGGCATCCCGGTCGAGATCTGGCACATCAAGGCGGCAGGCAAGAAGAACTGGGGCCGGATGAAGCAGATCGTGGCGAAGATCGACTCGGCGCGGCGGGCCGGGGTGGACATCGCGGCGGACACGTACGCGTATCCCGCCTGGTTCAACTCGATGTCCGCGTTCGTCCCCCCCTGGGCCCTCGACGGTGGCACCACGAAGCTGATCGAGCGGCTCGAGGATCCGGCCACCCGCCGCAAGATCCGGCAGGACATGCTGACGCCGACCGGCACGTGGGATAACGAGTGGCAGGAGATCCCCGGCCCACAGTCGGTCCTGATCAGCGTGGTGCAGAATCCGGCGCTCATGCAGTATCAGGGGAAGACGCTCACCGACGTCGCGAAGATGATGGGGAAGAAGGACCCGATCGAGGCGCTCTTCGACCTCCTGATCGAGGACCACGCCTTCACATCCGTGGCCGTCTTCGGCATGTCCGAGCGCGACGTCGCGCTGGCGCTGGAGCAGCCCTGGGTCTCCATCAACAACGACTCCCAGGGGACCTCCCCGGATGGCCCGCTGGGGAAGGAGCACCCGCATCCCCGGGCCTACGGCACCTTTCCCCGCATCATCCGGAAGTACGTCCGCGAGGACAAGCTGCTGACCCTGGAGGAGGCGATCCGCAAGTTCAGCTCGCTGCCGGCGAGCCGGATGCGACTCGCCGACCGCGGCGTGCTCAAGGCCGGCATGTGGGCGGACGTCGTGGTGTTCGATCCCGACAGCGTGCGCGACCTCGCGACCTTCGAGAACCCGAATCAGCTGTCGGTGGGGATGTCCTGGGTGCTGGTGAACGGCGTGCCGGTGATCGCTGACGGCAAGGCGACCGGCGCGCTGCCGGGCCGGGTGTTGAGAGGTCCCGGGTCTTAGGCCGAGGTCACGAGTCGAGGGTCACGAGTCGCGAGTCTCGTGACCCGTAGCCCGCGACCGGTGACCCGTAGCCATCACCTGCGGCCATGTCTAATTTCCCCCATGGCCGTCGACGTCACCTCGGAAATCGGCACGCTCGAGTCGGTGCTCGTGCATACACCCGGACACGAGCTCGAGGCCGTTACGCCCGGCAACCGCGCCGACTATCTCTACGACGACATCATTGATCTGGAGATCGCCCAGCGCGAGCACCGCCAGTTCGTCTCGGTGTTGCGCCGCTTCGCCCGCGTCCACCAGGTGCGCGATCTCCTGGGCGAGATTCTCGAGCATCCCGAGGCCCGGGACTTCCTCATCAGCAAGACGATGGACGTCGTTCCCGACGACGAGCTGTCCAAGCGCCTCGGCACCTATCCGCCGGCCCAGATCATCGAGATGCTCATCGAGGGCACCCGGGAAGAGAGCGGCCCCATCTCCAGGGCGCTCAACGAGGAGGGATTCGCCTTTCCCCCCTTGCCCAACCTCTTCTTCCCGCGGGACATCGGGATGGTGATCGGCCGCCACGCCGTGGTGGGCTCGATGCGCTACGGCGTCCGGTGGACCGAGGAGCTGCTGATCAAGGCGCTGTTCCTGTTCCATCCGGAGCTCGCTAACGCCGGCTTCCTCTACGACGGCTCGGAGGAGCGGCGCAACAACTACACGCTCGAGGGCGGCGACGTCCATTACCTGCGTCCCGACCTGCTGCTGCTGGGATTCAGCGAGCGCAGCTCGCCGGCGGCGCTGGACGAGCTGTGCGACATGGTATTCGACCGCGGGCGGGTCAGCGACGTGATCGTCGTCGTCATGCCCCGGACCCCGACCGCGATCCACCTCGACATGATCTTCACCCAGGTGGACCGGGAGCTCTGCGTCGTGTCGCCCCCCTTCTTCCTGGGGCCCGAGCGGCGGGCGGTGCTGCACCGCCGGAAGGGCGAGAGCGGCGTGCGGGAGCAGCCGGACCTCTTCAGCGCGCTTCGCGAGGTGGGCCTCGAGCTCGAGCCCGTGATGGCCGGCGGCGACCACCGCACCAGCCAGGAACGGGAGCAGTGGAGCTCCGCCTGCAACTTCCTGGCGGTCCGCCCCGGCACCATCGTCAGCTATCGGCGCAACGACGAGACCCTTTGCGAGCTGCAGGCGGCGGGGTTCCGCATCGTGCCGTCGGTCAACTTTCTCGCCTTCGACGACTGGTCCGAGGCAAAGCACCGGACCGTGATCACCATCGAAGGCGCCGAGCTGGCGCGCGGCGGCGGCGGACCCCGTTGCATGTCGCTGCCGCTCCGGAGGGCGCCCCTGTGATCGGCACCACTGCCCATCCGGAGAGCACGCTGCTCGACCGGGTCCTGGCCACGCTGCGCGGGAGCGCCCGGTCGGCCACGATGCTGTGCCACGAAGTGCTGGGACTCCCTGGCGCGCCGCAGGTCATCTGCGACCGCATCACGGTCGCGCTGCTCGGGGCCGATCCCCGGTTCCGCCGTATGCCCGACGGCTGTTGGGCGCTGGTGGCGGAGGCTCAGGGCTCGCCGATGCTCGACGAGTGCGCGTTCGCCGTGGTGGATGTGGAGACCACCGGCACGCGCGCGTCCGGCCGGGACCGGATCACCGAGGTCGCGGTCGTCGTCGTCAGCGGCGACCGGCGCGAGGTCGTGCTCGATACGCTGGTGAATCCCGAGCGGCCCATCCCGCCGGTGGTCACGGCGGTTACCCGGATCACGGACGACATGGTCCGGCGCGCGCCCACGTTCGCCGACCTGGCCGACCAGCTCCTCTCCGCGCTCGCCGGCCGCATCTTCGTCGCCCACAACGCGCGGTTCGACTGGGGATTCCTCTGCGCCGAGCTGAGACGGGCGCGGGCGCTGACGCTGGAGGGGCAGCGGCTCTGCACGGTGAGGCTGGCGCGCCGGCTCGTCACCGAGGTCCGGTCCTGCGGGCTCGACAACCTGAGCGTCTATTTCGGCATCGAGAACCTGGCGCGGCATCGCGCAGGTGGGGATGCAGCGGCCACCGCCACCCTGCTGGCGGAGCTGCTGCAGCTGGCCCGCGCGGAGGGTGCGCGCACGCTCCAGGATCTCGCGGCCATCGAGGCGCGCCGCCGGAAGAAGAAGCGGCGCCGCCCCTCCGCCATGCCCACGCCGCCGCGAGCCGACTCGCTCCCCGAAGCCTACGCGTGACGCTTCACACGACCTTCCAGGTGGGCGGACTGCGCTGCCATACACTCGAGGGCGGCATCCAGCGTCTCGACGGCGGGGCGATGTTCGGCGTGGTGCCGTGGCCGCTCTGGAGCCGGCGCATCGCGCCCGACGAGCGCCATCGGATCAGCCTGGCGATGCGTTGCGTCCTCGTGGAGCATCCCGACGGCCTCGTGCTGATCGACACCGCCCTCGGCAACAAGGAGTCGTCCAAGTTCCTCGACATCTACGGGGTCGAGAACGCGGGTCTCGAGGGAGCGACGCAGCTGGAGGACGCGCTCGCGTCGGCCGGCTTTCTCCCCGCCGATGTCCGCTGGGTGGTCAATACCCATCTGCACTTCGACCACGCCGGCGGCAACACCACGATCGATCCGGCCCTGGCTGACGATCCCCGCCGCCACGTCCGGCCCACCTTTCCCAACGCGACCTACGTGGTGCAGGCGGGCGAGCTCGACTTCGCCCGTCATACCAACGAGCGCACCCAGGCGAGCTACCTGCCGCCCAACTTCGAGCCGGTGGCCGCGGCCGGGCGGTGGCAGCTGCTCGAGGGCGACGGGGACGTGCTTCCTGGCATCTCCGTCCGCCTCACCCCCGGCCATGTTCCGTACCACCAGGCTGTGCTCATCCGTGATCGGGGTGAGACGGCGGCCTTCATGGCCGACCTGATCCCGACTACCGCGCATCTGCCGCTGCCCTGGATCATGGGGTACGACCTAGAGCCGCTGCGGACCCTGGAGACCAAGCGCGCGTTCCTGAGGGACGCGGTGGGCGGGTCATGGCGGCTGGTGTTCGAGCACGACGCGGGGGTGGTCTCTGGCGTTCCGGTACTGGAGGGGAGGGACGTGGTGTTGGTGGATCAGCTAAAGGCTGAAGGCTGAAGGCTGAAGGCGACCTTCAGCCTTCAGCCTTGAGCCGCTTTATTGACACCCGGGACGGCGGTGGCTAGCTTCCCGCTCGCAAGTGAGGAGGCCATTCCTCCACCCCTATGCCTGCCGGCCCGATGCCGCAGCGCTCCCGGGTCCCGGCATCGCAGGTCAGGCGGCCGCTGGCCGCTACGGCGTTTGACGTGACGGGCACCCGGTAGTTCGCGAGGGTGCCCGTTTTTCTTTGCCTTGGAGGCACACGCACTGTCCACAAACGATCGCGAAAAGAGAGTTCGCGTCAACCGGATGATCCGGATCAGCCCCGTACGGGTCATCACCGGCGACGGTGAGCAGCTCGGGGTCCTGCCGATCGAAGAGGCCCTCGCGGCCGCCCAGGAGCGCGGACTCGATCTCGTTGAGGTGGCGCCCACCGCGCGCCCCCCTGTGGTCAAGATCATGGACTACGGGAAATTCAAGTTCGAGGAAGCCAAGGCGGCGCGGGCCGCCAAGAAGAAGCAGCACGTCATCCAGCTCAAGGAAGTGAAGTATCGGCCGGGCATCGACGACCACGACTTCGAGTTCAAGACGCGCCACGCGCGCGAGTTCCTGGGCGACGGCAACAAGGTGAAGGTCACGATGATGTTCCGTGGGCGGCAGATCGCCCACCTGGACCTGGGCCGCGCGGTGCTCGACCGGGTGGCCACCACGCTGGCCGACGTCGGCAAGATCGAGAGCGACGCCAAGCTCGAAGGCCGGAACATGACGATGGTGATAGCGCCGAAGTAGGGCGCAGGGACGCAGGGACGCACGGTGGATCGGTGGGAAGCTGGCGGGACGCGCGGGGGTGACGAACAGGGCGGCGAACGGTAGTGCCCTGCGACCCTGCGTCTCTGCGTCCCTCCGTCATTCAAGCGACCAACGGGAGCACGATGCCAAAGCAGAAAACCAAGCGCGCCGCGATGAAGCGTTTCACCCGCACCGGAACCGGGAAGCTCAAGCGCGGGCACGCGAATCACACGCACATCCTGACCAAGAAGACGCGGAAGCGGAAGAACCGGCTCAAGAAGGAAGCGCTCGTGAGCTCCGCCGATTTCCCGCGCGTCAACCGCCTGCTCCAGGCCTGAGGACCGACCATGCCTCGCGTCAAGAACGGCGTCGCCCATCACGCCCGGAAGAAGAAGATCATGGAGGCCGCCAAGGGCGCCCGCGGCGGTCGCAGCAAGCTGTACAAGTCGGCCAAGGAGACCGCGGAGCGGGCGATGATGTACGCGTACCGCGACCGGCGGAAGAAGAAGTCCGAGTTCCGCGCGCTCTGGATCACCCGGATCAACGCGGCCGCCCGGATTCACGGCCTGAGCTACAGCCGGCTCGTGTCCGGTCTCAAGAAGGGCGGGGTGGAGATCAACCGGAAGGTGCTCGCCGACCTCGCGGTGCGTGACAGCGACGCCTTCGGCAAGCTGGCCGAGGTCGCCAAGAACAACCAGTAGACCCGTTGCGGGGCCCGCCACCCCGTCCGCCTTCGCCGCCCGCATGGGGCCGTTCGCGCACGGCGGGCGGCCCCATGAATGCATAGGAACCCGTGTCGACACACTCCGCACCCATGACCACCGGCTTTCCCGACCTCGAGGCCTTGCTCCCCCGCCTCGACGCGATTCCCGCGCTCGACGCCTCGGCGCTCGAGGCGGAGGAGATCGCCCTCCTCGGCCGGAAGGGCGGCGCGCTGACCAGCGCGCTCAAGTCGGTGGCCACCCTGCCCGCCGAGCAGCGCAAGCCGTACGGCGCCGCGGTCAACCAGCTCAAGGGGCGCTTCGAGGCGGCCTTCGCGGCCCGCCGCGCCGAGCTCGAGGAGGAGCGGCAGCGCCGCGAGCGCGCCTCCCTCGATCTCACGATGCCGGCGCGCCGGCGCTGGGTCGGCGCCGAGCACCCGGTCACCCGCGTGGTGGACGAGATCGTCGAGATCTTCCGGGGGCTGGGCTTCAGCGTCGCCGTCGGCCCCGAGATCGAGACCGAGTGGTACAACTTCCTCGCCCTCAACTTCCCGCCTGACCACCCCGCGATGGACATGCACGACACCCTGTACCTGGACGCGCCGGCATCGGCCGAGCGTGACGGGCAGGGCGGGCGCCTGCTTCTGCGCACACACACGTCGCCGGTGCAGATCCGCACCATGCTGGAGTCACCGCCGCCCTACCGTGTGGTGATTCCCGGCATCGTTTATCGGAGCGATGCCTTCGACGCGTCGCACTCGCCGGTGTTCAGCCAGATCGAAGGGCTGGCCGTGGACGAGGGCATCTCGTTCGTGGATCTCAAGGCGACGCTGGTGCACTTCGCGCACCGGTTCTTCTCCGCGAGCACGCGCACGCGCTTCCGCCCCTCGTTCTTCCCGTTCACGGAGCCCTCGGCGGAAATGGATGTCGAGTGCCAGCTCTGCCACGGGAGCGGGTGCCCCGCCTGCAAGGGCACGGGATGGATGGAGATCCTGGGCTGCGGCATGGTGCACCCGGCGGTGCTCGAGAACTGCAAGGTGGACAGCGAGCGCTACACGGGCTGGGCCTTCGGCATGGGGCCGCACCGGATCACGATGCTGCGCTACGGAATCCCGGATATCCGCCTGCTGCTCGAAGGCGACATGCGGTTCCTCAGCCAGCTCGGCGGGCAGGGAGACGGCGCGTGAACGTCTCGGTCCGCTGGCTCGAGGATTTCCTCCGCCGCCCGCTGGAGGCCGCCGACGTGGCCGAGCGGCTCACGATGCTGGGCGCGCCGGTGGACGCGATCGAACCGCTCCACCACGATCTGGGCGACATCATCGTGGCCCTGGTGGAAGAGGTGCGTCCGCATCCCAATGCCGATCGGCTCAGGGTCTGCACCGTCAACGACGGAACGGCGGAACGGCGGAACGTGGTCTGTGGTGCGTCGAATGTAACCACGGGTCACAAGTACCCCTTCGCCCGAGTCGGGACCACGCTTCCCGGTGGGCTCAAGATCGACCGGCGCGTCCTCCGGGGCGAGGCCTCGGAAGGGATGCTGTGCTCCGCGCGCGAGCTGGGACTGGGCCAGGAGCACGACGGGATCCTCGATCTGGCCACGTCGGCCTTACCCGGGACGCCGCTGCTCAAGGCCCTTCCGCTGGCCGATCATCGCCTCGTGGTGGACGTCGGGCCCAACCGTCCCGATCTCCTCTGCCACAAGGGCATCGCGCGCGAGCTCGCGGCGTCGTACGGCACGCCGTTCCGTCTGCCCGTGATTCCTCGCTCCGCGGCGGTGGACATCCCGCCCTCGCAGCGCGGCGGCGCCACCGGCGCGGCCGGCAACGTGACGATCGTGCTGGAGGATGTCGAGTCGTGCCCCCGGTTCCACGCCGCGCTCATCCGCGGCGTCCGGGTGGGACCGTCGCCCGAGTGGCTCAGGCGGCGCCTGGAGGTGGTGGGCGTCCGCTCCATCAACAACGTGGTGGACGCCACCAACTGGATCATGCTCGAGCTGAACCAGCCGATGCACGCCTACGACGCGGCCAAGCTGCACTGGGGCAAGCTGATCGTCAGGCGCGCCATCGCCGGGGAGCGGCTGGTGACGCTCGACCACGTCGAGCGCACGCTGACCGACGACATGGTCGCGATCGCCGATCCCGAGGGCGTCATCGGTCTCGCGGGCGTGATGGGCGGCGCCAGCACCGAGGTGAGCCACGATACCAGCGAGGTCCTGCTGGAGGGCGCCTTCTGGGATCCGGGCCGCACCCGCCGTACCCGCCGCACCCTCGGTCTCAGCACCGAGGCGAGCTATCGCTTCGAGCGCGGTATCGACCGCTGGGGCGGGGGCGACGCGATGCGCCGATGTCTGGAGATCGTCCTCGCGACGGCGGGCGGGGAGCCGATCGGCGCCCCGCTCGACCTCTGGCCCACGCCAACCAACCCGCCGCGGATCTTCCTTCGCCCCGCCCGGGCGGCCCAGGTGCTGGGCGTCGAGCTGCCGTGGAACGACATCGAGCAGCATCTCGTCGCCATCGGCGCCACGGTGCTCTCCAAGCCGGAAGACGGCCGCATCGCGGTGGACGTGCCCGGCTGGAGGCCCGACCTTCAGCGCGAGATCGACCTGGTCGAGGAGATCGCGCGGATCCACGGCTACGACGCGTTCCCGTCGGACCTGCGGCAGTTCCGGGTCGGATCGCTCCCCGACGCGCCCGGGGAAGCGGTCGTCTCCGCCGTGCGGAAGGGCATGGTGAGCCAGGGACTCTACGAGGTGTCGAGCCTGCCGCTCGGTCCCGAAGACGGCAAGGACAGTGTCCGAGTCCTCAACCCGCTCTCGGCGGAGGACGCCTTTCTCCGGCGCCGGCTGCTCCCGGGGCTGGTGCACCTGGTGGAGCGCAACTGGGCCAACCACGTGGCCGACGTGCGCCTGTTCGAGATCGGCACCACCTTCGCCTCGGCACCCGCGGGCCAGCGCCCGAAGGAGGTGCGACGGGTGGCGGCGGTGCTCACCGGCAGACGGGAGCCGCCCCACTGGAGCGGGTCCGGCATCGAGCCGATGGATCTCTGGGATCTCAAGGGGCGGCTCGAGGCGGCGGTCGCTCTGGCGATTCCCGGCGCCGCGATACAGGTTGAAGGGAACGCATGGATCGTTCGGGACCAGACGGGTCGAGTCGTCGGCGAAGCGGGCCCGTTGGCCGCGGATGCGCCGCCCTGGGCGGCGCCCCTCTACGGGTTCGAGGTGGCGATCGACCCCTCGTCGCGCCGTCCCGCTCCGTTCGCGCCACTGCCCACGACGCCCGCCTCGGAACGGGTGCTCGCCCTGTTGCTCCCCGAGGGGATGCCCGTGGGGCGGGTCACCGACGCTATCCGGAGGGCGGGCGGCGATCTGCTCGAGTCCGTCATGGTCGAAAGCGACTACCGCGGGCAGGAGCTACCGGCCGAAACCCGGAGCGTCGCGTTCCGGCTCACCTTCCGTGCGCCGGACCGGACGTTGCGCGATCCCGAAGTAGACGAGGCCGAATCCCGGCTGCTGGACGCCCTCGCGGCGGACCTGCGGATCCGGCGGCGAGACGCGGGCGCCACCCGCGGCGGAGAATGACGTGACGACCTATACCTACGAGCGCCCCGATCTCCCCGCGGTGAGCGATCTCGAAAAGACGCTCCATCATGTCGCCGAGGAGCTGGCGGGCTGGCGGCGCCGGACGCTCAAGGCCGAGGGCGAGCTGCAGGAGGCCAAGGCGAGCGGTGGCGTGGTTGCGGGCACGGCGCTCCGTGAGGTGCGCCAGAGGGTGATCGACCTCGAGACGGAAAATCAGGCGCTGCGCCAGCGCATCGAAGGCGCCAAGGAGCGGCTCCGGGTGCTCTCGTCCCGGCTTGCCTTCCTGGAGCAGCACGGGGGAGGCACGGCGGCGTGAGCACAGCGGCCAAGAACGCGGTGCGGGTGCTGATCGGCGGCGAGGAGTACACCGTCCGGTCCGAGCTGCCCCCAGAGTATACCCGCGAGGTGGCGACCTACCTCGACGCGGCGCTCAAGCGGGTGCGCGACTCGTTGCCCATGGTGGAGACCCACAAGGCCGCTATCCTGGCGGCGCTTGCCATCACCGACGAGCTGTTCCAGGCGCGCCGGGGCGATCGCGAGATCGCCAAACGGCTGACGGCGATCACCGACGAGTTCGCCCGTCTCCTGCCCCCGGCCAAGCGGGGCGGACGAGCCGCCGCTTCCTGACGGAGAATCGCCGATGACCCTGTCCCAGCTCCTGCCAGGCCTCGCAGGGGTGGCCGCCGGACTTCTCGTCGGTCTGATCGTCCTCTTCCTGTACATGCGACGCCAGCGCGGCTCGGCGGCCGGGATCGTGGCCGCCGCACGCGCCGAAGCCGGCCGGCTCCGGGGCGACGCGGTGCGCGAGGCCGAGTCGTCGCGCTCGGAAGTGCTGGTGGCGGCGCGGATGGAGACGCTCAAGCTGCGCGAGGATCTCGACCGCGAGATCGCCCGGCGGCGGGAAGAGTGGGAGCGGCTCGAGCGCCGGGCCGACGAACGGTCGCGCGCGCAGGAGCGCAAGGGCGAGGATCTGGAGGGTCGCGACCGCGCGCTCACCAAGCGCGAGGAGGGACTGGCGGGACGGGAATCGGCGCTCAAGGCGCGCGAGGGCGAGGCCGACCGGCTCGCGCAGGAGCAGCGCCGCAAGCTCGAGCGCGTCGCCGGGCTTACCGCCGAGGACGCGCGGCGCGAGGTGCTGCAGCGGGTGGAGGACGAAGCGCGGGGTCAGGCCGCGGCACTTGCCCGCGACATCAAGGAGCAGGCCCGCCGCGGCGCGGACCGCGACGCGCGCCGCATCCTCTCGATCGCCATCCAGCGCCTCGCCGCCGAGCATACCACCGAGAGCACCGTCGCCGCGGTGGCGCTGCCGAGCGACGAGATGAAGGGTCGGATCATCGGCCGCGAGGGGCGCAACATCCGCGCGTTCGAGACCGCCACCGGCGTGGACGTCATCATCGACGACACGCCTGACACGGTGGTGGTCTCCTGCTTCGACCCCATCCGGCGTGAAGTCGCCCGGCGGGCCCTCGAGGCGCTCATCCAGGACGGCCGCATCCATCCGGGACGGATCGAGGAGCTGGTGGTCAAGGCGCAGAAGGAGCTCGAGAGCCAGCTCGTCGAGCTGGGCGAGCAGGCGGCTTACGATACCGGCATCCACGGCCTCCACCCCGAGATGATCAAGCTCATCGGCCGCATGCGGTACCGCACGTCGTACGGCCAGAACATCTACGACCACTCCAAGGAAGTCGCCTGGCTCGCCGGCATGATGGCCGCGGAACTGCATCTCGACGTCACCCTCGCCAAGCGGGGCGGACTGCTGCACGACGTCGGGAAGGTGCTCACCCACGACAACGAGGGCACCCACGTCGAGCTGGGCGTGGAGGTGGCCCGCCGCTACGGCGAGAGCGCCGCGGTCATCAACTGCATTCAGGCCCACCACGACGACGTACCCCACGAGAGCGCGGAGTCGGTGCTGGTCCAGGCGGCCGATGCCATCAGCGGCGCTCGCCCCGGCGCCCGGCGCGAGGCGTTCGAGACTTACGTGAAGCGGCTTACCCGGCTCGAGGAGATCGCCAATGGCTTCCCCGGCGTCGAGAAGAGCAATGTGATCCAGGCCGGGCGCGAGGTGCGCGTCGTGGTGACGCCGGACCGGATCGACGACGGCGCGGCCGCCGCGCTCTCGGAGTCCATCGCCCGCAAGATCGAGAACGAGCTCCAGTATCCGGGACAGATCAAGGTCGTGGTCATCAGGGAGACGAGATCGGTGGATTACGCACGATGAGCGCCAGGGTCATCGACGGGGTGGCGCTGGCGAAGACGATACGGGCGGAAGTGGCGGCGGAAGTCGGCAGGTTGCAGGGCAGCGGCCGCCGGCCGGGCTTGGCGGCGGTCCTGGTGGGTGAGGACCCGGCGAGTGCCGTGTACGTCCGCTCCAAGGGCAAGGCGTGCGAGGAGGCCGGCATGCACTCGGTGACGATCCGCCTGCCGGCGGACACATCCGAGGCCGAGCTGCTCGCGACGGTGGATCGCCTCAATGCCGATCCCGAGATCCACGGCATCCTGGTGCAGCTCCCGCTGCCCAAGCACATCGACAGCGAGAAGGTCCTCCACCGGATCAGCCCCGCCAAGGACGTGGACGGCTTTCACCCGGTGAACGTCGGCAAGCTGGTGACCGGCGACAAGACGGCGTTCCGTCCGGCCACCCCCTACGGCGTGCAGCAGATGCTGCTCCGCTCCGGCATCGAGACGAAGGGCGCCAACGCCGTGATCGTGGGCCGGTCCAACATCGTGGGCAAGCCGATGGCCAACCTGCTCATTCAGCAGGGGCCCGGCGGCGACGCCACCGTCACCGTCTGCCACTCGCGCACCCGCGATCTCCCCGCGGTGGCCCGGACCGCGGACATCCTCATCGCGGCGATCGGGAAACCCGAGTTCGTCACCGCCGACATGGTGCGTCCCGGGGCGGTGGTGATCGACGTCGGGATCAACCGGGTGGAGGACAAGTCGCGGCCCAAGGGATACCGTCTCACGGGTGATGTGGCGTACGGGCCGGTGGCGGAGGTCGCGTCGGCGATTACCCCGGTACCGGGCGGCGTAGGACCGATGACGATCGCGATGCTGTTGCAGAATACTCTGCAAGCGATGAAGCAGATGCTGAAGGCTGAAGGCTGAAGGCTCAAGGCTGGGAGGAACGATGAAGTTTCCTGACGACCTTCGCTCCTACCCTCCCACCCTTAGCTTTCATCCTTCAGCTTTCAGCCTTTAGCCTTCAGCCGCCTCCACCCATGTCCTCTCCCCTTCAAATGGACCTTCTCTCCACCGCCGCCGACGTCTGGTCGGTCAGCGATCTCGTCACCACGGCGCGGCGGGTCATCGAGGCGGAGTTCCCCACCGTCTGGGTCCGAGGCGAGGTCGTCGGCTGCAAGGCGTGGCCCAGCGGCCACTGGTACTTTCACCTGCGCGACGCCACCAGCCAGGTGCGCTGCGCCATGTGGAAGCTCAACGCCATGCGCGCCGGCAAGCCACCCAAGGACGGCACGGAGGTCTTCGCCCTCGGCCGGCCGGCCATCTACGAGGGCAAGGGCGAGTTCCAGTTCGTCGTCGCCCGGATGCTGCCCACGGCCGCATTGGGCGCCGCCCACCAGGAGCTGGAGCGGGTCAAGCGCGTGCTCCAGGAGGACGGGCTCTTCGATCCGGCCCGGAAGCGGCCCATTCCCGCCTACGCCTCCACCATCGCGGTCGTCACCAGCGTGGCCGGGGCGGTGCTGCGGGACATCATCACCGTCACCCGCAAACGCTGGCCCTGCGCACGGCTGTTCGTGGTCGACACCCGCGTGCAGGGTGAGGACGCGGTAGACGAGCTGTGCCGAGCGTTGGGTCTCGTCAATCGGCTCTCCGGCGTGGATCTCTGCATCGTAGGGCGCGGCGGCGGCGACAAGGAAGACCTCGCCGCGTTCAACACCGAGCTGGTGTGCCGCGCGCTCGCCGGCGTCCGCGTGCCTACGATTTCTGCCGTCGGCCACGAGACCGATATCTCGCTCACGGACCTGGTCGCCGACCACCGCGCCGCCACGCCGTCGGCCGCCGCCGAGCTGGCCTGGCCCGATACGCGTGAGGTGGTGCGGCGGCTCGACGATCTGGCCGCGCGGCTCGCCGGGTCGTTGAGCGGCAAGACCCGATTCGCGGGCGAGCGGCTCGAGCGCACCGGCGACCGGCTCCACGCCGCGCTCGAGTCGCACATCGAGCGCCGGCGCAACCGTCTGGCCCATCTCGCCTCGCAGCTCGACGCGCTGAGTCCGCTCCGCGTGCTCGACCGGGGCTACGCGGTCGCGCTCGACTCGTCGGGCCGCGTGCTCAAGACTCGCTCCGCCTTCGCCAGCCGCATGCGGTTCCGTCTCCGCGTCTCCGACGGCGAGGTCCCCGCCCGGGTGGAATCCGAATGAGCACCGCCGACGATCTGGCCCGGCTCGAGGAGATCGTCCGGAAGCTCGAGGGCAACGAGCTCGAACTGGATGCGGCGCTCGCCCTGTTCGAGGAGGGCGTCGCCCGCCTGCGCGCCGCCCGCGAGCGCCTCGCCTCGGCGGAGCTGCAGGTGCAGAAGGTGCTCGAGGAGGCCGGCGGTGACCTCAGGGTCACCAAGCTCGATGCCTGACGCGCTTCCGGCGAGCGCCGAGCATCTGCTCGCCGAGGCCCGCCAACGGACCGACACGCTGCTCGGCCGCTGGGCCCAGACGCTCTCGACCGAGATCGGGGGCCGGAACGGCGCCGCGCTGGGCTACGCGCTCCGGACGCCCGGCAAGCGGGTCCGTGCCGCGCTCGTCTTCGCGGCCTATCAATCGGCAGGCGGTGCATCACCCGGCATCGCCGGAATCGCGGCGGCGGTCGAGACGGTGCACACCTACTCGCTCGTCCACGATGACCTCCCCTGCATGGACGACGACGACCTGCGCCGGGGCCGTCCCACCACCCACAAGCAGTTCGACGTCCCCACCGCCACCCGCGCCGGCTTTCTCCTGGTGCCCGTCGCGGCGCGCGTGCTCGTTGCGGCAGCGGAGGAGATGGGTCTTGGGCCCGGCGCGCTGGGTCGCATGGCCGAGGAATTGTTCGACGCGGGCGGGATCGAGGGGATGGTCGGAGGGCAATGGCTCGATCTCGAGGCCGAGCGGCGAAGCCTCACCTTGTCCCAGCTCATCGAGGTACATAGAGGAAAGACCGGCGCGCTCATCCGGGCCTCCTGCGGTATCGGCGCCATCGCGGCGGAGGCTCCGCCCGCCGTCGTGGACGCGCTCGAAGCCTACGGGGAAGACATCGGTCTCGCGTTCCAGATCGCCGACGACGTCCTGGACGCTACCGGCACCAGCGCGGAACTTGGCAAGACCGCCGGGCGCGACGCGCAGCTGGCCAAGTCCACCTACGTCAGCGTGCTCGGGGTGGACGGAGCACGTGCCGAGGCGGAGCGGCTGGCCCGGAGCGCCGTGGAGCATCTGAGGCGAGCCGGCGTGCCGTCGGGGGCACTGGGAGCCCTTGCCGGGTATATTGTTACGAGAAACTCGTGAGATAACCTGTCACCTGAGCCTCCATTGTCTCTGCTCTCGACGATTCAGGGTCCAGCCGACCTCAAGCGGCTGAAGCGCGAGCAATTGCCGCTTCTCGCCGCCGAGATCCGGGAACGTCTCATCGAGTGCGTTTCGATGACCGGCGGGCACATTGGCGCCAGCCTGGGCGTCGTCGAGCTGTGCATCGCCCTGTTGTACGAGTTCGACTCGCCGGCCGACCGGATCGTGTGGGACGTGGGGCACCAGGCCTACGCCTGGAAGCTGCTGACCGGCCGCAACGACGGGTTCCCGACCCTCCGCCAGCGGGAGGGCATCTCCGGGTTCCTCAAGCGCACCGAGAGCGAGCACGATCACTTCGGCGCCGGGCACGCGGGCACCGCGATGTCCGCGGCGCTGGGAATGGCCACCGCGCGCGACCTGAAGGGCGAGAGCTACAAGGTGGCGGCGGTGGTGGGAGACGGGGCGCTCACCTGCGGTCTCTCCTACGAGGGGATGAACAACGCGGGGCACTCCGACCGGGACATCATCCTGATCGTGAACGACAATGGGATGTCCATTTCCCCGAACGTCGGCGCCATTCACAAGACGCTGGGCCGGATCGTCGCCGACCCGCGCACCAACCAGCTCCGCGAGAAGATCAAGAAGATGACGTTCGCCCTTCGCGGGGTGTTCGGCGAAGGGGTGGTCGACTTCGCCAAGAACGTGGAGGAGAGCGTCAAGAACCTCTTCTCGCCCGGCATGCTGTTCGAGGAGCTGGGTTTCCGCTACTTCGGCCCGATCGACGGCCACGACCTGCCCAAGCTGTGCGACACGCTCCGCTTCGTGCGCGGCATGACCGGCCCCCGCGTCATCCACGTGATGACCCAGAAGGGGAAGGGGTTCGGGTTCGCCGAGTCGAACCAGGAGAAGTGGCACGGCCTCGCGGCGTACGATCCGGTCACCGGCGAGGCACGGAAGCAGGCGAGCGGGCCGCCGGCCTGGACCCAGGTGTTCGGCGACGGGCTCGCGGCCCTCGCCGACGAGTATCCCGAGATCGTCGCCGTCACGGCGGCGATGCCGTCGGGCACCGGCACCAACCTGTTCCAGAAGCGGCACCCGGGACGGTTCTTCGACGTGGGCATCGCCGAGGGACACGCGGTCACCTTCGCCGGCGGGCTCGCGACGTCGGGCATACGGCCGTTCGTCGCCATCTACAGCACGTTTCTTCAGCGCGCGTACGACAACGTCATCCACGACGTTGCCGTGCAGCGTCTGCCCGTCGTCTTCTGCATGGACCGCGCGGGACTGGTGGGCGAGGACGGTCAGACCCACATGGGTCTCTACGACATCGCGTACATGCTCGCGGTGCCGGGCATGACCGTCACGGCGCCCAAGGACGGCGACGAGCTGATCGGCCTCCTCCGGTGCGCGATGCATCACACGGAAGGCCCCTTCTGCACCCGCTATCCCCGCGACAAGGCCCCGGCCGAGCCGCGTCCGGCCAAGGACGTGCCCCCGGTGCGGTACGGAAGCTGGGAGCAGCTCCGCAAGGGAAAGGACGTCGCGATCCTCGCGGTGGGGACGATGGTGCGGCCGGCGCTCGAGGCCGCCACGATCCTCGCGCACGACGGGATCGACTGTGAGGTGGTGAACTGCCGGTTCCTCAAGCCGCTGGACCACGCGATGCTCGAGTCGCTGTTGCAGCGCCACCGCACCATCGTCACGGTCGAAGAGGGGACCATCGTGAACGGCTTCGGCGCCTATCTGGCCGAATCGGTGCAGACGACTTACCCGGAAGTGCGGGTGGTGGCCCTCGGCGTTCCCGACCGGCTCATCGAGCAGGCGCCGCGGGTCGAGCAGCTCGAGCTGTTCGGGCTCACGGCGGCCGGTATCGCGCGGCGGATCACGTCGCTGCGGCACGAGGAGAGCCTCGAGGCGCGATGAGGGTCGGCGTAGTCGGCAACCCGCGCTACCCGGACCTGAAGGTGGTCCTCGATCAGATGACGGTCCTGGCGCCGGGCCGCGGCATCGCGCTGTACAGCGAGTCGCGGCTGGAGGAGTTCTGGGGCCGCGAGATGCCCGACTTCGAGGGCGTCGAGCTCGACGCCCTCATCACGTTCGGGGGCGACGGCACCCTCCTCCGCGGCGCGCGTCTCCTCGGTCGCCGCGAGACCCCCATCCTCGGCATCAATCTCGGGCGGGTCGGGTTCCTCACGACCGGCGCGCGTGACGACCTCGAGCCGGCGCTCGACGCGCTGGTGGCCGGCCGCTACATCACCGAGCGCCGCCAGGCCCTGCTCGCGTCCATCAAGCAGAGCGACGGCGACGTGCGCATCACCACGATCGCGGTCAACGACGTCGCGGTGCACAAGGGCGGCGTCGCGCGTGTCGTCCGCGTCAACGTCTACATCCAGGGCGAGAACGTCGGACCGTACAGCGCCGACGGCATCATCGTCGCCACGCCGACGGGCTCCACCGCTTACAGCCTGAGCGCGGGCGGACCGATCGTCGTGCCGGGCGTCGAGGCGATGGTGGTGACGCCCATCGCGGCGCACACGCTCGCGGTGCGCGCGCTCGTGGTGCCCGCCACCTATCGCATCGTGATCGAGCCGATGGAGGGTTGGTCCGAGGACCTCCTCGTCTCGTTCGACGGGCAGACCGGCAGCCCGCTCTCGCTCGGCGAATGCGTGGACGTGCGCCGGGCGGATCATCGGGTCTGCCTCATCCGGCTGGGCGGTGATGGATTCTTCGGGCGGATGCGGCAGAAGCTGCACTGGGGAGACCTGTCGGGCCGGGAGGAGACGCGGTGATCACCGAGCTCCGGGTCCGCGACCTCGCCACCATCGCCGAGGTCACCCTCCCGCTCGGCACCGGCCTCAACGTCCTTACCGGCGAGACCGGCGCCGGCAAGTCGATGCTGGTGGATGCCCTCGCGCTGCTGCTCGGCGAGCGGGCCACCGGCGGCAGCGTCCGCCCGGGCGCGGGCAAGTCCATCGTCGAGGGCGCGTTCGAGGGGATCGAGGGCTCCACCCGCCGCGCCATCGAGGCCCTCGGTCTCGACGTCGAGGAGGGTCGGGTGGTGGTGCGGCGCGAGGTGTCGGTCGAGGGGCGCTCGCGCGCCTGGGTCAACGGCAGCCCCACCACGGCGTCGGTCCTCGCGCAGCTCGGCGCCATCCTCGTTGACCTGCATGGACAGCACGAGACCCAGTCGCTGCTCCGGGCCGACGCTCAGCGCGACATCCTCGATGCCTTCGCCCACGCGGAGGCGGAGCGCGGGGCCGTGACCGAGGCGCACGCCGCCGTCGCCCGTCTCAGGGAAGAGGAGTCCTCGCTCGCCGCGCGGCGGGACGAAGTCCGCCGCCGCGCCGACTATCTGCGTCACGTGGTGAAGGAGATCGACCAGGCCCGGCTCAAGGCGGGAGAAGAAGAGTCGCTGCAGCTCGAAGCTCGGCGGCTGGGCCAGGCCGGCGCGCTGGCCGAGCAGGCGGCTCGCATCGCCGACCTGCTGGAGGGCGACACGGGCGATGCCCTGGGAGTCATCTCGCAGGCCGATCGCGCGCTCGCCTCGCTGGAGAAGGCGGATCCCGGCGTCACCGACTGGCGCGAGCTGCTCGACGCGGCGTACACCAACCTCACCGAGCTGGCCCGTCTCGCGTCGACCTACGCACAGGACGTCCAGGATGATCCCGAGCGGCTGGGGGAGGTGGAGCAGCGGCGCGACGTGATCCAGCGTCTGTGCCAGAAGCACGGCGCCACGGTCGAGGCGGTGCTCGCCACCCGCGACGCGGCGGCGGCGGAGCTCGACCTGCTCGACACGGCCGACGTCGATCTCCGCGGGCTCGCCGCGCGGCGGTCCCTCGGCGAGTCTGCGCTGCGGGCGGCAGCGGGCGCGCTCACGGCGAAGCGCGCCGAAGCCGCCGAGCGCCTGGCTCGCGGCGTTAACCGGCTCCTTCCCAAGCTCGGCATCTCCGGCGGCAAGCTGCTCGTGACCTTCGACCCGCTCGACGAGCCCGGCGCGCGGGGCCAGGAGGGCGTGCGCTTCGACGTCCAGCTCAACCTGGGGCTCGATGCCCGCCCTCTCGCGCGAGCGGCATCGGGCGGCGAGCTGTCGCGCCTCATGCTGGCGCTCAAGGTGGTGCTCGCGCGGCACGACGCGGTTGCGTCGATGGTGTTCGATGAGGTGGACCAGGGTATCGGCGGTGAGGTTGGCGCCCGGGTCGGCGACGCGCTGGCGGAAGTCGCGGAGCGTCACCAGGTGCTGGTGATCACCCATCTGGCTCAGATCGCCGCGCGGGCCGACCGCCATCTCGTGGTATCGAAGGAAGCGCGTGAGGGTCTCGCCACCAGCGACGTGCAGGCCATCTACGGAGAAGATCGGGTCGCGGAGATCGCGCGGATGCTGGGCGATGCCGAAGGCGAAGCGGCCCGTCGCCACGCCCAGGCGCTGCTCCGGCGTGAGGCCCGGGCGCGGCACTAGGCTTTCGCCCTTCTAGAACAGTCCGAAGTAGATCCTGAGCCAGGCCGCGAAGCCGTGCTGGTTGGGCACCCGGCCGCCGCTCGCGCTCACGACCCGCTGGTAGCTCCATCCCGCCTCGACCGGCAGTCCCGATCCGCCGGGCCGCAGCTGCCCCGGATTCGCGTAGGTCACGCCGAGTCCGAGCACCGTCGCGCTGGCCTTGGTGTCGGTCTCGAGGACCCCGGCATCCACGCCCGGAATCGAATCGGCTTCCGTTGCGTAGGTCACCTGGTCGGCGCCGCGCGACCAGTGCAGCACCGTGCCCTGGATCGCGAAGCTGGGCGCGAGACGGAAGAAGGGTCGGGCGGCGAGCGTGGTGATGTCGCCCGGATCGTTGTGGACCGTGCTGATGAAGCCGAGCCCGTTGAGCGGCAGCGAGGGCGCGGTCACGCGGGTCTCGATGTCGGCCGCGAGCTGGCGGTTGTAGTCGGCCTCGAGCCGCACGCCGACCGCGCCGGCGCCAAGGTCAACGGTGGCGCGTCCTTCGATGTCGGTCTGTCCATCGCCGGTGCCGACGAGGAAGAGCCGGTTGGCGCGCGGCACCGAGCCGGTCGGATAGCGCACCAGCCCCTGGACCGCCGCGCGAAGCCCGCCGCGGCGATTCTCGCGGTCCCACCGGTCCACCAGCGTGAGCGCGACCCCGGTTTCGGCGTCGCCGCGGAAGGTGACGGTGGTGTTGGCGGTCCGAAGACCGACCGGACCCGACGTGTCGTTGAGGAGGGCGATGAACTCGTCCCGGGTGATCGCATCGGCCGGCAGAGTCGGCGACTCGACGAACCCGGGCACGCCGAGATTGTTCGCCAGCGTCGTCTGCAGCGCGGCGATGCGCGAAAGGATGGCCGCGCCGGCGGCGCTGGAGCCGGTGGGCACGAAGGGCGACGAGCTGCCGGGGTCGGACAGCACCGCGAACAGGTCGTCGCTCAGCTCGGTCCCCGACACGAGCGTCGCCTGGGCCAGCGCGAGCGTCGCGCCGCTGTAGCTCCCGTTATTGATGTTCGTGTTGAGGGTGCTGAGGGCGCCGTTGAGCTGGGTGAAGAAGACGGACTCGTCGGCGCCGGGATTGAGCCCCGCGTCCGCGTCCGAGGGGTCGAGCGCGATACTGCTCTGGGCGCGGGACCGGACCAGGGGCAGTCGGCCGAAGACCGTGACGGCCCTGGTGAGCCCGAGGCTCAGGCCGAAGTAGCCCCGGCTCTCGTCCCGTTGCACGTCGCTCGCGAGGAGACCGAGGTCGAGGCCGTAGCCGGCGATGCCGGTGATCCGCTCGAGCCTGGAATCGGCGTCGGCGAGGAAGGGCAGGATCGACCGGCCGAGGGCGGAGCTCATGAGGTCGGCGCCGAGGGAAACCCGGGTGCCGTCGAGGTACTGGGTGTCCCAGATGTCCATGCGGCCGTCGAGCTCCACCCGCACCACCCCCTGGGGCACGCCGATCGGCGCGATCTGGGCCTCGGCGACCGGCGGGGCGGCGGCGGCCGCGAGCGCGATCGCGGTGATCACGGTGGGGCTGAAGCGCAGGCGGTCCTCCAGACGCGGTGGTGGCGTGCGAACGGTGCGTGTCGCGGCCCCCCAAGTTCGCCGGTTCAGGCGGTCATTGGAAGCGGGGCCGGCGCGCCAGGCGGTATATTGCGAGGCCCGCCCGCCCGGGTGGCGAAACTGGTAGACGCTCGAGACTTAAAATCTCTTGGGGGCAACCCCGTGCGGGTTCGAATCCCGCCCCGGGCACTCGAAGGACGCAGGGACGCAGCGTCCCTAGGAGCGCTCATGCACCTCGCACAGGTGAACATCGGCCGGGTAAGAGGGGAGATGACGGACCCGGTGATGGCGGGGTTCGTCGCAAGGCTGGAGGACATCAACGCCCTGGCCGATACGGCGCTGGGGTTCGTGTGGCGGCTTCAGACCGAGGACGGAGACGCGACCGCGGTGCGCCCCTACGACGATCTTCGCATCCTCATCAACATGTCGGTGTGGACGGACCTCGGCTCGCTCAGGGAGTTCGTCTACCGGAGCGCCCACGCGGACGTCATGCGGCGGCGGCGCGATTGGTTCGAGAAGCTCGGGACGGTCTATGCGGCGCTGTGGTGGGTGCCCGACGGCCATCGGCCGCCGGTGACGGAGGCGGTCGACCGGCTGGCCCAGCTCGAGCGGCACGGGCCCACGGCGTTCGCCTTCACCTTCGCCGAGCCCTTCGGTCCCGACGGGCAGCCGATCGCGCGTGAGCGTGCGTCCCGCGACGACACCTGTCCCGCCACCTGATCAGCTCGACGCGACCCGGTTTTCGTTCGTTCCGTACACCAGGGCCAGCTGCGCCTGGCGGATGAAGAGCAGCAGCGGGTCCGGGGCCGGCGGCACCGGCATAGTGCTGGGCGTGAATAACGGGCGCATCGCAGGCTCCTTTCCCGACTGACGTTTCGACAGACCCGACGGCGGCATGGTGAACGTTACCGGTCCCGGCTCAACCCCATCTCAATCAGAAGTCATTCGCGGTCCGGTGACGACTTCCGCTGGCAGATAGAACGCAGCGGAGCGCGATTTGGTGCCCAAACTGGTGTACGCAGGATGGACCTCGCCCACGAGCGCCTGATCGGGGTCCAGACCAGTCGGCTGCCGAGACCGGTGACTCGGGACGAGTTCAAGGCGCGCTATCCCAGGGCGAGGCTCGACCGGCGGACGCATGGCGGGCGACGTCCCCTTCGATTACATGGTCGCACCCGTAGTCACGTGTGTGGCGCTGACCACGATGATCCGGGTGAACGAGACCCAGGTGGAAAGCCTTGGCTACTACTACACCTGCGCGACGAGAAACTGATGGCCGGCATCCTTCTTCCTGACGCGGGCGACTCGTGGGCATCGCGCTCCTCGCGGTCCTGATCCTGGCGGTGGCCCTCGACTACGGCGCCTTCGGCGACCGATGGCGCGGGGTCGCGCGCCGCTCGCTGGGGCCGGCCCTGCTGGTCGGGGGGATCGGGTTCGCCGCGGGATTCTTCGGTCCCATGCTTTTCGCGCCCGATGCCAACCAGGGTCCGCTGCTCGGCATCTTCATCACGGGCCCGGCGGGGTTCCTGGTTGGACTGATTTACGGGGTGGTGCGCGAGGTGCGGAGGACGGCTCCGCCGGCCTGAAGCCGGGACGGGGTGCTCACTCCGGCTCGGGCGCAAGTGCAACAATTTGCAATGCGACATCGAGGACGGATTGTTGTCGCATTTCCGTCGACTTTGTGCCTGCTTTTCCCCTACCACTCCGGACCGGGGGTTCATATCCTTCACCATCCCCCTGCGTACCTGAACGACCGTCGGGCCGAGTGAGCCATTCTCGCGCGAAGTTCTCATCCCGGCCGTTGCTGGTGATCTTCGTCCTGGCCGGTCTCGCCATCGCGGTGCTGCTCTGGCGGCTGCAGACCGGATTCGGTCCGCGCTCCGCCGCCACGGCGCGCGAGTGCCGCCTGCGGTACGAGGCGGCGCGGACGCTCAAGGACACGGCGAGGGTCGACGTCTCCTTTCCCTCGGCGTACCAGCGAGGACTGTCGGGGTCGGCGCCGGAGACGTGCCGGGCGTTCCGCTAGTCGTGCGTTTTTTTGTCTAGTCGCAACGAGCCCTGGTCCCTTATCGTCCGGGGACCATGTCCGGCACCAAGCTGCTCCAGCAGGTTCGCCTCGCGGTCCGCGTCCGCCACCTCAGCACCCGCACGGAGGATGCGTATGTCGCGTGGGTGCGGCGATTCGTGCGGTTCAGTGGCCTGCGGCACCCGTCGGAGCTCGGCGCGGGCGAGGTCAACGCCTTTCTGACGGCGCTGGCCGAATCGGGACGGCGGAGCGCGTCGAGCCAGACGCAGGCGCTCAGCGCGCTTCTCTTTCTGTATCGCCATGTTCTCCGCCAGGATCTGGGCGACCTCGGCACCATCGCGCGGGCCAAGGCGCCGGTGCGGCTGCCGGTGGTACTCGCCCGGGACGAGGTGAAGCGAGTGCTGAGTCGTCTGAGCGGCCCGTCCCGACTGGCGGCGCTGCTGATGTATGGTGCGGGGCTGCGGCTCGGCGAGGTGATTCAGCTCAGGGTCAAGGACCTCGACTTCACGATGCGCGAGATCACCCTGCGCCGGGCCAAGGGGGCGGTGGATCGGGTCACGATGCTGCCCGAGGCGGTGGTGACGGAGCTGGAGCGGCATCTCGAGCGGGTGCGGCGGCTCCATCAGCAGGACCTGGCGACCGGCGGAGGCCGGGCCCCGATGCCGGGCGCGTACGAGCGCAAGGCGCCGGGCGCAGCGAAGGAGTGGAAGTGGTAGTTCGTTTTTCCGGCGACCCGCCGGTATACCGATCCGCACATGGGGGACAAGCGGCGGCACTCCATGCACGAGTCAGTGGTGCAGCGAGCCGTGCGCCAGGCGGTGCTGGACGCGGGGATCACGAAGAAGGCGACGTGTCACAGCTTCCGGCACAGCTTCGCCACCCATCTGCTGCAGGACGGCTACGACATCAGGACGGTGCAGGAGCTGTTGGGCCATCGTGACGTGGCGACGACGATGGTCTATACCCATGTGCTGAACCGGGGCGGGATGGGGGTGCGGAGCCCGATCGACCGGCCGTCCTGAGGCGGAACACGTGGGGTGGCGCGACCGGGGTTTATGCTGCGGGCCCTGCAGCGCCGTTTTGACAGGGCGGGGATTTGTGAGGGGAAGTATGGGACGTCGCCGTGACAGGGTGGATTTATCGAGTGGAGCTGGGGGTTGGTGGGCGGAGTAGTGTGCCAGAGAATTACAGTTAGGTGTACAGGCAGAGAGTAAATGTTTTCCGTGGGTGCGGCTTCGACATCTCGTTCCGAGGCCATCACCGTGCCCTGCTGGCCGGGCTTCCGCTGAGCGGCGGCACCCCCGAAGCCACCCCACACCAGGTCACGCTGCCGCCGCGGAGAGCTTCTCGTAGCCTCGTGTTGGGCGGCGGCTGGAGCCAGGCGGGCCGTGGGTCGGCGCGGGCCTGACACCTAACACGCGCATGCAGCCGACAGGCCGGACCGCGCGGAGCGCCGCGCGGCCACTGATCGCCGATGGCGATCAGTGGTACATAGGATAGCCCACGGGCGGGCTCGATTGCCTGCAGCTGATGCGCAGTCGTTAGGTGTACAGGCAGAGAGTCAATATTTTCCGTGAGTGCGGCTTCGAGATCTCGCCGCCAGGCTGGCGCGTCGAGCCCTGTTGGCCCGGTTTCCGATGAGCGGCGGCACCCCCGAAGCCACCCCACGCCAGATCGAGCTGCCGCCGCGTAAGGCTTCTCGTAGCCTCGTGTGGCGCGGCCGTCGAGGCAGGGCGGGCTGTCGGTCGGGGCGGGCCTGACACCTAACAAGCGCATGCAGTTGACAGGCCGCAGAGGCGGAACCTTGGCCTCGCGCACTGATCGCCGGTGGCAATCAGTGGCACGTAGGTTAGTGCGGGCGGAACCATGATCGCCTGCAACTGATGCGCAGGTCGTTAGGCCGATGCACGACGATCTCGCACGACTGAGGGTCAAAAGGCAGAGCTCCACGGGCTGCTAGGGAGTTGTGGAGATGAACCGTTCGAGAGATTGGCGACGGGGGCAAGATGAACGGATCAAGCGGCGGGTCCGCCTGTACCATAGCGGACACGCCCAACTTGGTCCTCGGCAGCTTGGCCGAGTCGCTCACAGCCGCCAGCTGTGCTCATGCTGGATGTGCGGCAATCCTAGGCGCTTCTCGGGCGAGCTCACGATCCAGGAGCGGCGGGAGTTCCAGATTGGCCTCGAGTGACTTGCTGGCTCCGACGCGCAGCACGGCCTAACCCGCGCATGCAGCCGACAAGCGCTTCCGGGGTGAGTGACGTTGCCCGCCACCCGCCGATGGCGGGCGGCGGAACGTAGGATAGTGCAGGGCGGGCGAGTCGCTTGCAGCTGATGCGCAGGTCGTTAGGTGTACAGGCAGAGAGTCAATATTTTCCGTGAGTGCGGCTTCGAGATCTCGCCGCCAGGCTGGCGCGTCGAGCCCTGTTGGCCCGGTTTCCGATGAGCGGCGGCACCCCCGAAGCCACCCCACGCCAGATCGAGCTGCCGCCGCGTAAGGCTTCTCGTAGCCTCGTGTGGCGCGGCCGTCGAGGCAGGGCGGGCTGTCGGTCGGGGCGGGCCTGACACCTAACAAGCGCATGCAGTTGACAGGCCGCAGAGGCGGAACCTTGGCCTCGCGCACTGATCGCCGGTGGCAATCAGTGGCACGTAGGTTAGTGCGGGCGGAACCATGATCGCCTGCAACTGATGCGCAGGTCGTTAGGCGCCGCAAATAGGGATGACGGAGTGTGGGAGTTCTCTGTTCCTCAAAGCTCAAGACTTCACGACCTGCAACACGCCCCGTCTTTCGACGCAATTACGGCGGCGATAGCTGCCTCATTGAAGGTCCTGTGTAGGCATTACGATCGGTGTGACAAGAACCACGGCTTCTGCCGGGTTGTCTATTGCGTAGAAGTGACCCCGAGTCTGTTTGACCAATTCTTTAATTCGGCAGAGGGTTATAGAGCGCAATATTTTCATGCACCGCAGCGCGGCCGGGAGGCTAACTCAGCTTTCGTGGGGGCCGTTCAGCCGCACCTTCTGGCCGCCGGCCCGATCTGTGACGCCCCGGCCAAGAAGCCCTGCGATTCGCGGGTCGACCCTGAAGCCTCGCTGGCTGGCCTTGGAGCGAAAGCCTGGCTTGCTGAGAGATCACAACAATTGTGTGACCGCTGCGGAGAGTGGTCGCCGCCGCAAGAAGCGGCTCTGGAGCGTCCAGAAATCCGTAACGAGCGATGGGAACACCTAGAGGAACCGTACGCAAAGTGGGGCTGCAGGGCTCCGCATCTGACAAAGATCCGCATCTTTGGTGGATTCATCAACGCTACTGGTGACGAACTCCTTGTGTTTGAGAAGCGGTTTCGCGCCGAGGAGATTTCGCGGAGAGGCTGGTCGTAGCAGCAGCTGCGGCGCCTAACAAGCGCATGCAGCCGACAAGCGCTTCCAGGCCGGCGCCCGGCCCCAGGCGGAGGCCCGATGTGGAGCTAAGGAACGTTAGTTAGTGCATGTGCGAGCGAGTCGCCTGCAGCTGATGCGCATGTCGTTAGGTGTACAGGCAGAGAGTCAATATTTTCCGTGAGTGCGGCTTCGAGATCTCGCCGCCAGGCTGGCGCGTCGAGCCCTGTTGGCCCGGTTTCCGATGAGCGGCGGCACCCCCGAAGCCACCCCACGCCAGATCGAGCTGCCGCCGCGTAAGGCTTCTCGTAGCCTCGTGTGGCGCGGCCGTCGAGGCAGGGCGGGCTGTCGGTCGGGGCGGGCCTGACACCTAACAAGCGCATGCAGTTGACAGGCCGCAGAGGCGGAACCTTGCCTCGCGCACTGATCGCCGGTGGCAATCAGTGGCACGTAGGTTAGTGCGGGCGGAACCATGATCGCCTGCAACTGATGCGCAGGTCGTTAGGCCGCAAGCTTCCCTGGTCGTCCGCTTGGGGCTCGGTTGTTCGTCTCCTGAAGAAACTCTCAAGGGGGCACGATGCTCAATCCGCAAGCGTTCGGAGCCGGGATCCTTCTCGCCGCAACCGCGACCGTCGCCGCGGCCTGCCGGGGCCCGCTCGACCCGTTCAGCTCTGGATCCGCCCGTGCCACAGTCACCGGCCTCGTAACTTCCTCGGTAGGCACGCCCCTTCCCGGCACCACGGTGCACATTGCCTGCGCCGGGGGCAGTGGTGCGGTGAGCGTCCTGACCGATTCCACGGGTCGTTATCTGGCCAATCTGACGAGCGGCTCCGATCCCTTCGAGGGCAGCAGTGACAAGCTCCGGTGCCTATTCACAGAGCCGGGGATGGGGCCTGGGCGGGTGCATCTGGACACGGCGCTAAGCTTCATACGCGGGCCGGTTCTGGTGGCTCAGCAGTTTGTGGATTTGCGTGAGCCCTAGGTCGCGGCGGACCTTGCGGCCTAACCCGCGCATGCAGCCAGGCAAGCGCGTCCTCGCGTAGCTCTTGAACGCTGCGCTCCGATGGTGGTTCAATGGAACGTAGGTTAGGGCAGGGTGAGCGGGTCGCTTGCAGCTGATGCGCCGGTCGTTAGCCGGACACGCGACCAGAGAAACCGCAAGGACGATGGTGGGCTCCCTGAGTGCCGCCGCCGCTCCGCTGAGGCAGGGCAGCCGGACGTACTTCCGGGTCCTTGTCCACGTGAGGCCCGGCTGCCCCGCTGGCGGAGCTTCTTGAGGCGGCGCGAGGCTCCGACGTCCGTCCCACGGGTGGAGCAGCGAGCTTCATGCTGAGCGTGCCGTCTAACCCGCGCATGCAGCCGACAAGCGCTTCCGGACGAGGTTCCATGCGCCACTGATCGCCGGTGGCGATCAGTGGAATGTAGGGTCGTGCAGGAGGAGCCAGTCGCTTGCAGCTGATGCGCCAGTCGTTAGCCCGCGAGGTTCAGGGCGCTGATGGGGTGCTGTAAGGGTGTGTTCCGAGCGTCCACATTCTCTGAGATCGTCTTGCCGATCGAAGTTATGGGAGTAGCAAGGGCATGAACTCAGACCAGACCACGTTGCAACCCGCGAGTGTCGCAGGCACGAAAGGAAACCTCGCGTCAATCAGTCCCTTCTTCATCGTGAAGGACGTGCAGGCCTCGATCTCCTACTACATTGAGCGTTTCGGTTTCAAGCTCGATTTTCAAGGTCCACCCGATCACGTGGACTATGGCCACGTGAGCCGGGACGGGATTGGCATCATGCTCAAGGCGATCCTGCCCGAGGTGCTGCCGGTTCCCAACCACACTCGACACGAATGGGCCCGCTGGGATGCCTACATCTACACCCTGGACCCCGACTCCCTCTTTGAGGAGTTCAGGCGTCGAGGGGCGTCGTTCGCAAAGGAGCTCTCCTTCATCGATGACGGCCTTTGGGGTTTCGAGGTCATGGATGGCGACGGGTACGTACTCGCCTTCTTTCGGACTCGCAACGACTAGCTACGGAGGCATCGCGGGCTAACCCGCGCATGCAGCCGACCAGCGCGTCTGTTTCAGCGCTCGCCCGGGCGGCAAGTCCCAGTGTCAGCTAAGGAACGAAGTGATTGTACGGGCGGGAAGCTTACCGCTTGCAGCTGATGCGCCGGTCGTTAGGCCGATGCACGACGATCTCGCACGACTGAGGGTCAAAAGGCAGAGCTCCACGGGCTGCTAGGGAGTTGTGGAGATGAACCGTTCGAGAGATTGGCGACGGGGGCAAGATGAACGGATCAAGCGGCGGGTCCGCCTGTACCATAGCGGACACGCCCAACTTGGTCCTCGGCAGCTTGGCCGAGTCGCTCACAGCCGCCAGCTGTGCTCATGCTGGATGTGCGGCAATCCTAGGCGCTTCTCGGGCGAGCTCACGATCCGGGAGCGGCGGGAGTTCCAGATTGGCCTCGAGTGACTTGCTGGCTCCGACGCGCAGCACGGCCTAACCCGCGCATGCAGCCGACAAGCGCTTCCGGGGTGAGTGACGTTGCCCGCCACCCGCCGATGGCGGGCGGCGGAACGTAGGATAGTGCAGGGCGGGCGAGTCGCTTGCAGCTGATGCGCAGGTCGTTAGACCGCCGGACTGGTTGATTGCTCGGGTATGAACGTCCGCCAATGAAAAGCCCGGCCGCACGAGGCCGGGCCCTGATCCCCTGTCCAGAGTGAGCTACTCGGCCGAGAGGCTGCCGTTTGGGAGCGGGCGCCAACAGGCGGGCTCTCGTGCCTTGAATATCGCGGCGTTAGGAGCGGTGCCGGAGCCCACGTACAGGCCACACGTCAAACCAGGCTCTTGAGCTCCAGTCACAGTGGCACTGTAGCCTTTGTTCCCCGCCGTGGCGATTGCTACCTCGTGCCCAGGAGCGGCCTCGAAATTTGATCGCGGTAGAACTGAGGTGTAGGTGTCGTGTTGAGCCAGATATGCGTCCTGCGCTTTCAGGAGTCGATGGAGCTCCTCCTTGAGTGCGACAACGAGCGCCGCATGTGCACTATCGCCAACAGAGGCCTGCCCACTCTGCGCAGCCAACTGGGGTGCCACGAGGAGACACAAGACTGCGAAGGAGGAGGGGAAACCGCGCATCAAGGGCTCCTGGGAAGGTGGTGCAGGCATGGACAGCAAGGTCTACGCCGGACTGAACAGGAGTTAAGTGATTGTCTCCGTCAGAGTTTACATAGGCGGTCCCACGTTGAGTCTTGCGTCCTGCCACCAGGGCGGCGACCCTCCAGACCCGGCGGTCTAACCCGCGCATGCAGCCGACAAGCGCTTCCGGACGAGGTTCCATGCGCCACTGATCGCCGGTGGCGATCAGTGGAATGTAGGGTCGTGCAGGAGGAGCCAGTCGCTTGCAGCTGATGCGCCAGTCGTTAGCCCGCGAGGTTCAGGGCGCTGATGGGGTGCTGTAAGGGTGTGTTCCGAGCGTCCACATTCTCTGAGATCGTCTTGCCGATCGAAGTTATGGGAGTAGCAAGGGCATGAACTCAGACCAGACCACGTTGCAACCCGCGAGTGTCGCAGGCACGAAAGGAAACCTCGCGTCAATCAGTCCCTTCTTCATCGTGAAGGACGTGCAGGCCTCGATCTCCTACTACATTGAGCGTTTCGGTTTCAAGCTCGATTTTCAAGGTCCACCCGATCACGTGGACTATGGCCACGTGAGCCGGGACGGGATTGGCATCATGCTCAAGGCGATCCTGCCCGAGGTGCTGCCGGTTCCCAACCACACTCGACACGAATGGGCCCGCTGGGATGCCTACATCTACACCCTGGACCCCGACTCCCTCTTTGAGGAGTTCAGGCGTCGAGGGGCGTCGTTCGCAAAGGAGCTCTCCTTCATCGATGACGGCCTTTGGGGTTTCGAGGTCATGGATGGCGACGGGTACGTACTCGCCTTCTTTCGGACTCGCAACGACTAGCTACGGAGGCATCGCGGGCTAACCCGCGCATGCAGCCGACCAGCGCGTCTGTTTCAGCGCTCGCCCGGGCGGCAAGTCCCAGTGTCAGCTAAGGAACGAAGTGATTGTACGGGCGGGAAGCTTACCGCTTGCAGCTGATGCGCCGGTCGTTAGGTGTACAGGCAGAGAGTAAATGTTTTCCGTGGGTGCGGCTTCGACATCTCGTTCCGAGGCCATCACCGTGCCCTGCTGGCCGGGCTTCCGCTGAGCGGCGGCACCCCCGAAGCCACCCCACCCCAGGTCACGCTGCCGCCGCGGAGAGCTTCTCGTAGCCTCGTGTTGGGCGGCGGCTGGAGCCAGGCGGGCCGTGGGTCGGCGCGGGCCTGACACCTAATACGCGCATGCAGCCGACAGGCCGGACCGCGCGGAGCGCCGCGCGGCCACTGATCGCCGATGGCGATCAGTGGTACATAGGATAGCCCACGGGCGGGCTCGATTGCCTGCAGCTGATGCGCATTCCGTTAGGCGCACGCCACGCGCATCAGGAGCCGCCAGCTCCTCGGGTGAGATTCCAGAAGCCGCGCGGGTCCAGGATCGACAACGGCGCGCGGGCGCCGAGGACAAGGAGATCCTTATCCCCCGTCACCAGCACGTCAGCCTGCCCGGCGACGGCGCTGGCCAGTACCCACGCATCGGCGCGGTCTCGTACGGGGATCTCAAGCGGGCGAGGCGGCTTCGGAACGACCTCGTGTTCTCGCAGAAAGGCATCGAGCTCGGTAAGGCGGGCGCGGGGGAGCTTGAACTTCGCGGCGAGCACTCGCTGGAGTTCGTTGAGGATCACCTCGGGCACCAGCAGGTCATGTTCGGCCAGCACGAGCCGGACAACGTCGGCGGCCAGTCCCCGGGTCGCGACGGCAGCCACCAGCACGTTGGTGTCGAGACAGACCCTCACGAGACGTCGCGGTAGACGTCCTCGTCGGTCAGATAGCCGCGGGCTTCGGCGAAGGGCAGGGTACGGCGGCGGAGGCCCTCAAAGCGGGCGAGGGCCAACTGGCGTCGCAAGGCATCGCGGACCACCTCGCTCTTCGATCGCCCCGAGGCGCGGGCGACAGCTTCGAGTTGACGCTCGAGGGCAGGATCCAGGCGGATGGTGAGGGCGGCGTCTTTCATGTACGACAATGTAATACGTGGGGCGGCGCCTAACAAGCGCATGCAGCCGACAAGCGCTCCCGGGCTCGGCTCCGGAGCCGCCACCCGCCGATGGCGGGCGGCGGAACGTAGGTTAGTGCAGGGCAGGTGGATCGCTTGCAGCTGATGCGCAAGTCGTTAGGCACGCCGCACTAACAACTATCTATAGTCTGGCGAATGACGCTTCCACTGGCATCCGTTTCATGAGCGCCCTGCGTCGGGGAGCCGGAATCCTGGCGCTTGCATTCGTGGTCAATGTGGCGCCGTTGACGGCCCAGCTGCGCGAAGCGACCCCGCCGAGCAAACTTGCCCTGCGTATTGAGACCGGTCGGCAAACATATCGCGTCGGCGACGAGATAGCCGTGCGGCTCACCCTGCGCAACGTGTCCAATGAGGTACAGCAGTGTTTGCCTTACCTAGCCATGCTGGTTGATCTTCGAGTCTACGATACGCTCAACCATGAGGTGGCGAAACACGAGCCGTACGAACAGCCGCCCAGGTTTCTCAGTGGCCCCAGTCATTCTTTGGCGCCAGATCAAGAGCTAGTGGTCAAGGGCTGGCGTGGCCAGTACTGGAGAAATGTGGGGGACTGGGGGTACCATCTCCGACAACCAGGCCGCTATGCCATTGAAGGCTTGACGCCATCGGACTGCTCAGGCACCCAAGGAACTCGTATCCCGAACGGTCCGAGAGCAATCATCACGATCACGCCATGACACTGTTCTAGGCGGCGTGCCTAACACGCGCATGCAGCTGACAAGCGCTTCCGAGCGGGGTTCCTAGCACCGCGACCCGCCGATGGCGGGCGGCGGAACGTAGGTTTCTGCATGAGCGAGCGAGTCGCTTGCAGCTGATGCGCAGGTCGTTAGGCCGCTTCGGCGTAGTTACAGTTGTCTTGCCGGCAAGAACATGGAGGGGAATGCCATGCGGTACGTCGACGGTTTTCTGCTAGCTGTTCCCAAACGCAAACTCCAGGTGTACCGGCGGATTGCTCAGCGCGCTGGACGGCTGTGGCGGGAGCATGGTGCTCTTGAGTACCGAGAATGCGTTGGCGACGACCTTAAGGTGACATTTGGGGTGTCCTTTGCGCGCACGGCGAAATTAAAGGCCGGCGAGACGGCAGTCTTCTCTTAGATCGTATACAAATCACGGGCTCATCGGGATCGCGTCAACGCCAAGGTTATGAAGGATGTCCGCATGCAGAAGCTGATGAAGGACCCAATGCCATTTGACATGAAACGTATGTCCTACGGCGGCTTTAGCGTGTTCGTAGATCTGTAGGCCCAGGTCCGCCGTCCCCCTGACAGAGTGGCTAGCGTTCTCGGTACATCACAATTGTTACTGGAAGCGGCCTAACCCGCGCATGCAGCCGACAAGCGCGTTTGGTTCGGAGCTCCGCTCGGGCGGCAAGTGCCGGTGTCGGTTAGGGAACGTAGTGATTGTGCGGACGGAAGGTGTGCCGCTTGCAGCTGATGCGCCAATCGTTAGGTGTACAGGCAGAGAGTAAATGTTTTCCGTGGGTGCGGCTTCGACATCTCGTTCCGAGGCCATCACCGTGCCCTGCTGGCCGGGCTTCCGCTGAGCGGCGGCACCCCCGAAGCCACCCCACCCCAGGTCACGCTGCCGCCGCGGAGAGCTTCTCGTAGCCTCGTGTTGGGCGGCGGCTGGAGCCAGGCGGGCCGTGGGTCGGCGCGGGCCTGACACCTAACACGCGCATGCAGCCGACAGGCCGGACCGCGCGGAGCGCCGCGCGGCCACTGATCGCCGATGGCGATCAGTGGTACATAGGATAGCCCACGGGCGGGCTCGATTGCCTGCAGCTGATGCGCATTCCGTTAGGTGGACACGCGAGCATCGCTCAAGGCGGATATTGCCGCCGGGCTCACATGGACTGACCTGACGGGGCAAGTTTAGATCATGTTTACGCTCCGTTGCACGCAGCGATTGTTACGCCGGCTGAACGTGCCAGGCGAGGGCGCCGATCAGCCGCCGACCACCCGCCTGGGCGATTGGTATGCAAACTTGCTGCACATCGGGTCGCGGCAGGTGATCCTCGCCACGAGCGAGCGGTCGCTTCTAGGGCTCTTTCTTTCTGCGGCGCGGGCCGCGACGTTGCCGGAGCGGTTGCGTCTCGCTGTGGCGCAATTGCTGGAAGACCTCGGCGTTCCCCAACAGTTGATAGCGGAAGAGAGCGCGGCGATGGCCGAAGTAAGGATCGGTTATACGCGAGATCGTCGTGTGCTGGGCACGATGAATGACCTAGCCTCCCAGGTCCGCTGGCGGCTGGAAGACGACCCCGGAGGCGATTTAGGCCGTCTTCAACGAGACCTTACTCTTATGCCATGCGGGGCGATTGGCTACGCATCCTCCGGCGAAAGGACGGCCGAGCTCTTCGGCCTGACTTGGTCGCATCAAACTGGCAGATTTCTTTAAAGATCTCGAAAAGTGCCACCTAACCCGCGCATGCAGCCGACAAGCGCTAACCAACGGAGTTCCGGTCACCGCCACCCGCCGATGGCGGGCGGCGGAACGTAAGGTTGTTGGATGCGAGCTGGTCGCTTGCAGCTGATGCGCCAGTCGTTAGGCGGGTGCGAGGAACTCATGCCAAGTGAGAGCATCGAGGAGACGGTCTCGAGTTACATGCGCGGCGATTTGGGAGTCGACGAGGCCGCAGCGACCATTTTCCGACTGCAGAAGGGAGGCGGAGGTTTCAACCTCCACATGACGGACCTCGAGACTGTCGAGAAGGGTGAGGCTCTCATGGGACGCCTCTTATGGCTCGTGTTGCGAGAGACGGATGCGCAAGCAGTGCCGGACACCCCATTCGGCGCGGCGGAGTTCAGAGAATTCCAGCGTCAGACGAAGGCCGAGATCGAAGATGATGAAGGCCGACATCGAGGATGATCGGGAAGGGCACTCACGAACGAGGCTTCGGGAGCGGCTGGCAAGCCCCGCTACTACGCACCGCCTAACCCGCGCATGCAGCCGACAAGCGCTACTGGGCCGAGTGACGGTGCCCGCCACCCGCCGATGGCGGGCGGCGGAACGTAGGTTAGTGCAGGGCGGCCGGGTCGCTTGCAGCTGATGCGCAAGTCGTTAGGCGTCAGGGCGGTGGGGTGTGGAGATCTCTGCAGATCTTGCGGGCGAGAAAATCATTGATCTCGCGATGACGAGGGATCGTCGATGTCTTGCGCGTTGCCGGATTGAGGTACACTGAGTGGTTGCCACCTTCGCGGAACAGCACACAGCCGGCTGCTCAAGATGGCGGATCAGATCGACCCGCTTCACGCGGTCAGCTTGAGCGGCTCACGAATCACCTCGGCCCCGGCAAGGTCTTCCTCGGCCAGTGCCCGGTTGGCTTCGAGGGTCAACTCTACCGCCTCGCGCAAATTCGTGCGGGCCTCGTCGAGAGTGCCACCCTGTGAGTTCGCGCCAGGAAGCTCTTCAACGAAGGCGACATAGCCCTCGGGGACCTTCCGAAAGACGGCCGTGAGTTCGAGCTTCATGGTGGGTTCCTTGGTCGGATGGGCTGCAGATAATCTAGCATCGGGTGAGCCTGACGCCTAACCCGCGCATGCAGCCGACAAGCGCGTCCAAGGAAGTTCCCTTCGGGCGGGAAGTCCCGATGAGGAGCAGTGGAATGTAGTTATTGTGCGGGCGGGAAGCTTCCCGCTTGCAGCTGATGCGCAGGTCGTTAGCAACTGTCTTGAAAGTCAAGCGATCTGTGGGTCCCAGCGTCGCTGGTGCCGGACCATCGCGTTGAGGATCGTCAGCAGTTTTCGCATGCAGGCGGTGATGGCGACCTTGAACACTTTGCCGGCGGCACAGAGCCGTTCGTAGAACACCCGCAGCCGCGGGTTGTGCTTGAGGCCCACCAGGGCGGCCATGTAGAGCACGGCGCGCACCGGAGCCCGCCCGCCCCAGACGAACCGCTTGCCGCGCATCTGACCGCTGTCGTGATTGAGCGGGGCCACGCCGACCAACGCGGCGATCTCGCGGCGGGAGAGGTGCCCGAGTTCGGGCAGCTTGCCCAGCAGGGTGAGCGCGGTGACCCGTCCGACCCCGGGGACGCTGCGGAGCAGATCGTCCTGTGCCCGGTAGAGGGGACTCGCGGCGATGGCGGCGGCGAGGTCGCCGTCGACATCGGTCAGACGCTTCTCCAGCCAGCGGATGTGCGTTGTGATGTCCCGCTTGACCGGCCCGCGGGCGAAGCCGAGGCGATTCTTCTCGGCGGTGAGCATCTCCAGCAGCTGGCGCCGCCGGGTGAGCAGGGCATCGAGGAGCTGGGCGGCCTCGTCCGGCAGGGGCCGCACCGCGGGCCGGACGCGCTCACCAAACAGCGCGAGGGTGAGCGCGTCGATGGCGTCGGTCTTGGCGAGGCGTCCCATGGCCTTCGCGAAGTCGCGGACCTGGCGTGGATTGACGACCACGACCGACAGGCCGAGCTTGGCGAGAGCGACGACCGCGGCCGACTCGAAGCCGCCGGTCGCTTCCAGCACGATCAGGGTGGGGCGGAGCGTCACCAGCCGGGGCAGCAGCTCGGCGAGCCCCGCGTCGTTGTTCGTGACCGTCCAGGTCTCGGCATCGGGCAGACTGGCGATGTCGAGGGTGGCCTTCGACACATCGATGCCGACGAAGCACTCCATACGGCCCCCCAGGGAGAACGATCGGCGTGGCCCGGCCTTGCGGATGCGGGGTAGATCCCCGGACAACTGTTCGGGCTCTTGGCGATCACGATCGGGTGGCGCCCCGGCTAACGAACGGGCTCGAGACCCCTAGACAGATCGGGCTACCACCGGAGTCAGAAGCTACTGCGAAACACCAGAACTAGAGATACAAGGCAGCAGCACTACTCTCTCTTCAGGGAGCGTCACAAACGAGCTCGTCTCAGAAGAGTGCCCATGCAAGGTCGCTCCTGGGCGGAACTGCCACGTGCGGAGTTCTGCTAACAGCTTGTCTCGCGGGAACGCCCGCAACTCGCGATATCCTGTTTCAGGCTCAACGACCTGAAGGCACGGAAGATATCTACGCGCTCCGCGTCCGAGATGGGAGCATCCGCCGACTGGTTAGCGCTGACACTTTCTCTTCGAGGTCGCTAGCGGCGTGGTCACCAAACGGTCGCTCGATCGCTTTCACCCGAGAGTTCGGCGATACTGCACAGCTCTACGTCCTAGACAGTCTGTCAGGCACGCCTCGACATATTGCGATGGGTGTGAAAGGCTTTCTTGCCTTCCCCGACTGGTCCCCCGACGGCACTCGGCTGTTGTTCGGTGCTGGGACGCACGAGCGCTATGGGGTGTACCTAGTTCACTCCGACGGCTCGGGGCTCCATGTCGTTCTCCAGGATAGTCTGACTTACCGGTCTCCCTCATGGGCCCCGAACGGACGCGAGTTCGCAGTCTCAACCTACACAAATGGCCATTCCCAGATTCTGATCGTGAACTTGGATACCGGTGCCAGGCGGACCGTCCTGTCACCCGACTCAGTCTATGCTGACTTCCCTCAGTGGTCACCGCGAGGTAATGAACTCCTGATAACCGTGTATCGGGGAACGGCGAGTCTGTATGACACGGCTCGCCGGAAGTATGGGTCGAACTTGGCGCTTCTGGACCTCAGGACGCTGCGCTTCACGGCAATCACCGACGGCCACGGACTGAACAACTATGGTCGGTGGTCACGCGACGGACGCTGGATTGTGTTTCAAAGCAACCGCTATAACCTGGACCTTCCCGATTCCACTTCCACTGACGGCTCACCACTCTATGAAACCCTGGAGATCTACATCGTCCGGCGGGATGGCACCGGGCTCCGGCGAGTAACCACTAACACCTACTTCGATGGGCATCCCTCTTGGTGATCATCTTACCATCGCCTTGGAATGGCAGGTGCAGTGTTCGTGTCGACTGCTGCCTAACCAGCGCATGCAGCCGACAAGCGCTGCCGGGTTGAGTGCGTATTATCGCCACCCGCCGTTGGCGGGCGGCGGAACGTAGGTTAGTGCAGGGCGGGCGGGTCGCTTGCAGCTGATGCGCAGGTCGTTAGGCGCACGACAACCGAGCTCGGGTGTAGCTTTAGGGGAGGCACTCAAGGAGCCCCGATGCCCATTCTAGCCGACGTGATTCACAGCGACCCCAATATTTTGAGCGGGACGCCGGTGTTCGTGGGCACCCGCGTGCCGGCCCAAAGTCTCATCGATTATCTGGCGGCCGGTGACAGCCTCGACAAGTTCCTCGACGCCTTTCCCTCCGTTACCCGCGCCCAGGCCGTTGCCGCTCTCGAATGGGCCCGCGAAGCCCTGCTGACGGGTGCGCGTTCTCCTCGATGAGTCGGTGCCGCGGCCATTGGCAGCGGAGCTGCTTGGCCACGACGTTCAGACTGTGGTTCAACTGGGGTGGGCGGGCGTTCAAAATGGCGAGCTGCTGCGCCGAGCCACCGCAGCTGGCTTTGCGGTCCTCGTCACCATGGACCGCAATCTGGAGTATCAGCAGAACGTAGCCCAAGCCGGCCTGGGTCTGCTCGTGCTCATCGCGCGTGATAACCGAGTCGAGACCGTCGTACCGCTTGCTGCCACGATCCTCGCCACCCTGGACCAGGTGCGCCCAGGCTCGGTGCTGCACGTCGGCGCCTAACAAGGGCATTAATATACTTGACACACCCGGGTCGCGGTGGTAGCATGTCTGCTATCCTCTGTCCTGGAACAGATATGGCCTACGCAACACCCCAGCATTCTCGCACCAAAGTGGATGCTGCGGCAGACTTCCTCGCGCATGACTTCAACGCCCTGATAGCCCAGAAGAAGTTCGATATCACGGCAGCGGACAGGTTCGACCATGCCTTTGATATCGTCGGCAATTGGCGCTCCTCGCATAGCTGGCCGATGCTGTCGATTCGCTTCGCATTGATGGATCGTGCCGGTCGGATCGCCAGTCACGGCCTGATATCGCAACGCCTGAAGCGGTTTCCTGCAATCTTCGTGAAGCTTCGGCGCTTCAAGCATATGAAGCTTTCGCAGATGCAGGATATCGGAGGCTGTCGGGCCGTACTGCCGTCTGTTCGTATGGTCGAGCGCCTAGATGAGTCATACAAAATCGGTTGATCGACGGCAGAAACATCAATCCGAATGCATTGAGCGTTATGACTATCTCGCCAAGCCCAAGGAGGATGGCTATCGCGGCATCCACTTGGTGTACAAGTATCACACCAACATGAGGAAGTACAGAGCACATGACGGGTTGAGAGTGGAAATCCAAATACGTTCCCGTCTCCAGCATGAGTGGGCAACGGCACTTGAGACCGTTGACCTGTTCACAAAGCAAGCCCTGAAATCCAGCGTCGGAGATGCGGCCTGGAAGAGATTCTTCCTGCTTATGAGTGCCATGTTCGCATTCAAGGAAAAGCGAATCATTCCGGGCGGTATCCCGTCCAGTCACGCTGACTGTAGGGAGGAACTGCGGGATGTGGCCGACCGATTGAGGGTAGACCATCTCCTATCGGCGTGGAGTGTCGCCATGAAAGAGTTCTCTGAATACCGGCTGTCGGGAGCCGGCACCTTCCTACTGAAGTTGGACACCGTCAAGAACGAGCTGGTCCTCTCGCCTTATGGCCAGGACCAGCAACAGCAGGCGATCGCCGACTACGGTGAGGAAGAGAAGCGGATTCTGGAAGATCCGCTCGGCGGGAAACACGCAGTCTTGGTATCTGTGCGCTCAGTCAATGCTCTGAGGCAAGCCTATCCAAGCTACTACGCGGACACCACCGCGTTCATCGACGAATTGCGGACTGCTCTTGCCTAGAAGCAGGGCCGACGGAGGAGAGCATGAGTGGAGATGGGGAACAAGAATGGGCCGGGACCAAGCCAGCCCAGGCATATATTCTGCCGTCCTACCAATGGATGCTGTCTCGCATCGAGGCCGCTGATTCCCGCATTCACACACTGTTGACGTTTGTGGCTACGGTGACCTTCGCTGTACCGACTCTGGGCAAGGCAATTCGACCGGATATCCCCCTCGGATCTCCTGGCTCATTATCGCTCTCGCCATAGCAACGGTGATTTTCGGTTATGGAATCTATGCGCGTTCCCGCGGTGGAGTGAGTCTCGTTCATCCGACTGAGCTCTTTAACAAGTGGCTCACTAAATCGGAGTGGCAGTTCCAGAAAGACGCTCTCTACTGGGCAGGCAAGGACTTTGAGATCAACCGGCTCATGGTTGAGTGGAAAGCCGAGGCCGTCACTTGGATGAGCGCCCTATTCGTAATCGAACTGATTTTTCTCCTCACTTGGATGAGTCGCGCTTAGTCTCGAATGGAAACCTTCCCGAGCGTACCTCGACACTTGGATTGTCCTCCGGCGGCGGCTCCGGCGGGCGCGATGCTGGCTTCGTGTCCTCATCAGTCATTTCGATTTCCCACCCTTTGCGGAGGGCTTGGGAAGTTCCGACTTAGGAACGGCCATGAGTCGCCGAGTGAACTCCTTCATCTTCTCAAACGCCTTTGGGTCCGGCGTTTCTGCCGGACCCTTGGTGGGCTCTTTCCTGTTCACTTTATCTTCTTTCTGCCGCGCCGTAGCATCGGCTGGGAGCGTGCGTCACGTCGTAGCAGGAGCCACGTTACCGCCAATCAATTGGTCATAGGTGAGGCGCTTCCCCACGATGCTGGCCAGCGCATCAATAAATCGGCACACGTCCTTGGTTCTACGGTTGTTGAACCGAAACACCTGCTCATCGAGGTAGCGGAATAGATGGAACGGCTCGACCGAGATGTAAGTGCCCTTGAGGCCACGCTTCAACAGGCTCCAGAAGTTTTCGAGCCCGTTGGTGTGAATCGCGCCCTTGGCGTAGCACTCCGCATGGTCAATGACCTTATGAACGAATCGCTCGTCCAGCTTCTTGTAGGAGTCGAGGTCATCGGTATAAATGGTCGCGCCGGGGGCGACGGTGGCATGGATCGCTCCATGCAACACCTTCCGACGCACCGTGCCGATGACGCCCGCCCGTACCCGGCTGGACCCAGGACCGTGCCGCTCCAGCAGACCAATCACCGCCGCTTTACCCGAGGGGCCGGTGCTCTTGATGACGCGGGCCTTCTTGTCCTTGTGCATGAACCGCGCACGGCCGCCGATGAAGGTTTCGTCAACCTCCACGTCACCCTCAAACCGTTTCACAAAGCTCTTAGCCTGCATCGCGAGCCGGATGCGGTGGAGCATGAACCACGCGGTCTTCTGGGTCACGCCAATGGCGCGGTGCAACTCGTAGGAGCTGATCCCGTTCTTGGCGTTGACCAGAAGCCAGAGCGCCGGGAGCCACTTGTCCAGGCCGATAGGGCTGTCCTCGAAGATCGTGCCCAGCTTGACGCGAGAACTGCCGCTTCCACGCCTTTGCACTTCCAAATACGGCGGGTGCTCAAGAAGGACGATTCCTTGGACTCCACAGCGGGGGCAGACCGGGCCATCCGGCCAGCGGAGCCCCGCCAGAAACGCCAAGGAAATGTCCGGGTCCGCGAAGTACTTGATGGCAGCGGAGAGAGTAGTCGGAGCGGCGATAGTCTTGTTCATGGAACAAAAGATACTACACACACCTTGGTGTGTCAAGTATATTACTGCCCTAACAAGCGCATGCAGCCGACAAGCGCGTCCAAGTGAACTCAGTCGAATGCAGAACTCCGATAGCGGGTCAGTGGAATGTAGGATAGTGCAGGGCAGGCGAGTCGCTTGCAGCTGATGCGCAGATCGTTAGCCGGACACGCGACCAGAGAAACCGCAAGGACGATGGTGGGCTCCCTGAGTGCCGCCGCCGCTCCGCTGAGGCAGGGCAGCCGGACGTACTTCCGGGTCCTTGTCCACGTGAGGCCCGGCTGCCCCGCTGGCGGAGCTTCTTGAGGCGGCGCGAGGCTCCGACGTCCGTCCCACGGGTGGAGCAGCGAGCTTCATGCTGAGCGTGCCGTCTAACCCGCGCATGCAGCCGACAAGCGCTTCCGGACGAGGTTCCATGCGCCACTGATCGCCGGTGGCGATCAGTGGAATGTAGGGTCGTGCAGGAGGAGCCAGTCGCTTGCAGCTGATGCGCCAGTCGTTAGGCGCCGCAAATAGGGATGACGGAGTGTGGGAGTTCTCTGTTCCTCAAAGCTCAAGACTTCACGACCTGCAACACGCCCCGTCTTTCGACGCAATTACGGCGGCGATAGCTGCCTCATTGAAGGTCCTGTGTAGGCATTACGATCGGTGTGACAAGAACCACGGCTTCTGCCGGGTTGTCTATTGCGTAGAAGTGACCCCGAGTCTGTTTGACCAATTCTTTAATTCGGCAGAGGGTTATAGAGCGCAATATTTTCATGCACCGCAGCGCGGCCGGGAGGCTAACTCAGCTTTCGTGGGGGCCGTTCAGCCGCACCTTCTGGCCGCCGGCCCGATCTGTGACGCCCCGGCCAAGAAGCCCTGCGATTCGCGGGTCGACCCTGAAGCCTCGCTGGCTGGCCTTGGAGCGAAAGCCTGGCTTGCTGAGAGATCACAACAATTGTGTGACCGCTGCGGAGAGTGGTCGCCGCCGCAAGAAGCGGCTCTGGAGCGTCCAGAAATCCGTAACGAGCGATGGGAACACCTAGAGGAACCGTACGCAAAGTGGGGCTGCAGGGCTCCGCATCTGACAAAGATCCGCATCTTTGGTGGATTCATCAACGCTACTGGTGACGAACTCCTTGTGTTTGAGAAGCGGTTTCGCGCCGAGGAGATTTCGCGGAGAGGCTGGTCGTAGCAGCAGCTGCGGCGCCTAACAAGCGCATGCAGCCGACAAGCGCTTCCAGGCCGGCGCCCGGCCCCAGGCGGAGGCCCGATGTGGAGCTAAGGAACGTTAGTTAGTGCATGTGCGAGCGAGTCGCCTGCAGCTGATGCGCATGTCGTTAGGCCGCAGCGTGGAAATCACCCATGAGTTCTGGCATTCGCAGGTGGCTGCTCCTCGCGGTCTCAGTTTGCGTCCCTCTCGCCATCATTTGGGTCAGGGAACGGCTGGCTATAGACCAGTGCCTGGATGCGGGTGGCAGTTACGACTACACGCGCAGTATATGTGATCGGCACCTGACACATCCGCTGGTACCATTCGGAGCACGGCACCCAGCGCTCTTGCGGGGCACCGTCGCAATTGTGCTCCTCCTGGTGGCCTTCAGCCTCTTTACTCGCTGGCGCGCGAAGCGGGCTGCGGCCTAACAAGCCATGCAGCTCCTGGCCGGACCAAGCGACGTTCCGTTTGGGCACTGGTGGCCGATGGCGCTCAGTGGTACGTCGGTTGGTGCGCGGGCAGGCACGATCGCCTGCAGCTGATGCGCAGGTCGTTAGGCCGCTGACACGAGGTCCCGTGGAACCACCAGAACATCCGCTGTTCGAGTCCGGCGTTCGCGCGTTCATCGGAGCGATGCTCGGGGCACTCGTTGGGGTCGCCTTTCTCCTCTTGGGACTCATCGGAGCTGGAGTCGCGATTCTAGCGGGGACGCCTGTGGAAACTGGAGACGTCTGGCCCGCGGCTGGCCTTTATGTGGTTGGCTTTGTTGTGGGTGGTGCGCTCATGGGGGCCCTCTGGCCATCTGGCCCTACCCGGGGCCGGCAATATCTTGCCGGGATTCTGGGTGGCCTTGTCGTCGTGGCGTTCGTGATACGGATTGTCGACGGGCCCGTCGCCACATGGACTCCCGTATCGTATGTGATGATCGCCGTGCTCGGGCCAGTGTACGGTTTGGCGTTCACTCGAGGGTTTCGGTGAGCGCCAGCGG
>CAVWRM010000003.1:0-117897 GCA_963757525.1 uncultured Gemmatimonadales bacterium
CCTGGCCGGCCGGTGGCTGCTGTCGGAGGAAACGGAGGTCAACGCCATCCCTGGGGGCGGTGGGGTCACGAGCAATCACTAGGGTGACCTCACCGGTGAGCTGAATGGTCGGATCGGGCCCTGGATAGCTCGGCGTCAGTGAGAGTGCCGTGCGGTCTCACACAATTCTCTAACCCTCCACCGTGGCGAAAACGGCTCGACAGCATGGCCGGTCGGGTGCATCTTGAGTTACCCCCTCGATCCATCATCCGTTCCAGTGCTCAACGCTGTCGCAAAGGCGTACCTTGGCGCGATCGCTTCGTGGCCTGGTGGCGTGGATCTTCATCGCGGCATTGCTGGTTGTTGCCGCGTGCAGTGACGGCGCCACTCCGTCCTCCACTGACGTCGCGTCCGTCACGGTCAGTCCCCCGAGCGCTCTCATCTCCCTCGGCGGCACACTGCAGCTCACGGCGCGCGGCCTCGACGTCGATGGCGTGGAGATCTCCGGAGCCCGGTTCACCTGGTCGAGCGACCAGGAGAGCGTCATCTCGGTCTCTCCATCCGGTCTGATCACCGCACATGCCGGCGGAACCGCCACGATCTCCGCGACCGCGGGAGACAAGACGGGAACCGCGCTCGTGTACTCGAACCAGCAGGTTTCCACGGTCGAGCTGACGCCAAACCCCCTGGGACTGGCTGTCGGTGAGACAGCCCAGTTCGTCGCGGTCCTCTCCGATGCCCAGGGCGTTCCGATTGCCGGACCGACCCCGACGATCATCTGGATGAGCGACGATGATTCCATTGGCGTAGATGCCGACGGCACTGTATTCGGCCAACGGCAGGGGACGGCAACCATCACGGCGTCGGCGGGTGGCAAGACCGCATCGGCCACAGTTACCGTTTCCGCGACGCCTGCGCCGATCAGCTCGCTCACGATCCAGCAGGCCTCTGCGTCCGTCGCTCCCGGTGGCTCGGTGCGGCTCGATGCGATCATCAAGGATGCTGCCGGAAACACACTCCAGGGTCGCGTGATCGACTGGCAAACCAGGGCGCCGGGTGTAGCCACGGCCGTCCCGTTATTCGGAGAGCTCGGCGGCCGCACGCTGTCCGGCGTCGTGACGGGCCTCGAGAATGGCACCGCCACTATTGTTGCATCGAGCGGACCACCGGCGGACAGCATTCAGGTGACCGTGGCCCCGTCCTCGGCCATCGCCGGCATCACCGTCTCGCCCGCGAAAGCCGTGGTGGCCCAGGGCTCGGTCTTACAGCTCACCGCCACGGTTCGAGACGCCGCCGGCAATCCACTCGTCGGCCATTTCGTGGAATGGACCAGCAGCGGCGCCGCTGTGACCGTCTCGGAGAGCGGCCGCGTGACCGGAGTGAGCGAGGGATCGACTGTCGTGATCACCGCAGCCGCCGAAGGCATGTCAGGAACAGCCTCGATCACGGTCATCGAGCCTCTCGTGGCCGCCCTCGATCTCTCTCCCTCCCGGGCCACGTTCGGTATCGGGGGACGACTCCGCATCCACGTGTCCGCCGGCTCGAGAGGAAGCACAGCCCAGAGCCCCGACATCGTGTGGACCTCGACGAATCCCATGGTGGCCGACGTGTCCGGGCCGAGCACCTTCGGCCCCGGAGACTGGGTAGTGGAGGGGAAGAGCGCGGGTACCACGACGCTCACCGCCACCGCCACCTCGGGCGGCGTGAGCGCCACGGCCGACCTCACCGTGACCCACGTCGGCTTCGACAGCATATCCGCCGGGACTTCCGTGGTCTGCGGCGTGTCACCCTCGAAAGCCGCGTTCTGCTGGGGATCCGGCAACTCGATCGGGACCAGGAGTCTGGCCAGCCAACGGACGCCTGTCGGGGTCGGCGGTGGCCTCTCCTTCGCCCACATCAGCGCCGGAGGAGACTTCGCCTGTGGGCTCACCGCTGCCGGCGCGGCGTACTGCTGGGGGAAGAACACCGAAGGCGAGCTCGGTGCGGGCTCCGACCGCCCAACCTCGGACTGTACGAGCACGTTCCACAATCCGTCCCCGAATGCGGGGGTCTGCCCGAATCCCGTCCCGGTCTTCGGCGGCCTCACGTTCACGAGCGTGAGCGCCGGGCACGCCCACGCGTGCGGTCTCGTGTCCGACGGAACGGCCTACTGCTGGGGAGCCAACGGCGTCGGCCAACTCGGCTCGCCGCCTCAGGTCTGCATGATCGGGTTCAATACCCCCGTGTGTAGCCTCGTGCCGGTACCGGTGAGTGGTGGCTTCAAGTTCAAGGCAATCGAGGCCGGCTACCTGCACACCTGCGCGATCGCACTCGACGGCGCCGCGTATTGCTGGGGCCAGAACACGAGCGGAGAGCTTGGCACGGGTGCCACCAGCACCTCGAGCGACACGCCGGTGGCAGTGACCGGAGGCCTGACGTTCACCGGCATCTCCGCGGGCGTCGGTCACAGTTGCGGAATCGTCGCGGGCCAAACCGGATATTGCTGGGGCGACAATACGTATGGGCAATTGGGAGACGGGACCACGAACGACGCTCGGGACTCTCCTGCTTCCGTGTCCGGGGGACTCCTCTTCGCCCAGCTCATCGCCGGCGGCAGCAACACCTGCGGTCTCACACCTGCCGGCAAGGAGTATTGTTGGGGCCGCAATTCCGAGGGCGAGCTCGGCGCCGGTGATTACGCAGATCGTCCGCTGCCGAATCCGGTCCAGGGAGGACTCACGTTCAGCTCGATCACGCTGGGAGACGGCCCCGTCGGATGCGGTGTCGTGACTCAAGTGGCGTACTGCTGGGGCGTCGGAGAGCTGATCGGGACGGAAGACCAGCCTGCCGTCGCGTCTCCCACCCGGGTATCCGGCCAGCAGTAGCCGGACGGCCTATGACGAGTCCGACCGCCAAACCCCGAACTTATCGGCGCTCGCCGCATCCGCGACGCAAGTCCTCAAGCTTCCCGAAGCGCCTTGAACGCCGCCCGGTACACATCCCCGGCGTGCCCAGCCGGATCGTACCCTGCTTCTCGAAGCAGGGCGTTCCGCTGTTTCTTGCCGAGCCGATCACTCAGATGCTTCTCGGCAAGCCCGCGCATATTCGCTTCCAGAAGTGGGTCGGGCTCGCTCTCAGCCGTGGCCCGCGGTCTATGCAGACTCGTCCGCTTCAGCACCGCCCCCATGGACTCCATGTTCGCGATCGCATGCTCCTTCGTGAGCACCGTCTTGACGACCCCGACACCTTCGTCCCAGATGACCGCCGCCACCAGCCCGGAAGGCAACAGATAGAGCTCGTCCAGACCGATCTGATACCCATACGGTATCCCACGCTCGAGCTCCTCCAGCAACAGCCGCCGAATCTCGCCGGACCCCGCTTCGTCGAGCTCGGGCTGACGCTCGACGAAACGAGAGAACGCGTGGTCCGTGATCACGAAGCGAGACGCATCTCCGCTGCTGTGCCTGGAGCGGCTCGGCTTCCACCGCCGAAAGTGCGTACGCTCGGCGTGCGGTTGCCGCTGTGCGCTCCTCACGGCATGGCGCCAGGTCATGCCGCCGGCCTCTCGCCACTGGCCTCCGGCGGTACCTTGGGCTCCTCTGCCGTTCCTCGCGGCTTCCCCAGCACCGTGCTCGCGCTGATCCATTCGCCCAGCACCTGCCCGTTGCTCTCGAACCGCTGCCGGTTCCGCCCGTCCATCACCCGCACCGTCCCGACGATATCCGCCGTGATCTGCTTGAGCGCCCGTGTCGCCGACACATGCGCCGCCCTCCCCGCGCTCCCGAGCGTCACCGCCGCCTTGAACTGCTCCAGCATCTGCTCCAGCGAATCCAGCATCGGCGCCGCCAGCCCGTGAGTCACCAGAACGTCCTTGTGGGCCTTGGACGTCTCCACCATGGCGCCGACCATCGTCTGGAACCCCAGCACCGTCGACTTGCTCGGCTTGACCCGGTAGCTCGACCCCAGCTCCGGCTGGTCCTTCGCGGCGGCTCGTCCGACCTGCGAGAGATGGTTGATCGGGGTTGCCATCGCACGCCGGAGCTGCTCCTTCGTGGTTGCGCTCGCGTGCTCCTGGACGAATCCGTCCCGCTGTTGGGCCAGGAGCGCATGCGCCTGCTGCATGAGCGACTTGAGCACAGCCGCGTTACGGGCGTTGCCGGCGTCGTCGTCGGGATACTTGGTGTTCCACGCTTCAGCCTTATCGCCCATTTCGATGATTCTACCCGTCGGTCTGTTCACAGGACCCTCCCTCTGCGTGCGCCGAAGGGTCGGCCGGAGCACCCCGCGGCTGGTAGCATCGAACTGATGACGACAAGACCGGCCGGCCTCGTTGATCACCGGTCCGGGCGCCTCTGCGCATCAGCCGTGCCAGATCGAATCGACATGCGAATGACGTGATACATCGGACGATGGGTGAGAACCCGGTTTCGATCGGCCCGAAGGCGTCGGGACAATGTCGCGTTCTCGGTCGGGATCGTTCGAAGGCGTCGGCGGATCGTTGCGCTCGCGACATCGATCGTTGCGCATGGACGTCCGGCCGGCGCGATGAAGAAGGAAATCGATCACACCGCACGCGGGAGCGGTGCGTTCGCACAGGAAATCGGCCAATTGGCCGTGCCGAGGCGCCGAACGCCTCGCCCGATCGAGAAGATTGAAATGTCGAGGGTTAAGCTCGGCGCTCCGAACGGCGAGATGAGCGTTCGGAATGGCGAGATGGGAGTTGCCAGCGGCGCGATCGGTCGTCCCCTTGGCCGATGACGGCAGGGAATCCGCCGGTCTCGATCGGCGATCGGCCGATCGCTCGTTCCGATCGGCGGATCACGCCGGAGGAGCGACGAGTTTGGGAAGGAAACGCACGAAACCGCGACAGGGGATGGCGAGGTGATTCGGACGATCGGCCGAATCGCGATTTCGACCGGCGGAGTGGCCCGGTCGAGCGGCGAGTTTGGCGGTCCGTTTGGGGAAATTGTCCTCGCCGGAGGACGCTCACAATCTCTCACACCGCCGACCCCCAACCCCGGTGATCGGATGGATTGGCAGGCGGAACCGTACGCGGCACGGGGGCGGCTGGTCGACAGCGGCGTCGCGATCCAGGGCGATCTCGATCCGGAGTGCCTCTACGCGCTCGCCGGGCGTCATCCGCCAGCGCACTTGGGTTTGGGCGGGATCTTCTTCGATAACCTGAGGCCGGTCGAGAGCGGGCTCGACTTCGAGCGGCTGCCGGTATCTTCAGTATTGAGAGCGGGAACGCCGGTTCCAGCTGGTGCGCCGAGGACGGTACGTGGAGTTCAACCTGGATCACGACCGGGGGACGGTGTTCGGGCTACGGACGAATGCGCGGGTCGAGAGCGTGCTGATGAGCCTGCCGCCGCTGGCGGCGTGGGAGTACGCGCCGGTGTATGAGGCGGGGAGTTTCGAGGCGGAGTTGATGGGGATGTTGGAGCCGAGGGAGTGGGTGACGGGGTAGCGTAAGACCGGCCCCTCTGTCGCAAAAGCGTCTAGCGGCACTCTGGTAGTGGCCAGCATTGCTTCCAGCTTCAACTTCCTTATCACACGGTCTAGATATCCTGAAGGCGTTCGGGGATGTTTTCGGGTTTCGGTCCCCGCCGGCAGTATATGTCATGTATGCGCCCGTATTATTCTGCGTGCAAGCGATGCAATTGCCGCCGATCATTCGCCTCACCTCACCTGCTGCTCGGGAGGGCAATCCATGGATCTCAGCCCCGTTCATTTGCACCTGGTCCTGAACCACATCCCCGTGCTCGGCACCTTGCTCTTTGCGCCCCTCGTGCTGTTCTGGGGTCTCCTCCGCCGGTCGCGCGATGTCACGCATGTCGGCCTGCTGCTGGCCGTGCTACTCGCGGTCACGTCGGTCCCCATCTATCTCACCGGCGAGCCAGCAGAGGACCAGTTGGAGCGTCAACCCTGGTTTGACAAGGACCGGGTTGAGGTCCATGAGGAGCGCGCCGAGGTCGGGCTTATCGCCGTGCTGATCACGGGCGCAGCGGCGCTCGGCACGCTCTGGCTGGCGCGCGGTGGTCGGCCGGACCGTCCCGGTCTCGGCGCCATCGTCCTGCTGGGGCTCATGGTGAGTGCCGTGCTCTTCGCAGTAGCGGCGCTAGCTGGTGGGCAGATCCGGCACGATGAGATTCGTCCCGCGTGACCGCCGGCTCTCCGTAGAAGTGGCGTTCGGGCTCGGTGAACAGTCCAGGACATGGGTGACAGTTAAGTCCGAAGACATAGGTGACAGTTCTTAGTAACGCCGGCGGTACTGCCGGCCGAGGGCATCCTCGATGAGGAGGTGCGCTCATGGAATCAGCCCAAGCGGAGCGGGCCGAAGTAGCATCGAGGGCGTCGGTCTTCGCGAGCTGGCCGGTGGCCTTGGCAAAGTCACGCACCTGGCGCGGATTGGCGACCACGACCGGCCGGCCGTCCGCGGCGAGGGCGGCCACGGTCGCGGCCTCATACCCGCCGGTGGCTTCGAGCACGAGGAGCGCCGGCGCGCGCCCCTGACACCGGGTGACGAGCGCCTGAATGCCGGCCTCGTCGTGGCCACGGTGCCGGTCTCCCCGCTGGGACGGACTGCGAACTCGAGCTGGGCTTTCGCGACATCGATCCCGATGAACGACATACCGACCTCCTCGACGAGACGGCTCGCGTCGGCCCCACCTTGCAGGATGCGGGCTCGTGGCCACGCAACTGTTCGGGCTCTCGGCGAAGAAGCGGTGCGACGCCCCGGCTAACGAACGGTCTCGAAGACCCTAGGCAGAACGAGCTGTCGCACCTCAGATACTGACCACAACTTCAGTGAATTGGTAGATACAAGGCTGCACGACAGGAGTGACCGTGTCGCAGTGATCCTGTGGGCGGTCGCTGAATTGCCAGCTCCCACTAGGTCTTTGCACCGCCGGCCGGTCAGCGAAGGACGTCAGATCAATGGATGCCATCATGATGCTTGAATCCACCGTCGCTGCAGTCTTGAGCCTAGGTGGGGTTGCGGGGCCGCTCCTGACGGCTGCCAGGAGCGCGCATGCCCAGACCACCGCAGTACACAGCGACCGCGGAATGTCCGCCCGGATCGAAATGGATCGTGCCACTCACAAGCTCGGTCAACCGATTGCAGTCCGACTGACAATGCAAAATGCCTCAGGCCACAAACTGAACTACGTGTACGGCGAAGCTCCCAGCTTCGCCGACCTTGTGATCCTTGATGCCAATGGGCGACAAGTAAAGATGACTCTTCAACCAGCTGGTCAAATATCGTCTGGACCGTTGCAGTGGAGTTGACCCCGTTTCGTGGACACGCTCCCTTTGGGACGGAAGGAGTCCACGATGCGACCCGAGTATCCCCGGGAGTTCAAGCAGCAGATCATTGAGTTGGTCCGATCCGGTCGGAGCCCGAAGGCGCTGGCCCAGGAATTCGAGCCCTCCGAGCAGACGATCCGCAACTGGGTGAAGCAAGCCCAGCTGGACAGCGGCCAGCGGACCGACGGGCTGACCAGCGAGGAGCAGGCCGAACTCCGGCGGTTGCGGCGGGAGAATCGGCAACTGAAGCTCGAACGGGAGATCCTAAAAAAAGCCGCAGCCTGGTTTGCTCGGGAGACGGGGACGGTGCCCGAGCGGGATTCGAGTTTGTGAGAGCGAATCAGGCCGCCTTCCCGGTGCGGATCCTGTGCCGGCTGCTGGGCGTCTCCCCCAGCGGCTACTATGCATGGCGAGGCCGTGGTCCCTCGGCACGAGCGGTGGCCAATGCGGCCTTGCTGGAGCGGATCCGGACCATCCATCGGGACTCGCGCGAAGCCTACGGGGCGCCGATGATCCACGCGGAGCTTACCGAGGGCGGCGAGGGCATTAACCACAAACGGGTCGCGCGCCTGATGCGCGCGCACGGGATCGTCGGGGTCACCCGGCGCAAGCCGCACTGGACGACGCGCCGTGATCCCCGCGCCGTCGCGGCGCCCGATCTGGTGGAGCGGACTTTCCGGGCCGAGCGCCCCGATCAACTCTGGGTGGCGGACATCACCTACGTGCCCACCTGGGCCGGCTTCCTCTACCTCGCCATCGTGCTGGATGTCTGCAGCCGCCGGATTGTCGGCTGGAGTATGGCGACCCATCTCAAGACCGAGCTGGTGCTCGACGCCCTCAACATGGCGATTGGGCAGCGCCGGCCGACCGCGGTGATCCATCACTCCGACCAGGGCTGCCAGTATACCGCGGTCGGCTTCGGGCGACGGTGTCAGGAAGTCGGGGTCCGCCCCTCGATGGGCTCAGTGGGCGACTGCTACGACAATGCAATGGCCGAGAGCTTCTTCGCCACCCTCGAATGCGAGCTGCTCGACCGCCGGCGTTTTCATTCACAGGCTGAGGCCAAGATGGCGATCTTCGACTGGATCGAAGGCTGGTACAACCCGCACCGACGGCACTCCAGCCTCGGGCGGATCTCCCCGCTCAACTACGAACGAAGACTGGCAGTGGCGTGAGCGGCCCAATCCTTACCCGTCCACCAAACCGGGTGAACTCCAGATCCCCACTGACACCGACACCTATTAGAGATGCCCAAAGCGAAAGAGATCACCGACAGGCAACGCGAGAGCCTGTTTAGAACGCTGAAAGCCCGCTTCGAAGCCTACGCTCACCGGCATGCAGCTGTGGAGTGGACAACCGTCCAGGCACGACTCGAGTCGCGCAGCGCTAGACTTTGGTCGCTCAATGAGATGGAGCAATCCGGCGGAGAACCGGATGTGGTCGGTATGGATACCACGACCGGTGAATGCGTCTTCATGGATTGTTCAGCCCAGAGCCCTAAAGGACGCCGAAGCGTGTGTTACGATCGCGAAGCGCTCGAGGCACGGAAGGAGCACAAACCGAAGAACAGCGCGGTTGGGATGGCAACTGCAATGGGAGCGGTGCTCCTCACCGTGGAGGAGTATCAAGGGCTCCAGACGCTGGATCAGTTCGATTCGGCAACCTCAAGCTGGGTGCAAACACCTGCGAAGATCCGGAAGCTCGGCGGCGCGCTCTTCTGCGATCGCCGCTACGACACCGTTTTCGTGTACCACAACGGTGCCGAGTCCTACTATGCCGCTCGGGGATTCCGGTGCTCGCTCAGAATCTGACCGGACCTCCTTCGACGGAACGTAGGTTAGTGCCCGCCGAGGGAGCGGGCTCCAACAGAGAGGTGCCTCCATCCTACGAACCCGAGGTTGCGCCCACGCCTGGATTTCGATGACATGCTGAGTGCGTCCGGATGACAAGCCCATGTCAGCGCCTCGGGCTGACCTCGTCAGGCTACCCTCATCGGCGGTAGGCCAGAGAAATGCGACCCCTTCGGTATTCCATCAATGTCACGTTGGACGGGTGCTGCGATCATCGCGGAATCATCGCGGACGAAGACTTGCATCGTCACGCGGTCGAGAACATCGCCCGGGCCGATGCCCTCCTCTTTGGCCGGGTGACCTACGAAATGATGGAGGCAGCGTGGCGGGCGCCGGCGCAGACGGGAGCGAGGCCTGATTGGATGCTACCCTGGATGGAGCCCTTCGCCCGGACGATCGACGCGGCAAGGAAGTACGTCGTGTCGAGCACTCTGGAACTGGTCGATTGGAACGCGGAGCTGGTGCGCGGGGATCTGGCCGATGCCGTTCAGCAGCTCAAGCAGGAGCCGGGTACGGGACTGTTCGTCGGAGGCGTGAAGCTCCCGCTGGCGTTGGCGGAGCTTGGATTGATCGACGAGTACGAGCTGGTGGTGCATCCCAGGCTCGCGGGCCATGGGCCGACGTTGTTCGCGGGGCTATCGACGCCTATCGACTTGAAGCTCGTGAGCCGGCTGGAGTTCGCCTCGGGAGCGGTGGCGATGCGGTATGAGCCGAGAAGGTAGCCATTGGGAAGAAGGGCCAAACCAGATGCCGCAGCCATCACCCGTCGCACGGACCCGCGTCCGGGACGGTCTGGATGTTCTTGCCGTCGTCGCTCTGATGTACGCCGTACGCGTCACCGCACCTCGACTCGGCCTCACAACCTATGTCGGCGCCGCTGCGGTTGTCACTGGGCTCGCCCTGGCGATGTGGCTCCTCGCCCGAAGCGGCGAGACCTGGCGTTCGGTTGGCTGGGAGCGACCAGTCCATCCGGGACAGGCGGCTGCCTGGACGATCGGCACTTTCGTTGTCCTCATCGCGGTACTGCCCCCGATACTCGAGCCCATTGGCGATGCCCTGGCCCTCCCTCCCCAGCACCTGGAGCGCCTCGGTGACATCAGGGGCAACACCGCCCGGTTCCTCATCCTGCTTTACGGGCCGAGCACGGCCACAGGCACCGAGCGGTCCTCGGTCGTGCCGTCGCCCAGTTGGCCAAGGACATTCCAACCCCAGCAATAAGCATGGCCGGCGGGATCGAGGGCACAGGTGTGCTCCGTCCCCGAGTTGATCGGGCCGAAGTTGGTACCGTTCACGACCGGCACCGGGACGTGGATCACTGTGCTGGTGTGGAGGTTCGAGCCGTCGCCCACCGCACCGTAGTAGGTCCGGCCCCAGCAATACGTGGCGCCGATGGTGAGGATGCCGCAACCGTGATCGTCACCTTCACTCAGACCGGTAAACCGGCGATTGTCGGCCACCACGACCGGCCGTAGCCGGTGCTGGGCGATCGAGCCGTCGGGGAGCTGGCCCACATTGTTGACGCCCCAGCACCAGGCCCGCTGGTTCTTCGCCAGCCCGCAGGCGGTGGCGCCCCCGACCGTCAGGCTGGTGAAAACGTGGCTGCCTGCCACCGCCGCGGGAGTGAACCGCTGGACAGTTGTGCCGTCGCCGAGTTGTCCCGCGTTGTTCCCGCCCCAGCAGTAGGCCTGCCCCTGCTGGGTGAGCCCGCAACTCTGCCCGCCGCCGGCCCGCACCTGCTTGAACCGGAGGCTGCTGCGGACCCGGACGGGCTTATTCCGGTTGGTGGTCGTGCCGTCGCCGAGCTGGCCGGTGTCATTCTGGCCCCAGCAGAAGGCGACATTGTCGAAGGTGAGGGCGCAGGTGTGATTGAGGCCGGGGTGAATCTGGCGAAATCGGCGCCTGCCAGCGACGGGGGTCGGGGTGGTGTGTTCCAGCACGCCGCTCCCATCGCCCAGCTGGCCGAACTGGTTGGCGCCCCAGCACCAGGCGCGGTCATCGGTGGCGAGGCCACAGGAAAAGCTGGTTCCTGCCCGGATCTCGACGAACTTGAGCCCGCCGGCGACCGCCACTGGCCGGAGGCTGCCGGTCCCCTTACCGTTGCCCAGGTCGCCCAGGTCACCGCTGCCCCAGCACCATGCCTCGCCGGCGGCGGTGATGGCGCAGGTGTGCAGGGTGCCGGCGTCCACCTGGCGGAACGCCAGCGGAGCGCCGGTAGCGGCGGCGAGCGACGGCCCCGCGGCCTCGGGCTCCGCCGGCGAGGGATGGTCGTCCCCGCAGCTCAGAAGGAGGAGTATAGGCACTGCCGTCGCGGCGAGCCGGACCGCGTGGCGTGTAGGGGACGTAGGCATGGGATCACCTTGTGGATTGCGGGATGCCGAACGTATCTCCGCGGACGAGCGCCCACGTTCCACTGCGGCCGTCAAGCCGAAGTCAAGAGCCGGCTGACCTTCGTGAGGTGCAATGACCGGGACTCACGTACTCAACACCGACACACTGCCAGCCTCTACGTTCTCGACCACAACCTGTCTAGCGGAGGTCGCCATCAAGCTCCTCGCCGTGGTCCTCGCATTCCTGTTTGCCGGCTTCACCACCGTCGCCGTCGCCCAGACTCCGCTTCAGCCGATCTCGTCGCCCCCGCCGTCGACCCTGACGAACGCCCCCAAGCTTCCACCCGCGTGGGAGCAGAAGGCCCGCGAGATCTACAAGACCGCGGTCGAGACACCGACCGTCGCCGGCCGGGGGCAAGTGCCGAAGCTCGCCAACTATCTCGCGGATCAGCTCCGGGCCGCCGGCTGGGCCGACAGCGATGTTCGCGTGCTGCCCTACGTGTCGCCGGTCGCTGATTCCACCGCGGCACTGATCGCCCGCTGGCCGGCCGCCCGGACTCCCAAGAAGAAGCCGATGCTGATCATCGCGCACATGGACGTGGTCGAGGCGCTGCCGGGCGACTGGACCACCGATCCGTTCACGCTGGTCGAGAAGGACGGCTACTTCTATGGTCGCGGGAGCGGCGACGACAAGGGCGGGCTGGTGCCGTCAATGGTCGCGCTGATGAAGCTGCGCCAGTCCGGCCTCAAGCCCGACCGCGACATCATCCTGTTGTATACCGGCGACGAGGAGACCCAGAGCAGGGGCGCCGAGCTCGGTGCGACGGAGTGGCGCAAGTGGACGGAGGCCGAATTCGTGCTGAACGCCGATGCCGGCGGCGGTGGCTTTACCCGAGATGGAAAGCCGCTCGGCTTCGGGCTCCAGACGTCGGAGAAGACCTTCCAGAGCTACTATTTCCGCGTTCGTAATCCCGGCGGGCACAGCTCGCGTCCCCGGCCCGACAACGCCATTTACGATCTCGCCGACGCCCTGAAGAAGCTCCAGGGTCATCGCTTCGCGCCCATGCAGACGGAGACGACCCGCGAATACTTCGCCGCGCGGGCAAAGCAGGAGGGGAACAGCGAGCTGGGGCAGGCGATGCGGCGCTGGCTCGACAACCCGGACGACGGCCAGGCGGCCGACATCATCGAGGCCAACCCCCTCGAGGTGGGCCTCACCCGCACCCGCTGCGTCGCGACGATGCTGAAGGGCGGCCACGCCCAGAACGCGCTGCCCCAGCTAGCCGAGGCGACGGTGAATTGCCGGATCATGCCGGGAATCGAGCCGCCGAAGGTCCAGGCCGAGCTGCAGCAGATGGTCGGCCCGAACGTCGAGATCACCCCGTATCCGCGTCCCGGCCGGCCGACGCCGGTGTCGCCCCTCCGGCCCGACGTCGTCAAGGCCTATACGGACGCCGTGCGCGCGCGCTTTCCGAACCAGCCGATCATCCCGCAGATGAGCACCGGCGCGACCGACGGGCTCGAGTTCCGAGCGCGGGGAATGCCGGTCTATGGCGTGGACGGCAGTTGGAGCGTGTCGCCGGATGACGAGCGGGCGCACGGGAAGGACGAGCGCTTGCCGGTCCAGGCGCTCTGGGACAACGTCCTGCACTGGGAGCGAATGGTCCGCGAGCTGGCGAGCTGAAGCCGCGGGACCCGGTCTGCCCGGTTACGGCCCGCAGTCACTCCGCCTGGATATCGTGGCCTTCAGCGCCGCGGCCACGAACCGGGCGAGTCCCGCGCGGAGGTCCTCGATACTCAACTCGGTGAGTGGCTTCTGCCAGCCCGGCTCTATGTTCTGGCCACCGACGTTGATCCCCAGTTCCACCTCGCGGCCCGGCCTGCACATGAGCGTCATGGCCGATTCCGGACCTCCATGGGGCGCCAGCCGAAACACCAGGCTGGGCGGACGACAGCCCAGTCGGTCGTCGATCTTTGCGGGGAACCCCTCGACACCCAGGCGCGCCGACCACTCTCCAAACAATGGAAGCGCGAGCTTGCGGAGGGGGGTCGCGCACTCGTGCCGGATCTCGTCGTCGAGGCGGGCCCGTTCCGCCGCCGCCTGCTTGGCGGCCTCGACTGCTTCATGGTGCCTGGCGAGGATCAGCGTGAGCTCGTCTTCGGTGACCGTGTGCATTCGTCGCCTCCTTGCCGATTACTGGACCACCACAACCCTCTCCTCGAAGTTGGAGGGCGGTGTCTTCTTAAGGTAGTGTTGGGGGACCGAGACGTCACCCATCTCGGGGGGGGGGCGCCATCGGGACACGGGAAGTAACGCTGCGACATCTTGCACTTCGCCGGTACCGAGCCAACGGGAGTAGTCGAGCGATGAACAGCCGTCGAGCGGCCGGAGGCCTTGATAGGCTCCTTCCCCTGATCAGCGTCGCGCTGGCCTGCGCGTCGGGAAGCAGGCCCGCAGAACCTCCCGCCGCGGCTCCCGCGCTGGTTCCGGAGTTTGGCCCCGTTGCGGCAGAGGTCCGCCGGTTCATTCTCGACACCATGCGAGTGCTCGGTGCACCTGGCGCCGCCATCTGCGTTCGCAAGGACGGCAGAGTGGTGTGGTCCGAAGGTTTCGGGTATGCCGATCTCGAGCAGCAGGTCCCGGTCACCACGCGAACGGTGGGCGGGACCGCCAACCTGCTCATCTACCCGGCCGAGCGTCTCATCGTGGCCCTGCTCGTCAACAGTGATCGCACCTTCATCGGCGCGATCCCTCGCTACGCCGAGCCATTCCTGGCACGGTGATGAGACTGCCGGCCGCGATCGTCGCCGCTGTCGCCGCGCTTCGCATGGATCGTGGCGTGGCTGCGCTCATCGCCGGCACCGCCGCCCTCGCGCTCGCGGCGTTGCTTCCGATCGCGTCGCTTGCACGCGGCGTCGGGCCTTCCGAGACGAGGCTCGAGATCTCGACTGTGCGCGGTGGCCGACTCGGACTCCCCTGGGAGGACGGGCGAACACCGAGTGAGACGCAGCACCGGGCTGTCGTCGTGCTCTTCGGCCTTCTCGTCGGAATGGGGGCGGCCACGCTGGCGACGGCCGGTGTCACGATCGTGGCGCTGGTGGCCGCGCGTGACGCGGTGCGGACCTCGGACGACGCGGTGCGCCGTTCGGTCGGCGCCTCGCGCCGAACCCTCAGGAGGGCGGCCCTGATCGAAGCCGGCGCGATTGCCCTGGCTGCTGCCGCCGCCGGTGTGGCGATTGGGACGGCCCTGAGCCGGCTCGCCGCGAGCGGCTGGCCCGGTTCGACCGCTCCCTACCGTCCGATGGTCGGCGTGGCGCTCGTGCTGGGGATCGCCGGCTTCGTCCTGGCCAGCGCGATCCTGCCGATCGTCTTCGCGCGCAGCCGGCGGATGACCGATGCCGAGCCTGCTCCGCGTGCCATCTTCGGCCCGGCGGTCGCGCAGTTCGCTGCCGGGCTCACGGTGCTCGTCACCGGCAAGCTCATTCTGAGTTATGCCGCGACCACGGCGGCGCCCCACAATACCTCACACAAGGAAGTCCTCCAGCTCACCGGTTCCGCGAGCGAGCCCGCGGAGCTCGGCCGCCGCTACGCCGTGCTGCTCGATCGCCTCAGTGCGGACTCGCTCGTGCCGAGTCTCACGAGTCCGGGTGCGGTCACGGGGGTGGGCATGCGTGCCCTGGTCCTCACGGACTGCGGCGACTGTTCGGAGGGCGGGATCCCCTCCAGGTTTCATTACTTCTATGCCACCCACCATGTCGTGAGCCCGGACTCGTTCCAGGCGCTGGGCGTCCGGGTCCTCGCGGGTCGGGGGTTCCGGTTGAGCGATCGTGCAGGCGCGCCCAGAGTCGCGGTCGTGAACCGGATACTGGCCGAGCGGCACTTTCAGCACGGCCAGGCGATCGGGCGCCGCATGGTGGTGGGTGACGACAAGGAGTGGTACACCGTCGTAGGGATCGTGGACGACCCGCCGGCGCCAGGGTTCGGCAGTCGATTCCAGCCGCGGTTCACGGTCTACCTCAGCATACTGGCCCACCCCTCGACCGCCGCGGATCTCGTCCTCGGGAACAACGGCGCGCTGAGTGCCACGAGGACCGCTCGGCGCGAGGCTGTGGAGCTGCTCTCACCGCTGGGCGGGACCGTCGCCCCGACGACGATGGAGCGGATCCTCGCGCGCGAAGCCGCCCCGGTGCGATGGTTCGGACGCTGGATCGCGCTCGAGGGCTGGGTCACGCTCCTCATCGCGGCGGTCGGGATGTTCGCGGTGATGCGGATCTGGGTACGGTCGCTCTATCCCGAGCTGGGCCTCAGGCGAGCATCCGGATCCACGAGACGGCGCGTGCTCCTGCTGGTCCTTCGCCAGTCAGCCCAGGTCGCGACGGTGGGCCTGGTGGCCGGCTGGTGGTTCGGGATCGCCGTGTGGAACGTCCTGCCGACCATCCTGCGTGGCGCGGCGCCGTGGGACACGGTCATCGTGGCCTGGTCGGCCCTGCCGCTCGTGGCGGCGACACTGGTGGGCGCGCTGTGGCCGGGGCTTGGCGCGATGAGGAAGGCGCCCGCGGTGCTGCTCGGCGCGACAAACTGACTCAACTGACTCATAGAGGAGCTTTCCATGCCACAGAACCCGAAAATCATCGCCGTCGTCGGCGCCACCGGCGCGCAGGGCGGGGGCCTCGTCCGCGCCATCCTCGCCGACAAGTCCACGGAGTTCTCCGCCCGCGCTCTCACCCGCCATCCCGACGGCGACAAGGCCAAGGCTCTGGAGAAAGCCGGCGCGGAGGTCGCCGCCGCGGACCTCGACGACCCGAAGAGCCTCGAGCGCGCGTTCGCCGGCGCCTACGGCGCGTTCTGTGTCACCAACTTCTGGGAGCACTTCTCGGCCGAGAAAGAGCTGGCCCAGGCGACCAACATGGCGGCGGCCGCGAAGGCCGCCGGCGTGCAGCACGTGATCTGGTCCACCCTCGAGGACACCCGCAAGTGGGTGCCCCTGAGCGACGACCGCATGCCCACGCTGGGCGGCAAGTACAAGGTCCCCCATTTCGACGCCAAGGGCGAGGCCGACGACGTGTTCCGCCGTTCGGGCGCGCCGACCACGTTCCTCGTCACCTCGTTCTACTGGGACAACTTCATCTACTTCGGCGCCGGCCCGCAGCGTACACCCGACGGCCGGCTCGCCCTGGTATTCCCGATGGACGAGAAGCGTCTGCCCGGCATCGCGTCCGAGGACATCGGCAAGATCGCGTTGGGGATATTCAAGCGGGGGAAGGCGCTGATCGGGAAAACCGTGGCTGTCGCCGGCGAGCACCTGACCGGCGCCCAGCTCGCCTCGCAGATGAGCCGCGCGCTCGGCCAGAAGATCGAGTACCAGAGCGTGCCGCCCGAAGTGTACCGGGGGTTCGGCTTCCCCGGCGCCGACGACATGGGCAACATGTTTCAGTTCAAGCGTGACTTCAACGACGACTTCGTCGGTACGCGCGATCTCGAGGTCGCCAGAGGGCTGAACCCAGAGCTGCAGACGTTCGACCAGTGGCTGGCAAAGCATGGACAGGAGATTCCGGTGCCGGCCTGACCGAGCGCTTTCCGATAAACCGCCGCCGCCGAAAGTCCGGACTCACGGCGGCGGTTCACCACTGTACCCCCCGAGTCGGACCGCGCTCGGTCATGCCGCCGAAACACGGATGAGTCGGGTCCCACTTTCGAGCTGCGATCCAATCTGGCGACGGCGACGGTCGCCTGAGACGGGCTCCTGCCCCTGCCGGGACGGAAGTGCGCGGCGCGGGCGGCCATCAACTCCGTTCCGTGGGAAGCGTGATCGCCCCGCTCGCGCCGTCCGGCCGGACGATCGCCTTTCGCCGCACCATCCGGACGGCTCCTGCCTCCGGCTCGATCCGGCCGCCGTGGGCTTCCGCCCAGGCCTGGGTGAACTCGGCACCGAAGAGCAGAATGAGGGACGAGTAGTAGATCCAGAGCAGCGTCACCGCGAGGCTGCCGGCCGCGCCGTAGGCATGGCCCACGTCGCTCCGGCCCAGGTAGTAGCCGATCAGGAACTTGCCCAGCACGAACAGGAGGGTGGTGATGCCGGCCCCCACCCACGCATCCCGCCAGCGCACCCGGGCATCGGGCAGCACCTTGAAGATCGCGGCGAAGAGCACCGTGAACACGCTGAGCGAGATCGCCAGATTCAGCACGGTGAGCGCCGGCGCCGAAAAGCCGGCGAGCCGGCCGGCCAGGAGGTCGCCGAAGGCGGACAGGGCGGCGCTCAGGGCCAGGGAGACGAGCAGCAGAAACGCCACACCGAGGATCATGCCGAAGGAGAGCACCCGCTTCATGACGAACCGCCGAAGGCCACCACGCTCGGGATCGGGCTGCACTTCCCAGGCCTTGTTGAGCGCCATCTGAAGCTGGGAGAACGCACCGGTCGCGCCGAACATCAAGGCCAGGAAGCCCAGGACCGTCGTCAGCACCGACCCACCGCCGGGTGGGCTCGCATGCTCCAGGATGGTGCGGAGCTGGGCTCCGCCACTCTGGCCGATGAGCCGGGTGAGCTGGGTCTGGATGTAACCCGCGACTTCCTGGGGATCGAGCACCGTTCCGAGCAGAAGCAGAAGCAGCACCAGCAGCGGCGGCAGCGAGAAGATGGTGTAGTAGGACACCGCGGCCGCCATCGTCATGCACTCGTCGTCCACGAACTCCATCGCGCTGCGGCGCAGCAGGCCAAGCGTTTTCGGCAGGTGTGCCATGGGGCCTCCCTCCCTCTTCAGCTCAACCTAAACGCGGTCGGTGGGCGGGAGGCGGCCGCGTCGGTCCCGGTGGTCACTCGTGCGAACTCGATCCGCAGGGGGCCCTCTACTGCTGGGGCACCGGCCTGACGATCTCCGCTGGTCGGCACCCTGAAACGGCCTCGGCTCACCTCCAGAAGTAGTGCCACTTGTAGGTGAGCGTGAGCGTCTTCCCGGTCTCGACCTTCGTCTTCCAGGTGAACTGGCCCACGCCGTTGACCGCGCCCCACCAGCCGGGCCAGCCGTACCATCCCCACCAGACGGGCCGTGCCACCGCGGCGCCCTCCTCGTAGGCGTTCACCATCTCGGCCTTGCCTGCCTGCCCCGCCGCGTCGGCGAGGCCCAGGATGGACCGGGTCACCTCGATGTCAACCGGCTGGCCGCGGCGGTTGGTGATCGTGATGCTCCCGTTCAGGTCCACGCGCAGGTAGGCGGAGCCATCCAGGGTGAGCGCGTTGGGAACCCGGCTCGTTTCCTTGTCGGTCTTCGCCACCTTGATGTCCACCGCCGCGGTGAGCGGCAGGTCGCAGTCGCCCCCCGGCGCCGTATAGGTCATCATGCCCTGGCCGAGGACGCGGTCGCCGGAGGCGATGAGCGCGGGCGCGGTGGTGAGCGGCTCGTGTCCCGCGTTGGTGAGACGGAGCACGTGGACGAAATGCGGCGCGCCCAGGAGCCGCGCGAGCTGCTGCTGCTGGGCGTCGCTCGCGTTGGCCCGCACCTCCATCGGCGGCGCGAACGGCAGCTCCAGCACGTAGACGTCTCGGTACGCCAGCTCGTACTCGGCCACGGGCAGGACCATCCGCTCGCCCTTCCTGAGCGTCACCCGCTTGACGGTGAACACGTAGAGGTCCTGGTCCGCCTCCCCGCCTTCCACCTCGGGCCCCGCATCAGGCTGGGTGCCGCGCCCGTTCTCGTCCCTGAGCCTGTCCGCTCTCGCGCCGACTTGCGCCATGATGGCGTTGGACATGGCGAAGCCGCTCGCCGATTTCGCGTCGAAATAGTCGCCGAGCTGCGCGACCGTCTGCTGCAGCGCCATCGGATCGACCGTCCCCTTGAAGGCGAACGTCGGCACGCCCACCACGAGGTTGGCCGTCACGTTGTCCAGGTCCGCCAGCTCGTTGACCAGGGTCGCCTGGAGCTGCACCCGCGCCTTGCCCGTCGCGCCGATCGTCACCTTGTAGGAGGGGATCCAGCGCAGGCCCTTCTGCACGTACGCCATGCCGACCTCGACGTCGCGCCGCGGTCCGGCCTCGGGCCAGGAGAAGTCGAGCGTCAGCAGGTTCCGGAACGTCTCGCTCGGATATCTGGATGCCGGCGCGTCCTTGAAGCTCACCGAGCGGATCCGCTCGAGCGGCAGCGCTAGGACGCCCTGGCCGGTCTCGAGCAGCACGACCCCGCCCTTGGTAGGGACGAGGTCGTGGTCGGGCATGGTGTCCATGGCCAGCAGCTCTTCGACTGGACGAGAGGGCAGGCCCTTGAGGCGGCCGGAGATGGTTTTGCCGTCCGTGTCCACCAGGTCCACCTGCGCCCCGGGGTTCGCCTCCATGAGACCGCGCAGGTCGAGGGCCGTCTGCTCGCCGCGCACCGCCCGCCGACTGGCCGTGACGGCGCTGAGCTTGACGTCGCGGTCGGCCGAGTAGGGCCAGAAGGTACCGAGCACGGGCGTCGGGAGGCGATCGAGGACGACGTGTCCCTTCGCATCGACCGGAAGGCGGCCCTGATGGACGACGAAGGCGTGGCCGTCCTTGAACACCGTGACTTCCTTGATCGGCATCCGCGCCAGCGTGGCGGCCGGCTCGGCCTGGGCGAGCGCGGACGTGACGCAGACGCAAAGCGCCCACAGAGCCAGGAGTGCGATTCTCATGGACTTCTCCCCGAGCGAGGGACCGTACGGCGATGTGGCTGGTGTCGTGACGTGGGGGGACGGGAGAGACCGCGAAACTTACACGCGCGCAATGCCGTGCAGCGAGGCGGTCACCCCGCGATACTTCTCCGTCCTTTCCGTTCTTTCCGCCCTGTCTCAGGAGCCACCGATGGCCCTCGCCGCGATCATGCTGCTGTACGCCGGAATCGGAGTGCTCGCGGCCATCGGGACGATCGCGATCTGCCGCGCGCGGTTCTCGCCGCGCGTCGAGCACGTCTTCTTCGCGCTGCTGCTCACTCCGATTGCCGCCATCTACCTGGCCTTCGCCGTGTACTTCGGCGACCATTCCGCGTTCCGCCTCGAGGCGTACGCGGTCGCGGTCTTCGCCGGACTCGGCCTGCTGGGTCTCCGCCTCCCCGCGTTGCTCGTGCTGGGCTACGCGCTGCACGGCGCCTGGGATCTGATCCACGAGGTCTCGGCCTACCTGGGTGTCGCTCGGGGCGGGTCACCCGATGTCACCGGCATTCCACTCGCGTATGGCGTCTTCTGCGCGGCGTACGACTGGTGCATGGTCGGATACTTCGTGACCAGACGGGCCGCCTGGCGCGGCGCCGCGGAGGAGTGACGCGGACGCCGCTCGCCGGCGGAGCCGTGCCTGTGATTGTCTTCCTTACCCCGTCCGGTCCAGGCAGGTACTTTCTCTGCTCCCCACACCAGGAGTGTTCTATGCCGTATTACCTCTGGCAGGCCTCGTATACCCTGGACGGTGTCAAAGGATTGCGGAAGGATGGAGGCTCCAAGCGCCGAGCCGTGGTCCAGCAGATGGTGGAGAAGGCTGGCGGAAAGCAGCACGCCTTCTACTTCGCGTTCGGCGACTCCGATGTGTATGGCATCGCGGAGTTCCCTGACCACGCCACGGCGATCGGGCTGAGTCTGGCGGTCAATGCGAGCGGGGCGGTGAACTTTCGGACGACGGTGCTGGTGACGCCCGAGGAGATGGATGCGGCAGCCAGGAAGACCGTTTCCTACAGTGCCCCCGGAGCGTAAGCTGGTGCGCTCGCACATGCGCACCAGGAGCGCGGCCTAGGCGCCGGATGTCTCCCACCCGGCGCGAAGTCCTGGCCCAGCTCGCCGCGCTCGCCACGCTCCCGCTCTCCGCCGGCTTCCGGGCCGGTCTCGATCCGCTCGACGGCACGGTCGCCGACTACCAGGCCGGCCGCCGGCGCGGCGCCTGGACCGCCGCCGACGTGGTGGCCCGCGCGCTCGACCGCTGCCGGGACGATGGAGCCCGCTGGCGCGCGATCGACGCCCTCTCGGCCACCGCCCTCGCCGACGCGCGAGCCGCCGACGTCCGCCTTCGCGACGGCCGGGTGCGCGGGCCGCTCGACGGCGTCCCCGTGTTCGCCAAAGCGATCTACGATGTGACGGGGCTCCCGACCACCGGCTCCAACGCCGAGTGGGCGCGGCTCTTTCCCGACCGGGTACGGCGCGACGCGCTGGAAGTGGCGCGGCTCCGGGCGGCCGGCGCGATCGTCCTCGGCAAGACCGCCGCCGACGACTTCGCCTACCACGGCAACGGCACCAGCACCCACACCGGACAGGTGCTGAACCCCCACGACCCCACCGGCACCCGCACGCCCGGCGGGTCCAGCGCCGGCTCCGCGGTGGCCGTGGCGGCCGGGATGGCATTCGCGGCGCTCGGCACCGACGACGGCGGCTCCAACCGGATCCCGGCCCAGTTCACCGGCGTCGTGGGGATGAAGCCGACGTTCGGACTGGTCCCCCGCACCGGCGTGATTCCCACGTGGCCCTACCTCGACACGCACGGGCCGCTCGCGCGCAGCGTGGCCGACGCGGCGCTCCTGCTGGCCGCGATCGCGGGCGCCGATCTCTCGGACCCGCTGGCGCTCACGGACGTATGGGACCGCACGCCGCTCGGCAGACTTCGGGACGACGCGCTCGAGGGTGCGCGTCTCGGCCTGGTGGAGGCGCACGTGCCGCGCGCGCAGATGACGGCCGAAGCGGTAGCGGTGTGGGACCGCGCGGTGGGCGACCTGCGGGCGGCAGGGGCCGCGGTCGAGCCGTTCGCGCCCGCGGTCACGCTCGCCACCTACCGCGAGGCCTTCGCTCATGCGGCCGGATCGCGGGGCGACGTCGTGGGCGACCCCAAGTCTCCGGCGCCCACCGCCAACGCGCTCTACCATTACTTCGCGCGGCGCACGGCCGATCCCCGCGCGGCGGTACGGCGCGGCTACGACGCCTATCGGGCGTACTACGATGCGCTGCCCGCCACCTTCGAGGCGTGCGAGCCGCTGCTCGATCGGCCGATGACGGAGGATCAGGCGGGACGGGCCTTTGCCCGGTCGCGCGCCGAGGTGGTTGCCGCGCTCGCGCACTCGATGCGCGCGGCCGGCGTGGCCGCGATGGTGTATCCCACGATGCCCTTCAACGCCCCCCGCGCCGCCGACGACTGGCCCGACATCCGCACCGCGCTCGGCTACGGCAACTGGCTCGGCTTGCCGGAGGTGTCGGTGCCGGCCGGGCTCGGCGCCGACGGCATGCCCGCGCTCAACCTGTCGGTGGTGGGGCTGCCGGGAGACGACGCGCGCGTGCTGGCGCTGGCGCACGGCTACGAGCGGCAGTCGCGGCGGTTCGTCGCCCCGCCGCCTCCGCTCACGCGGTCGCCTTCCGTGCCGAGTCCATAGTCCTCCGCGCGGCCCGGCGAAGGTCTCCGGGCGAAAACGGCTTGGCCAGGAACGACGCCTCCGACTCCTCCACCCCGGCGCGCACCGTATCGTCGGGATAGCCCGAGATGAAGAGCACGGGCAGGCTCGGCCGCGTGCGGCGCAGCTCGCTCGCGAGCGCCCCGCCGCTCTGACCCGGCATGACCACGTCCGTGAGCAGCAGATCGATCGCGCCGAGCGGCTCGCCGGCCAGTGCGAGCGCCGCGGTGCCGTCCCCGGCCTCGAGCACCCGGTAGCCCACCTCGCGGAGTGCTCGGGCGGCCAGCTCGCGCACCGCCGCATCGTCCTCCACCAGCAGGATCGTCTCGCTCCCGCCCACCGAGTCGTCGAGCACTGAAGCCGCGGTGCTCGCCGGCTCCATCACGCGCGGCAGGAGCATCCGGAACGTGCTACCCTCGCCGACCCGGCTCGCCACGGTGAGATCGCCGCCCGCCTGCTTGGCGATCCCGTAGCACACCGAGAGGCCCAGGCCGGTGCCCTGCCCGAGCGGCTTGGTCGTGTAGAACGGCTCGAAGATCCGGCCGATGATCTCGGGCGCGATGCCCGTGCCCGTGTCCGCTACCGACAACTCGACGAATTCGCCGGCCGCGAGCCCGAGCCGAACCGCGTCGCCCCCGCCCACCGTCACGTTCCGGGTGGCGAGCGTAAGGGCGCCGCCGTCGGGCATCGCGTCGCGGGCATTGATTGCCAGGTTCACGATGACCTGCTCGAGCTGCCCCGGGTCCACCTGCGTGCGCCACAGCGAGTCATCGAGCACGGCAGCGACCGTGATGGTCTCGCCAAGCAGGCGCCGCAGCAGCGGATCGAGGATCCGGACGCTCTCGTTCACGTCCACCACCGAGGGGACCACCATCTGCCGCCGGGCGTACGACAGGAGCTGCGACGTGAGCGCCGCCGCCCGCTTCGCGGCCCGCTCGACCTGCTCGATGTCGTCCGCCGCCGCGCTGTTCGGGGGCAGCTGCTTCCGGGCGAACGTCAGGTATCCCAGCATGCCCGTCAGCAGGTTGTTGAAGTCGTGCGCGATCCCTCCGGCGAGGTTGCCGATCGCTTCCATCTTCTGCGACTCCAGCACCTGGCGCTCCAGCCGGCGCCGCTCGGTGACGTCCTGGGCCACTCCCAGAAGGCGCGGCGTGCCGTCGCCGTCCGGGACCGCCTGCCCCCGCAGCGCCGTGATGCGCTCTTCCCCCTGCCGCAGGGTGCGGAACTCGATCTCCAGGCTGGACCCCTCGGCCACCGCGTGAGCGATGGCCCGCTCCACGGCGGCCTGGTCGTCGGGGTGCACCCGCTTCAGGACGTCGCCGAGATCGGCGCCCGGCGTCCCTCCGCCACCGCCCCAGGTCTCCATCTGGGCGGCCGCGAGGGCGAGGCGCAGACGGGTTTCGCTCCGCGCGAGCGCCGCGTCGCGCTCCTGCAGGGTGTCGAGCATGCGATTGAAAGAGACGGTGAGCGCGCCCACCTCGTCGCTCGCGACCTGGGGCACGCGGAGCGTGAGGTCGCGCGTCTCGGTGAGCCGGCCGAGCGTGCGCGCCAGCCCTCGCAACGGCGCCGCGACGAGCCGGCTCAGCACGGTGAGGAGCAGAACCGCGGTCGTGCCGATGGCGATCACGACGACGGCCGCCACGACGGCATACTGGGGGAGACGCTGCCGCGGGGTCGGAAGGTCGTACTGGAGCAGCAGCCAGCCGACCGTCTGGCCGTCGGACTCGAGCGGCGTCGTGAGCACGAAGCGGCTGGCCTGGTTGGTCACGCCCCCGGTGAACGGCGGCGTCGCGGACAGCGGAGGGACACCGGTCCGCCGATATGCCGCGAAGGACGAGCCGTTCGGCCGATAGACCGCGGCGGCGGCGAACTCGGGACGGTGCTGGAGGGTGGCCAGATTTTCGCGCGCGGCCGTCGAATCGTTGAAGAGGAGCGCGGGCACGATGTTCGAGCGGAGGATCGCCGCGAACGTGGTCGCATCGCTCACGGCGCGGGGGCGGAACGTGGTCAGATCGTAGGCCGTCACGGCCACGGCCGCGAACGCCACGCCGGCGACGGACGCCGCCGCCACCAGCAGCGCCATCTTGCGGCGGATGGACCAGTCGCGGAAGGGACGCCGGGTCATGGCCGCTCTCCCGCGCCATAGACCCGCGTGGCCAGCGTCATCACCCGCGAGCTGATCCGCAGGCCTGTTCGGCGCGCGGCGTCGGCATTGATCTCGAACCGGATCGTCTCGTCGGCCGGCACGAACCCGATCGTGCCGCCTTTCGCGGCGAAGCCGGGCACGTCGCCGACCATGAGCACCGGCCGGCTCCGCCACGCCCGGGCCGCCCGCGCGAGCTCCGCCTCACCGCCGGCCAGAAACGCCACGTGGCAGCCGGCGTCGGCGGTCGGAGCGGTCAGCCGGCGCACTTCGATCGGGCGTCGCGCCACGTGGCGGTCGTGCACGACCTCGTCCAGCGCGGCGCCGAATGGATCGGATCCCACCACGCAGATGACGATGGGGCTATCGGCGCCCGTGAACGCGCCCGCGGGCCACTCGACGTAGCGGGTGAAGTTGAGCAGGTACGCCGCCTTCACCTCGTTCTCCGTCGCGGTCGGCGCGTCTTGCGCGGCGGCGGTCGCGGCGGCGAGCGCGAGGCCCACCGCGATCGGTGCGACCCGGCGCATCTCAGAACCGCCAGCGCACCTGGAGCACGCCGCGCCGGGGAATCGCATGAATCTCCGGCGAGAACGACGGGCTGGCGAACTCCACGTGACGGGGACTGAACAGGTCCTTGCCCGCCACCGCGAGCTCGAGCTCGGGGCGGGGGCGCCAGGCGAGCCGCAGGTCGCCCTGGACGTATTCGGGGACCTCGTAGATGTGGGAGACATACCGAAGCGCGGCGTCGATCTCTACCCGGGCCGAGACGGTGACCGCGGCGCGCGCGTCGGCCTGGTGGGAGGGATTGAAGTCCGGCCGTGTATCGGACGTCGCGCCGACGACCCCCGGCAGCGTATCGATTCGCATGTTGAGGTAGGTGTAGCTCGCGTCGAGCCGGAGCCCCCACACGGGCCGCCAGTTGAGCGCCGCGGTGCCCCCGTAGGCGCGTCCCCGGGCGCTGTTGCCGAGCGTGAGGGGCACGACGAGGAACCCATCGGCGACGACGGGCGGAAGCCGCTCGAACGTGCGAAGCCGGTCGTAATCGTTGTAGTAGAGCCCGAGGTCCACGGCGAGACGGGTCGTCGGCGTGGCGCGATAGCCCAGCTCATAGGCGATCAGCCGCTCCGAGTCGAAATCCTCGTTGCCCGTGGCGGTCACCAGGATCGGTGGAGCTCCGGGCTGGATCCCGCCCACTTCCGCCAGGTCGGCGTCCACTCGCGACGGGATCCGCACGGCTCGCGACACGGCCGTCCAGATGGTCTGGCGCCCGGTGGGCAGCCAGCGGAGCCGCACGTTCGGCTGGACTTCCCAGCCGGTGAACGCGTTGTGCTCGAGCTTGCTGCCGAGCGTGAGCCGCCAGGCATTCGGGGTGAGGGCGATGTCGTCCTGGAGGAACGCCGTGACCAGGTCGGTGCCGCGCGAGGGCGGCACGAAGGCGATCGTGTACGCGCCGGTGATCTCGTCGCTGTTCCGCCGGTAGCCGAGCCCCCACACGAGGTCCTGCCGGCGGCCGAGCCGGAAATGGTGCTGGGCGTCGAGGTCGAGCACGTTGACCCGCATGCGTCCGAGGAATGCCGTCTCGGTGCGGACCCAGTGGTCGAAGTACGCCTGCACGCTGACGTCGCTCGACGGCGTGAGCTCGCGGGTCCAGCGGCCCAGCACGTCGCCACCGTGGACGTCGAGGTCTTCCCGGAAGAGGCCGGTGAACGGAGCCGCGGGTTGAGGCAGGAAGAAAACCTCGCTGCCCGAGCCGGTGTAACCGTCCGCCTCGAAGGTGAAGCGGTCCTTTCCCCCCGTCTCCCTGTCGAGGCGCAGCCCGGCGTGCCCGAGCTGCCAGTCGTCGGTCGCTTCGGACCCGTCGGGCAGATCGGCCGGCCCGAGATCGGTGTAGCGGACGAAGCCCCGCACGGCGACGCCGGGCGCGAGCCGGACGGTCTGCCGCGCCGTTCCCGACACCCGGATCGCGGTGCCGGCATTGACCTCGACCATGCCGCCGGGGGTGTCCAGCGCCGAGCGGGTGATGACGTTGATCACGCCGTTCACGGCGTTCGAGCCCCAGAGCGTGGCGCCCGGGCCGAGGATCACCTCGATGCGCTCGATGTCCCCGAGCGGGAGGTCTTGCGTATCCCAGTGGACCCCGGCGAACACCGGCGAGTATACCGCGCGACCGTCGACCAGCACGAGCAGCTTGTTGGACGAGCGCTCGTTGAAGCCACGTGAGGTGATGGCCCAGTCGCGCGAGCCCACCCGGGCGACCTGGAGGCCGGGCACGAGCCGCAGGGCCTCGGGCAGCGACACGGCCCCGCTCCGGCGGATGTCGTCCTGCGTCACCACGAAGATGGCGGCGGGCGCCTGGCGGAGCGCCTCGGGCCGCCGGGCGACGGAGGTGACCCGGATGCGGGCGAGATCTTCGATGTCGAGGTTCCCGAGGTCGCCGGGTGAGACGGGCTGCTGGCCGTGGAGCGGGGCCGCCGGGCAGAGGGCGGCGAGCAGCGCGAGCGGCGTCAGAAGCGAGAAGCCGCTCGCGCGCATCTCAGTTGCCCTCGAGCAGGCCGGCCACTCGCTCCAGCAGCTCGGCGGGCTCGAACGGCTTGCGGAGGAACCGCGCGGGATTCGGCGCGCTCTGCTCCAGATCGTATCCGGAGACGTACAGGACCGGCAGCGAGCGGCGCCGCTGGCCGAGCCGGCGGCCGAGCTCCCAGCCGTCGAGCGCCGGCATCCGGATATCGGTGATGACGAGGTCGAACATCGCGGGGTTGTCCTCTGCCATCCGGAGCCCCTCGACGCCGTTCATCGCGGTCTCGACCTGGTAGCCCGCTTCCTCCAGCAACCGGGCGATGAACATCAGCACGATCGGCTCGTCGTCCACGACCAGGACGCGTCCGCGCGAGCCGCCCGGGTGGGGCAGGGGAAGCTCGTGCGGGCGGTCCTCGGTCCATTCGTCGGAGGGTCCCACGGCGTCCGGCGCGAGGAAGAGAACGGCAGTCGTCATGAAATGGGGGCGGCGACTCTGGTTCGGGTGGGCGGAAGGCTTCACTCGGCATGGAGTAGGCCCGGCGTACCAGAGAAGATTACTGCGAACCGTCCGAAGTGCCAGCGCGCCACGCGGCCGCGCCGGGACTGATTCCGTCCCGGCGCGGTTACCGCCTCTTGGAAGAATGCTACTGGAACTTGAGCAGCTTCACGCCCGGCTGGCTGCAGGGAGGCTGCTTCCCCAGGAAGCTCACCATCTCCGGCTCCGTGGACTGGGTGCCGGCCTTCAGGGTGGCAGTGGCACCGTGGTAGAGCACGTACCACTCGGTCAGGGTTCCGCCCGTTCCCACGATGTTGAAGAGGCGAAACCTGGTCATGGCCACCGTCAGCTCGGTGCTCTCGCCGAGGCCAAGCGTCGGTACCCCGACGATCTCCGGCTCGAACAGCTCGCCCATCAGCGGCTTGGCCGGAATCGGCGGGCTGGCGATGCCCGGAATCTGCCCGCCCTTGAAGTAATTCTTCGCCTCGAGCGAGAGATGGAGCCTGCAGCTCGGCGCGAAGTCGGGAACGGCCTTGGTGCGCGTCACCCTGATCTTGGCGACCGGCGGCTGGTAGACCGACGACTTCGCCGGCTCGATCTGCATGCCCGGATACTTGGAGAAGCATGGGAGCGGCTCCAGCCCCAGCTCGCTCGCCGTCTTGGTATCCCCGCAGCTCGGCTCCAGTCCCTGGTGCTTGAACTCCTTCTGCAGCGAGTCGAGACCCTTCCCGTACAGCTCCACCAGCTTCTGCTTTGCCAGCTCGCCGCACGTGCCGCCGTCGCCGACGACCTGCTCGCAGGTGAAGTCAGCCGCGGCACCGAGGATCTCGCCCCTGGCGGTGGCCTGGAGCGCCGCGATGTCGGGAATGGTCGGTGGGATGCCCACCGCGGCCATGCCGTACGACAGCGCGGCCGACGAGGCCTCCTTCACGAAGCTCTGGCACGCCGAGCCGGCGCTCTTGCCCAGCATGCTGCACGGCACTGCTTTCGCGAACTCCGACGCGACCATCCCCTTTACGTTGTTGAACACCTTGGCCGCCTGGTCGTAGGCGAAGAGCCATCCCTGGAGGGCGAGGCCGACCCAGTCGAGCCAGCTCTTGCTGTCGTCCTTCTTCTCCGGGCAGTACGGCTCTTCCCGAGGCTTGTATTGCGCGACCGGGTGGCCGATGGTGGTGGTGTACGGATTCTCCAGGACCTTGACGCAGCCCCAGCTGGTGGGGAACTCCGGCGGCGTGAAGGACACGATCGTCAGGCTGTACCCGTTCACTTGCTCCGCCATGGCGGCGACCTTGCCGGCCTGCTCGAACGACTTCTGTACATCCCTCCGCGTCGGGCTGGTGCCGGGCTTGATGTGCGCCACGATGACATTCGAGGGTGGGCCACCCGGGTTTCCCCCCGAGAGGGGAACGAGCCGGACGTAAAGATCGAGCGGCGGCCGCGACGAGCCGGAGCGCAGACCGGTGGGCCTGTTCGTGGCCGGCTTGGCGAGGGCTACGACGGTGGTGGCGGAGCCCTTGAGGGTCGCGGTCTTCGTGCCGAGCGGGGGGAAGCTCCCGAAATCGAGAGGGAACGCCTTGGCGGACACCGGCCCGTCCGCCACGAGCCCGGCGGGCGTGAGCGTGTTCTGCGGGGCGAACGGGACCGTGGCCACCTGGTACCGCCACTCGAAGCGGCTGTCGAACGCCGACGTCCACACCAGGTTCGTCTCGAGCCCGCTCTCCCAGAGGTCAGTCTCTGTCGGGCCCATCGCGTCCCACGACATCTTGGGGCCGAGCGCCGCGAAGGTGAGCGCGGCGGAGGGGCCGGTCCCGACATTGGCGAGGCCCACCGATTGGCTCGGCGAGACCGGGCCCGGCGAGACCGGGCTCAGCTCGATGGCATCGAGCCCGAAGAACGAGGCCTTCGAGCCGGGCAGCCGGCGAAATACCGTGAGCACGACCGGATTGGCGCCCGCCTTGAGGTTGACGCTGTTGACGACGGATCGGGCGCGCCGCACGCTCGAGGCGAAGCCGACGATCTCGTGGACCGACTCGCCGCCGTTGATGAACATGCGCACGTTCCCGTAATCGGGCGCCTGGGTATGGTAGACGACCACGCGGTACGCTCCCGCCGCGGGGGCCTGTATGGAGAACCGCAGGCTGGGCCAGGAGCGGACCGGCGTGTCCGTCGGATTCGGGGCCCGCCAGAAAAGCTGGGCGCCGCCGGACCATCCGGCTCCGAACGGCTGCATGTTCTGCGCGCTCACGGGGCCGTCGGAGCCGGCCACCGAGGCGACGAGCGACTCGCCTTCGATCACGACTTGCGCGGATGCCGGTGTCCATGCGAGGAGGCAGGCCAGCAGGGCCGGCCACGATCCCCGCCTCAGTGTGTCGTTCATCGAACCCTCCGTCAGGTGTGGCTTTCACCTGGGAGAACGGAGGGCGGGACCGGGAGGGGCCAGGGGCCAAAGGCCGCATCGCCCCGCGGCCGGCGTTAGAATTCCCTGCTTCACCGCACGCAATCACATCCGAAGGAAGGATTACCGACCATGCAACGCAAAGCATCCGCATCCTGGCAGGGCGGCTTCAAGGACGGCAAAGGCACCCTCACCACCGAGACCGGCGTTCTGAAGCAGACTCAATACTCCTTTTCCTCCCGCTTCGAGAGCGGCACCGGCACGAATCCGGAGGAGCTGCTCGCCGCCGCGCACGCGGGCTGCTTCACCATGGCCCTGTCCGGCCAGCTCGCCGGGGCCGGCATGACCGCCGACAAGCTCGACACCACCGCGACCGTCACCATCGAGAAAATGGGCGACGGCTTCTCGGTTACGAAGAGTCATCTCGACCTGGTCGCGCGCATTCCCGGCGCCGACAAGGCCAAGTTCGACGCGGCGGTGAAGGCCGCCGAGACGGGCTGCCCCGTCTCCAAGCTGTTCAAGGCGGAGATCTCGGTGAGCGCGCGACTCGAGACGCCCGCCAAGGTGTGAGGCTAGGCCGGCCCGCGGCGGGCGTGTGCTTTCTATCACTTCGGCCCTCGGAGCGGGACCGTAGCTTGTGAGCGTTCGCGGCCCCAAGTACCTCCTCCGAGGGTGCCATGTGACCAGCCTGCGGCTCCCCATCCTCACCCTGTGTCTCGTCGTCGCCTGCGGCGGAGACGACCTGGTGCTTCCGAGCAACAGTGGGCCGATGGCCATCCGCGTCGTGGATGGAGACGGCCAGCGCGGGTCGGTGGGTGAGCTGCTGAGCGCCCCGGTCGTCGTCGAGGTCATCGACGCGTCAGGCGATCCGGTCGAGGGCATCATGGTGGCGTTCGCCCTGACCTCGGCCGGCGAGGGCGCCGAGATCTCTCCCGAGAGTGCCAGGACGGGGGCGGACGGCCAGGTCGAGGCCCGTGTCCTTCTCGGCGACAAGGTCGGTCTCCAGACCGGTGAAGCGACTATCGCCGGCAACGCCGCTCCCCCGGCCAAAGCCACGTTCTCCGCGCTCGCGACGGCTCCCTCGTCGCCGCCCTCGTCGCCCCCTCCTTCGTCGGACAACAAGCGGCCCCAGGCCGATTTCGCGGTGGACTGCCAGGACCTGCGCTGCAGCTTTTCCGATAAGAGCAAGGATGACGACGGGAGCATCTCCGCTCGGCTCTGGGATTTCGGCGACGGCGCTACGTCGGCTCAACGAAACCCGGATCACGCCTACAAGACGGACGGCGCGTATCAGGTGACCCTGATCGTGACCGACGACGATGGCGCCACCGATACCAGGACTCGCACCGCGGACGCGGCATCACCGTCTTCGCCGCCCGATCCTCCCTCGCCACCGTCGCCGCCGCCTCCCCCGCCGCAAAACAAGGCACCCGACGCCGAATTCGAGGTGGCGTGCCAGGACCTCCGCTGCACCTTCGTCGACCGAAGCAGCGACCAGGATGGGAGTGTCGAGCGCTGGCAGTGGGACTTCGGCGACGGCTCGACCTCGAGCGAGCGGAACCCGTCCCATTCGTACGGCAGGGCAGGGAAATACGACGTCCTCCTCGTGGTCACCGACGACGACGGGGCCGCCGATACCAGGTCCCACAAGGCCGAGCCCAAGTCGCCACCCCCGCCGGAGGAGCCGCCCGCGCCGCCCCCGCCGGAGCCGCCGAGTCCGCCGCCGGCCGAGAACAGGCCGCCCCATGCCGACTTTCATGTGGACTGCCACGAGTCCGCCTGCACCTTCGACGACACCAGCAAGGACGACGACGGAAGCGTCGTGAGCTGGGCCTGGAGCTTTGGTGACGGAGGCACTTCCATCGAGCGGAACCCGACCCACGTCTATCCCTCGGACGGCCACTTCGAGGCCTCGCTCACCGTGACCGACGACGACGGCGCGAGCAACACGAAGACGCACAAGATCCACGTCAAGAAACACTGAACCGCGACCCCGCCTCACACGAAATCATCTTGTGACACTCCGACGTCTCTATCCGAGACATCGGCGGGTTGCCCGTCCGTGTCGCTCTTCCCATATTGGCGTTCCAGGTCGTTCGGCTCGGACCTTTCAACCTCAGACTCTCGGGTATCATGGAGGCACTCATGCCCAAGAAAGCAGCAAGCGCCATTCCGCAGGGATTCCACACCGTCACGCCCAGCCTGTTCGTGGCCGGAGCGGCGAAGGCTATCGAGTTCTACAAGAAGGCGTTCGGAGCCACGGAAGTAAGCCGATTCGCGGGGCCGGACGGGAAGATCATGCACGCCGAGATCCGGATCGGCGACTCGCCCATCATGCTGGGCGATGAAATGCCAGAGCACGGCGGCAAGAGTCCGGCAACCCTGGGCGGGACGCCGGTCAGCTTCTTCATCTATCAGGACAACGTTGATACGGCATGGAAGCGCGCGACCGATGCCGGCGCCCAGATCGTCCAGCCGCTGATCGACCAGTTCTGGGGCGATCGCGCCGGATGCCTCAAGGATCCGTTCGGTCACAACTGGTGGCTGGCCCAGCACATCCAGGACCTGACGCCGGATGAGCTGAAGAAGGCCGCGGACGCGATGTTCTCGCAGACTGCGTGACGGAGGGACGGAGGGGGACGCAGAGTCGTCTCTCCGTCCCTTCGCTGTCCGCCCATGAGCTGGGCGTAGAGCACGAACACCACCGGCCTCCGCCCGGTTCTCTTCCGCAGATCCTCGAACAGATAGTTCTCGCCCCTCTTCGCCGCCAGCCGAGCCGCGGTGGCTCTTCTCCTGATGCATAGCGCGCTTCCGCTCCGCGACGTAAGATCAACCGCCGAACCATACAGAGCCCGCTCGACGACCGTTTCGGGAATTTCTGGTTCCTGGCCGAGCCAGGCCTGAGATCGAACTGGAGATCGCCATGAGCACTACCGCAATCGGTCCGAGGAACGAGACCAACGACGCCCGCGTCGGCCAGGTCGACCTGAAGCTCGAGGTGATCACCATTCCCGTCTCCGATGTCGACCGGGCGAAGAGATTCTATGGTGGCCTCGGCTGGCGCCTGGATGCCGATTTCACCGTGGGCGCGGATCATGTGGTCCAGTTCACGCCCCCGGGCTCCCCGTGCTCCATTCACTTCGGGACGAGCCTCACGACCGCCACGCCCGGATTGGCCCAGGGCATGCTGCTGATCGTCTCCGACATCCAGGCTGCCCGCGAAGAGCTGGTGCGACGCGGCGTCGAGGCCAGCGAGGTGTTCCACTTAGCCGGGTTCAACCGCGTTGACCGCGGCGCGCGCTTGAGCGGCCCCTCACCCGACCATCCGAGCTACGGATCGTTTGTGTCGTTCGGCGATCCGGACGGTAACGGATGGCTGCTACAGCAGGTCACCACGCGGCTGCCCGGACGGGTCGATCCCGGCGTGTCCTTCGGCTCCGCCAGCGACCTCGCGGGCGCGTTCCGGCGCGCGGAGGCGGCGCACGGCGAGCACGAGAAGCGGACCGGCCAGCGCGACGCCAACTGGCCCGAGTGGTACGCGGCGTACATGGTGGCGGAGCAGGCGGGCACCGAGCTGCCGGCGTGAGGAAGATGCGTCATGCGCCCTGACATCGTCCCCGGCGCCACGTTCCCCGACTACGAGCTGCCCGATCACACGAGCACGCCGCGCCGGCTCAGCGAGCTCCAGGGCGACGACCCGATGATCCTCACGCTCGCGCGCGGGCACTATTGCCCGAAGGAGCACCAGCAGCACCTGGAGCTGGCGGCCTTCTACCCGAAGATCGCCGTCGCGTACACCCGGATCGTCACGATCGCGACCGACGATCACCACACGCTTCTGGATTTCCGCAACTCGCTCGGGGCCCAGTGGCCCTTCCTCTCCGACCCGGAGCGGATTGTCCAGAAGGACCTCGACATCAAGGAGTACACGGATCCCGAGAACGACCCGATGATTCCGCACACGCTCGTGCTCAGGCCGGGCCGCGTGATCCACCGCATTTACAACGGCTACTGGTTCTGGGGACGCCCGTCGGTGGTAGACCTGTGGCACGACCTGCGCGCCGTGACCAGCGAGATCCGTCCCGACTGGGACCTGAGCACGCCCGGCCTCCGCGAGAAATGGGATGCGGGCGACATGTCTCCCTTCCACGGGTGGAACAGGCAGAAACCTCAGAAGCCAACCACCTCCTGACCAACACGGCGGGCACCGGCGCGAGGTTCGACATCGACGGCGGCCAGCAGCTCGTCGAGCGTCGTTCGCTTCGCTCGTGACTTCGACCCGAAAGCACCGATGACCTCGAGGCACATGAACTGGAATCGCAACCGGCTCACCGAGCTGCTCGGCATCGAGTATCCCATCGTGCAGGGCCCGCTCGGCGGTCTGTCCTCCCAGCGCCTCACGGCCGCCGTCTCCAACTTCGGCGGGCTCGGCTCGTTCGGCGCGCACAGTCTCGCGCCGTCCGCGATCGCGGAGGTCGTCGAGCAGATCCGCGGGCGCACGTCGAAGCCGTTCGCGATGAACCTGTGGGTGTCGATGGAAGACGACGGCGCCCTGGAGTCCGACGAGGCCGGGTTCGCCCGGAGCCTGGCGGCCATCCAACCCCACCTTGAGGCCCTGCGCGTTCCCCGGCCGGAGTACTCGCCCTACCGGCCGGGCCGCTTCGAGGACCAGGCGCGCGTGCTCCTCGACGCCAAGCCGCCGGTGATGAGCTTCATCTTCGGCATTCCTCCCGCCGACGTCCTGCAGGAATGCCGGACGCAGGGCATCGTGACGATCGGCACGGCGACGACTCCGGACGAGGCGGCCGCCCTGGAGCAGGCTGGTGTGGATGCCATCACCGCGTCCGGCTTCGAGGCGGGCGGTCATCGCGGCTCGTTTCTCCGCGTCGCCGAGGATTCGCTGATGGGGACGATGTCGCTGGTGCCGCAGGTGGTGGACCGGGTCGCGCTGCCGGTGATCGCCGCGGGCGGCATCGGAGACGCGCGCGGGGTGGTCGCGGCGCTGGCGCTCGGCGCGGAGGGCGTGCAGATGGGGACGGCGTTCCTGGTTACCGAGGGGTCCGGCGCGAGCCGGCTGCATCGTGAAGCGTTGCTGAGCAGCGGTGCCGGTCACACCGGATTGACGAGGGGATTCACCGGGAGACTGGCCCGCGGCATCCACAACCGGCTCATGGAAGACCTGGGCCGCGAGGGGACCGAGGTGCTGCCGTATCCCCTGCAGCGGGCGCTCATCAGGAACCTCGCCGTGCCGGCCGATGCGGCGAGCCGGGCGGATCTGGTGCCGCTGTGGGCGGGACAGAGCGCCCCGCTGTCCACTCGTACCGATGTGGGGGAGTTGCTCTCGTCGCTGGTCGCGGAGGTGTCGGCGATCGCGGGGCCGGTGACCGAGTGGAGCGCCGCCCGGCGGGTGGATTGATGCCGAGCTTGGGACCCCCGATGATGGGATTCCCGGCCGGAAATCGATCGGAACTTCCGGCGGATCGACCGAAACCTCCGGCGGATCCATTAAAACCTCGTTTGGGGCGATGTGACTCAGGCAAACCAGTTAATCGACAAAGACTTGAAGCAGCTCACCTCGAAACGATATCAATCTCACTGCAGACGCCACCCCCGGGCAGGCGCTACCGGAGACAAACCCACATCACAATTCGAGTAGGCGTAGACTCCCTCGCTCCGCTATCGGACGCGGCGTCGGTATGCCGCCACCCTATCCGCTTTCCCCCATCCCGTGTAGAGCGTGTCGAGCTGAGCCGCCGCGGCTGCCGCCAGCGTGTCGCCGAGGCTGTCCCGGAGGTGGAGGACTCTGAGCGCCAGGGGCTCCGCTTCGGCCCACCGCCGCTGCTGCATCAGGAGCGATGTCATCGTCGGTCCGATGAGCGTGATCTCCCGCGGGCCGAGCTTCCCGTTCCGGTCCTTCACGTCCAGCGCCCACCGCATGTTGCGCTCGCCTTCGGCCACGCGGCCCAGGCGGAACTGGTTCCCTGTTTGAGCAACGCGACGTTGCTGTCCTGAAAGCCGGACCAGCCGTAGATCATCCCGAAGTTCTCGAGATGCGCGGCGAGATCGGGGTGCGCCGGCCCCAGGTTGACCGAGTCCATCTTGACGACCTCGCGCATTACCGCGATCGCTTCCTTGCTGTCGCCCTGGTAGATCCGGCTGAGCGCCAGATCGTTCATGATGGGCGACGCGATCGGACTTCGGCCCAGGCCCAGCCCTTCGAGCAGGACGAGGGCCGCGCGCGCCGTCGAGTCCGTGCCCCTCAAGTCTCCGGCGGTGAGCTTCGCGCTGACGATCCGGCTCATCGCGTCCACTAGCGCCGGATGGCGGTCGCCGAAGACGTGACGCAACACCCGTAGCGCCTCCGTCGCCAGCGAGTCCGCCCGAGGCCTGTCCCCTCGCGAGTTGTAGACGTCGGAGAGGTCCACGAGGCTCCCCGCGACCGTCGAATCGTTCGACCCGTGGAGCCGCCGACGAATCGTGAGCGACCGCTCGATGGCCGTGACCGCCGAGTCGTACTTGCCCTGGCTGTAGTAGAGGTTGCCGAGGTTCTGGTAGCTGTCCGCGGTCTCGTCGCTGCCCGGGCCGGTCCGCGCGATGGTCTCGGCCAGCGCCGCGCGCACCAGCGGGTCGGCGTCCTCGATCCGCCCGAGACCCAGGTACACCGAGCCGATCGTGCGCTTGATCGAGGCGCTGACGAGCGGGTCGCGGATCGCTCCCTCGTTCACCCGATTGACGCCGGCCTTGAGCGCCTCGGCCACCGTGGTCTGCCGCGAGCCGCCCTGCCATGGGTCGGCCGTGCGCAGCATGTCCTGGAGGAACGTGCTGATGGCCTGGGCCTTGGCCCGCTCCCGCTCGGCCCGGTTCCGCTCGCGCACGACTCCCGCCACCATCACGAGCACCGCGACGGCCGCAGTCATCACGACCGAGACGGCGAGCCGGTGCCGCCGGACGAACTTGGCCGCGGTGTAGCGGAGCGTGGGAGGCCGCGCCGTGACCGGCTTGAACTCCAGATGGCGCTCGATGTCGGTGGCCAGCGCATTGGCCGTCTCATAGCGTCGGGAGCGGTCGCGCTCGATGGCCTTGAGCACGATCCAGTCGAGGTCGCCCTCGAGCGAGCGGCGGAGACCGACGGGCGTCGTGCGCCGCTGATTTGCGACGGGGGTCGCCGTCTCCTCGGCGAGGGTCTGCACCCGGCTGCTCGGCGTCGGCATGTCGCGGTCGCCCAGGACGTACCTGGCGAGGAAGACTCCGGGTTGGATGTCCTGCATGTCGAACGGCAGCACACCCGTGACCAGCTCGTACAGCACGATGCCAAGGCTGAAGATGTCGGCCCGGGTGTCGATGTCGAGCCCGCTCGCCTCGGCCTGCTCCGGGCTCATGTACGCCGGCGTGCCGACCATCACGCCCAGCTCGGTCGTGAACGCGCTGGTGGACGGACCCTGCTCGACAGCCTTCGCGATGCCGAAGTCGATGATCGTCGGCACCGGCTTGCCGTCGGTGACCCGCACCAGGATGTTGCTCGGCTTGAGGTCGCGGTGGATCACGCCCTTCTGGTGGGCGTGCTGGACGCCCTTGCACACGGCGACGAACAGCTCGAGCCGGTGGCGGACGTCGAGCTCGTGCCGGTCGCAATAGGCGGTGATGGGCTCGCCCGCCACCAGCTCCATGACGAAGTAGGGCAGCCCATCTTCGGTGGTGCCGGCGTCGAGCGCCTTGGCGATGTTGGGATGGTCCATCACGGCGAGCGCCTGGCGCTCGCTCTCGAAGCGCGCGAGGACGTCGCGTGAGTCCATGCCGCGCCGGATGACCTTGAGGGCGACCATCCGCCGGAGCGGCTCGAGCTGTTCGGCCTCGTAGACGGTGCCCATACCGCCCTGGCCCAGGACCCGGACGAGGCGATAGGGCCCTACCATCTGGGGATGCGACCCCGACGCGCGAGGTGAGGAGGACCCGGATGGGATCGTATCGCTCATGTCGTCTCAATGATATAAGGGCGACTCTAGACTCTGCGATCCGGCCACCCCATCTTGGCGAATCCCGGATCGATTGAGAGCCTCGATGCCCCTGACCGTAACCTGGTTTGTCGCGAGCTGCCTCGTCGCGCTCGGTCTTCCATCCATGAGCGCTGCCCAGACCGGCACCGGCTGGTCGCACTACGGTGGTGACGCCGGCGGTATGCGCTACTCCCCGGCGACCCAGATCGACCGCTCCAACGTCGCCCGTCTCCAGGTCGCGTGGACCTACCGGACCGGCGCGCTCGATGCGAAGACCGGTCTGATCCGGAAGGCCGCCTTCGAGGCGACACCCATTCTCGTAGAGGGCCGACTCTATCTCAGCACGCCCTATGACCACGTGATCGCGCTCGACCCCGGCACCGGCAAGCGGCTCTGGGAATACGACCCCGGCGTGGACCTTTCCCGCGACTACTCCGAAGTCACCTCCCGCGGCGTCTCGGCGTGGCTCGACCGAAAGGCGCGCCGTGGATTTCCCTGCCGGCTCCGCATCTTCATCGGTACGCTCGACGGTCGGCTCATCGCGCTCGACGGCCAAACCGGCCGACCCTGCGCCGGCTTCGGCACGCAGGGCGTCGTGGACCTCAACCGCGGCGCCGCCACCCGCACCGAGTGGACCGGCGGCTATCAGGTCACCTCGGCGCCGGCCATCGCGGGCGATCTCGTGATCACCGGCTCGTCCATCGCCGACAATTGGCGAGTGGACACCGGCCGGGGCATCGTGCGCGCGTTCGACGCGCGCACGGGGGAGTTCCGGTGGACCTGGGACCCCGTCCCCTGGGCCGAGACGACCAAGCCGCGCACGGGAGCGGCCAACGCGTGGTCCACGATCTCGGTGGACGCGACGCGCGACCTGGTTTTCGTCCCGACCAGCAGTCCCGCGCCCGATTACTTCGGCGGCATCCGGAAGGGCGACGACAAGTGGGCCAATTCGGTCGTCGCGCTGCGGGCCTCGACCGGCGCGTTCGTGTGGGGATTCCAGGTGGTGCACCACGATCTCTGGGACTACGACGTGGCCGCGCAGCCGACGCTCATCGAGTGGAAGGACGGCACACCGGCCGTCGTGGTGAACACGAAGATGGGCCACGTGTTCGTCCTCGACCGGCTGAGCGGTAAGCCGTTGTTGCCGGTGGAGGAGCGCCCGGTCCCCAGGTCCGACGTGTCTGGCGAGGAGAGCTGGCCCACCCAGCCCTTCCCCACGATCTCGCTCGTGCCGGAATCGTTCACGACGGAGGACGTGTGGGGCCCGACGCCCGAAGACGTGAAGTGGTGCCGCGACATGCTGGCGCGCTCGCGCTCGCAGGGAATCTTCACTCCGCCCAGCCTCCGCGGCACGGTCGTGGTGCCGGGGAATGTGGGGGGCGTGAACTGGGGCGGCGCCGCGTACGACCCCAAGCGCCACCTCATGTTCGCCAACACCAACCGCCTCGTCGCCTGGGTCAAGCTGATCCCGCGCGACCAATACGACGCCGAGACGAAGAAGGAGCAGGACAACCGCATCTACGGCGAGTTCGGCGATCAGGAGCCGGCGGCCTACGGCATGTATCGCACGTTTCTCCTGTCTCCGTCGAAGACGCCGTGCAACCGGCCGCCCTGGGGTGCGACCGTTGCCGTGGACATATATGGTGGAAAGAGAGCGTGGGAAAGCGCCCTCGGAACCATGGTTCCGGGGAAGGAGACGGGCTCCCCCAACCTCGGCGGACCGATGGTCACCGCGGGCGGGCTGCTGTTCACATCGGCCACGATGGATCCGGTGCTGCGGGCGTTCGACTCGGAGGCGGGGCGGGAGCTGTGGAAGTACGAGCTGCCGGCGGGGGGCCAGGCGACTCCGATGACCTATATGGTGAACGGCAAGCAGTACGTCGTGATCGCCGCGGGGGGTCACGGCAAGCTGGGTACCAAACAGGGGGACTACGTGCTGGCGTTCGCCTTGCCCTGATCCCAGGCGGGAGTCAGCGGGCCGGCAGCCCCAGGTGCGGGACTTCGAGGGCACCGAGCCCGGTTTCCGGCAATGCCTGGGCACAGGCCGCGCCGTTGGGAGTGCCGTCCGGCCGTGTGGGCGGCCGGGCCGTCGGATCCACGAAGCGGTCGAGACGTCCCGAGAGATACGGCGCGTAGGTGGGACGCCGGTCCATCAGGATGTAGCGGGGATAGCAGCGGTTGACGTCGTAGAACGAGATGCGGTAGCCGGTGAGGGTGTGCCTCGCCTTCCTCGAGTTGACCGCCACGTTCCCGAACCACTTCGTGTCGTCGCATCCGGGAGGCCGGCAGAGCCGCCGGTCCAGCAGCAGCCCGCCCATGCCGCCATTGTAGGCCGACAGCATGAAGGCGAGCTTGTCCACGTCGCTCGCCGTCTCGAACCGGATCCGGTGGTAGAGGAGCTTCTCCGAGAGGATCATCGCCCGAAGCTGCATCTCCGGGTCGAACCGGTTCTCGAACTTCCACGCGGCCAGCCTGCCCCCGAGCTTCTTCAGCTCCTCGAACGTGGACGACTTCACCGTTCCGTCCTCGTTGTACACGATCGTGATCTGCCCCAGTCCGAAGCCGTACTCGCGCGAGGTCTTGAGCTCGGTCCGGGGGTTCCAGCAGCTTCTGGAGGTGAGGGAGATGCAGGTCTCCTGCTCGATCTGGGCGGCGATCATGCTCTTGAGCTGGAGCTCGGGCCACATCTCGCCGAGGAGCGAATCGAGCAGCGGCAGGTACTGCGACGACCGGCCGGGCAGGACCGGGCCGGCGTGTGTCTGCACGGACTCGCGCATCGGCGCTGGCGCCGTGGCGGCCACCGCGAGGAGCGCGGGGAGAGCAAGCAGGACTCGCGCGACGCTCACTTGAGCAGGCTGGTGGCCGCGTAGATGGTCATGCCCATGATGAAGCTGATGCCGAGGAAGACCATGCCCGCCGACTGCGGGCTCTCGAGCGCCTTGTCGGTGTATTCCTTGAGGTCGAGGTAGGGGAAGAGGACCTTGCGCAGCAGGTGAACCGCCGCGCAGATGAGCAGCAGGATCCCCACCATGTAGAGCACGAGCTTGATCCCGCCGGTGTCCGAATGCAGAAAGACCAGCCCAAGTCCGATGATGGGTAGCGAGCGCACGAACTCCCGCGCCAAGTTCACCTTGATGTGGGGGCGTCTCCACCGGTGCTTGCTGGGGTCGGTCACGGTATGCCTCGAGGAATCGGTCGGAGAGACGTTGCGTCGGCCACGGGGGCCCGTCAAGGAATCGGCCCCGATCCGCGCGCGGGGGGCAGGGGATTGACAATGGATGTTATAACATGTACTATGACCCTATGCCGAGCCGCCTTCTCGCCGAGTTGAAGCAGACCAGGCCCTTCCCCCGCACGGGTCAGGAGGCGCTGGTGAGCATCCTTCGCACCGCCGCCGTGCTGGAATACGAGATCAACGAGGCGCTCAAGCCGTCCGACCTCACCATGACCCAGTACAACGTCCTCCGGATCCTGCGCGGCGCCGAGCCCAAGGGGCTCTGCGGCCGGGAGGTCGGTGAGCGGCTGATCACGCCGCTACCCGATGTGCCCCGGTTGCTCGACCGGATGACCGAGGCGGGCCTGGTGGCCCGCAAACGGGACCCCGAAGACAGGCGCCACGTCACCGCGCGGATCACGCCCCGGGGCCTACGGTTGCTGGACGAGGTGCAGCCGGCTCTCGACGTCATCGAGCGGAAGCGGACCCGTGGGCTCGGCGCCGACGAGATCCAGCACCTGCTCCGGCACCTGGACTCGGTGCGGTCGGGAACCTGAAGGCGTTTTTCCTGCAGTAATGGATGTTATAACACTGACTTCAGCGGGAGATGGTATATGACGATCGCTTCGACGACGCTCGATTTCACGACCCTGAGCATCGGTCTCCTGATCGCCCGGGTGATGCTGGGACTCGGAATTGCAGCCCACGGCACGCAGAAGCTCTTCGGCTGGTTCGGTGGGTACGGGCTGACCGGAACCGGCGGGTTCTTCGAGGGCCTGGGCTTCCGTCCCGGCAAGCTGTTCGCCGCGCTGAGCGGACTTGGCGAGGCTCTCGGCGGCCTGCTGGTGGCCCTCGGCCTCTTCGGCCCGGTGGGACCCGCGCTCATGATCGCGGTGATGCTGGTGGCCATCGCCACCGTGCACTGGCCCAATGGCTTCTTCGTGGCCAACAAGGGCTACGAGCACCCACTGCTCTACGCCGCGGGCGCGTCGGCCCTCGCGTTCACCGGATTCGGGGCGTTTTCCCTGGATGCGCTCCTGGGCCTCGAGCTGACCTCGCCGGTGCTGAGCGTCGGCGCGGTGATCGCGGGCGTGCTCGGCGCGCTCGGCGCGCTCGCGATGCGCCGCACCCAGGCGCCGTCCAGGACGGCGGCGGCGCACCGGTAACGCAAGGACGCAGGGACGCCCGGGTTTACAATTCCAAGGGCCGAACCGCGGCCGCCCGGCGGAATCCCTCCTCGAGGAATCGCGTGCCCGCTCCTCTTCGTGTCCTGCTTCCCTGCGTTCTCTCCGTCTTCGCGCTCGGCCTCCGTGGGCCCGTTGCCGCGGGCGCGCAACAGCCGGCGGCTTACGATCGTCTCGAGCTGACGATCCCGGTGCGCGACGGCACGAAGCTCTTCGCCGTCGCGCTCATCCCCACCCATGTCACCCGGCCGCTTCCGATTCTGCTGACTCGGACGCCGTACGGCGCGTCCGGCATCTTTCCCGACGAGACGCTGCCGCCGGCGTACCGTGAGCTGGGAGAGGACGGGTACATCTTCGTCGCCGAGGACGTCAGGGGCCGATTTCGGTCCGAGGGCAAGTTCGTGATGCTCCGGGCGCAGAACGACTCTCGCAATCCGAAGGGGACGAACGAGTCCACCGACGCCTACGACACGATCGACTGGCTCGTGAAGAACATGCCGGGCGACAACGGGAAGGTCGGCGTGCTGGGGACCTCGTATGCGGGATGGCTCGCGGCCCTCGCGGGGGTCGGGGCCCATCCCGCCCTCAAGGCGGTCTCGCCGCAGGCCCCGATGAGCGACACCTGGATGGGGGACGACTTCTTTCATCAGGGCGCGTTCCGGCAGACCCGGGGTCTGGAGTTCGCGGCGTTGATGGAGATCGACCCCGGGGGCTTCCACTTCCTGACGATCCCCGACTACGACCATTACGAGTTCTACCTCAAGTTCCCGACGCTGGATTCGCTCGCCCGGACGACCGGAGTCGCCCGGCTTCCCACCTGGATCGACTTCACCCGTCATCCGGCCTGGGACCGGTACTGGCAGAGCAAGGCGCTGCCGAGCGTCCTCACACGGCCGGAAGTGCCGCTGCTCTTCGTCGGCGGCTGGTGGGACCAGGAGGACGTCCTCGGTCCGCAGATCGCCTATCGCACGGTAGAGAAGGCGGACAGCGCGGGATGGAATCACATCGTGCTGGGGTCCTGGTTCCACGGCATGTGGAATCATCCCGGCGGCGATTCTCTCGGACCGGTCGCGCTCGGCGGCCCGACCGCGGACTGGTTCCGCGAGAACGTCCAGCGACCGTGGTTCGCGTACTACCTGCACGGCAAGGGCGAGGGCCGTTTTCCGGAGGCGTGGGCGTTCGAGACGGGGGAGAACCAGTGGCACACGTTCGATGCGTGGCCGCCCAAGGGGGCCCAGCCGCGGCGCCTGTACCTCAGGGAACACGGCACGCTCGCGTTCGAGCCGCCGAGCGCGGCACCGCGATCACCCTTCGACGCGTACGTCTCCGATCCGGCACACCCGATTCCGTACCTGCCACGCCCCGATGATGGCAACGGGTGGCGGACCTGGCTGGAGCGCGACCAGCGCTTCGTGGACAACCGGCCCGACGTGCTGACCTGGGAGTCCGACCCGCTGCCCGAGGACCTGACGATCGCCGGCGATGTCGTCGCCCATCTGTTCGCGTCCACGACCGGCACCGACGCCGACTGGGTGGTCAAGCTCATCGACGTGTATCCCGACAGCGTCGCGGAGGCGCCGGAGATGGGAGGTTACCAGCTGATGGTGAACGCGGACATCATGCGCGGGCGCCACTGGCAGTCGTTCGAGCGTGCGGCGCCCATTCGGGCCAACACGGTGACACCGTTCACCGTCGACCTCCACCAGCAGCTGTATCGCTTCCGTATGGGGCACCGCCTGATGGTGCAGGTGCAGAGTACGTGGTTTCCGCTGTACGACCGAAACCCGCAGACCTTCGTACCGAACATCTTTCAGGCGAAGGCGTCCGACTATCGGGCGCGGGAGCACCGGATCTGGCACACGGCGAAATACCCGTCGCACATCGCGGTGTCGGTGCTCCGGTAACCCTTACCGCCGTCTCCGCCGGCGGATAACATAGAAGCTTCGGCGACCTCCCATTGTATGGAGACGGCATGGCCCCGCCCATTCGGTTCACGCTCGCGACCCTGCTGCTGCTCGTCGCCGCGTGCCGCCCCAAGACCGAGACCGCCGCCGTCGGGGTCGAAGAGGGAGCCCAGCCTGCCGGCGCGTCCGCCGATGATGTGAGGGCCATTCGCTCGGTCGACGACCAATGGGGCCGAGCCGCCACTTCGGGTGACGGAAACGCCGTCGCGGCCTTGTACGCCGCGGACGCGACGCTCCTCCCGCCGGGCGAGCCGATCCAACAGGGCGAGGCCGCCAGGAAGTACTGGATTGATTATTTCGCCAGTTACGCGGGACCGACGACACTCGAAACGACGGACGTAAAGCTGCACGGCGACCTGGCCGTCGCGGTCGGGACGTATCGGATGACCATGACGGAGAAGAAGCCCGGCGCCAAGCCGCTTCCGGTCGAGGAAGGGAAGTACGTGGAGGTTCTGCGGAAGCAGGCCGATGGCTCGTGGAAGATGATCTACGACATCTGGAACCTGAACACTCCCCCGCCCAAGCAGTAGGAGACGGTAGATGTCCTCCATCCAATTTCGTCCTCGCGCTGTCCGTACCGTCCTCTGGCTCGGCTGTCTGGCCGTCGCCCTGGTTGGCGCGCGCCCCATCGCGGCCCAGGACTCGACGAAAACTGCAATCGACTCGGTGCGGCGAGTGATTCTGGATTCCATTCGGACCGCAGACTCCGCTCGCGCCGCTCGGTCGGCGCCGCCCGTCGACTCGACGCTCCTCAAAGCCTGCAGCTACGGAAAAGGTGGCGGCTCGGCGCCCTCGATCCTCGGTGTCCTATTCCAGAAGCGTTCCACGGACGAGCAGCGCAAGGCTGCGGCCGCCTCGGTCGGAGGAACGCTCATCCCGCTCGGCGGCCGGGAGGCCTTCGTGCGGGTGAAGGAGGGCGGCATGTCGGTGCGTGATGCATCGGGCAGGCTGATCGGGGTGAGCGCGGTGGCGGCTGTGTCGGAGGTCCCCTGTCCGGCGCCCTCGCCGGGCTAGGGCAAGGGCGATCCCCCGGTCGGCTCCCGCCCTGGGTTGTACTCCCATGGCGCGATGCGCTCGTACCGCGGCCCGCCGGCGAGGCGGATGAACCGGTACACCCGGTCGGTGTCGAGGGAAAGACGACGGTCGCGTACCAGCTCCATGCCCTCGCCGAAGGCGCCGTGATTCAGCTCGTCAATCACTCGCGCCTGGCCGGTCAGGCGCGAGCCGTAGTTGAGCGCTTCGATGTCGTCGAAGTACAATACGCATCTGCTGGGCAAGTAGGGCAGGAGTCGCTCGAGGGCGGTGCGAGTCGAGCTGTAGTAATCGCAGTCGAGCCAGACCAGGATCGGTACCTGAGTCTCGAAGGTGGAGAGAAGCGTCGGCGTTAGCGAGTCCGCGAAAAGGCCCCGGTGCAACGCGTAATTGCCGTATCGCTTCCGGCACAAGGCATCCAGTGCTTCGTAGTTCCCCCGAAACTGTCCCTCGTAGAACACGTCCTCGCGGGTAAGTGTGCTCCGATCGAGTCGATCGACCGCCGGTGGCAACCCCTCGAACGTATCCAGGCCGTGGACGGTGACCCGTCCGGCCATCCCCAGGTATTCCGTCGCGTAGAGCATCTTGACCAGGGCATAGCCCTGGTTCGTTCCGAACTCGAGAATGCTGAATGTTCCCCGATAGTTCGCCCGAACCTCCTCGATGACGTCGTAGACGTGATCGAAACGATAGAACTCGTGAAGAGACTTGCGGAGGGCCCGGCGGGGCTTCGCGATGAGACCGCGGTACAGGAGCGTCTTGAGATAGTCGCCGGGGATGACTTTGGCCACCGCGCCGAGCGCAGTGATGGCCGGTGAGCGGCGACTGAACTTCTGGGACATATGAATGCTTATCCTGCGCTTGGGATTGATATGGCTACCCGGTGCTCCAGGTGGCCGGACTGCGCCAGGAGCACGGGCACGATGAGCAGGGTGACGGCCGTCGAGACCAGGAGACCCCCGATGACGGCCAGCGCCAAGGGCCGCTGCAGCTCCGCTCCGGCGCCCAGTCCCAGCGCCAGCGGAACGAGGCCTGCGAGCGTGCAGAGCGTCGTCATGAGAATCGGACGAAGGCGTACGCGGCCGGCATGCGCCAGCGCGTCGACGACGGAGGCTCCATGATCTCGGGCGTGGTGGGCGGCGTCGAGCAGGAGTATCCCGTTCTTCACGATCAGCCCCACCAGCAGAATCACGCCCATGAAACTCGACACATTGAACGGCACCCGCGTCATCGCGAGCACGGCGACGGCACCGGTGAGGCCAAGCGGCACCGCGGCCACGAGGGCGAGCGGGCCGCGCACGCTGGTGAACTGGGCGACCAACAGGAGGAGGACCGCGCCGATGGCCAGGGCCAGCACGGCGAGCAGCTCACGAAAGGCGTCCCTCTGGCTCGCATACTGGCCGCCGAGCTCGAGCGTGACACCGGCCGGCAGGGATACCTTCGCGGCCGCGGCCCGTACATCCCGCATCACGCTGCCGAGGCTGCGTCCGCTCGTACGTCCGGTAACGGCCACGTAGGGACGGAGATTCTCGCGCAGCAGCTCGCTCGAGCCGCCCGTGTCGTACACCTGGCCAAGCTGCGTCAGCGAGAGCCACCCGTCGGGGCCGATGATGGGGACACGGGCCACGGCGTCGGGGCTGAATCGAACGCTGTCGGGAAGTCGGGCACGGATCGGGATGAGGCGATCGGGCTCGCGCGCGGTTCCAGCCGGCGCGCCGAACAGTGCCGCGCTGGCCTGGGCCATGACCTCGGCCGGCGTGAGCCCGAGGCGCGACACTCGGGCCGGATCGAGCTCGACCCGGCGCTCCGGATTGTCCGCTTGAACGCCGTCGAACAGGTCCACCAGTCCGGACACCTGCTGGACCGCCGCCGCTACCGAAACGGCGGCCCGCTCGGCCGCGCGCTGGTCCCGGCTGAACAGCTTGAGCTCCACCGGCTGTGGGGAGCCGGCCAAATCTCCGATCACGTCCTGCATCAATTGCACGAACTCGACGCGTACCGCCGGCGCCTGCTCCTCCGCATGCGCCCGAATTCGATCCATCACCTCGTACACGGAAGACCGCTGTCCGCGCGGCTTGAGCAGGACCGTGAAGTCCCCCCTGTTCGGCGAGGTGGCGGCGAACCCGAGCTCGCTCCCCGTGCGGCGAGTGAACGCCGCGATTGCGGGGTCAGCCAGAAGGATCCGCTCCAGCACGCGCACCTGCCGGTCGGTCTCCGAGAGCGCCGTACCCGCGGGCGCCCAGTAGTCGAGGATGAATCCGCCTTCGTCCATCTCGGGGAGGAAGCCGGTCTCGATCGCCGGGACGAGCGCAAGGCCGGCGGCGAGGAGGAGCGCCGCAGAGACGAGCGCTGCCGGCCGGTGACCGAGTATCCATCCGACGGCCGTACCGTACCGGTGCTCGAGGTGCCGCAGGGTGAGGTGAGGAACGCGCCGGCGGCGTGGTGGCGATCCCGGCGGTGACGCCGCCCGCCGGACCGCCCACCGTTCCACGACCGCGGGGATCACCGTCATCGCGAGCGCGAGCGACAACAGCACGGCCAACGTCAGGGCGAGCGCGAAGGAGCGGAAGAACTCGCCCACGACGCCAGTGAGGAGCCCGAGCGGAGCGAAGACGACCACCGTGGTGAGCGTGGACCCGGCGACCGGACCGAGAATCTCGTCGGTGGAGCGGCGAATGACCTCGCCGGGCGGTGTGCCGGGATGCGCGGCCAGTCCGCGCTCGATGTTCTCCACGACCACGACGGCATCGTCGATGATGATGCCGATAGCCACCGCGAGCCCGCCCAGACTCATGAGGTTGAGCGAGTCCCCCATGAGGTCGAGGCCGAGGAAGGTAATGGCCACGGTGAGCGGCAAGGACAACGCCGCGGCGAACGTGGAGGGCCAGTTCCCGAGGAAGAGCAGCAGGACCACCACCGCGAGCCCGGCGCCGAGTAACATCGCGTCCCGCACGCTGTGGATCGAGTCGCGTACCAGGGCACCCTGGTCGTACACCGGCTGCATCCGGACCCCGGTGGGCAGGAGCGGCCGGATCGAATCCATCGTCGCCCGGACGGCACCTTGCAGACGCAGGGTATTGCCGTTCGGCTGGCGGGAAATGTTGATCAGCGCGGCCGGCCTGCCATTGCCCGCGACGATCTGGAGCAAGTCTTCGGCGCCATAGCTCACTCGTGCCAGATCGGCGACCCGGACCGGCGCGGGTCCGGCGTGGGTGACGACCGCGCGCCCGACCGCCTCGGGTGTGCTGGTGAGGCCGGACACGATGATGGCGTATTGCCGGTAATCGCGGTCGAGACGGCCCGCGGCCTCCGCCTGGTCGGTGGACGCGATGGCCTGCGCCACCTGCTCGGTCGTGACGTGATGGGCCACCAAGCTGGCAGGATCGACCTCGACCGCGATCTCACGTACCCGTCCGCCGTCGACCGTCACGTCACCGACATCCGGGAGTCCCGCCAGCCGGGGCCGGATGGTGAATTCGGCGAGGTCCCGGAGCACGAGGGGATCGGCGCCGGTAAGCTCGTACTGCAGCATAGGGAAGACCGACGGCGTCAGGCGCTCCGCAGTCAACTCGAGCTGCGCCGGGAGTGACGGCCGGATGGCGGCGAGCCGGCCCTGCACCTGGCTCAGCCCGAACTCCATGTCCGCGTTCGGGCGGAAGTCGAGGCTCAGTTCCGCCGATCCTCGTACGGTCCGCGTTCGGATTCGTCGGAGCCCGAGCACGCCGCTCAGGGCCTCCTCCAGCGGCCTGGTCACCGCCACCGTCATCTCCTCGGCTTCGAACGTTCCGCCGCGCGCGAGGACGACGATCCGCGGGTAGGTGACCTCCGGATAGATGCCGGCGGGCAGCCTGAGCAGCGACCAGAGGCCGGCGATCGTCAGCAGGCCGACGGCAAGGAGGATCGCCGCGCGATGGCGGAGCAGGAAGCTCGTCACGCTCCGGTCGCCTTGGTGGGCACGACCCGCATCCCGTCCTGCAGTCCGAAGGCGCCCGTGGTCACCACGCGCTCGCCGTCGTGAAGGTCGCCCCGTACCTCCGTGCGGCCTCCATCTCGCACCCCGCGCTCGACCGGCCTCTGGCGGGCGATCGAGTCGGCCCCGACGACGAAGACGACGCTGCCGTCGCCGGAGAGCACGATCGCCGAGTCCGGCACCACCAACACGCCGGGACGGACACCGAGACGAACATGGGCGATGGCGCCCGCGCCGGGATGCAAGCGGCCGGCGGAATTGGCGACCCGGATTACCGCCGATCCCGCGTTCGTGAGCGGGTCCACGCCCGGCGCGAGCGCCACGACTCGACCCGGGAACTCCGCCGTGTCTCCCTCTTCGACCACGGTGACGGGAAGGCCGGTGCGCAACCGCCGCAGGCCGGCGGCCGGAACCTGCGCCACCACATCAAGCGTGTCAGCCGAGACGATCTGGATCATCGTCCTGCCCGCCTCGACTCGCTCGCCGCGCTGGACACCGACGTCCTGCACGCGTCCGTCGATCGGGCTGCGAACCCGGGTACGGCCGAGCAGCACGCTCGCCGCAGCGGCGGCGGCGACGGCCTGCTTCGCGGCGGCGACGGCCTCTTCGGCCTGACGGCGCGACGTGATTCCGTCGTCCAAGAGCTGCTCCTGCCGGGCCGCTTCGCGGCTGGCCTGCTCCGCGGCCGCGGCCTTCTGTCGCGCGTCGGCGGCCAGCTCGGGGACGTCCAGGTCCAGGATGCTCGTGCCCTTTTTCACCCGGTCGCCGACCTGCACGTGGACCGCGCCCACCATGCCGGCCGCCGGTGACGTGATGACGGCGGAGCCGCCCGGCCGGGCGGTGAGACGGCCGATCAGGGCTAGTGACTCGACCAGCGTGTCACGCGTCACGATGGCGAGCCCGACCGGCACGCGCGTCTGCGAACGGGTTGCGGAATCGGATTCACCGTCGGAACGGCACGTCGTGAGCGATGTCGTGAGCAGCGCCAGCATCGCCAGCTCCATCGAGCGACGGATCACTCCAGCCGTCCGCGGAGCGCATCCCACGCGGCCGCGGCCTCCTGAAACACCAGCTCGTCCCGCAAGCCGTCGAGCCAGACTCCCCGTTCGCTCCGCAAGGCGTCGAGTACCGGCACGATGCCGGTCTCTCCCGCCTGGTATGCCCGCAGCGCCCGGCCGCGAAGCGCGTCCGCGGCGGGCACGAGCGAATCCCGGGCGACGCGGGCGCGTCCGGCGGCCTCTTCGAGGCGGATGCGGGCCTGGTTGATGTCGTTGAGGGCATCGAGCCTGGCCTCTTGGGCGGCGGCAGCGGCTTGGCTGGCGCGGGCACGAGCCTCGCGCACCGCTGCGCCACCGCGCTGCCACAACGGCAGCGGCAGCGAGAATCCGACGAGCGCGAGGGTGCCGGGCTGCCCCGGGTCTCCCCACTCGGCTCCCATCTGGACGGTGGGCAACGGCACGCGTCCAATCGAGGCGCTCCGCGCGGAGGCTGCCGCGGCGGCGGAATCCGCGACCGCCGCCCGGAGCGCCGGAGTGGACTGCGCCTCGATGGTGTCGCCGAGATCGAGATCAAGGCCAGCGTCCAGCGGACCCACGGGTGTGGGGGCGGTCTTCACCCCAATCGCCCGGGCCAATTCCGAGGCCGCGATGCGCGCTGCTTCGCGGGCCACCGACACGTCCTGACGGACCCGGGCGGCTTCCTGGGCAGCCTGCTCGGATTCGAGCTGCGAGACGTCACCAGCGCGGTATCGGGCGGCGGCGATGTACGCAAGGGAGTCGGCCTGTCTCGCCTGCTCCTCGACGAGCGACTGCGACAGGTGCGCCGCGCGGGCGCGCCAGAAGGCGACCCGCACGTCGTGGAGCAGGGAAGTCATCGTCCGCGTCGAGTCGGCCACGGCGCGGGTCACGCCCGCGCGAGCTGCTGCCCGGTCACTCCCGCGGCGAAGGAGCCATTCGAGCGACTGATCGATGATGATGTGATTGGTCGGTACCGCGTCGCTGTAGCTGTAGGAGAGGTTCGGATTGGGGATCGCGCCGGCCGCGGCCACTCCGGCGCGGGCCTCTTCCACACGCGCGGCGGCGGCCACCGCCTGTGATCGGTGCCTCCGCGCGAGCGCCACGGCATCGGCGAGGGTGATGGAATCGCTCGCCAATGGGGCCTGGAGCGCGCCGAGGAGGAGCACGTGGATCATCGCGGCAGACCGAGCCGGTGGTGCGGCGCGCCGTCGAGGGGGATGTAGAGCCCCGACATGAGGCCGTCCGGCGTGAACCGGTGGACCAGTCGCCCTCCGTGCTCGTGGGCGATATACCCCACGACCTGCAGCCCCAACCCGCGGCCGGACGAGGGACTCGAAGGCCACACGGCGTCGCCCCGAACGGCGTTGCCGACCTCGATCACGGCGTCGTCCCCATCGCGGTAGACGGACAGACGAACCGGCGAAACGGGACTGCCATGGCGACACGCATTCTCCAGCAGCTCGACCATCGCCTCGCGGAGCAACGGCTCGCTCGCCGTGAGGACGAGCGGGTCCACGCGATACAGCTCGAGCTTCCGACCCAGCGCCTGCGCCCGTGCCCGCATCAGATCGGCGCACTCGAGCGCGAGCCCGTCGAGCTCGACCGTGTCCGTGCGGGGCGCGCGCTGCCCGGTGGATGCGCGCGCGAGCAGCAGGAGCTCTTCGACCCGCCGCCGCATCTGAGTCGCGGCGAGGCGGATGCGCCGGAGGGCCTCCCCACGGGTCGAAGGAGACGGGGCTTCGCCGAGCGCCAGGTCGGCCTCGCCGAGCACGAGCGTCAGGGGCGTGCGGATCTGGTGGGCCGCCTGCTCGAGAAAGCGCTGATTCTGTGCGCGCGAATCCTGGAGCCGCTCGAGGAGCGCGTTGAAGCGGCGTGCCAACCCGTCCAGCTCGTCAGGAGGTTCATGCACGGGCAGGCGTGACTCGAGGGCATCGGGGCCGATCTGGCCGATGGCCTGCTCCAAGCGGGACACATCCTTCAGCGCGTACCGTGAAAGCAGGTATCCCCCGATGAGGCTCAAGACGACGGTGATGGGCATGCTGGCGAGCAGCCACAACCCCACTCCCTCGGTTTCGGCATCGAGGCGCGTCGCTACTCCCGCCGCCATCACGCGAAAGCGCGGGTCGGCGGCTTCGTAGGGCACCAGGCGGACGTGCGGCGTTCCGTCGAGGAGATCCGCGGAACCGGTGTCGTCCGCCGCGAGCGTCTCGGGCAGTAACCGCGTCAGGGAGCCCGGTCCCGTGGTGGCGATGCGATGCCCCTCGCTGGTGTACACCGCGAACGCCTCCGGACGCGTCGGCCATTCCTCAAGGGCGGCACGTGCCGCGCCTTCGACGCCATCCGGCGGCTGCTCCTCGAACTCGAGGCGAATGGCGCTGGCAAGCGCTCCCGCCTCGCTCCGGAGCTCGCGGGTGAGCCGCAGGTCGCTCTGCCGGCGGGTGTACAGGACGAGGGTTCCGCTGAGGAGCAGCAGGCCGCCGGTGAACGCCAGCGCAAACGATCCCGCCAGCCGAAGCCGAAGGCGGCTAAGGGGCATCGGGCGGCGCCTGCGACGCGAAGAGATAGCCGGCGCCGCGCATCGTGTGGATGAGCGGTGACGTCCCGTCGGGGTCGAGCTTACGACGCACGCGCCCGATGAGCACGTCCACCGCGTTGGCGACGGGGTCGAAGTTGTCGTCCCAGACGTGCTCCAGGATCTGGCCGCGGCTGAGCACGCGTTCTCGGGTCCGCAGCAGATACTCGAGCAGCGCGAATTCGCGCGCGGTGAGTCGGAGGATGCGGCCGCCCCGCGCGGCCGTGCGGCTGGCGGGGTCGAGCTCGACGTCGGCATACCGGAGGACGACGTCGTGCGAGGCCGGGGGTCGCCGAGCGAGGGCGCGGAGGCGTGCGAGCAGCTCGTCGACGGAGAACGGCTTGGTGAGGTAGTCATCGGCCCCCGCGTCGAGGCCGTGTACGCGATCGTCGAGCGCGTCACGCGCGGTGAGCATCAACAGGGGCGCGCGGCCGCCGGTGGCACGGTAGCGGCGGCAGACCTCGAACCCGTCGATGTCCGGGAGGCCCAGGTCGAGCACGACGAGGTCGTACGGCGCGGCGGCCAGGGAGGCGAGCGCCGCGTGGCCCGACGACGTCTGGTCCACCGCCCAGGTGGCCCCCCGAAGGGCGCGTCGCAGAAAATCGGACAGCCCGGGATCGTCTTCTACAATCAAGACGCGCATGCGTCCGCGCCACGGAAGGAAGACATGCGGCGAATCTAACGGCGGGTCATGTCTCCAGGATGACGGACCAAGGGACCCGTCATCTCCGCGTCACGTTCGAGCGATACGGTGGGGGCTTCACCGCACCGGGACCGGCCCTATCCGATCACCGCTTTTCGTCGCGTTCGTATCGATACTGGCACTCGTCGCCTGCGGCCGGGATAGCCGCGAAGGGCAATCCGCCCGTTCCGCGGCCGACTCGGCGGCCGCCGCCAAGCCCGCCGCGCTCCAGGCCTCCGAAGATCTCGCGGAGGACATTCAGGCCGACATCGCCGTCCGCGCATGGAGCGCGGCCGAGGGCAAGCTGGCCGACCTGCTCGCCCGGCTCGACGGCGTCACGACCAGTGCCGGGGTGGAAGCGCGTGCCATGCAGGCAGCGACCATGCGGGGGTACCGAGCCGGGCTCGACTCCCTGATGGCTCGCGTGTCGCACCGCGACCGCCTGGGGGCCCTCGAGGCGGCCAACGGACTCTGTCGCATGCTGGCCACGATCGCTGCCGGATATCCGGCCCGTGTCCCCGTCGCGGTGACTTTGCTCGACGTCGGCGGCCGCGACGTGACGTACCGGGCCGAGGGTCAGCGATGGGCGGATGCGGCCCAGTCGGTCGCCGAGCTTCGCCGGCTCTATCAGCCGATCCATCCGCATGTCGCCGAGCGGGATGCGTCGCTCGATACGCACGTGGGCCGGGCGCTCGATGAGCTCGACGCCAGGGTGCGCGCTCGGGATCCGGCGGCGGTCCGCAGGGCGGGGAATGGCTTCCTCGACGATGTGGACCGGATCGAGCAGACATACTGACGGCCCGAGTGCGCCGCCCCGGCATTCGGGCGCTGCTGGCAGTCGCCGGCCTCGCCCTCGGGCTCGCCCTGGCCGTCCCGCAAGGGCTTCATCAGCGTATCGGCGCCGATTTCGCCGTCTTCTGGCAAGCCGGTCGAAGCTTCGCGAGCGGAGGGCCGCTTTATCACGGCTATCCGCCGGGAGCGAGGCAATTCAAGTATCCTCCCTTCGCGGCGCTGGTCTTCACGCCCCTCGCCTTGTTCCCGCTGCAGACCGCCGCGATTCTGGTCTCCCTTCTCAACCTCGCGTCGTGGGTGGCGGCCGTTCTCCTGACGCGGGACATCATCGCCCGAACCTTCCCTGCCCGGAACCCGTCGGGGGCGCCGCTGGTCCTCGCGGTCCTGCTGAGCGCGCAGTTCTTTCTCGACAACTTCCACCACGTGCAGGTGAACGGCATCATCCTGGTGGTGGTGCTGTATGGCGTCCGCGCGAGTCTGCTCGGCCGCGACGCGTCCAGCGCGGCGGCAATCGTCGCGGCCACGGCGATCAAGATCACGCCGATCTTCTTCGCGGCCTGGCTGGTGATTCGCGGCTCGCGTCGTGCCGCGGTCGCGACGATCGTGCTCGGACTGGCTTCGGTGCTGATGCCGCTCGCGGTCAGGGGCCCCGAGCGGGGCGTCCGGGAGCTGGCCGAGTACTACCACAGCTTTCTGGAGGGCCATCAGAAGGGCAGGATCGACGACTATCAGGCCGGTCAGAATCTCGCGGCCCTGGTGAGCCGGATGACGCGAGCTCCGGCGACCATCCAGCGGCATTCGTACCGATACCTCCCCGCCGACGAGTCCAGGGCACAGCTCCTGTATCGGGGCTCGTGGCTCGCGATCCTGGCGCTGTTTCTGGTCACGATCGCGGCACTCAGGGTCCGTCGCGCGCCCGTCAACGCCTACGAGCTGGCGCTCGTGTTTCTGGCCGCGCTGCTCCTGAGTCCGATCACGTTCACGACCCATCTCGTGCCGCTACTGTTCGCCTTCGCCGTGGCGCTCTCCATCCGCCGGGAAGCCCTTCGCGGTCCCGCGAAGGTCGCGGCCGCCGTCGTTGGTGTCGGCATCGTCGCCAGCGGACTCAGCGGCCGGGATCTCGCGGGTGACACGGTGTACACCGGAGTGGCCGGCTACAGCGTGCACGCATGGACGATGCTCCTGTTGCTCGTCGCGATGTCGGTGCTGGCCCTCGAAGCGACAGCGGCGAGTCGGCCTCCCGGCGGCCGTCACAAAAGGCGGCCCTGACGCGTTCCTCCTCAGTCTGCGTGACAGGAAAAGGAGCATGGCGCGACCAACTCCGCGAATCCCAAAATCTACGGTCGGCCACTCGTCTCCCCCAGGATGCGCGCCCGTCCCTGCGTTTCCCAGGTCGGTCACACCCGACCGACGCGTCGTCCCGGCGAGCGCCGGCCTCGGTCTGATGTTCCATCTCCCGCGATAGCCATGGATGCGTGGGGAGAAATCCCGTGGCGCGGCCCGCTCTTGTGGCTGCTGTCGGTCGGGTTCGCCGGTTTCGGGGTTGCCTACGCCGGGCGGCCATCCGACATGGCAGCCCTCACGGGGATCGTCCTTCCCGACGGTTCGGCCACCATCGATTTCGCGGCCACCTATGGCGGTTTCCAGCTTGGGCTCGCCGCGTTTCTGGCACTCTGCGCCTCGCGGGGGTCGTGGACCAGGGCCGGATTGACCGCCGGAGGCCTGGCGCTGGCGGGCATCGCGATCGTGCGTATGGCCGGCATCATCCTGGCCGGTGGTGACGTGGAGCCAATGCTCTACTTCGGGCTCGCATTGGAGCTCCCGGGCGCGGTCCTGGTCCTGTTCGCGGCGCGGCGCTGAGCGAGGGTCTACGTCACAGGGTCGGCCCCTTCGCGTGGCCTTCGTGAGTCACCACCCGCACATGCGCATGGGCGGGCAGCGCAGCCTGGCCCTCCTGATCGAGCACCTCGACCGGGATGTGATCGAGCCCCTGGCCATCTGTCCCGGGCCGGGTGAGCTCGACGACCACCTCAGGTCCCTCGGCTGCCCGGTGGAGCACGCTCCGCTCTACCACATCAAACCGCGCACCCTGCGCGCGGTCTGGCGGTCGCGCGGCCGGATTCGGGCGATCCTGCGAGAGCGAGCCATCGACATCGTGGCGCCCGACGCCCCTCGCGACGCGTTCACCTGCGGCTTAGCCAAGGTTGGCACGGCGACCCGGATGGTCTGGTTCGTCCGTCTCACCACAGCGCATACTCTCGACCCGCTGCTGGAACGTTTGACGGACGGGATTATCGGCGTGTCGGAGGCCAGCCGGCGGCGGTTTTCGCCCGCGGCTCGGTATCGAACGATCATGGATGGCGCGGACATGCGGCGCTTCTGCCCGCCCACCGACCGGGCGGCGGTCCGTCGCGCCCTCGACCTTCCGTCCGAGGCCTTCATCGTGCTGTTCGTGGGGCAGATCAAAGAGGCCAAGGGGGTGCTCGACATCGTGGATGCCATGGGCGTCCTGACGGAGGCGCGCGCATCGAAGGCCGGCGTGCTATTGCTCATGGTCGGCACAGCGGACACTGCGGCCACCCTCGAGGAGATCAGGCGTCGCGCCCGCACCCTGCGCGTGACGGAGATGGTCCGCGTCCTGCCCCAGCAGAACGACATTGAGCGCTGGATGCAGGCAGGCGACGTGCTGGTGAGCGGGTCACACCAGGATACCGAAGGATTGTCGAGGGTGCTGTTCGAAGCGATGGCCTGCGGCGCGATTCCGGTCGCGACCGACATTTCCGGCAACCGGGAGGCGCTCACGCCTCACACCGGCCTGCTCGTTCCCGAGCGCTCGCCGGGGGCGATGGCCCGAGCGGTGTCGGATCTGATGGGCGCCTCATACGAACGGCTCGCGGCGATGCGTGCCGCGGGCAGGCGGCGGGCCCTCGAGATGTTCGACATCACGCGACACGCGCGCGAGGTCGAAACGTTCTACGTGGAGCTGGCTCGAAGGGCTGGCGGAGACTAGACCTTCGCCTTCATCCGCTCGCGCATCGCCACCATGTCCTCCCGGTTCGGCCCATAGATCCCCGGCGCCGTGCCGCCCGCCATGCGGCACATCAGCGACAGCTGGCCGCGGTGGTGAACCACGTGCATGAGGATCGCCCCCCAGAGCATGTCGCGCACCGTCATCTGCCGGTCGGCGAAGGGGATCCGTGTGTCGAACTGCTCCTCCGTGATGTTGCCCAGCCGCGCCACCGCCTCCTCGTGCACCCGCTTGTACCCCGGCGCCAGCTGCTTCACCTCGCGGGGGCGCTGCAGGTTCGGCGGCGCCTCCTGAAACGTCACCGCTCCCTTCGTGATGCCCAGGCTGATGTAGCCCTCGATCTCCGCCAGATGCCATGCCAGCTCGCCGAGCGAGCGGCCGCCCTGGTCGGGGCGGAAGTCGTACTGATCGGGCGGAAGCGCTTCGAGCAGCCGGGTGGTGAGCTGGGACTCCATGTCCCAGACTTTACGGAAGCGGTCGAGCTCGCTCATCGTCGCCATCGGATTCTCCGGAAAGGTGCCTGACCGTATTGTGCGGCGGGGCCGTCGCCGGCGCAACTGCGCGGCCTCGTCGCTACAAGACCCTCGCCGAAGGCGCCGTCGACTCGCTCGCCATCCTCTGCCGGCGCATCTCGGGCAACCTTCCGGGCTTGACTTTTGTGGCCTAGTGTTGAAATATCAGCACACCCGCCGCCTCCGCGGCCACCGGACCCGTGCTGAGAGAGTGCGAACGACCATGCCCACGCGCCCTGCAACCGAAGACTTGAGCCGCCGCGAGCGGCAGGTAATGGAGATCCTGCACCGCCGCGGCGAGTCCACCGTGGCCGAGATCCTCCAGGCGCTGCCCGATCCGCCCACGTACTCCGCGGTCCGCTCCATTCTCCGCATCCTGGGCGACAAGGGAGTCATCGCCCACCGGGAGGATGGGCCGCGGTACGTGTACGCCCCGGCCAAGCCCACCGACAAGGCACGGGACGACGTCCTGGCCCACGTGGTCCAGACCTATTTCGCCGGGTCGACGGAGCAGGCCGTTACCGCGCTGCTTCGTCTCTCCGACGCCGACATGAACGACAGCGAGATCGCGCGGCTCCGTGACAAGATCCGTCGCGCCCGCCTGAGCGGGAGGTAGACCGCCATGGACCTCACCTTCTCGTCCGTCTTCGCGGCCCTGGTGCTGCTGGTCAAGGTCACGTTTCTGCTCGTCGCGGCGCTGGGCGTGTCGTTCCTCCTGCAGCGCGCGTCGGCGGGCTCGCGCCACCTGGTGTGGCTCGTGGCGCTCGCCGGCCTCCTCGTCCTGCCGGCCGTCGCCGTCTGGGCGCCGCTCCCGCTCCGGGTGCTCCCACGCATGCAAGTACCCGAGCCCGCGGCGGCCATCGCGCCACGCGCCGGGGCGCCTCTGGTGTCCCGCGCGGCGACGCGACCTGCGCCCGCGCCCGCTCCGGCCGCCGCATCCGAACCGTCCACGACCCAGGTCGAGCCGGACGGCGTCCAGTTGCCGTTCGGCGCCGGCACGATGCTCATCGCTGCATGGGCCATCGTCGCGCTCGGCCTCGCGCTCCACCTCGCCTACGGGGCGTGGTCCGTCCGCCGGATCGTGGCCCGGGCGCGCCCGCTCGACGATCCCGACTGGCAGACCCCGCTCTACGAGATCGCCGACCGGCTCGAGCTCGAGGCGGCGCCCCGGCTCCTCCGAAGCGATGACGTGAAGATGCCGTTCGCCGCGGGGCTCCTGTCTTCCACCATCGTGCTGCCGGCGGAGAGCGACGGGTGGAGCGCGGAACGGCGCAGCGCCGTGCTGATCCACGAGCTCGGGCATGTGCGGCGTCGCGACCTGATCGGCCACACGGTGGGTCGCGTCGCGTGCGCCCTCTACTGGTTCCACCCGCTCGTCTGGACAGCCGCCCGGCGGCTCCGCGCCGAGAGCGAGCGCGCCTGTGACGACCTCGCGCTGGTCTTCGGGGCGCGGGCGAGCGATTACGCCGAGCATCTGCTCGACATCGTCACCTGCGTCCGCGACCACAATACTCCGGCGATCGCGCTCGCTATGGCCCACCGCCGTGAATTCGAGGGACGGATGCTGGCCATTCTGAATCCGGAGCTGCGCCGCCGCGGGCTTGGGCGCGCCCGCTCCGCGGCGCTGGCCGGCTCGCTCGCCGCGCTCGCGCTCGTCCTGGGCGCCGCCTCGCCCGTACCCCGCGCCGCCGAAAAGACCGCGCAAGCGCCGGCGCCACGGCCGCGGGCCGCTGCGGTCCATGCCGAATCCACCACCGCGGCGGCTCGGACGAGCCCGATGCGCTCGGCCAACCGGCTGGCAACCTCGTCGACAGCGCGCATCGCGACTCGCGGCGCGACCCGACCGGTCACGACGGTTGCGACCGATACCGGGAGCGGGTCGCCCGACCAGCGGGCCGAGGTGCTGTCGAAGATGCTGCGGAGCGACAGCAGCGCGTCGGTGCGTCGCGTCGCCGCTTGGGGTCTCCACAACTACGGGGATTCGCGAGTCGCGGTCGAGGCGCTCGTCGCGGCCGTCGGCAGCGACGCCGATGCCGATGTCCGTGAGATGGCGGCATGGTCCCTCGCCGAAGCGGAGGACAACGCCATGGCGTCGGCCGCGTTGGCCAGGGCGCTGCGCCAGGACAGGAGCCCGGCCGTCCGCGCGACCGCCACCTGGGCCCTGGGCGAGGTGGGTGACGCGAGCGGGGTTGACGCGCTCGCCGCGGTCTTGGCCGATTCGAGCGCCAAGACACGCGAGCTGGCGGCGTGGTCCATTGGAAGCTCCGAGCCCTCGAAAGCGCCGGCCGCGCTCATCAATGCGCTCGGTGATCGCGACCGGAACGTGCGGCTGTCGGTGGCATGGGCGCTCTATAACATCGAGGATGCCGCCGCCACGTCGGCGATCGAGGCGGCCTACCGCCGCGAGACGGACTCGAAGGTGCGGATCGGTTTCATCCGCGCACTCGGCGCCATGGGCGATGCCGCCGTCGACGCCCTGCAGCGGCTCGTCAGCTCTTCCGACAAGGAAGTCCGTGCCACCGCGGTCGCCGAGCTCGCCGCCGGGGGCGCGTCGGGACCGTGGCCCTGGCCTCGTCCCGAGCCTCGTCCGTTCCCCTGATCCAGCGTCGCTGATGCCGGCGCCGCCTGACGCCATGTCACGCGGCCCCGGATGCGCGGACACAGGTGCTGAATTTTCACCATATAGTCCTGCGGGTATCGCCATGTCTGGAGAGCTTATGCTGCGCAACGGGTCCATCGCGCTCTTCGCCATCGCCGGCATGTTGTGGCACGAGCCGTGGGGTCCCACGGTCGTGAACGCGGCGGCCGACAACATCCGGGATCTGATCGCCGCCGCGCAAGGCGCGCCCGCTGAAGTATGCGGTCTCGCGGCTGATGCGGTGGGCAACGGCTGGGGCGCCGTCAACGACGCGCCGGTGACGCCCCTCGGCCACAGGCTGCCGCGCCACTCGCGCGGGCGCCGGCGGTACGACATCTCGTCCGACGATGCCCGGTTCCTGCTGGAGAGTCTCTCGACCCGCGACGCCTGCGTCCGCGAGCTGGCCGTCCGGCTGCTCGGCACTCGTGGCGGCGACGAGGTGGGTCCGGGCCTGCTCGAACGGCTGGCGTCGCCCGACTCATCGATGCGGAGCGTCGCGGCACTGGGACTCGGTCTGGCGGAAACCGGGAGCGCGGTGGATGCGCTGGTGCGGGTCGTCGGTGACCCCTCGACCGGCGCCAAGGCGAATGCCATTTGGGCACTCGGGCGGATGGGCGACGGGCGCGCGGTTCGGCCAGTGACCGCCGCGCTCCGGGACGACTCGCCGCTGGTGCGCGAGGCCGCGGCGGGCGCGCTCGGCCATCTCGATTCGGCGAGTGCGGTGCCCGCGTTGCTGCGACTGCTGAGGAGCGATCCGGTGGCGTCGGTGCGGCGAACGGCTGCGTGGGCGCTGGGGCAGCTCGAGGCGACGGAGGCCGCGGATGGACTGACGCAGGCGCTTCGCGGCGACAAGGACGCCGACGTGCGGGAGATGAGCGCCTGGGCGCTCGGCACGATGAACACCAAGAGTGGCTCGGACGCGCTGCTCACCGCCGCGCGCGGAGACCAGGACGACAGCGTGCGTGAAACGGCAGTATGGGCCCTCGGCGAGCACGGCGATGGGTCCATCGCCGGTGCGCTGGGGGACCTGCTGGCCGTCGAGAAGAGCGCCGACGTCCGCGCGACCACCGCCTGGGCGTTGGGCCAGCTCGATCTGGAGTCGGCGCCCAAGGGACTCATTGCCGCCGTCGCCGATGCCAATACCGACGTCAGGACGCGAGCGGCGTGGGCGCTGTCGGAGATCGGTGACGGTGCCGCCATCCCGGCGCTGCGCGCCGCGCTCGCGAAGGAGCAGGACGCGGATGCGCGGAAGGCCGAGGTGCGGGCGCTGGTCCACTCGGGCGAGCGAAGCGAGCGGCTGACCGAGCTGCTCGAGTCGAAGGATCCCGAGATCCGTGCCGCCGCGATTCGCGGTGTGACGGGGAGGAGCGGGGTGGACCCGTGGCCCTGGCCCGAGCCAAGGCCGCGTCCCTTCCCCTGAGCGACGCCACCCGTCCCGTGGTCGTCAATCCTTCCGGCATTTGGCTTCTCCTAATCTGTACCGATCGGTCAAATATGGTTGAAATAAAAACCTATCCGAGTCCTGCCAGCAGCACGTCCACGGTCGCCTGCATCTCCCGGGCGCGGGCGCCGGTTTTCGCGAGTACGGTGAGTCCATAATTCAGCGTCACCAGCATGGTAGCGCTCGCGTCGATGTCCAGGTCCCGCCTCACGTCTCCCTCGGCCTTCGCCTGCGCCAGCGCTCGACGGAAGGCCCGTTCGAGGGCCTCGCGGGATTGATTGCACCGCAGGAGGGCATCCGCGTCCTGGCTGCCGCGCTCCAGGATGGTATTCGCCACCATGCACCCGTGCCGGGGACCCGGCACCGTCAGCATGTCCATGCTCCAGCGGAAGAACTTCCGGATCGCGCCGAGCCCGGCACCGGGCGCCGTGAGCGCCGCAAACCCGGGCTCGCCGATGTCCCGGCGGTAGCGGTCCAGGGCCTTCAGAAACAGCCCGTGCTTGTCACCGAAGGCATTGTAGAGGCTCTGCCGGCCAAGACCGAGATGGGCCTCGAGATCGGCCAGTGAGGTCCCCTCGTAGCCGCGCTCCCAGAAGAGCTGGGCGGCCTGCTCGAGGACGGCGTCCTCATCGAACGACTTGGTGCGTGCCATGCGTCAGGGTACTGTTAATTGACTGAGCAGTCAAGTAGCCGGCAGTGTCGGCTGCAAATGTCGGCAAACCGGGACGCGGAGAATGCATTCCTTTGCAGACCGGTGGTGGCACGACGGTTGCCGCCCGATCGCCCGGTGGCCTGCATGCCAGGCCGCCATCTTCAGGCTCATGGTGCAGTTGTCGCCTCCGGTGAGGCGACCCAGCACCGGCAAACCCGTCGCGAGACGGGGACGCAAAGCCAGGAGTCTCGCTTCCTGCGAGATCGTCCGGTTGCCCCTCGACGGGGGATCACCCCACTGCCAGGGAGAGTTCCATGCGTCGCACCGTACTGCTGTCGTTGGCCCTTCCTCTCATGCTCGGCGCCAAGGCGTCGGCCCAGACTTGCGTGGGCATGCCCTCGTTCGCGAGCGGCCAGATGCAGGTCGCCGGCGGCGGATCGTTCGCGGACGGCTCGAGCGGTTTCGCAGGGACGTTCGGCTACGGCCTTCCGAAGAGCTTCTACGGCAAGGCGGGCATCGGCTCCACGTCGTATGACGCTCTCGATGGATCGTCGTTCGATTTCGGCGCCGCGGCCGGGTATCAGATTCCGCTCGAGAGCAAGCGTAGCGCCGAGGTGTGTCCGGTCGCGAGCTTGAGCCTGGGGTCGGGTCCCAATGGCGTCGGCGTGTCCAACCTCGACATGTCGAGCCGCACGTTCGCGTTCGGCGCCTCGCTCGGCGCGCTGGTCGGCCACAGCTCCAAGGTGCAGATCCTGCCCAACGCGGCGTTCCAGTTCGCCAACACCCGGAACACGATCGACGACGGGACGACGTCGGCCTCGGGGTCGGAGAGCTACGGCCTGCTCAGGCTCGGCACCGGGTTCGTGTTCCACTCGCGCTTCAGCGTGAACCCCAGCATCAGCGTTCCGGTGGGCCTCGACGGCGGCAACACCTCGTTCGGGCTCGGCGGGGCGGTCAACTTCGGCCGATAGTCGGGCAGTCCGGCCGATCGGGGCGGGGGGCGGGGCGCGGCGACGCGCTCCGCCCCTTCGCATTGACAGCGCCCGGTTGCGATGGTAGAACAGACTTTGTCCGCATCGCAAAGGCTCCTCATGCGCAGTATCGCCGTGGTCAATCAGAAGGGTGGGTGCGGCAAGACCATCACGTCGATCAATCTGTCGGCGTTTCTGGCGCTGGCCGGGCGGCGCGTGCTGCTGGTGGACATGGACCCGCAGGGGCACTCGACGCTCGGCCTGGCCGGGCGGGCTCCCGCCCCGACCCGTACCCTCTATGACGTCTTTCTCGCCGAGCTGGGCCGGTCCACCATCACGCTGACCGACACCATCCGGCGGGTGGATCTCGACTTCGATCTGGCGCCTGCGGACATACGTCTCAGCGCCATTCCCGAGGCCCTGGCCGGCGTGCCGGGTCGCGAATACCTGCTCACGCGCATGCTCGCCGGGGTCGAGCAGGAATACGACTACGTGATCATCGACTGTCCTCCCGCGGTCGGACTGCTCACCTTCAACGCGCTCATGGCCTGCGGCGAGGCGCTGGTCCCGATGGACCCGAGCTTTTTCTCGCTCCATGGCGTCGGCAAGCTGTTCGAGACGTTCCAGGTGCTCGAGCGCCAGACGGGGCATCGGATCGAGCCCCGGGTGCTCGTCACCCAGTTCGCGGGACGTTCGCCGTTCGTGAAGGGCATCCTGGACGAGGTGCGCCAGCATCTCGCGGGCATGCACTATGAGACCATCATCGGCCACAGCGTGAAGCTGGCCGAGGCCGCGAGCCACGGCCTGCCGATCACACGGTACGCGCCGCAAGCCGCGGGGTTCCGGGATTATCAGGCGTTGGCCCGGGAGGTCCTGCAACGAGAGCACGCGCCCGCCGAACCGGCATCTCGGGGAGCCGCGGTCGCGTCCGCGCCGGTGGTCTCGGGCGACTCGGTGGTCTTCTCCCTCGAGGCGCCGCTGGCGGAGCGGGTCCAGCTGGCGGGTGACTTCAACGGCTGGCGGCCCGACGCCCTCGAGCTCGAGCGCGTGGGTGATGTCTGGAAAACGGCGCTCAAGCTGGAGCCCGGCCGGTACCGGTACCGCTTCGTGGTAGACGGCCACTGGCAGAGCGATCCGCTCAACGAAGCCACCGAGCCCAGCCCCTATGGCGGCAACGATTCGCTGGTGGTCCTGGAAGGGCCCGACAAGCCCGACTGGGTCGTCACCCGCTCCCACGACAACGGCCATCAGTAGCTCCTCGCCTTCGCTCCAAATCGGGATCGACCTGGGCGGCACCAAGACCGAGGCCATCGGTCTCGTTGGTACGAGTGTCGTGGCTCCACGGCGCCGCATCGCGACGAGCCCCGACTACGCCGGCACCCTCGAAGGAATCGCGCGCCTCGTCGGTGAGATCGAGGCCGACGCGGGCAGCACGGGCTCGGTGGGCGTGGGGATACCGGGGACCGTGAGCCGGGCCACGGGACTGGTGAAGAACGCGAACTCCACCTGGCTCAACGGCCGTCCGCTACTCTCCGACCTCGAGACCAGGGTGCAGCGTCCGGTGCGGGTTGCCAACGACGCGAATTGCTTCGCGCTGTCGGAGGCGGTCGATGGGGCGGGGCAGGACGGCGAGACGGTATTCGGCGTAATTCTCGGCACCGGTGTGGGCGGCGGCATCGTGATCCGGCGGCGGCTTCTCGACGGACCCAATCAGATCGCCGGCGAGTGGGGCCACAACCCCCTCCCGTGGATGACGGACGAGGAGCGGACGGCGGCGCCGCAGTGCTACTGCGGCAAGACCGGCTGCGTCGAGACCTTCCTGTCGGGCCCGGGATTCGAGCGCGACTTCACCCGACTCGCCGGCGCCCGCCGGGAGAGCCGGGACATCGTCGGCGCCGCGGCCCAGGGTGACGGGAACGCATTGCGCGCGCTGGAGCGATATACCGATCGCCTCGCGCGCGCGCTCGCCGCGGTCCTCAACATTGTCGATCCCGACGTGGTGGTGCTGGGGGGCGGGATGTCCAACCTCCCGGCGCTGTCCTCCAGTGTGTCCCTCCTGCTCGATCGATACGTCTTCTCCGACAGTGTCAGGACCCGCGTCGTGCCGAACCTTCATGGCGACTCGAGCGGTGTCCGAGGGGCCGCGTGGCTCTGGGGGCGAACCTAGTCCAGCCTCCGGCCGGTTCGTATCTTTGACTCACACATGGCAACGTCATTCGACGGGTTGAAGGCTGCTCTGGCCGACCGCTACCGGCTCGAGCGCGAGCTGGGTGCGGCATGGAATGGTGCCGAACTGGTTCGACGAGCTCCGCGCGAAGGTGCCGAGATAGGTCGCGCTACGGGATCACGTTGGGCTCACCGTTCTTCGGTCCCACCCAGCGGGCGGTGAACGAGCAGGGTGGCTGCCGGGCGGCCGCCACGTGCACCAGCGCATCGATGGTCGTCTCGCCGAACTGGCCGGCGATCGAGATCTCGTAGCTGATGCCGTCGAACACCTGGGTCACCGGCAGTGGTGGTGAACGACCCGTCGGCCGCGAGCGTGCCGGCATAGGTGCTGCCGGCGTGCGTCAGCGACAGGGATGAGCTGCCCGGCTCATGGGTTACCACGGTCGGATGCTGCTGCACCGTCTGCCCGGGACAATCGTTCTCCTTCAGCGTCACCGCGGTCTGGTAGGTCCCGCCGACACTGATCACAGGATCGGGGCCGGGGCTTCCATTGCCGGACGACCAGGCGAGCGTGGCGACTGCCGCGGCGACTGCTGCAAGGCATAGAGCTGGAGCTCGGGGCATTGTCGGTGGTCCTCCGATTCGGGTGGCTGGACCGCGAGCGCGTCTCGGCACGGTCAGCTCGGGAGCCGGGGCTTGCGCGGGTCGACTTTATGATACAAAGTGCAGGGAACCTCAACCCTCGGGTCCCCGATGACCGCCGTCGAAAGGTACTTCTTCACTCCTCTGTACTACCCCCGTAGCGCGTGGTCGGTCTTCAAATGGTGGGAGGCCCGCCGGCCCGTCTTCAACCTGTGTGTCGGCACGGCCGGCCTGCTGACACTGGCCACGTTCAACCTTCTGGCGATTCTCCCGCCGCATCCAAGCGGGTTCGGGGTGCCCTGGCGGCCCATCGTGGCCTATGCCGTCCTCGCCAATGCCTGCTACACGCTGGGTCCGGTCGCGGATCTGTTCCTCCGCAGCCGGCTCGGTGAGCGCGGGCCGGCCATCGGGCCGGTCCTGTTCCGCTATGGCTTCGTCTTTTCCGTCGGCCTTACCCTTCTCCCGATTGCCGTAGGCTGCCTGGGCTGGCTATTCCGGGTGTTCGTCTGAGCGACGCGCCGGTCGGGATCGTCACCGCCGCGAGTCGGGGCATGGGCGCAGCCTGCGCCCGCGAGCTGGCCCTCCGAGGCTACCGCCTGGTGCTCCTGGCCCGCTCGTCGGACGTCGATGACCTCGCGAAAGAGCTTGGCGAAGTCGGCGTGCGGGGGTCCGTGACCGAGCCGGACGACCTGCGGCGCGCGGTCGAGACGGCCGTCTCGCGGTTCGGACGGCTGGACGCCGTCATCAACAATACCGGCCACGCGCCGAAGGGCGACCTGTTGTCGCTGACCGACGCCGAGTGGTTGGCGGGCATGGATCTGCTGCTGCTCAACGTGATCCGCATGGCGCGGCTCGCGACGCCGATCATGCTCGCGAGCGGTGGCGGCGCATTCGTCAACATCTCGAGCTTCGCCGCCGTCGAGCCCGGCCTCGGCCATCCCGTGTCGGCCACCCTTCGGCCCGCGCTCGGCAACTTCGCCAGGCTCTACAGCCGGCAGTATGCCGGGCGAGGGCTGCGGATGAACAACCTGTTGCCCGGATGGATCGACACCTATCCCGTCGAGGCCGAGGTCGTGGCGTCGGTGCCGGCGGGGCGCCCAGGCACGGCGGCGGAGGTCGCACGGGCGGCGGCATTTCTGGTTTCGGCCGAGGCGAGCTATATCACGGGACAAAGCTGGCTGGTTGACGGAGGGCTGGTGCGCGGCGTATGACTTCTCACTTCCATTCATGACTGTGAGCCCGACTATGTCCGAAGAACCGCTCGGCCAACAGCTCGCCACCCTGCGGAACCTGCTTGCCGAGGTGGACTCGCGTCTGGCGAGTGCGCCGGTGACTCCGCCGGGCCTCGATGATCTCAAGCGGTCCGTGGACACGCTGCGCACCAACATGTGGGCGATACTGTCGGCGGGGAAAGGACCGCTGGCCCCGGTTCGCGTGGAGCGCCTCAAGCTGCGGCGCGCGATCGACGGGATTCAGTCCGTCCGGGACGGACTCGCTACGTCGGCCAAGACCACGCTGCACCCGGAGCATGTCGAGCTGCAGCTTCGGGCCCGGGAGCTGGCCGACGAGATCGGGAAGCTGCGCTGATCAGGGTCTACATGCGGGAGATCCTGACGTAGCGCTTGATATCCGGCAGGACCTGGGCCAATAGCACCCCGACCCCAACGACGACTCCTACGAGGACGACGTCTCGCATGCGGATTCCTCCCATTTGATGCACTCCTTTTGGTCCAACAAGTTAGGTAGTGTGCTCCCCCGCCGTCTGTGACCTCCGCCTCACCGGACTCGAGGGTCAGGGGTCGAGGCTTGCTGGCGGCGATCGGGAAACGGCGCTATCCATACTCGATTGGTCCTCGTCGAAGCTACACCCCAGACCCCCGACCCTCGACTCCAGACCCCAACGCGATGCCTATCTCGGAAATCTCCATCCTGTGGCTCACGGCCGGACTGAGCTGCGATGGGGACACCATCGCGATGACCGGGGCGACCCAGCCCAGTCTCGAAGATCTGCTCGCCGGCGCCATTCCCTGGGCCCCCAAGATGAAGCTGTACAACCCGTTTCTCGCCCCCGAGGTGGGGGACGAGTTCGTGGACTACTTCCGCCGCGGCGCGCGGGGTGAGCTGGGCCAGTTCATCCTGGTGGTCGAGGGCTCGATCCCCGACGAAACCAACAAGGCCGAGGGGTACTGGGCCACTTTCGGGACGGACCCGGTGTCCGGGCAGCCGATCACCACCTGCGAATGGATCGACCGGCTGGCTCCGCAGGCGTGGGCCGTCGTGGCCGCGGGCACCTGCGCGGCGTACGGAGGCATCCATGCCATGGCCGGCAATCCTACCGGGTGCATGGGCCTTCCCGACTATCTCGGCTGGGACTGGACCTCGGGCGCCGGCATCCCGCTCGTGTGCATTCCCGGCTGTCCGGTTCAGCCCGACAATATGACCGAATCATTGCTGTATCTGCTGCATCAGGCTGCCGGCCGAGCGCCCATGATACCGCTCGACGAGTCCCTCCGTCCCCGGTGGCTCTTCGAGCAGACGGTGCACGAAGGGTGCGATCGTGGAGGGTACTACGAGCAGGGCGAGTTCGCCGACGCCTACGGTTCCCCGCTGTGTATCGTGAAGCTGGGATGCTGGGGTCCCGTCGTGCAGTGCAATGTCGGGAAGCGCGGGTGGATGGGCGGCGTGGGCGGATGTCCCAATGTCGGGGGCATCTGCATCGGCTGTACCATGCCGGGCTTTCCCGACAAGTTCCAGCCATTCATGGACCAGCCGCCGGGTTCCCTCCTATCGTCGGCCGCGGTGCAGACGTACGGGAAGGCGATCCTGGCGCTTCGCCGGTTCACCCAGGCCTCGCTGAACAAGGAACCAGCATGGCGCGGCGGCACACGACGGCGGGGGCAGTGAGGGGCGTGTGAATCCCACCGAAGCCGAAACCATTCTGGAGTCGCTCGCCAGCATCTTCTCCAGCGCGCCGCGCGACGCGACGTCCCCCACCGATCCGCTGCTGCCCAATCCGGAAGCCAAGTACCGCGCCCTCGTGGAGCAGCTTCCCGCCGTGGTCTTCATGGCGTACCTCGATCGTCGGATCGGGGAGGCCTATGTCAGTCCGCGGATCGAGGAAGTGATGGGATTCTCACAGGCCGAATGGCTCGAGGACCCCGTTCGGTGGTACCACCACATCCACGCCGACGATCAGGCCCGGTGGAGCGTCGAGGCCGCGGAGATGCTGCTGACCGGCCGCCCGCTCCGGTCGGCCTACCGGGTCATCGCGCGTGATGGCCGGGTGATCTGGTTTCAGTGCGAGGCGAAGGTGGTCCGGGGCGAGAACGGCGCGCCATGGTTCATCCATGGCGTGGGCTTCGACATCACCGATCTCAAGCGGGCGGAGGCCGCGCTTCAGCGGGAGGGCGATCTCCTATCGGGCATCCTCGATACGGTGGGCGCGCTGGTCGCCGTTCTCAACCCGGAAGGAGACATCGTCCGGTTCAACCGCGCCTGCGAGCTGCTGAGCGGCCGGACCTTCGACCAGGTGCGGGGCCGGCCCTTCTGGGAGCTGTTCCCCGCCGCGGAGGACCGGGAACGCTGCCGCGCCCACCTCGGCTCGCTTCGACCTGGTCAGGGAGGCGAGGCGTGGGAAGGCGACTGGGTCGCTCCCGACGGGTCGAGACGGCGGATCGCGTGGTCCACGACGTCGCTGCAGGGCGACGGATCCGGTGCCTCGCACATCATCACGACGGGCGTCGACATCACCGAGCGCAAGCGGATGGAGCGGGCCCTCCTCGAGATCAGTGCCCGGGAGCAGCAGCTCATCGGTCAGGACCTCCATGACGGGTTGGGCCAGCATCTGACCGGCATCGCCTTCATGAGCAAGGTGCTGGCCCAGCAACTCGCCGAGGCGGACGCGGCCCACGCGGAGCAGGCCCAGAAGATCGTGCGGCTGGTCAACGAGGCCATCAACAAGACCCGCCAGCTCGCCCGCGGGCTCCTACCCGTCTTCTCGGAAGCCGACGGGCTCATGTCCGCGCTCAAGCAGTGGGCCGCTGAGGTCGAGGACCTGTTCCACATCACGTGCCGTTTCGAGTGCGCCGAGCCGATCCTGATCCGCGATATCGGGTTGGCGACTCACCTCTATCATATCGCCCAGGAGGCGGTGAACAACGCGCTCAAGCACGGGAAGGCCAACACGATTGTGCTCGTACTGGGCCGGGAGAACGGGGCGGGGGTCCTCACGGTGGAAGACGACGGGATCGGAGTCACGGAGCCGGCGGTAAGGACCACTGGACTGGGTCGCCGGATCATGAGCTACCGGGCCAACATGGTGGGGGGGACCCTGGAGGTGCGCCGGGGCGTCTCGCACGGCACGGTGGTCAGTTGCCGGTTTCCGATGCAGAATTAGTCAGACCTCGTGGGGACGCTTCGTGGTCCTGCGGCCTTCGTGCCGAATCTTCGTGGGGTAGGAGCGACGTGATGACGCAGTCCGTAACCGCAGCGCCGGCGCCCGCCGGCAAGCGGCACCGGGTGTTCGTGGTGGACGACCATCCCATCGTGCGCCAGGGCCTGGCGCTTCTGATCGATCAGGAGCCAGACCTCGTCGTCTGCGGCGCGGCCGAAGAGGCCGAATCGGCCCTGGAGGCGATCACCGCCTGCCGGCCGGATGTGGTGGTGCTCGACATTTCCCTTCCCGGACCCGACGGCATCGACCTGCTCAAGATGATTCGCACGACCGATCAGACGCTCCCCATTCTCGTCCTTTCGATGCATGATGAAACGACGTATGCGGAACGCGCCCTCCGGGCCGGCGCCAATGGGTACATCATGAAACAGGAGGCCACCGAGAACGTGCTCGTGGCCCTGCGCCGCATCCTCCGGCAGGAGCTGTATCTGAGCGAGCGGATCGCGAACCGTATGCTCCGGCAGATGGTGTCTCGTGGCAGCCGGGAAGTCCCCCAGGCACCGATCGCCCGGCTGAGTGATCGGGAGCTCGAGGTGTTCCGGCTGATTGGCGGCGGGCTCGGTACCAGGCAGATCGCCGACGAGTTGCGCATCAGTATCAAGACCGTGGAATCATATCAGGCGCATATCAAGGAAAAGCTCGAGCTGCAGAGCTCGCGGGACCTGGTGCAGCACGCCATCGAATGGAGGATGAACGAGTTGAACGAGAAGAAGGACTTCGTCCCCTAGCGTCGCGCTCCATGACATCGGGGATTCCCCGATGCTCAGCGTAGGGAATTTTCCCATCCCAGAATCAGAACACGCCTGCTTGCGTCGTCACCACCCATTCCCTAACTCAGGGTCGGCGAATTCTGCTCGGAATTCGAGACGTCTCTTCCGAATCCACGCAGCCCGCGAGGAACGTCCATGACAGCCCCAGCTCCCTATGGCCGAAAGACCCAGCGGCCGTCTCCGGTGCCGGACATCCACATCCTGTGGCTCACGGCGGGTCTCGGATGCGACGGTGATTCGGTCTCGATCACGGCGGCCACCCAGCCCAGCATCGAGGACGTGATCCTCGGCGCGGTTCCCGGATTGCCCAAGGTCCACCTCCACAATCCGGTGCTCGCCTTCGAGGTGGGTGACGAGTTCCTCAAGCCCTGGTACGAGGCGAAGGCGGGGAAACTCGATCCCTTCGTGCTCGTGGTCGAGGGCTCCATCCCCAACGAGAGCATCAAGAAGGAAGGCTACTGGGCCGCGATGGGCACCGACGACACCGGGCAGCCCATCAAGACGACCACCTGGATCGACTGGCTGGCCCCGAAGGCGCTTGGCGTGGTAGCTATCGGGACCTGCGCCACCTACGGCGGCATTCACGCCATGGCGGGCAATCCGACCGGCTGCATGGGGCTCGCCGACTATCTCGGCTGGGAGTGGAAGTCGAAGGCTGGCCTGCCGATCGTGAACGTTCCCGGGTGTCCGGTCCAGCCCGACAATTTCATGGAAACGCTGCTCTATCTGCTGTATCAGGTTGCCGGTCTGGCCCCGATGATTCCCCTCGACGATCAGCTCCGTCCCCGTTGGCTCTTCGGCAGCACCGTGCACGAGGGCTGTGACCGGGCGGGCTATTACGAGCAGGGCGACTTCGCGCAGGAGTACGGCTCGCCCAAGTGCATCGTGAAGCTGGGCTGCTGGGGGCCGGTGGTGAACTGCAACGTGCCGAAGCGCGGCTGGATGGCCGGCATCGGTGGCTGCCCGAACGTGGGCGGCATCTGCATCGGGTGCACGATGCCCGGCTTCCCGGACAAGTTCATGCCCTTCATGGACGAGCCGCCGGGCGCCCGGCTCTCGACTGCCAGCGTCCAGATCTACGGGCGCACGATCCGCGCGCTCCGTTCCTTCACCAACAACACGGTGAACACGGAGCCCAAGTGGCGCCATCCGCGCCCCGAGCTGACCACCGGGTACACCCCACGGTCTTTCTGAGCACGCACAAGGAGCCCCCTCGATGACCACCGCCACCGTCCCTCGGAAAGAGACCTCGGGGAAGCAGCGCAAGCTGGTGGAGATGAACTGGGATCCCATCACCCGCATCGTCGGCAGCCTGGGAATCTTCACCAAGATCGATTTCGACAACAAGGAAGTGGCCGAGTGTCACAGCACGTCGTCCATCTTCCGCGGATACAGCATCTTCATGAAGGGGAAGGATCCCCGCGACTCGCACTTCATCACCAGCCGCATCTGCGGGATCTGCGGAGACAACCACGCCACCTGCGCCACCTACGCCCAGAACATGGCCTTCGGCATCCGCCCGCCCGCGATCGCCGAATGGATCGTGAACCTCGGCGAGGCCGCGGAGTACATGTTCGACCACAACATTTTCCAGGACAACCTGGTGGGGGTGGACTTCTGCGAGCAGATGGTGAAGGCCACCAATCCCAAGGTGTGGGAGAAGGCTCAGAAGACACCGGCGCCGCACGCCGCCGACCACGGGTACCGCACGATCGCCGACATCATGACGGCGCTCAATCCGTTCACCGGCGAGTTCTACCGCGAGACCCTCCACGTCAGTCGGTACACCCGTGAGGCCTTCTGCCTCATGGAAGGCCGCCACGTCCATCCCTCCACTCTGTACCCCGGCGGCGTCGGCACCGTGCCCACCGTGCAGCTCTTCACCGACTTCCTCGTGCGGCTGGCCCGCTACGCGGAGTTCATGAAGAAGTGCCTCCCTCTCCACGACGACCTGTTCGACTTCTGGTACGACGCCCTTCCCGGATACGAGAAGGTCGGGTACCGGCGCACCCTGCTCGGCTGCTGGGGCTCGTTCAACAACCCCGACGTCTGCGACTACACCTACAAGAACATGTCCAACTGGGGCAACGGGATGTTCGTGACCCCGGGCGTGGTGGTGGACGGAAAGCTGGTGACACACGATCTGGTGAAGATCAACCTCGGCATCCGGATCCTGCTCGGGCATTCGTACTACGACGACTGGGCCGAGGGGGAGACCTTCGTCACCCAGGATCCGCTGGGGAACAAGGTCGACCAGCGGCACCCCTGGAACCAGACCACCATCCCGCGGCCGCAAAAGCGCGACTTCGAGGGCAACTACAGCTGGACCATGTCGCCCCGGTGGTTCGACGGGAAGGATCACCTGGCCCTCGATACCGGCGGCGGGCCGCTGGCGCGCTTCTGGGCGACGGCGCTGGCGGGGATCGTGGATATCGGGTATCTCAAGGCGACGGGGAACAGCGTCAAGATCTATCTTCCCCGGACGGCCACGAAGCCCGAGGTGGAGTTCGAGTGGAAGATTCCCAAGTGGAGCAACGCGATCGAGCGGGATCGGGCGCGGACGTACTTCCAGGCGTACGCGGCGGCGGCGGCCTACCACTTCGTGGAGAAAGCGCTGGGCGAGCTGCACGCGGGCCGGACCAAGACCTGGACACCGTTCACCGTGCCTGACGAAGCGATCGGCTGCGGCTTCCACGAGGCCGTGCGGGGCGTGCTTTCGCATCACGTGGTGATCCGGAAGGGTAAGATCGCGAACTACCATCCGTATCCGCCGACCCCGTGGAACGGCAGCGTGCGCGACGTGTACGGCACGCCGGGGCCGTACGAGGACGCCGTCCAGAATACGCCGATCTTCGAGGAGAACGGGCCCGAGAACTTCAAGGGCATCGACATCATGCGCGCCGTCCGCAGCTTCGATCCGTGTCTCCCCTGCGGCGTCCACATGTATCTTGGCAACGGCAAGGTCCTGGAGACGCATCACTCGCCGTTGTTCGGCAATCACGGGTGAGCGATGATGGGTCAAGCGGAGTTCGAGCGCCGGATGGCGAGGGTCGACGAGCTGGTCCGGACGCTCGAGACCGTCCCGGACCCCGGTGCTCGCGCGGCGGCGCAGGAACTGGTGAGGGCCGTCATGGACCTCAACTCGGCCGGTCTCGAACGCATCATGCAGATGGCCCAGCGAGGCGGCGAGGCCGGCCGGAAGCTCGCCGACCAGTTCACGCAGGATGGATTGGTCTCGTGCCTCCTCCTGTTGTACGGCCTCCACCCGTCCGACCTCGAAACGCGCGTCCGCGGCGCTCTCGCCAAGACGCGGCCCTATCTCGAGTCGCACGGCGGGAACGTCGAGCTGGTCGAAGTCACCGAGATGGGGACTGTTCGGCTTCGTCTCCAGGGAAGCTGCCACGGCTGCCCCTCCTCGGCGATGACCCTCAAGCTCGCGATCGAGCGGGCGATCCATGAAGCGGCGCCCGACGTGTCGGAGATCGTGGTCGACGGCCAGGCCGATCCGGCGCGGGAGCCTCAGCCGGGCGAGGCTCCCTGGGAAGAGGTGACCGAGGCGGGTCACGTCTGTAGCGGCGGGCTCCGGGTCCTGAGCTGACGATGCCATTCCCGGAGCCATCGTCCCCGGAGCGGGCGTTCGACGTCCTCCGGCGCTTTGCCCGCCCCCGGCCGCCGATGGAGCGGTGCGACTTGTGCGGGCTCGAGCTGGGGCCCGAGCACGACCACCTCGTGGAGCCGGCCTCGCGCCGGCTCGCTTGCGCGTGCGGCCCATGCGCCATCCTGTTCAGCGGCCAGGCGGACACCCGATATAAGCGAGTGCCGCGGCGGATCCGCCGACTCACCGGCTTCCGGCTGACCGACGCGCAGTGGGAAGAGCTCCGTCTGCCGATCAACCTCGCCTTTTTCTATCATAGTACCCCAAGCGCCAAAGTCGTCGCGTGTTATCCCAGTCCGGCCGGCGCCACCGAATCACTGCTGGACCTTACCGCCTGGGATGAGATTCGAGCCGACAATCCGGTGCTCGAGAGCATGGAGCCCGACGTCGAGGCGCTGCTGGTTGATCGGGTGGGGCGTGACCGCGGTCTGGGTGGCGTCGCGGGAGAGGCGAACTGCTTCCTGGTGCCGATCGACCAATGTTACAGGCTGGTGGGGATCATTCGGGCCCACTGGAAGGGGTTCTCCGGGGGCGACCTGGTGTGGCAGGAGATCGACGGGTACTTCGCCGACCTTCGGAAGGCAGCCGACGCTGCCGATGCGATGCAGTATGCCTGACCTGAGCTTCGCCGTGGAGGGCGCATCCCTCACGCCGTGGACCATCGCCCCCCAAATGGCGTTCCGGCTCCGCATCGGCAACACGCCGCCCGACGAAGCGGTCCACGCCATCTCTCTCAATTGCCAGATCCGCCTCGAGGTCACCCGCCGGCAGTATTCGGCCGAGGAGAAGGAGCGACTCAAAGACCTTTTCGGAGAGCCGGAGCGCTGGGGCCGGACCCTGCGGCCGATGCTGTGGACCCTCGCGACCATCGTCGTGCCCCGGTTTCAGGGAGAGACGACGGTCGACCTGCCGGTACCGTGCTCTTCGGACTTCAACTTCGCCGCGACGAAGTTCTTCTACGGATTGACCGACGGCGACGTTCCCCTCGACTTCCTCTTCAGCGGAAGCGTCTTTCACGAGGACGCGGATGGCGCGCTTCAGGTGGCGCCGATTCCCTGGACCCAGGAGGCGAGGTTCCGGCTGCCGGTCAAGCTGTGGCAGGACCTCATGGAGATTCATTACCCGAACGTCGCGTGGTTCCAGCTCCGGCGCGACGTGTTCGACCGGCTGTACCGGTACAAGGTGGAGCACGGCATTCCGACATGGGAACAGGCGGTCGAACGCCTGCTGCCGGCGGTCGGCGAGGAGGCCGGTGTATGAGCGCCGACCCGGTCGAGCGGATCGCCTCGGCGCTGCTGTACGAGGGATATCTGCTGTATCCCTATCGCCCGTCGTCGGTCAAGAACCGCCAGCGGTTCAACTTCGGCGTCGTATATCCCGAGGCCTACAGCGTGAGCCGGGCGGGTGTCGAGCCCAGCGCCATGCGGACGGAGTGCCTCGTCGTCGGGGACGAGGGTACGGCGCTGGACGTGCGATCGCGCTTCCTCCAGCTCACCGTTCGCACGAACGAGTCGGGCGACCCCCCATGGCAGGAAGCGATCGAGCGCGAGATCCCGCTCGCGGCCGACCCGATCGTCGACCTGGTGCGAAACCCGCGCCGTACGCGCTTCACGTTTCCCGCGACCGAGACGGTGGAGGGCAGCGTCCGCCGCCGGCAGTCTCGCCTCGAAGGCGAGGCCGAAGTCACCGCGCGGGCCGCCGGGGAGGGCGTTTTCATCATGTCGGTGGGGATCGCCAACGTGAGTCCCTGGGCCGGCGACGCCCCCGGGGACGACGTGCTGCCGCACGCCCTCGTCTCGGCGCACACCATTCTGCGCGTGCGCGGCGGCGAGTTCGTATCCCTGCTCGATCCGCCGGAGCCCCTTCGAGCGGCGGCGTCGGAATGTCGCAACCTGGGCGTCTGGCCCGTGCTCGTCGGCGACGAGGGCAGCCGGGACACCGTGCTCTCCTCTCCCATCATCGTCTACGACTATCCCCGCATTGCCCCCGAGAGCGCCGGCGATCTCTTCGACGCCACCGAGATCGACGAGATCCTGTCGCTTCGGATCATGACCCTGACCGACGAGGAAAAGGCGGAGGTCCGCCGCTCGGACGAGCGGGCCCGGCTGCTGCTCGAGCGCACCGAGTCACTCTCGGCCGAGGAGATGATGCGGCTTCATGGGACGATGCGGCCGGTGGGCGGCTCGTGAGAGAGGAGGACTGGATCCTCATCGGGGCCGACCGTCCCGTCGAGCCGCTCCGGATCGGTGGACGGCCGATCCAGACCGGCAGCCGGGTCCGCCTGCGTCCGCGACCCCGGGGTGACGTCTTCGATCTGGCCATGGACGGGAGGATCGGCTCGGTGGAATCGGTCGAGCAGGATCTCGACGGCCACTTCATGGTGTCGGTGGTGCTCGACGACGACCCCGGCGCCGACCTGGGGCACCATCGCCAGCCGGGGCACCGCTTCTTTTTCTCACCGGACGAGTTGGAGCCGCTCGATCCCGTGGACGGAGCCGTGGCGCTCAGAGCCGTACTGGTCGCGGGCATCGGCAACGTCTTTCTGGGCGACGACGGCTTCGGCGTGGAGGTCGCTCAACGGCTGGCCCGGCGGCAACTGCCCAGGGGTGTGAAGGTCGTGGACTACGGGATCCGGGGCTACGATCTGGCCTACGCGCTGATGGCGAGGCCCGACCAGGCGATACTGGTCGATGCCTGTCCCCGGGGAGAAGCGCCGGGGACGGTGTTCGTCATGGAGCCCGATCTCGAACGGCTGGATGATCCCGCCGGAGCCGTGGACGCGCACGACATGAACCCGTTGAACGTGCTCCGGCTGGCGCGTGCTCTCGGCGGCACGCTCGGACCGGTGCTCATCGTCGGCTGCGAGCCCCTGACGCTCGGTCCTCCTGAGGGTCTGATGGGCCTGAGCGCGCCGGTGGAGGCGGCCGTCGACCAAGCCGTCGCGCTCATCGAGGACCTGGTCACCACATTACCCTGAAGGAGGAGGTTACTCGTCATGGACTCCATTCGAACGACCAACGGCGAGGCGCAGGACCTCGATGCGCTCTTGGTGTTCGGCGGCGCGGCCTGCCTGCTGCTGGGCGCGGGCCTCATCCTGTCCAGCTCGGTGACGCGGCGGTATCTCGGCAACATCGACACCGGCAAGCTGCTGCAGACGGCCGTCCCCGACGTGCAGCGGTACCTCCGTCTCAGGGCGATGTGAGCGGGGTCGTGCGCTACGCCGTCGATCCACGCGTCAGCCGCATGTCGGTCCGCGCGTTCGCCGGCGGCGCGCTGTCGGTGATGGGGCATAACCCGGACTTTATGGTGCAGGACGTCCGCGGCGAAGCATCGCTCGACCCGGAGGGGACGGTGGCGGGGCTGTCGCTTTCGATCAACGCCGGGTCGCTCGCGCTCACCGACTCGGTGAGCGACAGCGACCGGCGCGAGATCGAGCGCACCATGCGGGAGGACGTGCTGGAGACCTCGCGGTTTCCCGAGATCGTGTATGCTTGCCCCCAGGGCAAGGCCTCGGTCACCCGGAGCGGGGACGGCCAATTCCGGATCCAGCTCGGCGGTGACCTGACCCTCCACGGGGTCACGCGGAGCCATCCGATCACGGCCCAGGTCTACCTGATGGGCGATACCCTCCGGGGCTCGGCCGAGTCGAGCTTGCGGCAGAGCGATTTTGGAATCAAGCTCGTTCATGTGGCCGGTGGTATGCTCAAGGTGAAAGACGACGTGAAGCTGACATTCGATTTCATGGCCAGAAAGCAGGACTGATCCATGTGCCTCGCCATTCCCGGCAAGATCGTCGAGCTGGTACCCGAAGCCCCCCACCTGGGCGTGGTCGAGGTGACCGGCGTGCGCCGGCGGGTCGATCTCGGCCTGCTCCAGGACGAGCATCCAGTGGTGGGAGACTGGGTCCTCATTCACGTCGGCTTCGCCATGAGCAAGATCAGCGAGCGCGAAGCGGCTGATCAGATGCGGACCCTCGCGATCCTCGGTGAGGACCTGGCCGCGATGGAGGAAGTGCGCGGCTACGGTCTGGAGGGGAAGGAGCAGTCGTGAGATTCGTGGACGAATTCCGTGATCCCGACGTCATCGCCAAGACGTCGGATGAGATCCGCCGTCTGGCGGACCCCGGGCGGCACTACCGCCTGATGGAGGTCTGCGGGGGCCACACCCACGCCATCTATCGCTTCGGGCTGAAGGACGTCCTGCCGCCCAACATCGAGCTGATCCACGGGCCGGGCTGCCCCGTATGCGTCCTGCCCATGGGCCGCATCGACGACGGCCTTGCTCTGGCGAGGCAGCCGGACGTCATGTTCACCGCGTTCGGCGATATGATGCGCGTACCGGGCGCGCACGGCAGCCCGCTCGAGCGCAAGGCCCAGGGGTTGGACGTCCGGATCGTGTATTCACCGACCGACGCCCTGAAGCTCGCCCGCGGCAACCCCGACCGGCACGTGATGTTCTTCGCCATCGGGTTCGAAACCACCGCCCCGTCCACCGCGCTCACGCTCATGCGGGCCAAGGCGGAGGGCATCCGCAACTTCTCGGTATTCTGCAACCACGTCACCATCATCCCCGCCATTCGCGCGATTCTCGATTCGCCCGACATGCGGCTGGACGGGTTCATCGGGCCCGGGCACGTCTCGACGGTCATCGGGTGTCGGCCGTACGAATGGATCGCCCGGGACGAAAAGAAGCCGATCGTCGTCTCCGGGTTCGAGCCGCTCGACCTTCTGCAGTCGGTCGTGATGCTGCTCCGGCAGCTGAAGGGCGGGCAGTCGATCGTCGAGAATCAGTACCGCCGGGTGGTTCCCTGGGAAGGGAATCGAGCCGCCCTCTCGGCCATGGCCGAAGTCTTCGAGCTGCGTCCCTATTTCGAGTGGCGCGGGCTCGGGTTCATCTCTCAGTCGGCGCTCAGTCTCCGCGAGGCGTATGCCCCGTGGGACGCCGAGCGGGTGTTCAGCGTCCCGGGGGTCCGGGTGACCGACCCCAAGGCCGCGCAGTGCGGTGAAGTGCTGAAGGGCGTGCTCAAGCCGCACCAGTGCAAGCTGTTCGGCAAGGAGTGCACGCCCGAACATCCGGTCGGAGCACTGATGGTTTCCTCGGAAGGCTCATGCGCAGCGTACTACAACTACGAGCATCGGAAGGCGACGGCATCGCTCAGGGTGCTGACCCCCGCCTGACCGCCCCCCCTGGCGGCGGCCCCGCCGTGCGCTTCCGCGATCCCCAGATCGAGATGGCTCACGGCGCCGGCGGGAAGGCCACCCGGCGCCTGGTCGACGGACTGTTCGTTCCCCTCCTGTACGGCGACCGGACGGCCCGGGACCCCGATCTGCTCGGCGATGCCGCGAGGGTCGCGATCGGCGATGCATCGGTCGCGATCACCACCGACAGCTTCGTCGTGACCCCGCTCGTGTTCCCCGGCGGCTCGATCGGCGAGCTGGCAGTCAACGGCACGGTCAACGACCTCGCGGTGAGCGGCGCCGAGCCGGTGGCGCTGGTCACGACATTCGTGCTCGAGGCCGGCCTCCCGTCCGGCGTCCTTGCCGCGGAGGTGCAGGCGATGTCCCGGGCCGCGCGCGCCGCCGGCGTCGCCGTCGTGGGCGGAGACACCAAGGTCGTCGAGCACGGCAAGACCGATCGTCTCTACATCACCACCACCGGCCTCGGTCGACCGATGCCTGGTCTCGTGCTGGGCGCCGGGACGGTTCGCGCCGGGGACCGAATCATTCTCTCGGGCCCGATCGGCGATCACGGCATCACCATTCTGCTCGCGCGGGGCGAGCTGGATCTCGAGGCGAATCTCCGATCCGACACCCGTTCGGTCTTCCCGCTGGTGCAGGCGCTCGCGGCGGCGGCCGGCGCTGGTATCCGCTGGATGCGCGACCCCACGCGGGGAGGCGTGGCCACCTCCCTCAACGAGCTGGCGCTGGACTCCGGTCTCGGCGTGCATCTCTTCGAGGACGCCATTCCCGTCCGGGATGAGGTTCGAGGAGCCTGCGAGCTGCTCGGTCTCGACCCGCTGCACATCGCGAACGAGGGGCAGTTCCTGGCCGTGGTGGCCCCCGACTTCGCCGATCGCGGCCTCGAAGCTCTTCAGGCGGTAGCCGGCGGTGGTGGGGCGGTGGTCATCGGCGAGGTCCGTGACGAGCCCGCCTCCGCGGTCCTGGTCACCACACGTTATGGAGGCAGCCGGATCGTCGACATGCTCGTCGGCGACCCGCTGCCGAGGATCTGCTAGGCTCGCGCATGCCTATGACGATGGATCTCGCGACGCGGGTGGAGGAGGCCCTCCTCGCCCGCAACCAGGTGTACGAGGAGTTCTTTGCCCGGGAGGCCTCGCGACTCGCCGAGGCCTGCCGGGAGATGTCCGCGCGTTTTCTCCGCGGTGGGCGCCTCCTCGCCTTCGGCCGCGGCCCCTACGCCACCGACGCGCAGCACGTGTCCGTGGAGTTCGTACATCCGGTGATCGTCGGCAAGCGGGCGCTGCCCGCGCTCGATCTCAGCGTTTACTTCGGGCCCTGGATCGAGACGCTGACCCGGCCCGACGACATGGTCATGGGCTTCGGCCCGCCCGCCGGCGACCCGGAGGTTCAGGCCTCCCTGGCGACCGCCGCATCGCGCGGGGCCATGACGTTCGCCCTGCCTGGCGAGGACGGCAGCTACGCGGTGGCGCCCGGGGTGGACGATCCGTTCATGCATCAGGAGCTGATCGAGATCCTCTACCACACGCTCTGGGAGACCGTGCACGTCTTCTTCGAGCACCGGGAGCTGGGCCACGAGGTGGGGCAGGCGGCGTTTCTCTATCCCTTCCTCGGGCGCGAGAAGCAGTCGCCGGCCGACCTGGTGGGACAGGTGGCTTCGTCGATTCTCATGAAGGTCCACGACGATGCCGCGCTGCGGGCCCAGGTGGCGCGTGACGAGGTGGAGCGGATCAGGGACGCGGTCGTCGCCATGCACGAGCGACTGCGGCGGGGCGGCAAGCTCCTCATCTTCGGGAATGGGGGGTCGGCCACCGACGCGAACGACTGGGCCATCGATTGCGTCGCGCCGCCGGCCGGCCTCCGGCCCGTGCCCGCGATTTCGTTGTCGGTGGAGCCCGCGACGGTCACGGCGATCGCGAACGACGTCGGGTCGGACGTCATCTTCCTTCGCCAGCTCATCGCCCACGCGCAGCCGGAGGACGTTGCCGTCGCGATCTCCACCAGCGGCGGCTCGCGCAACGTCATCGCGGCGCTCGTCGAGGCGCGCAAGCGGGGGCTCCTCACGGTCGCCTTGCTCGGATACGACGGCGGCGAGATCCGCCGCCAGGGTCTGGCCGATCACTACGTCGTCGTAGCATCGGACTACATCCCGCGGATCCAGGAAGTCCAGGCCTCGATCTATCACGTGATGCGCCAGAGCCTGGAGGAGCCCGGCCATGAAGGTCTTTGAGCTGTACGGCACTTCCACCTGCCCCTACACGCGCGACATGCGCGAGTGGCTGGAGATGCGGGGCATGGACTTCGTCGAGTACGACGTGGAAGCCGACCGTGCCGCGCGCGAGCGGCTCCGCGCCGTCGCCGGCCCGCAGCGGACCGTCCCGGTGCTGGTGGACGACGGGCACGTGATCCAGGTCGGCTGGCAGGGTCGCGGCTGTACCGTCGGCGAGTAGGGCCCGCATGACGGCGGCCTGTTCGGTTCACGTGCGCGGCGTGGTGCAGGGGGTGGGGTTCCGGCCTTTCGTGTACCGGCTGGCACGCGCGAACACGCTCGCGGGCTGGGTGCTGAACGGTGACCAAGGGGTCGAGATCCACCTCGAGGGCGAACGAGCACGGCTCGACGCGTTTCTCGACGAGTTGCGGGCCGGCGCCCCCGCCGCCGCTACGATCACCGCCATCGACGTGGACACGGCGACCCCGAGCGGGCTCGACGAGTTCATCATCCGGCCGAGCACCGCACGGGAGCAGCCGACCGCCGGTATCTCTCCCGACCTGGCCGTCTGCACGCGATGTCTCGAGGAGCTCTTCGACCCATCCGATCCCCGGCATCACTACCCGTACATCAACTGCACGGAGTGCGGTCCCCGGTACTCCATCATCCGGCGTCTTCCCTACGATCGGGAGACGACGACGATGGCCGCCTGGCCGATGGACGAGCGGTGCGCGCGAGAGTATCACGACCCCGGCAGCCGACGCTTTCATGCGCAGCCGGTGGCGTGTCAGGCATGCGGACCGGGCTATGTGTTGAGGTCGGAAGGGACCGCCAGGATCGATTTGGCACCGGAGTCGCGGACGATCGATGCCATTCGCGCGGCCGCCGAGCTGCTCCGAGCCGGGTCCATCCTCGCGGTCAAGGGCATTGGTGGCTACCACCTCGCATGCGATGCGCGCAATGCGGGCGCCGTGGCCGCGCTTCGCGAGCGAAAATACCGGAAGGAGAAGCCGTTCGCGCTCATGGCCCGCGACCTCGCCACCGCGGGTGCCCTGATCGACCTGACCCCGGAGGTCGAGCGACTCCTGACCTCGGCCGCCGCGCCGATCGTCCTCGCACCGGCGCGCGTGAGACTGCCGCAGGTCGCTCCCGATACCGCCGAGCTCGGCATCATGCTGCCGTACGCGCCGCTTCACCATCTGCTGTTCGCCTTCGGCGCGCCGGACGTGCTGGTGATGACCAGCGCCAACCGGTCGAGCGAGCCGATCGCCTACGACGACAGGGACGCCGCCGAGCGGCTCGCGGGTCTCGCCGACGCATTCCTGGCGGGCGAGCGGCCGATCGCGCGCCGCGTGGAGGATTCGGTCGCGCGCCCCGGGGCGCTCGGCACGGTGATGCTCCGCCGAAGCCGGGGCTACGCGCCCGGCGCCGCCGCCGCGATTCCCGCCGAAGGGCCGGTGCTCGCGCTCGGCGCCGATCTCAAGAATACCGTGACCCTGGTCGTGGACGGGCAGGCGTTCGTGAGCCAGCATGTCGGCGACCTCGAGGACTACGCGGCTGCGCGGGCCTTCGAGGAGACGATCGCCGACCTCCTCGCGATGTACGACGTCGATCGCGAGGAACTCCTCGTGGTTCACGACGCCCATCCCCAGTATCGCTCCACGGCCCATGCCGGCAGCCTCGGCGGGCGGGGGACGGTGGCGATCCAACACCATCGCGCGCACGTCGCATCGGTGCTGGCCGAGCGCGGCGCGTGGACCGAGCGCGTGGTGGGGCTGAGCCTCGACGGCACCGGTTATGGCGACGATGGGACCATCTGGGGCGGCGAGCTGTTCGTGGGCAGCGTGCGTAACGGATTCGGACGCGTGGCCCATCTCCGGCCGGCCACGCTCGCTGGCGGCGACGCGGCCGCCCGCCATCCGGTACAGGCGGCGGCCGGATTCCTGGCCCAGCTCGACGACCTTCCCGATCTCACGCGCGCGCCCTTTGATTTTCCGGTCCGCTACGACTCGGCTCGCCGCCTGCTCGAGTCCGGCACCAGGGTGTTCACGACCACATCGGCCGGCCGTCTCTTCGACGCGGCCGGTGCGCTCCTGGGGTTCACGCGCCCGGTTACGTTCGAGGGCCAGGCCGCTATCTGGCTCGAGCAGCTCGCGAGCGGCTGCGGGGCGGCGGAGCCGTATCCCTTCCCGATCGCCGACGGCATGCTGGACTGGAGGCCGTTGTTGGGCGCCGTGACGAGGGATCGCCGGCGCGGGCGCGACCCGGGCGCGATCGCTCGCGCGTTCCACGCTGGTCTGGCTCGGGGTCTCTGTGCGGCCACCGCGGCGCTCGCCCGACAGCATCGGGTGAGCACGGTGGTCGCGTCCGGCGGGGTCTTCCAGAATGCGCTGCTCACCGGTGAGCTGGCGGCTCTTCTTCAGGCCGAGGGCCTGCGGTACTGGATCAATCACGCGGTTCCACCCAACGACGGCGGCATCAGCCTTGGGCAGGCCGCGCTCGGAGCGCTCGGACCATGCACGAGCTCTCGATAGCCTTGAGCCTGGTGGACATGGCCCAGGAGGAGGCCGAGAAACTGGGCGGGCGGGTGTGCGCGCTCCATCTCAGGATCGGAGCGCTGGCCGGCGTCGTGCCCGAGGCGCTCCGGGCTTCCTACGAGATGGCCTCGTTCGAAACGCCGCTCGAGGGGTCGCTCCTGGTGATCGAGGATGTCCCCGTCGTGGTGTTTTGTCCCGAGTGCCGGGCCGAGCGCGAGCTGAGCAGCGTGCAATCCTTCTGCTGCGCCGTATGCGGCACACCGACGCCCCAGATCGAACGGGGGCGGGAGCTGGAGCTGGTCGCCCTGGAGATCGAGCAATGACCCACGAGCCACGTCTCGTCGAAGTGCGAAAGAACATCCTGAAGCAGAACGACCTGAACGCCCGGGAGCTGCGCCAGCGCTTTCACGAGGCAGGCGTGTTCGTGGTGAGCCTCGTATCCAGTCCCGGATCCGGCAAGACGACGCTGCTCGAAAAGACGCTGACCGCGCTCCACGGCCGCTACCGGGTGGCGGCGCTGGTGGGGGATCTCGCGACCGAGAACGACGCGGCCCGGCTCGCGAGCAGCGGCGCGCCGGTGCGGCAGATCACGACGGGTACGGTCTGCCATCTCGAGGCCGCCATGGTGCAGCAGGGCCTCGACGGATGGGACCTCGCTCAGCTCGACTTCCTGTTCGTGGAGAACGTGGGCAATCTGGTGTGCCCGGCGTCCTACGACCTCGGCGAGAGTCTCCGATTCGTCGCCGTCTCGGTGACCGAAGGTGAGGACAAGCCGCGCAAATACCCGACGATCTTCAACACCGCCGATATCGCGCTCATCACCAAGATCGACCTGGCCGACGCGGTCGGTTTCGACTCGGCAGCAGCGCACGCGGGCGTGCAATCGGTACGGCCGGGAATGAAGGTGCTGCAGGTCTCCGCCAAGACGGGTCAGGGCATGGACGAACTCCTCGAGTTGCTCGAGTCCGGCCTCGCCGCCGCCCGGAGTGGTGCCGCCGCCGGCGCCGAGTCATGAGCAGCCTCCTCGCCGTCGTTCTGCTCGGATTCTTTCTCGGCATGCGACACGCCACCGATCCGGATCACGTCATCGCGGTCACGACGATCGTCGCCCGCCACCGGCAACGGGGCGGCGCCGCGATCATCGGGGCCTTGTGGGGGATCGGGCACACGCTCACGATCCTGGTGGTGGGCGCGGGGATCATACTGCTCGGCTGGGTGATACCGCCCCGCCTGGGACTGTCGCTCGAGCTGGCGGTCGGGGTGATGTTGATCGTGCTCGGCTTCATGAATCTCGCCGGCGCCGGCGGGGAAATCACCGAGAGCGTGACCCCCGGCGGCCACGACCACTCGGGCGGGCACGTGCATCCGCATCCCCATGGCGATTACGTTCACACCCACGCGCACGGCCATGATCCCGAATCGCACCCGCACGCACCGGAGCAGACACCCCTCGCCCGTATGGACCGCTGGCTCGGCTCGCTCGGCCTCTACCAGCTTGCCCGCCCGCTGGTGGTAGGCGTGGTCCACGGTCTCGCCGGCTCGGCCGCCGTCGCGCTCCTGGTGCTCACGACCATCCGGGATCCGCGGTGGGCCGTTCTCTATCTCCTCGTCTTCGGTCTCGGGACCGTGGCCGGCATGATGCTGATCACGGCGGCCATCGCCTGGCCGTTCGCCCGTGCCGGTGCACGGTTCGCCACGCTGCACCGCGGACTCCGGGTCGCGTCCGGGCTCGTAAGCCTGGTCTTCGGCGCGGTGATCGCGTACAAGATCGGAATCGTCGACGGCCTCTTCGGCGCGACGCCCACCTGGACTCCCAAGTAGCCGCGCAGTTGGCTCGGGGCTGAACATCCCGCCCACGTCTGGCGCGCGTCACTTCCGGGCGGAGGAATCGCTCGACACTATTAGCGATCCTCCTTCCGGAGTGTCATCCCGATGCCGGCGCCCCTGGACGAATCCCGCGCGACCGCGTTCGGCCTGGCGCGGATCGGGCAGATCGCCGTGCCGGTCGGCGACATCGATCGGGCGATCGCGTTCTACCGAGACGTGCTCGGCATGCGATTTCTCTTTCGGGCCCCTCCGGGCCTCGGGTTCTTCGATTGCGCCGGTGTCCGGCTCATGCTCGACGCGCCCGCCAGGGCTCAGGGCCAGACCGGCAGCTCGATCATCTATTACGCGGTGCCCGACATTGCGGCCGCGTTCGAAGCGCTTCTGGGCCGCGGGGTCCGGTTCGAGGCCCAGCCCCACCTGATCGCCAAGCTTCCCGATCATGACCTGTGGATGGCCTTCTTCCGGGACCCGGACGGGAATTTGCTCGCGCTGATGAGTGAGACGCGGGCCTGACGCGGCCTCGCAACGTGCGCCCGATCACCGCTTCGGACGGGTCGGCATGGTACTTAGAGGGCATGTCAGTCCGCCGCTGTTCCTGCCGTCCGTCGAGGTGCCGATACCTGCCTCCCACTCTGAACGGGCGCGCTGCAGCCTCCGACCCCGAGCACTCCCCATGAGACGCACCCCGCTCGAGACATACATGCGCGACCATCTTGCCGGCTCGGTCGGTGCGCTCGAGTTGCTCGGGCACTTGCGCGACGGCGTCGCCCCGCCGGAATCGCGAGACTTCGTCTCCGGCCTCCGCGAGGAGATCGAAGCGGACCAGCGGCTGGTTCGGGCGCTGCTGGAGCAGTTCGGCGCCAACGAGGGGCATGTGCGTCACATGGGGGCGTGGCTGACTGAAAAGCTGGCCCGGCTGAAGCTCCGGCTCGACGATCCCGATGACGAAGGGCTGCGCTATCTGGAGGTGCTCGAGTCGCTGTGCATGGGGATTCACGGGAAGCTGTGTCTGTGGGCCGCCCTCGAGAGCGTGGGTGACCAGATTACGGCGCTGGCGGGCGTGAACTTCGACGAATTGAAGTCCCGGGCGAGCGACCAGCTCGCGCGGGTGGAGGAGCACCGGCTCGCGGCGGCCCGGGCGGCATTCGCCGGCGCGCGCAATCGTATGGAGGAACAATGGCGAGCGTGAAGCGGCGGCCCGCCGCGCCAAGGCGGCACGACGAAAAGCGGCGCTGCGGCTGAGCTCTACCGGCCGTACCAGTCCTGCTCGCTCGGGTTGGAGCGGCCGTATTCGATCCGCTCCGCCGCCCACCGGTCACCGGCGGCCTCCGCGTTGCACGCCGCATAGTTGGAATAGCCGCATCCCCCTCCCGCCGCGGCGCCTCCGCCGCCCCCGGAGCCGCCTCCGCCTCCTCCGCCTCCTCCGCCGGCTCCGCCGCCCGACCAGTGCCGCATCGCGGCCATGTCGCGCGCCGCCTGCTCCTCCTGCGCTTGTATGTTCGCGAACACCCGAGTGGCAACCTCACGTTCGGTAGGATCGATCGCGTAGCACCGCTGGAGCCACCCGTCCACCTCCGACATGCGCCGAGCGGCGCGGAGCGCGAACGCCATGTTGCAGTACGGCTGCGCGAACCCCGGATTCAGCGTGACCGCCTGCCGATAATCGGCGATCGCGGGTCCGAGCTTGTTCCAGTACCGGTTGAGCTCGCCGCGGAAGTTGTATGCCATCCAGTTCTTCGGATCGAGCGCGATCACCTTGGTCAGGTCCGGAATCGCGTCAAGGCGCTTGTCGAAGAACAGATTGGTGAACGCGCGCTCGAAGTACGCCTGCGTGAAATTCGGGTCGAGCCGCACCGCCCGGCCGTAGTCGGCCACCTCGTCGCGGAACCGGCAAAGCTGACGGTAGGCCAGGCCCCGGCGGGTGTACGCCTCCGCGCTCGGCCACCGGCCAATCACCGCGGTCAGCTCTTCCACCGCTTCCGTTGCCTCGCCGATCTCGACGCGGAGACGGCCTCGCGCGAGGAGCAGGTTCTCGTCTCGCGGATTTCTGCGGATGGCGGCGTCGAGCGTCTCGATTGCGAGGCGATACCGCTGCCGTCTCGCCGCGGCCGCGGCTGTTCGGAGCGGGTCAGGGCCGGGAGCCGCCGCAGGGGACGCGCGCACCCGCTTCGCCCGCCAGGTGGCGAGAACCATGTCGGCCACCCGCCGCTTGGCGGGCTGAAGCGTCTCGATCTGATGGTAGGCGATGCCGGCATCCTGCCTCGCCTCGTCTGGCCGCCCCATGGCCTCGAGCAGACCGGCGCGGGCGATGCGCGAGGCGGGATTCATCGGGTCGTTCCGCACCGAGATGTCGAGGTCGGCGAGCGCGCCGTCACCATCGCCCGCATCGGCCCGCAGTCCCGCACGGTTGAAGTAGGGGCTCATGGCGTCCGGCGCGGAAGCGACGGCCCGGTCGAGATCCTGGAGCCCCCGCGCCAACTGGCCCGCCTTGGCGAAGCAACGCCCGCGATCGGAGTAGGCCTTCGCGTACCGGGGGTTCGCCTGAATGGCCCGGTCGAAGTACGGAATCGCCTCGGCGCACCGGCCCGACTGGGCGAGCTTCCGCCCCTGAGTGAAGGCGTCCGTCCCGTCGGCTTGCGCCGGCAGCGTCACGGGGAACGCCGCCAGCACGAGCGCCGCATGGGTCGCTGCACGGCGAAATCGCATGCTCGAATGTCCGGGGAGGGGATCGCGGGGAATGTGCCGCTCGGGGCACGAGGTGTCCAGTCTGCATTACTATGTAGCATGATCTCTGCCGCTGAAGCCCTGTCGCGCCTTCGCGACGGCAACCGCCGTTTTGTCGCCGACCAGTCCGGAGCCGTCGGCGCCTCCAGCCAGGCCACCCGTGCCGCGCTCGTCGCCGGCCAGGAGCCGTTCGCCATCGTGCTCGGATGCTCCGACTCGCGCGTTCCGGCCGAGCTCGTGTTCGATCAGGGGTTCGGCGACCTGTTCGTGATCCGGGTGGCGGGAAACGTCGTGGCGCCCTCGCAGGTGGGAAGCGTGGAGTTCGCCGCCTCCCGCTTTGGTACCAAGCTAGTGGTCGTCATGGGACATTCCCAATGCGGCGCGATCGTGGCAACCCTGGAAGAGATGACGGGCGTGCAGACGACCCAGTCGCGCAATCTGCGCTCCATCGTGGACCGCGTACGCCCCTCGGTCGAGACTCTCTTGTCGGGCCGGAGATCGATGGACCCGGACACGTTGATGCGCGAAGCCGTCCGAGCCAACGTTCGCGCATCGGTCGACCACCTGCGTCACGGCTCGGACCTCCTCGAGCAGCTCATCCGGAAGGAGGGTCTGGTGGTCATCGGCGCCGAGTATTCCCTGGAATCCGGCATGGTGACGTTCTTCGAGGAACGCGACGGCGATGGATGAGGATCTGGCGGGAATGTCCCGCGATCGGCTGATGGAGGAGGTGCGAAGGCTCCGCCAGGGCATCCGGGAGCACCGGGACGGCACGGGTCACAACCTGTGTTGGCATCACCCCGCGCTATGGGGGCTCCTGCCCGAGAAGCAGGACCCCCAGCCGACCGTCCCCGAATGGCCGGTCTTCCTGCGAGGGTGCATCCAGTATCGCCAGTCGCTGGACGATCAGTTACCGAATGCCCCGCGGACGGCAGGTCCCTACTAAGCTCGCTGATGCCGCTCCGGCCGTGCCGCCGCGGGGCCCAGCGCTCAAGGCGTAAACTGCAGGTTGTTTCCCCGTCCAGCTCCGCCCACCGCCTCGATCCGCGCGCTTCCATTCACGACCACACGGCTGGCCGAGTAGTTGGCGCTGGCCTCGGGAAGCGGGGCGACGTGGCTCCAGCTGTCGGCCACCGATCACGTACAGCCTGCCGCTGGGGAACGGGAACGGGATCGGGTATCCCCACCGTAGGGCGACCTCGTCAGGCAGACGTCAAGAGCCCGTCGATGGGTCCCTGAGCGGCGGAGAGTTTCCCCGTGCGCTTCCCTTTGGTGCGAGGAGTGAACAACGTTCGAAGGCTTCGACATCAGCTTGTGTTGCCAGCCATCAGTGAGGTCGGGATGGCCATGATCGCTTCGCGGGTGATGGTGCTCGGGCTCGCGGTGCACATCGGCGTGGGCCACGCCCAGGCCGCTCCGGAGAAGGGTGAAGACGCCCCGGTCGCCGTCCGATATCCGGAAGGCGTCGTCCATGGCTTCCTGGTCCTCCGGTCGGAATCCGGGGCCGTTCTTGCCCACGGCGACCTGCTCCAAACCCCGAAAGGCGGCGCGGTCACCACCGAAACCGTGTTCCGATTCGGCGACGGATCGTTGCTGGACGAGACCGCGGTCTTTGCCCAGGATAATGCGTTCAAGTTGTTGAGCTATCATCTGTTGCAACGGGGCCCCACCTTCGACCGAGACCTCGAGTTCGACCTGGTACGGGCCCGGGGGACGTATCGGCTGACGGCGAAGGATCACGAGGACGGCGCCGAGCAGACCGACACCGGCACCGTCGAGGTCCCCGCCGATCTCTACAACGGCCTGGTTCCGACCATCGTCAAGAATCTGGCGGCCGGCGACAGCGCGACCGTCCATCTGCTCGCGCTCACACCCAAGCCCCGCATGATCCAGCTCGAGATGAAGTCGGCGGACAGACGCGAAGTGCTGGTCGGCGCGCACCGGGAGACGGTCGTGCACTGGGTGGTGCACCCCAAGCTCGGCACTCTCACCGGCTTCTTTGCCAAACTCCTTGGCAAGACACCGCCGGACAACCACGTCTGGATCGTCACGGAAGGCGTGCCGGCGTTCCTGCGATTCGAGGGGCCGCTCTACGTGAAGGGACCGATCTGGCGCATCGAGCTGTCGGCACCCACATGGCCCGAATCGAAGTAGCGGCGCGGCCGTTCGACGGATTCGACCCCGACGCAGGCGGCCGCGTGATTCGCGCGGCCCTGATCGGCTTCGGGTATGCGGGCCGCGTGTTCCACGCGCCGCTCATCTCGGCGACATCCGGCCTGTCCCTGCGTGTCATCGGCTCGCGGCAGGAGGCCGTCTCGTCGTCGTATCCCGATGCGATCGTCGTGCCGGACCCGATGGAAGCCATCCGCCATCCCGGCGCGGACCTGATCGTGATCGCCACCCCCAACGACTCGCACGCTCCGCTGGCGGAAGCGGCGCTGCGCGCCGGCAAGCATGTAGTGGTGGACAAGCCGTTCACCATCACCACCACGGAAGCGAGGCGACTGTCGGCCGCGGCCGGGGAAGCAGGGCGGGTGTTGTCCGTCTTTCACAATCGTCGGTGGGACAGCGATTTCCTGGGTGTCTCTCGGGAGCTGGCAGGGGGAACGATCGGCGATGTCGTGGAATTCCGGTCGGAGATCGGCAGGTATCGGCCGGTGGTCCGGGACCGGTGGAGGGAGCGCGAGGGTCCGGGATCAGGCTTGTGGTACGATCTCGGGCCGCACCTGATCGATCAGGCGGTGGTGCTGTTCGGCGCGCCGCGATCGGTACGGGCGGCTCTCCGGATTCGCCGCACCGGTGGAACGGCCGTGGACTGGTTCCAGGCGGTGCTGGGATATGGACCGAAGCAGGTGGTGCTCGGAGCCAGCATGCTCGCGCCGGAGGCGCCGCCCAGGTTCGTGGTGCGCGGTACCGAGGGGATTCTCACCAAGCCTCATGGGGATCCGCAGGAAGATCAATTGACGCGAGGGGTGGTGCCGGGATCGGCAGGGTGGGGTGAGGACTCCGATCCCATGATCGTCGTAACGAGCGCCACCGGGACCGCCAGCGAGATCCTCCCTCCACCCGGCAACTACCTCTCCTACTACTCGGCGCTCCGGGATGCCATCCGGGGAGAAGGGCCAGTTCCGGTGACGCCGGCCCAGGCAACTCTGGTCATGGCGATCGTCGAGGCCGGCATCCAGTCGTCCCAGGAGGGGCGTGTCGTCGAGATGTCGGCTCCGGTGGCGTCGTGAAGGATGGACCGGCTCACTCCAGGGGTCCGACCCCGGTGATCTCCACCAGGCGGGGCGACTTCTTGGACGAGGCGGGATGCAGATGATCCACCGTGGCCTTGCCCTGCCGCCCGTCGAAAAAGCTCAGCGACACCTTGGCCCGGCGAGCGAGCGACATACCCGGCGGGAGGAAGAACCGCCCCCGCCAGCTGCCGTCTTCCAGTAATTCGACCGTTACATCCGCACGGTCGAGCAGTTGGCTGCCATTCCGCTCGACCCTGGCCACGTAGATGGGCATGCCTCAAAGTATCCCCGCCGCCGAGGCATTCGTATCCCTCGACGATGCGGCCGGCCGGTTGCATGTTGGCCAGACCCCCGAAGCCCCACTCCAGACATCCACGAGGCCGACGCTCCGCGAGCCGGCCGCAGGAGGCACCATGGGAACGATGCGACTGGTCCTCGACTCACGCGACCGCGGCGCGCCGGAGGAGGTTGACGTCGCCCGGCTGCACGAGCTCCTCGCCGATCGCGGCAACCGGCTGTGGCTCGACATCAGCGACCCGACTGCCTCCGACGTCGTGCTGCTGAGGGACACCTTCGGCTTCCACGAGCTGGCCCTCGACGAGGTGACCAAGGCTCATGAGCGCCCCCGCTGCGATGCCTATGGAGGCTACCACTTCGTGGTGCTCTACGCGGCGGACCAATCGGGCGACGCGCTCCTGCCGCGGGAGATCAATCTCTTTTGGGGCGAGAACTATCTCGTGACCATTCATCGGCGGCCCGCGACGGTGCTCGCCGTGCTCACCGAGGCGCGCCGTCGCTGGGAGCAGCACGAGGGGCGGCGGGAGTACGGTGTGGCGTGTCTCGCCTATACGCTTTTCGAGAGCCTGGTGGACGGGTACTTCATCATCCAGGACCGGGTCAGGGAGCGGATGGAGGGCATCGAGGAGGCGATTCTGACCGGCGCGCAGGGCGCCGCGGCCGACCTGTTTCGTCTTCGGAAGGAGCTGCTGAGGGTGCCACGGCTCCTCGCGCCGACCACCCATGTGCTGGCCGAAGTGCTGCGGCGCGAGCGGACGATTCCCGAGGGACTCCGGCCCTACTTCGCCGACGTGCAGGACCACGCCGTCCATGTGCTGGCCGAGCTGGATACCTATCGGGACCTGCTCGGCGCGGCCCTCGACGTGCACGTCTTTTCCGCCTTCAACCGGCTCGGCCTCGTCATGCAGCGTCTCACGGCCATCACGGTCGTCATCATGGTGCCGAACCTGGTGGCGAGCGTCTATGGCATGAACTTCACCCATACCGTCCCGGCCGGCGACTCCCCGTACGGCTTCGTGGCCCTCGTCGTCTTCCTCGGGATCATGGTGGTCTGGGGCTTCATTCACTCCCGCATCCTCGGCTGGCTCTGAGCGGGTCGCTCGTCTCCCCTGAGCTGCCGCTCGATTCGGCGGTCCGGGACGAGCCACATGAGGGCGATCAGCACGTAGAGCCCGTCGGCGATCCACGGGCTCACGAACGCGGCGGGGATCGCGACGAGATAGGCGAGCCAGGAGGTGAGACCCTTGGCGTCCCGTCCGACAGCGCGAGCCAGCGTGGAGTCGGGCCCCTCGACCCGGATAAGGGCGCGCTGCAGCAGGAGGTATGCATTGCCGGCCATGAAGAGCACGCCGCCGTAGACCGCTGTCGGAAGCGCCGAGAAGTGGTTCTCCCCCATCCAGCCGGTGGTGAACGGCATCAGCGACAGCCAGAAGAGCAGGTGCAGATTGGCCCACAGCACACCGGCCGAGACCCGGCTGCAGGCGTGGAGCATGTGATGGTGGTTGTTCCAATAGATGCCGACGTTCACGAAGCTGAGGACGTAGCTCAGGAATACCGGCAGGATGGGCTCGAGGTCCGAGAGGGCGGTGCCGTGCGGCACCTTCATCTCGAGGACCATGATGGTGATGATGATCGCGATGACGCCGTCACTGAACGCCTCGAGTCTTTCCTTGTTCATCCCGTCTCCGGCGTCATGTGGTCGGGCTCAGAGATAGCCCAGCCACCAGTCCTTCCGCCTGGCCTTGAGGTCCGCGAACCACCGGCAGGGAAGGTACAGCGCAACGACCACCGCCAACCAGACGACGTAGACCAATCCGAGGCTCCAGACGTACCCCTCAGGCGGCGGCGGATTTCCCATCGGATGATCGGCGAAGAGCCAGGGGACCACCCGGCCCTGCCGTACCAGCGAGACGCCGAGCGCCACCGCGTGGATCAATGGGATATGGAGGACATAGTAGAAGAAGGGGACCCGGCCGAACGCGGTCATCCAGCCGGCGAAGGCGCCGCGGGCGCGCCCCAGCAGCGGGATCAGGGCGATGGTCGGGCCCAGGGTCATCAGGAGGAAATCGAGCGACGCCGGATACTTCGTGGTGTTGAGGAAGGCGAGCAACCCCGGCATGCGCGGCGCATCCGGCCCACCGGCCCCCTGCCAGGGACGAGGATCGCCGTAGAGATCGAAGCCGCGGAGTAGCAGGAAGAGCGCGATGGCGCCCAGCCCTATCGCTCGACACGTCCGGTCTCGCCGCGCAGGTTCGAGCCGCAGCACGGCGCCAAACGCGTATCCCGCCGCCATCACGCCCACCCAGGGCACGACCGAGTACAGCACGATCAGGCTGGGGCCGTGCGCGCCGAAGCGGATCGGTCCGGCGTAGAACCCGACGTATGCGATTTTCCAGAGTGCCGCGGCGACGTCGTCAGTCAGCGACGGCACGATGGTCGGCATGAGGCCGTCGAGCAGGTTATGGCCGCCGATGATGGCCAGCCCGGCGCCGCCGATGATCGGAAGCGGGAGCCGGATCAGAATCGCGAGCAGGATCATGCTCCAGCCGATCGCCCAGAGGACACCGGCCATCTCATAGCGGGCAAACTCGAGATTGAAGGTCCAGGCTACCCGGACGACAGTGAGCTCGAGCAGGATCAGCCACGCTCCTCGGGTGACCAGAAAGCTGCTGAGATCCGGCTGCCGGCGCCCGTGGAAGTACGCGCTCGTGCCCGCCAGGAAGATGAACGCCGGCGCGCAGAAATGAGTGACCCAACGGGTGAAGAAGATTCCGGGGGTGGGGCCTCCGGCCGGAAGTCCCGAGTACACTCGAACGTGGTCGAGCGCCATCAGCACCATCACCGTGCCGCGGATCACGTCGATGGCCGTGAGGCGGGCGGTGGTGGCTGTCGCGGTGGGCGCGTGTGGCAGGGTTATGGTCATATTGGCCTCGTCCAGGACGCCGACATTGGCTCTACCACCCTCGGGAGATCGTCTCTATCGTGAGGAGGTGGGGGAGTGGCACTCGAGACTCACTACGATTCTTGGGAGAGGAAGTGCCATGAGAACGGGTGAGACCTGGCTCTTGTTCGCGCATATCCTGTCGGCGATAATCTGGCTGGGCGGGGGGTTGATGCTGTACGTGCTCGCCGAGCGGGCGCGGCGGATCGGCGAGCCCGGCACGGTCGTCGCCTACGCCAGGACCCTGGCGTATGTGGGCCCCCGCGTTCTGGGGCCGTCATCGGGAGCAACCCTCGTGTTCGGTCTGTGGCTGGTTCTCCAGAGCGACACCTGGGGCTTCGCCCAGTGGTGGGTGCGCATCGGCGTCGCGCTGTTCGCGATCGCCTTCCTGATTGGCGCGGCCTGGCTGGGGCGCATCGGCGTGCGGCTGCAGCGCGCGACGGAGAACGCGGAAGCCAGCGTTCATGCGACGTTCCTGCTCGGGCGCTGGGTTTTCGGGTACCGCCTGATCCTGCTCGTGCTTCTGTTGGCGGTCTGGGATATGGTGTTCAAACCGGGTCTCTGAGAGGCATGCTCATGGCCGACACCGCCGGCGATCCCTACCTCACGCTTCTCGACGTCAAGTTCGGGCCCCTCGAGCGGATCGACGTGCCCGAGCTGGTGGCCGCCTGCACTCACCCGTGGTACAACCAGACGTTGTGCCGTGTCAACGATGCCGTCGTCCGGCTCGGGGTCGTGCAGGGCGAGTATCACTGGCACAAGCACGATGCGGACGACGAATTCTTCTACGTCGTGGATGGCCGATTCTGGATCGACCTGGAAGATCGGGTGATCGAGCTGGGGCCGGGTCAGGGTGTGGTCGTGCCGAAAGGTGTGCCGCATCGTCCGCGCGCGCCGGAGCGGACCGTGATTCTGATGGTCGAGACCGCCGGCATCGTGCCGACCGGGGACTAGCGCGACTACCTCCGGAAGACCATATAAGCGCCAAGCACGGCGATCACGATCCCGATCGCCATCTTCGCGGCGGCAGCGGCGGCGCGTCCGAGCATGGCGCCATAGCCCGCCCGCACCGCGCCTTTCGAATGCCGCGCCTTGGTGTATTCGAATAGCGCCGCGCCCAGAAAGGCCCCCACGAGTCCGCCGATCACCGAGCCGACCACCGGGATCGGCACGCCGACGATTGCGCCCACGAGACCCCCGGCCAGTGCGCCCCACCCCGCGCGGCTCGAGCCGCCATAGCGCCGGGCCAGTCGGAATCCGAGCCACCCTTCGATCACTTCGCCCGCAAGCGCGAGCGCGAGGATGAGCACCACCAGGCCGCTGCCCATCGATCGAAAGTCCGTCAGCCACCCATAGCCCAGGATGCCGAGCACCATCACCCAGAGGCCCGGAAGGCCGAACGGGATCAGGAGCAACCCGGCCACGCAGGATACGACCACCAGGAGAACGCCGAGAAGGTCACTGCTCATGCTGCAATCCTTGGCACGGAGGTCGTCCTACCGATTGGCACGGGAGTCGCTCATCTGGGGGGTGCGTGGATGATCGTCCACGCGTTACTCCTCACAGGGGCGATCGATGACGAGCAGGAACTTGGCCGGAACTGTCGGCATGTGTGCCGTTGTGTGGCTCACCGGCTGCGGCGACAACACCACAGCTCCCGATCCCGTGGCCACGACCACGACTCCCCGGATCGCGGCGGCCTCGGCCGAGACGGCCGCACTGGCCGCCGAAGTTCGGCAGCTCGCCGCCACGCGCGGGGTTACTCCCGTGCCCGCCAGGACGCCGGTACGGCCGGCACTGTCGCAGCTCGGGCGCATGCTCGCTTTCGATAAGGTCTTGAGCGGCAATCGGGACATCTCCTGTATGACGTGCCATCTGGCCAAGGCCGCCACCATCGACCAGCGCAGCGTCGCCGTCGGTCAGGGCGCCACGGGTCTCGGCACCGCGCGGGTGCATCCCCTGGGCAAGTTCGTCCACCGGAACGCGCCATCGCTCTTCAATACTCATGCGATGGACAAGCTGACCTGGGACGGCCGCGTCTTCAAGACTGCCGGTGGCGTGATCCGCGTGCCGGGCGCCCAGTTGACCGCCTCTCAGCGGTCCGTGCTCGAGTGCGGCGCGGTTTCCGCGCTGCCGATGTTCCCCGTCTTGTCCCGGGCCGAGATGCGGGCGGACGGCGGGAACGAGCTGGCGAACATCGCCGACACGCTGCCCCAGAAGATCTGGAAGCTCGCGATGGCGCGTCTGGCGGCCGTTCCCGAGTATCGACCCCTGTTCGAGGCGGCCTATCCGGGCGTCAGCTTCGATAACATGAACTTCGCTCATGCCGGCAACGCCATGGGCTGCTGGATCACCGCGGTCTTCACCGCGACCAACACGCCGTGGGACAACTTCCTGGCCGGCAACGACAACGCGCTGACCGACCAGCAGCTCCGTGGCGCCAAGGCCTTCCTGGGCGACGCCAAGTGCGGGCAGTGCCATAACGGGCCCCTCTTCTCCGACGGCAAGTTCCACAACGTCGCGGTGCCCCAGGTGGGCCCCGGGTTCGGCGACGGCGTCAACGGCAAGGATGACTTCGGCCGCATCCGGGAGACCAAGAAACCGGAAGACAAGTACAAGTTCCGCACGCCGCCGCTCCGAAACGTGGAGCTCACCGCGCCGTACGGACACGACGGGGCCATCGTGGATCTGCACAGTTGGGTGGACCACTACGTGCAGTCCGACGTCAAGCTGCGGAACTACGACCCGAACCAGCTCGAGCCGCTGCTCCGCGCCACGCTGCAGCCGACGGCGAGCGACATTCTGCTGACGCGCGATGCGAAGCTCAAGAAGATGCCGGTCACCCCGGTGATGGTGGATGACATCACGGAGTTCCTCAAGGCGCTGACCGACCCCGCCTCGCGCAATCTGGGTTCGCTGGTGCCGGCCGCCGTCCCGAGCGGACTCCCGGTGGACGGCGCGCCGTGATGGCCTGATTCCCGACGCGACGACACATTGCGGGCGCCAGGCGCACCGGTCAGATCCCCGACCGGTGCGCCTCGCCGTTCGAGGGATGGGGAAGCCGCGTCTCGCTCTTGCCGGCCGGAATGCGCGCGGGTATGGTGCACGAGGAGCGACCGAGTCCGGGAGGCTGTTCATGTCCGAGCACGTGTACAAGACGATCGAGCTCGTCGGATCGTCGCCCGTAGGCGCCGAGCAGGCGATCGCGAATGCGGTCGCCAAAGCATCGCAGACCGTGCGGAACTTGCGCTGGTTCGAGGTCGTCGAGACGCGCGGCCATATCGAGGGCGGGAAGGTGGCCCACTGGCAGGTGACCCTGAAGGTCGGCTTCACCCTCGACGACGGATGACCGCCGCACCCGATCTGCCCGGCGGTATCACGCGGGTCGGTCCGTTCGCGGGCTTCGTGCCGCGCTTCGACGACCTGATCACCTCGTCGAGCCGTATGGCTCTCTATTTCATCCACTCGCGCCGCTGGCGGGAGAACCATGACGCGGCCATCAAGTCGTTCTTGGCCCGCGAAGGGACGACGCTCGAGGTCTTCCTGCCCGACATCGCGAACCACGAGCTCATGTTTTCCCTGTCGAAGCACTTCGACGACGGCCCGCTGATTCCGGCGCTGGTGGTGGACGCCTACCGGTACTTCGGGCGGCTGGCGCGGGACTACCAGAAGCCGTCCCATGTCTGGCTCTTCGGGCTGTATCCCACGTACACCTTCTACCGATTCGACGACCGCGCCGTGATGGCGCTCTACTCCAACTCCGCGGCCAAGAAGGAGCTGCCGGCCTTCGAGTGCGCCACCGAGTCCCTGCTGGGACGATTCATCGATTCCGAGATCGATGACCTGAGGCGGGAATGCCGGCGCCGCGGTCCGGAGGAGCTGGACGATGTGGTCCGGAAGGCGGCCGAGGCGAGCGGGGAGGGAGACCTGATCTCCACGCTCGCGTGATGCTGCGGCCGGCTCGCTGGTCGCCGCCCCGTCCGCGCTGTAAATTCGGCCGGTCCAGTCCCGTGTCAGCGTCTCTCTCTCGGAGCCTCCCACCATGCCCACGTCTGCGCCGCGCCCTCGTCACCCGCTGTCGCGCGTGTCGCTCGCCGGCCTTGCCCTGCTCCTCGCCGGATGTGCGTCCGTCACCCCCATCGGGCAGTTGCTCGACAACTCCACCAAGTACGACGGGAAGACCGTGCGGGTGCAGGGTGAGGTCACCAAGTCGCTGGGTATCATTGGTCGCGGCGGCTACGAGCTCAGGGACGAAACCGGCAGCCTGACCGTCATCAGCCAAAGCGCCGCCCCGCCACGACAGGGCTCCAAGGTCAGCGTGAAGGGCGTCTTCCAGGCGCTCTTCACCGCCGGCACCAAGGCCATCGCCGTCCTGAAGGAGCAGAGCCGCTCCACCCCCTGATCCGCCCAGGATTCGATGTCCGACCTCACGGAGGCCGTTGAACCAGTTCCGTGCACGGGGTTGATCACGGCCTCCGGAATGACATGATCTATCTGCTCGCGATCGGATCGGCGCTGCTCTATGGCGCCGCCGATTTCACGGGAGGATTCACCACCCGTCGGGTGGGAACGCTCCCCGTGGTCATTCTCTCCCAGGCCAGCGGCCTCGTACTGCTCGCCCTGCTGATGCCGGTGCTGCCGGCTGCCACCCCCGCGCGCTCGGATCTGCTCTGGGGCGCAGCGGCGGGGTTGACCGGCGGCATCGGCGTCGCGCTGCTGTACCACGGGCTGGCGATCGGACGCATGGCGGTCGTGGCGCCGACCACCGCCGTGTGCGCGGTCACGATTCCGGTCATCGTCGCCGTGCTGCTGGGCGAGCGCCCGCAGCCGCTTGCCCTCGCGGGCATCGCGCTCGGCATCGCCTCGATCGTTCTCGTGAGCCGGCAGTCGCCGAGCGGTGAGAGCAGCCCGGGCGCAGCCAGGCGTCCCTCCGGCGTCGGGATCGCGCTCGCATCGGGAATCGCGATCGGATTCTTCTTCCTCGCCCTGGCCCAGACCCGGCGCGAGGGCGGCATGTGGCCTCTGCTGGTGGCGCGTCTCGTCTCCGTGACCTTCTTCATCGGCCTGGCACTGGCCGGACGGCGCCGAGTCGGGATGGCGGCGAGCAGTGCCGCGCTCGCCGCCGTCGGCGGCGTCATCGACATGCTCGCCAACGCTCTGTACATGCTGGCGGCGCAGGTGGGACCGCTCAGCACCGTCGTGACCCTCTCGTCGCTGTATCCCGCGAGCACCGTGGTGCTGGCGCGGGTGGTCCTCGGTGAAGGCCTCAGTCCGGTGCAGATCTCCGGCGTCGGCTGCGCCCTCGGGGCCATCGTGCTCATCGTGAGCGGGGGCTGAGACTCCAGGCCCCCGCGCAGTCCCTGCAACACCCTGCACATGTCCGGTTACCGCGTTCCTCCCACGGCGTAGCCGCCGCGCCACACGACCTTCCCGGAATCGCAGGAACGAGACACCGCTCGTGCCGATTGCTGCACGGGGCCCGTCGCGCAAACCCCACCGATTGGGGGGTGACCCGCCGGAGATCGCAAGAACTTGCAGTGCAGCCCCCGCCTCGACAGCCGACACGTCGTGGAGTCCCATTTGCATACATGTCCGTCGGGTCTTCCGACGTTGGCCCGTCTCGCGTGGAGCTCCGGCGATGCGCATTCCCCCGATTCCTGGTGCTGGTCAGATTGGTGCCGTCTACTCGTTGCTGCAGACCTCGCTCCGCCTGGAGCGGGAGCAGTGGCTTTCGCCGGCGGAGCTCGCGGCGCGTCGTGAGACCCGTCTCCAACGCCTGCTGGCCAGGGCCGCCGCCGCCCCCTATTACCGGGATATTTTCCGCGCGGCCGGGATCACGGACTATCGCGCCGTAGCCCTCGACGACCTGGATCGCCTGCCGCTCCTCGATCGCCACACCATCACCCAACACGGCCTCGATGCGTTCCTGACCGTCGATCGGACGGAGCTGTTCACGGTGCGCACGTCGGGGTCGACGGGCACCCCCGGCATCTTCATGCGATCGAAAGAGGAGGAGACCGAGTACTCGGCCCGGTGGTGGAGGGTCTATTCCGCGTTCGGCTGCAGCCTGTGGGACGCCCAGGTCTGCGTAGCCGTGCTGGTAAAGCCAGATCGGGCCGGGCCCATCACCCTGATGCGCAAGATGGGCATGCTGCCCCGCGTGGAGCGCATGGCTTCCGACGCGCCGCCGGCCCAGGTGCTCGAGCGGGTCCGGGAGATGAATCCTCCGATCCTCACCGGCTACGCCGGCGCGATCGAGGCCCTGGCCGACCACGTCCTCAGCACGGGCGCCGAGGTGAAGCCGCCCCGAGCCGTGTTCTGCACGGCGATGGAAGTCACCGATCGCTGCCTGGAGCTGGCCGAGCGGGCGTTTCACGCGCCGGCGGTGGACGTGTACGTCACCAACGAGTGCGGCGTGATCGCCTGGTCCTGCCCCAAACATCGCGATGTGCTTCACATGGACGACGACAGCTTCGTGATCGAGGTGCTCGACGCCGACGGCCGCCCGGTGCCCGACGGAACCCGGGGTGAGCTCGTCGTGACCAATCTCGGGCTCTCATCGATGCCCCTCATTCGCTACAAGATGGGCGACATGACGGCCCGGCTCCCCGGTCGCTGCGACTGCGGCCGCGGCCTCGGCGTCATGACCCGGGTGCAGGGCCGGACCGCGCATGCCATCCGCCGGCCCTCGGGCGCGCTGATCACTACCCCGCTCATCACCAGTCTGTTTGCCCGCGCGGAGGCCCATGAGTGGGTGAGGCGATTCCAGGTTCGGGAAGAGCCGGGCCGCCGGCTCCGCTTCCTGGTGGACGCGCGCCGGCAGCCGTCCGACGGCCAGCGAAACGCCCTCACCCACATGGTGGAGTCCGAGGTGGGCAGCGACTTCCAGATCGCCCTCGAGATCGTGGACCAGATCCCGATGGCGCCCAACGGCAAGCTGCAGTTCGTGGTACCGCTGCCTGCTAACCGAATGCCGACCGCAGACGGTCCAGACCTTCCCCGATCCGTGCCGTCGGAACCGCTCCGTATCCCAGCATGATGCCCGCCGGACCCTCGGGGCCGATCGCGAACCTCGAGAGGTCCTGAGCCCCCACCCCAAGGGCTGCCGCGTCGCGGAGCACGGCGCCGATCCGGCGGGCCGCGGACCCCCGCGCCACGGCGCAGACATGAAGCCCCGCCACCGACGGAACGACCTCGAGATGGTCCGCGAACGCCCGGCCCAGTGTCTCCACGATCACCTCGTGTCTCACCCGATAGACGCTGCTCAGCTTGCGGACGTGCCGCCCGAATCCGCCTTCCTCGATGAACGCCGCCAATGCCGCCTGGAATGCCAGCGGGGTGTGCCAGTCCGTCAGGCACTTGGCCCGGTGCAGCGCGTCGCGGAGCGACGGCGGCGCGACCACGAACCCCAGCCGCAGCGTCGGCAGCATGGTCTTCGAGAACGTTCCCACATAGATCACCCGGCCACCGGCATCGAGACTCTGCAGCGCCTCGATCGGACGCTCGCGGAAGCGAAACTCGCTGTCGTAGTCATCCTCGACGATCGCGGCGTCCTGGCGGTCGGCCCACGCGAGCAGGGCCAGCCGCCGCGACAGCGACATCGACATGCCCATCGGGTATTGGTGCGAGGGTGTGACGTACACCAGGCGGGAGCGCCGCGGCAGGGCGTCCACGACGAGCCCCTCGCGGTCGAGCGGTACCCCAGTCACCCGCGCGCCGAGCGACTCAAACAGCCGGCGGGGCGGGGGGTATCCCGGATCCTCGACGGCCACGCGATCGCCCGGTGACACGAGCGTCCGCGCGATGATGTCGAGGGCCTGCTGAGTGCCATTCGTGATGGTCACGTCGTCGGGGGAGGCGTTGACGCCGCGTGAGACCGCGAGGTGACCCGCGATCGCTTCCCGCAGCGGCGCATGGCCGGCAGGGTGCGCGTAGACGCCCGCGGCCAAGGCCTCCGGGCCGAGCTGGCGTGATACCAGGCGGCGCCAGGCATCGAAAGGAAAGAGCGAAGGATCGGGTATGCCGGTTCGGAAGTCGAAGGCTGCCGGCTTCGCGAACGCCCGGGACAGCGGAATGCCTCGCCACAGGGCACGAGGGGTCAACGACCCATCGGGCCGTGATCGTCGCCGGTTGGCCGCCGTAGCGCCGACCTGGGCGCTCACCCGGGTGCCCGACCCCACGCGCGCCCGGACGAACCCTTCGCCGGCCAGGCGGTCGTAGGCGACCGTGACCGTGGTCCGCGACACGCTGAGGCTGCGAGCCAGCTCCCGGCTGGGCGGGAGCAGATCTCCGGGACGCAGCCGGCGGTCCAGGATCGCCTGTCGAAGCTGCCGGTAGATCTCTCCCGCCAGATTCTTGCGGCCGGCAAGGCTCACATGAAACGCCATGAGGTCAATGTAGCGGCCGTCCCCGCAATTGGCCTGCCCGACTCTCGCCAGATTGGCACTACTGCCAGACCTTTCCCGGCGATATCCTGTCAGTCGCATCCGTTGGCGCGACCTGGAACCCTCTGGAGGACCCACGGCGTGACCTCATCGGCAATGCCGGCGCAACCGTCGTCTCCAGCCGCTCTGGTACTGGCGGGCGGGCTGGTGGCGGGCACCCTCGATATCGTGTACGCCTGCCTATTCTGGGCGTTGAAGGCCGACGTCTCCGCGCAGCGCATCCTCCAATCCGTGGCCTCGGGTCTGCTCGGCCAGGCTAGCTTCGACGGCGGGTGGAGCACGGCAGCGCTCGGGCTCGGCCTGCATTTCTTCATTGCCACCTCCATGTCGGTGACCTATTACCTCGTTGCCGTCCGCTGGCCGCTCCTCCGCGAGCGGGCCGTGCTCTGCGGCGCGGGCTACGGCTTGCTGCTGTACATGATCATGAACTACGTGGTGGTCCCAGTCTCGGCGGCGCCCCGCTCGGGCTCGAAGCACCCGCTGTGGATCGGTCTCAGCGTCCTGGTGCATATGTTTCTGATCGGCGTACCCATCGCCCTCTTTGCGAGGCGTGCGGTCGCGGCCAGGCGCAGGTAGTGTGATGAGATGTGGTGGCCGTCGAATAACTTGGCTCGATAAGGGGGGAGACGGCGCAGGATGTCGATTTCCCCGGCGCTCGTTCGACGCAGGAATGAGCGGCGGAGAAATCATCGAGAGCAGACCCGCCGCCTTCACGCCTGTAAGGAGATACGACGATGCGGTTCATGGTGATCGTGAAGGCCACGAAGGAGTCGGAAGCCGGTGTCCTTCCCAGCCAGCAGCTTCTCACCGAGATGGGAAAGTTCAACGAGGAGCTGGTCAAGGCCGGGGTAATGCTGGCCGGCGAGGGTCTCCAGCCAAGCTCGAAGGGCGCGCGAGTCAGGTTTTCGGGGAGCAAGCGGACCGTGGTGGATGGGCCGTTCACCGAGGCGAAGGAGCTGATCGCCGGCTTCTGGCTCTGGCAGGTGAAGTCGAAGGAGGAGGCCATCGAGTGGGTCAAGCGGTGCCCCAACCCGATGGAAGGCGAGTCCGAAATCGAGATCCGGCAGGTGTTCGAGGCGGACGATTTCGGGGAGGCGTTTACCCCCGAAGCTCGTGAGCGTGAAGACCGGGTCCGGACCCAGATCGCCGCGAAAAAGGCATGACGGTTCCGGAGACGCATCGGGTGGTCGAGGCGGTCTGGAGAATCGAGTCCCCCCGCCTCATCGCCGCCCTCACCCGCGTCGTGCGCGACGTGGGCCTGGCCGAGGATCTCGCGCAGGACGCGCTCGTGGCCGCGCTGGAGCGGTGGCCGACGACCGGGGTTCCCGACAATCCGGGCGCCTGGCTCATGGCCACAGCCAAACACCGCGCCATCGATCTGCTCCGCCGCAGCACACGGTTCGAGCAGAAGCAGGCCCAGCTCGGGCGCGAGCTGGAGGGGCGCCTCGAGGATGCCGTCCGTGATCTCGACGCGTCACTCGACGATCATGTGGGCGACGACCTGCTGCGGCTCGTCTTCGTCGCCTGCCATCCCGTGCTCTCCACCGAGGCGCGCGTCGCCCTCACGCTGCGTCTGCTGGGCGGCCTCACGACCGAGGAGATCGCGCGCGCCTTTCTGGTCCCCGCGTCGACGCTGGCTCAGCGAATCGTCCGGGCCAAGCGAACGCTTTCCGAGGCACACGTGCCCTTCGAGGTGCCTCGCGGTGGGGAGCTCGAGGCCCGGCTCTCGTCGGTGCTCGAGGTCATCTACCTGATTTTCAACGAAGGCTACTCGGCAACCGCCGGCGACGACTGGACGCGGCCCTCTCTCTGCGAGGAGGCGCTTCGACTGGGCCGCATTCTGGCCGAGCTGACGCCGCAGGAGCCCGAAGTCCACGGGCTGGTGGCTCTGATGGAGATTCAGGCTTCGCGGCTGCGGGCACGGTCCGGACCGGGAGGAGAGCCGGTGCTGCTTCTCGATCAGGACCGGGCGCGGTGGGACTACGTCCTGGTTCGTCGGGGCTTGGCGGCGCTGGAGCGGGCCGAGCTGCTCGGGGGGACGCTGGGCCCCTACGCACTGCAGGCGGCGATCGCCGCGTGTCACGCGCGGGCCCGAACAGCCGGCGATACCGACTGGGCGCGGATTGCCGCGCTGTACGACGCGCTCGCCCAGCTCACCCCGTCGCCGGTGATCGAGTTGAATCGCGGCGTGGCACTGGCCATGGCCTTCGGACCGGCGGCCGGCCTCGAGGTGGTCGATGCCCTCACCTCGGAGCCCGCCCTCAAGTCCTACCATCTGCTGCCCAGCGTCCGGGGCGACCTGTTGGAGAAGCTCGGCCGGCTCGACGAGGCGCGAGCCGAGTTCGAGCGGGCCGCGACCCTGACGCTCAACGTGCGCGAGCGGGCGATGCTTCGGAAACGGATCGGCGCCTTGAATCCGGTGCCGCCGACGGAGTCGGCCTCCTCGGCCTGAGCCGGGCATCTGTAGCAAGCCCGCCACACCCGCCGGCGAGAATCGCGTGACCGTCCCTACGTCATACGGGCAACCTCGACCCGGATGACGCATGTCCCCGACTCGGTACCACCCAGCCTTCCTGCGCTTCGTCCCACTGGCTCCGACACGATTCGTGCAGCAGATTCTTCCCCGTTCGGATCGTGGTTCATCCTCTTGCCATCCCAACCTGCTCCAGATGAATTGGTCCCGCCGAGACGGCGGGGCCGTTCGAGACCCTCAGGGAGGAACAATGCGGAATCCGAACAGCCGTTCGGCCGGCATCGGCCGGATCCTCGCGCTGGTGCTTCTGTCCATCGTCGTGGCGAGCCCGGCCTGGGGCCAGTTCGGCGCGCTCAAGAAAGCCATGAAGAACAAGGCGGCCGAAAAGGCGGTCGACGCCGCGGCCCCCGACTCGCCTCCGGCAAGCGGAGCCGCCGCGAACTCGGGCATGGGCGGGGACAACAGCACGATCGTCCTGAGTGCCGACGTGGTCGATCGTCTCTTGACCGGGCTTCGCGCTGGTAAGGCCGAGCGGGAGAAGGCGGCGAAGGAGGACTCGCCGGTAACCCGTTATGACCGGGAGGCGGCCGCGTACGAGGCGGCGGTTGCCAAGTGCGAGCAGGCAAAGGGGACCTACTCCGCCCGGCTGGCGAGCGACGAGAAGCTGCAGAAAAAGAGCCAGGCGATGTTCGACAAGATGATGGCCGCCGCGGAAAAGCAGGACCGGAAGAGCCAGGAGATGTATGGGGACTCGGTGCAGGCCCTGATCGATCCGAGCTGCACGGTGAAGCAGCCGAACCGGCCGAGTGACTACTGGGATGTCAAGCGGGCGATCGATACCCGCGCCGATCAGGCGAACCTGAAGGCGTCGGGCTTCACCGGAAGCGAAATGAGTATGATCAATGAACGACTCGCGGCGATTCTTCAGGGAGCCGAGGTGCCGGGTGGCGCCTCGGATTCGGAGAAGGCCGCTGTGTCGGCCCATGACCGCGAGCTGAAGTCGCTGCTCGGCATCCGGGACGCGCAGGAAGGACGGATCGCGAAGCAGGTCCCTTCGCCGGCTCCTGCGCCGGTCGCCCAGCCCGACACGCAGCCGGTTGCCAGGATTCCCGCAGGCGCCGCCGCGATGAACGCCTGCATGGCAGCCAATGCGCAGAAGTACCAGAAGGAGTTGGAGGGCCTGAGCGCCAGGGCGGAGAAGGCACAGAAAGCGGGGGATCAGGCGACGTTGCTGGCGGTCGGCGACTCGACGCGCAAACTCACGATGGCCGGCTGCGGTGCAGGGTATTAGCCGGGTGCCGAGCAGAATCCGGACTGCCGCCGCGCTTGCCGCGGCGGCGGTCATCGGTACGGTCGCCCTGGCCATCGCCGGGTTCGCCCCCGCATCACCCCACGGTGGCGATGCGTTGTCCGTGCGCGACGCCCACGGTTGGACCACGTGGTGGCGCCACGAGGCCGCTCCCCGGCACTGGCACGGCGAGGGGACACTCGCCTCGCGAGTGATATGGGAGAAGGGGCGGCGCGGCGTGGAGTGGGCCGAGCTTCTGCTGCACGGGGCCAGCGAGGCGTGGCGGACGCGAGTGGTGGTGGTGCGTGTAGATCCCCGCGAGGTGGATCTATCGCTCTCACCTGCCTTCCAAAACCGGAAGCGCTGGACTATCGGCGACGCCGGCGATGACGTCACCCTGGCGCTCGACGCCGGTCAGTTCAAGGGCGAGTTGCCGTACGGGTGGGTGGTGTCCGATGGGCGCGAAATTCTCAGGCCTCAGTACGCGCCGCTCGCCGGAGCTGTCGTCGTCGATGGGAAGGGGGTACTGCGCGTCGTCTCGCCGGACAGCGTCGTCGCGGAGCGGCAGCGGGGAATGCCTCGCCTGGCATTCCAGAGCTTCCCCATGCTGGTCGACCACGGCGAGGTTCCCGCGCCGCTGCGGGAAAGTGGACGCGGCGTGGATCTCGCCCACCGTGACTCGCGGCTGGCGCTCGGAACCCTCGATGATGGACGCGTCATCATCGCGCTGACCCGATTCGACGCGCTCGGCAGGACGCTTGGCCGGATACCGTTCGGCCTGACGTCGCCCGAAATGGCCGCGGTGATGGGTGCGCTCGGCTGCCGCTCGGCGATCCTGCTGGATGGCGGCATCTCGGGTCAGCTCCTGGTGCAGGACTCCGCCGGTGGCCGGCGCGAATGGGCGGGAACGCGGAGCGTGCCGCTGGGGCTCGTGGGACGGACGAGGCACTAGGCTGGGGATGCGGCAGCTTCTCCTCAGCTACGATTTTCCTCCGATCGGCGGCGGCATCGCACGACTCACCGGGGAGCTGGCCAAGCGCTATCCCCCGGGCTCACTGCTCGTCTCGACCGGTCTGGTTCCCGGCAGCGAAGCGGTAGACCTTGGATTTCCCAATCCCATCGATCGCGTGAACATTCGCAGCACCCGTCTCCGCACCATTCAGGGCCTCCTCGTGTGGTCGCACCGAGTGCGCCGGCTGGCTCGCAGCTTCTCGCCGCGCTTCGTCTGGTGCGGCAACCTGAAGCCGGCGGGATTTCCGGCGCTGTGGCTGCGCCGGCGGGACGGGATTCCCTACGGCATCATCTTCCACGGCTCCGAGCTGTTGCTGCTCCGTCATCGCCTGTGGCGCATGCCGCGCAAGCGGGTGGCCGCGAAGATGGCGATCCGGCACGCGACGGTGATCGTGGCCAACAGCGCGTGGACCCGCGGGCTGTGCATCGAGGTCATGCGGGACATGGGGCTCGATCCCGACGCCTTCGATGTGCGAACCGTCCCGCTCGGCACCGATCCCGACCATTTCCGGCCTGGCATCGACACGACCGCCGTCAGGGCCCGCTACGGTCTCGATCGCGGCCGATGGCTCCTGACCGTGGCGCGGCTGGCGGTCCACAAGGGCATCGACACCGGACTCAAGACCCTGGCGGCTCTGCGCGAGACCTATCCCGATCTGGGCTATGCCGTCGTGGGATCAGGCGCCCAGCAGTCCGAGCTCGAGGCCCTCGCAGGGAGCCTCGGAGTCACCGACCGGGTGCGTTTTCTGACCGGGGTGCCCGACGCCGATCTACCCGCCATCTACAATTGCGCCGAGCTGTATCTGGGACTGTCCAGGCCCGAGGAGCTGCTCATCGAGGGCTTCGGGATCGCCTTGACCGAGGCGTCGGCGTGCGGAATCCCGGTAGTCGGTGGGCGGACCGGAGGCATTCCCGATGCTGTTCGTGACGGGGAAACCGGCGTGCTCGTGGATTCAGCCGACACCCGCGCCGTGGTGGAGGTGGTTCGGGCGCTCCTCGGCGACCCGGATCTCCGTCGGCGTCTTGGACACGGAGGTCGCACGGCAGTGGAGGAGTTCTTCAACTGGGACCGGGTGACCGCGGACCTCCGGCGCGCCGGTGAAGAGTTCGCGGCGCCTACCGCGGTGGCATGACGATGCGCGACGCGCCGCTGGCGACCGACCGGCCGAGCAGCGCGATAAGATCGGGGTCGGCGACGTGCCACTCCTGCCGCGGGCAGCTCACGACCCGCACCTCACCGTTCGAGGCGAATTCGAGGGTGACGTTGCTGCCGGTTTCGTCCTTCCGGACGTAGGGGCGGAGGCGCACCGACCAGATCCGTCCGTCGAGCGCCACGAACTTCCGTTCGGTCATGCAGGTCTTTCGCTGATGAGTGTTTCCCGTGCGTTTCCCGGGGTGATCCTGGCCCTTCTGCACTATCAACCGGTCGGACCCGCGAGACAATTCTCAAGCTTTTGACGCTGTCGAGGAGAATGACACCGGGGTGCAAATTGCGGTCACGGGATCGCGGCGGGAAATCTCGGGCCGCCGCGACTCCTAGTGCGCCCCGGCCGGCGGGCGTTGACCGCCCTTGGGCTTCCTGAGCAGCAGGATGGCGGGAGAGACGAACACGAAGGTGGCGAGGAGAAGGATCCAGGCATTGTTGTAGCTCAGCATGGACGCCTGCCGCTGTACCTCGCGGTCGAGCGCCGCGAGCGATGCCTGGTGGGCGGCTAGGGGGCCCATCCCGCTCGCCGCCATTTTCATGGTCAGCAACCGGACCCGCTCGTCGAGGATGGGGTTGCCCGGCCACAGGTTGGAGACCAGATCCGCGCGGTGGTACTGGGTCCGGACCGTGACGAAGGTCGCCAGGATGGCGATGCCGAATGAGCCGCCAAGCTGGCGCGCGAGATTGATGAGGCCCGCCGCCTGCTGGGCGTCCTGCGGCTCCAGGCTGGCATAGGCCACGTTGTTGATCGGGACGAAGAGCAGCCCCAGGCCCGCGCCGCGGATGAGGAGTGCGGCCCGCACGTCGCCCTCTCCGGCGTCTGTCGTCAGGTGCCCCAGCGTCCACATTGCCGCGACGAACACGCAGACGCCGATGCCGATGAGCACCCTGGCGTCGGCCAGCGGACGCTCGCCGTTCAGCAGCCGGCCGCAGATGAGGGCGGTGATGCCGGTGGCGATGCCGCCGGGGAGCAGGGCCAGTCCCGTCTCGGTCGGCGTGAAATTCAGGATGGTTTCGGTAAAGAGCGGAAAGATGAATGTCCCGCCGTAGAGCCCGAATCCGAGCGAGACGAACAGAAAGATCGACGCCGCCAGCTCCCGGTTCCGCAGCACTTTGAGGTTGATCACCGGGTGCCGGTTCCGTGACGTCAGCTGCCACCAGAGCAGGATGCCGAGCGCGAGGCCGGAGATGACGGCCAGGCGGGTGATCAGCGCGTCGGCGAACCAGTCGTTCCGGTTGCCTTCCTCGAGCACGTACTGCAGGCAGGCCAGTCCCAGGATGAGGAGGCCGATGCCGAGCCAGTCGATGTCGCCCTGGCGGCGGGCCCGTCCGGGCAGATCGCGGAGGAAGGTCGTGACCAGGAACGTGGAGACGATCGCGAATGGTACGTTGATGAAGAAGCACCAATTCCACGTGTAGTTGTCCGTGATCCAGCCGCCGAGCGTGGGACCCAAGGTGGGCGCCACGATGAGCCCGAGGAGGAAGAGCGCCTGCACCATGCCCTGTTCCCGTCGGGGAAAGATCTGCCGGATCGTCGCCTGAGCGGTCGAGAGCAGGGCGGCACCGCCGGCGCCCTGGATCACGCGCCAGACCACCAGCTCGGTGAGGGAGTGGGAGACGCCGCAGAGGAACGAGGCGACGGCGAAGAGGAGGATCGATGCGGTGAGGTAGACCCGCCGGCCGAACGTCTCGGTAAAGAAGGCCGTCATCGGAAGGACGACGACGTTGGAGAGGATGTATCCCGTGGCGACCCAGCTGATCTCCTGGGAGGTCGCCCCCAGGTTTCCGGCCATCTGGGGGAGCGCCACGTTGATGATCGTGGTGTCGAGCACCTCCATGATGGCCGAGGTGATGAGGCCGATGAGAATGAGCCAGCGGTAGCGGGTGACGGCGGGATCGAGAAATTCGGACGAGCCGGACATGGCGAAGAAGCTTAAGGCTCAAGGGTAAAGGCCAAAAGCTGAACAACAGCCTGAAACCGGAGCGTCGGCGCTCTTCCATGCAGGTGCGCGACCTCAGAGGAACGTCATGGCCTCCGCGGCGGTATCCGGCGTTTGGCGCTGGGGGCCCGGGATCGCTATTCTCCAGAGCGTTCCCGGGGCGGTAGCTCAGCTGGGAGAGCACCTGCTTTGCAAGATCCAGAAACATCAGGCCGGGGCGGCTAACATCGCTCCGGCCCTTGTCTTTCGTGGATTCGAGCGATAGCGAGCGGTGTTGATTGCTGGCCATCGCGCACCATATTTCTGCACCATTCCGTGACAATACTCTCCCAGGAAACCGGAGGAGGGTACGCCGGGGCGGACGTTGAGAGTTCAAAACGGAAGGGAGAAAACTAGGGATGCGTTTGACACTCGGTCTGCTCGCTGATGCCGCAAACACGACCCCAGACAACAAGATCAACATCCTGGGTGAGTTCAACGTCGTCAACGCAAGGCAGTTCCCGGCCGGTGTCCCGTCCATCTGCTTGGTCTTCCGCCTTGAGGCAGATGGAGCCGAAGCGGATCATCACTTATTTCACATTCGACTCATGGACGAGGATGGGAATCTGGTCCGGCCGATCGGAGATGGCGAGTTCAATTTGGGCCCACCGCGAGGGGGCGGAGCTCCTCGGCGGGTGCAGGCCGTGCTGCCGATTCAGCTGGCCACATTCGATAAACCCGGCACCTATACGTTCGAAATCCTGGTGGACAACGAACGACCAGACTCGATCGCCCCCATCGAGGTAACTGTCGTCCAAGTCCAGCAGCCCTAGGACAACACCCCCGCGATGCTGAGCGCAAAGGATTGCACCGAAATCCGCGCCTGCCTCGAAGGTAAGGCCACAAACTACACCTATGCTCAGGTGGCCCGGTGGTTGCAGCGGGCTGGGTGGGAGGAGCGGGGAGTGGCGTCCAGCCACCGGACTTGGAAGTCCCCCTCTGGCCGGAGACAGCCCCTGGTTGACTCTGGCGGTGGGGCGCTTCTCCCCGTATACGTTAAGCGCGCCGCCAGGGCTATTTTGCAGGATGGAGGTTGTAATGACCCTAGCTGAAATGCTGCATCTCTCGTGGGGCTGGCAGGGTCCACTCGAGGTCCGGGAGCCCAACGAGGACCCGCATTTCGAGATCCGGGTGGCGGAACTGCCAGAATTCTTCGCGGCTGGCCGGACTCGCGAGGAGGCCTTGGCCGCAGCTGGCCCGGCGCTGGCCGCATTCCTCAAGTCTTATGTTGAGGCAGGCGAGGAGCCACCGCTTCCGGAACGGCGGGAAGTTACTTGGATCGTCAAGGCGCCGGCGGTCAGCGCGCCGAAGAAACTCCCAGAGGTACGTGATCCAGCAAAGCAGCTGATAACCGCCTGACATCCCGCCGCCCAAAGGGCGGCGGATTCGTTTTAACGATGCGATCCCCTAGCTGATTGCCGACCCCTCGAATCCACGCTCACCACCAGCAGTGCCGGATCTACTTCTAACGCACGCGCTAACACATCGAGCGTGTGGAACTCCACGCCCTTTACCCGCCCCATCTCGAGCCGGTTGATCGTCGCCCTCCGAAGACCAGAACGCACCGCCAGCTCGGTCTGAGACAGGCCCTTCGCTTCCCGAAGTTCCTTAATCCGTAGGGTAACTGGCATAGCCACAAAATACGGCATAGCGTACCATCTATCACTATATGGGGACGCACCGTGGTTCGGAGTGAGCCGATACATCCCCATATCGGGAGGGCAAGTTTTTCCTCTTGCATTGGTGTAACCCATAGCGTACATAGAAACGACTGAGAGGCGATTCGAGCCGGTACCCAACTTGAGAGGTCACGATGTCAGCGAATCAGGCGGAGCTCGCAGGGAGAGAGGGCGCAGGTCGAGGTCGAAGAGCGGATCGGTGGCGCGGCCTATGCCGCCCTGAACGCGATGGAGGGTCTAGACTGGCAGATAAAAGCAACCGCCCAATTCCTGAGCGGCGACGGTCTCCCTCTCGAGGCTGAGCCAGTCGAACCACCCTCGCTGGTTGGTCTCGTAGACGAGTTGGTGGGAGGTCTCGACGGCCGGAGCGATTCGAGACCGGAGCTCGTTCTGAATCAACTTCGGGACGCCCTCAATGGACTTGGCTGGGCACTCAGGAGCGCCGAGTCCGAATGGCTTCCGCCAAAGTCATCCTGAGTTTGAGCGTCCATTTCCATCGATGGTATCCCAGAGTGCTTGGATCAACGACGCCGCGAACCCGGCCAGCCGAGCCTCGAAGGCGAGCAGATCGAGGCGATCGCGGAGCCGAGAGGCATAGCCGGATCGCGCCAAGTTTGCTGATTTGCGACAGCAGGTGGCCGTCTCGCTCGGTAGTCTACACATTGGGGGGCATGAACGCTCCCACTCGCGTCCTCACGGTGGCGGTGCTCCTATTCTCCTTAGTCGCACCCGGTGCTGCACAACAGCCATCCACTAGTCCACGAAAACCCAGTCGCCCACAGCAGCAACAACGGAAGATGGAACGCCGCGACACCCAGCCACCGCATCGCGGGACCGACAGCGTGCCGGTCGTCGTCCGTATATCGCCCGCCCAGGTCGACCAGATTATTACCGCCCAGATGGCCCACCAGACACAGAAAGAATCGTCGTCCGAATTGTGGATGATCGTCCTCACCGGGATTCTTGCGGTGGGGACTCTGGGTTTGTGGAAGGCGACTAGAGACTTGGTGAAAGATTCGGCCAGGTTCAACAAGCAACACCTGCGGGGGCGCATCCTGCGAGGAGATGGCCCGGAGCGACCGCCGTCTCGCGTTCCCCAGAACAAGCAGTGGACCTACACGTTCACGGTTCCATTGAAGAACTTTGGGATAACCGTCGCCAACGTGACGAGTCTCGGAACCCGCATGGCGGTGGTAGAGGGTAAGGTCAAAGAGGCCGACTTGGCCGTTGAGATTGGCGAGGACACGGCCGGCGTGCTGGGGCCTGGCGAGTCCCAAAGGCTTTCAATTATTGGCGGACCCTTCCCGCCAGACGTGGAAATGCGGTTCCGCTCCCCCTCCTCTGACACCCGCCTGTACCTGCGTGGTATCGTCAATTACACCGACATTTTTGACGAGCCTCACCTTACCGAGTTCATGCTGATGATCGAGTGGGACGCCGCGCTCAGTTTCAGCTTCTCACCGGCCGGCCCAGGCAATCGCGTCACATGAAAAGGCCGGGGGGCCAGGCCTTCTTCATCAATCGCCAACGCGAGAGGTCGTCCATCGTCCCTCTTTGGACAGCTCGCACAGCAGGAAGCGATACGGATGGAGCAACGGAGCTGTTCGGATCTTCACCATGGCATCCTCCGGTTTGTGCGGGCCCTTCACCTCGTGGAACTCGATCAGGCCGTCGGCCAGGATCACCCGGAAGTCCGGGGTGTATGGGCAGTCCTCCCCCAAGATCAACGTCTCAGGCTCATAGTCCGCCCAAATGATCTCGCCGGCGAGTAGACGCGGCCCGAGCTGGGTGACGTAGTATGCCTGCTCGGTCTTGTTCGCCCGGTGCCACCAGCGGGGCAGGGTGAGCGCGCGCGCCGTCATAGTATCCCGGCCATCTGGGCTACATTTCCGGCATGAATTACACGCTGTGCAGACTGGCCGGTTACACCTTCATCGCCACCGTCGGCTACCAGGTAATAGCCATTCAGCCCGCGCCTCCGCCCAGGTCCGAGCTCTCGAGCACGAAACGGAAGGATGGAGGCCTCCCCGACCTTCAGGAGTCCGCCGAAGAGGTCGGGAACATGCTGGCTGTCACGTCCTCGGGCGATAGTGCACTGCTGACCGAAGACGGCGATGTCGTCCTGACCGAGGATGATGGGCGCCTGCTGCTCGAGGAGAGCGTTCCGGTCTAGCTCGTCGTGATGCTGCGAGCCTTGCAGTAAGCCCGTCACGACGGCAGCGAGCCGAACGGGACGTGCGGCTCGAATGGCGCGTATGCGAAACCCAATGGCTCTTCTGGAACCGGTGCCCAGCCGTAGAGAGCCGCGTGCCATCCCCACTCCCATACTCTAGATCCGACGTAATAGGCTTGGCTTCTCGCGGGATCTCCATTGTCGTGCAGGCCAAGCGTGCCCACCTGGGCCAACCAGCTGGTGGACGCAGGGGATAGGCTGCCCCATTCCCGCTGAGAGATCGTGTTGATATTCACCGGGTCTGGTCCGTGCTGACGGCATCCCATCCGTCTTTGGCCATCAGCACCGCAGCCAGCAGGCAGCGCAGCTGATCGGTCGTCATGGCCTCGATCACCGCGCGCGGGCCAGGGTGGGCACGCGGTAGCTCTGGAGCGCCATGAGCCGTTCCTCGCGGTCGCGTACCCCGGCGGGAGCGCCCTCAGTGCCGCGCGTTGTTCCTCGATCGTGGCCAGCCGCTTCCCGCTCCGGTGCGCCCGGACCGCCAGCACCTCACTATCCGGAACGGATTGCATCGAGGTGATGCTGATTTCCCGGAGTGGAAAACTCGGTGATCTGCTCCACGGTACGGCCGTCCATCCGCCCCGGGCGCTTGCGGACCCCCCGCGACGGCCCGCCGACCGACAGACCCGTCTCGCCGCCGGTGGCCAGGACGCTCTGGAGATACTGCTTGACCTCCCGGCCCTTCGGCGTGTCGAACAGGTCAGCCACCATGTACACCCCCCAGCGTCCATCGGGGAGCTGCACGTCCTCCAGGCTCCGGACCGTGCCGATATGGTGGTCGCTATCGTAGAACCCGCTCTCGATCGCGTCGCCGTGGTCCCAGAACAGCTTGATCTTCCCGCCCTTCACCGCGGCATGGCGGGCGGGAACACATGCCCGGGCGAAGGTCGTCTCGTGATCGTCGATCA